>NZ_CP080437.1:2400000-3000000 GCF_021216655.1 Clavibacter michiganensis
TACGGGGGAAGGGTATGAGTTATCGGGTGCCGTAACCGCGGCGAATAACTAAAAGGAGGTACGAGGGGTGTCGACTAGGTCGTGAGCGATGTCCCGTGGACAGATCGGTCCTCGGGTCACGCGAGGTCGGGAGCTAGTCGCGGCCCGCCATCAAGATTCTAGACGCGAGCTTGAACAGGAGCCGGCCACGATCCCTCGAGCCCCTCGCACTGGTAGTAGCTCCCACATGGAGGTCTGCTGATCACGTGGGCCGATCCTGGCGTCGTAGCCTCAGCGGCTACTTACCACGGGCCCATGCCCGGGGGCGAAGCGCACGGCGTAGGGCCAGTTCACGAGTCGGTCGTACGTTTCACGAGTCGCCTGGACATCGCCATGGAACATAGGATGCAGCAGTTGAGGTCCCACGTCGCGTGACGTCGCATGCGCTGTAATGAGGGCGTCTCCTGTTACCAGCACGCCGGCCCTTTCGAGATAGTACGCTGTGTGGCCCTCCGTATGTCCGGGCGCGTCGACAGGGGACGGGCGACCGGGAATATCAAGGGAAGCATCTCCCGCGAAGGCCTGCACGTCGGAGTAGCCCACCTCCTTCAGGCCGCCCTGCTGTATTGCCGCTAGCAACCATGTAAGCACTCCAGGTTGACCCGCATGGCGGAGCACCTGTCGCAGTGTCACCTGCTGCAGGTGCTCACGGCGTACGTGGCTCGCCTCGAGCAGTGAGCACAAGACTCGAGGAGTGTTTGGGAGCGCGTCCAGCACAGCCGTGAGGCCCCCGATATGGTCCGAGTGGCCGTGCGTGATGACTATAGCTTCAAGGCGGTGCGCGCCTGTTTTGGCGCTGACTTCTTCAAGTGAATCCAGGACTGCCGCGCTGTTCCCGGGATAGCCGGCGTCAATGAGCGTCATGCCGGACCCTTCGGTCAGAATTGACCAGTTGACATGGGACCCGCGAACCACAAACACATCCGCTTCCACGGCCGTGATCGTGTATGCGTCACCCTTGTTCCTACTCATAGATATGTTCCTCTCTGAAGGCGTGTCGGTGCGAGTGGTCGCTCCAATAGAACAGCGATTCGTTGGTGGCGTGCCATGCCATGCCATGGCGCACGCCGATGCGAAAAGGCCATCGGACGTAATAGTTACCAACCCGGATTGCGCCAGGGGTGTAGGTGTCACGCGAAATAGCCCTGTCAAGCGTGCGTTCCTCTAGTTCCAGAGGACACTAGCCAAGTTGCCTAATCGGTGGTGAAGTTATGCACACCTGGTGTATCCACTAGGCAGCGTTTGCTTCGGAGTCTCGAGTGGAGCAACGCGAACGATTGTCCCAAACGTGCCTGTGGATAGCTCGGGCGGCGGCGGGCGAGGATCGCGGACACTGCTTAGACGTCTACCCCCCTCTCATTCGCGATGAAGGAAGTCCACCCTTGGTAAACTCCTCGACACCTGAAGACGATTTTGTAAATGGGCTCTCGCAGCAGAGTTCGATGTCTGTTGTATCCATCTTGGCGGAGTCTGCCATTCGATACCCCGACACGATTGCGATAGTGACAGGGAATGAACGCACCACATACAAAGAATTGTGGAACCAAACACGTGCGACCGCCGGCGCCCTCGCGGCATACGGCGTCAGCCCAGGAATACCGGTTGCCATGCTCATTCCTAACGTTTCGGACTTCCCTCGCGTCTATTACGCCGTGCTGGCCCTCGGAGGTGTGGTCGTCCCCATCAATCCCCTGCTGAAATCAGAGGAAATCGCTTTTGTACTACGCGACTCCGGTGCGCAACTGCTAGTCTGCGCCGCTGCCTTTCTCGAGCAGGCCGTGCCCGCGGCTCGCCAGGCAAGTTGCACCGTCGTCAGCCTACATTCGTCAGTCGACATGCCTGAATCACCAGCGCGTCTTGAGGACGAACTCTCAAAGTCGAACCCCATCAATTCGTACGTCCCCACGCTCCCAGGCGACGCGGCAACGATTCTGTATACTTCCGGCACCTCTGGGCGACCAAAGGGAGCGGTGGGCAGTCATCAGGCTTTGATAATGCAGGTGGATGTGCTTCTACTGAACACGTTGGACATGCGTCATGGTGACCGAATCCTAGGTTGTCTTCCGCTGTCGCACACATTTGGGCAGACCTGCACTATGAACCTCGCATTCCGCATTGGCGCTACGGTGATACTCATGCCGCGGTTCGACGGTGACGAGGCACTGAAACTGATGGTCGAGTACGAAACCCAGCTCTTTATGGGTGTACCCAGCATGTTCGTCGCCCTCCTAGGTGCAGCGAAGCGTAACGTTGCACGTCCGCCCCTGCGGTACGCGATGAGTGGGGGTGCGGCCATACCAGTTGCTATAATCGAGGCCTTCCGCGTTGAGTTCGCGGCGCATATTCACGAGGGTTATGGGCTCACTGAGACCTCACCGGTCGCGACATTTAATCACGTCGGTATCTCTCCACGTCCTGGGACCGTTGGACAAGCAATCTGGGGAGTTCAAGTTGAGGTCGCGGATCCGACTCGGCTGGACACGGTCTGTTTACTGCAGGTAGGCGAGCTCGGCGAGCTCGTCGTTCGAGGGCATAACATTATGATGGGGTATTTGAATAGACCGGACGAAACCGCGCGGGTCATCGTCGACGGTTGGTTTCGCACGGGCGACCTCGGAGTGATCGACGACGACGGCTACGTCCGAGTCGTTGATCGCACAAGCGACATGATCATTCGCAACGGATACAATGTCTACCCTCGCGAAGTGGAGGAGGTGCTCGCCCGCCACCCTTCGGTGCAGCAGTGCGCGGTCTTCGGTGTGCCGCACGAGTCGCATGGTGAAGAGATCGTGGCTGCAGTTGTTCTACGTCCTGAAATGACGATGAACCCTAAGGCAGTGAGAGATTTCATGTACAGGCAACTTGCCGCGTATAAGGTTCCGCGCCGCATCGAGATTGTAGAGTCGTTGCCACTGGGTCCTAGTGGAAAAGTGCTTCGACGGCAGCTTGTCGCGGCGTTCTCTACATGAGCGTCGCGCGGTGCCTGCCCGAGCTCGTGTCACCGTATGTCAAAACTTGCCCACAGAAACTTCCTCGGTGTGTCTTTTGTTGGATCTCTCGTTAAAGGCGGCAATTCGCCACTTGCCCTGTGTTCCTGTTCGAATACGCATACGGTGCGTGGAAGCCCAATATCGAAACTGCCGTCGTCGACGTGACCATTACTAAGCCCGCCGAATGCCCGGGCCCGGTGATCTAACAATGGGCGGTTCGTACTGACAAGCGCCGGAGCAGCGATCGCGATCAGCGCGAAAGGGACGCCTGCGGGGACTCGAGATATCTGTTTCGCAGGCATACCCGCCCTCAGCGATTCCAAGACGCAGGGCGACCACTTGCCCGCTGCGTGTCGCTCCCTGGGTTTCGATACCCCAGTTGAGATCGTGACCGAGGCTATCGACACGGTACGTAAGAACGCCGTAGAGTAACGGGGCCGCCTTTACGTGACAGTTTTGGGACGGCATGCGGATCGTAAGGCGCGCCGCGCGGGCATGGCAGCAGGCACGCCGCGATCTTCCCGCATAAAGCACCAAAGGCGATAGATCGGAGCAAGTCGGGTTTGCGAGATGCGCTCTGGCGTCATGCTCGCGGCGGCGGAGGTTTCCATCTCAGCAAGCTGTCCGTGGCCGACACCCTTAGGAGGGTCGACGCGATTCATCGACCTTGTCTCCGCGGCAGCGCCGACATGGCCATCTTTGAGGGCCCCCGGCGGTGAACTTGCCTCTCGCGACTTTGGCGCGAGTCGCCCGACGAAGATCCAGCGCCAGCAAGCGCGTGCTCGAGGCGGCTCGGCGTGACCGTTGTCTGAGGAGCGCTCGAGGAGGACTGCGGATCGATTGCCGGCGGGACTTGCAATGAACGCGCCCGCCGAGGCGGGTCCAGCGCGGACGCAGCCTTCACTGTCGTGCCCCGTTCGCCAGCGACTAAGTGCACCTGCTCTTAGGGTGCCTCCCGCCCCGCCCCGTCAATACCATTAGCTGCCTCAGTGCCGAGCAGCCGAGACCATCATCGGCAGCGGCACCCAGCTAAGGCACCAGCAACGCCAGTGCCTCAGTCAGTATCAAGGCAGCTGCGACGGGGAGGGGGTGGCGCTGACGAGGAACTGTACATCTCAGAAGAGAGCGTCAGCGTACGGACGCGATGTGTCCATGTAGCGTCCTGGTGCCCGACTCGCCAGCCCTGTGGACAGCTCTAGCCGTCGTGTTCGCCCCATCAGCACCATCAATCGTACGCTGACCCGAGGGTAAGTCGGGCAGCTACAAACGCGGTGCTTATCAAATTCACAGAGCAGTTCGTATAGAAGCGGTACCGACTTGGCAGTTGGAGTACCGCACGATGGGGATGATCGGTTTCGACGTCGTCAGCAGAGTCACGAGAAGCGGGTCGAGAAAGCGGAGTCAACTCGAAAATGTCCTCCGCGCAACATAGGTGCCGAACTTAAGCGCACTGATCACGTTCTCGCCGCTTAGGCGAAGCATCAAGTGATCCGCCGTTCTAGCAATTTCCTCTAGCTAGCACCGGCGTCATAAAGGGGAATAGCCGTGTAGATACGCCTTGTGGCTACATGGGTCACTAAGCAAGGCTGGGCTTGTCGACCGCAGGTGCCCTGACCAGGGTCGGAGCCGAGTAAAGCGATTTAGGGATACACTCGTAGAAGGCGTAACAGTGCAACGGCGGACCGGGGTTCGATTCCCCACATCTCCACACAAACTATAAGAACTGATTTGTGCCGCGTGTGGTCGCGTGAGAATCCGAGGTGATAACCCGAGAATTCTCACGCGACCATTTTCATCGACATGCCGATTTCATGGGTGCTGAGTCTGGTTATGGCACTCGTGTGAGTTACTTATAAACTCGTAGCGTCGTTTTAACCATGCAAGCCCCTGAGCCCGCTGACCATATTGGGGTCGACGCATGAGGGTCTAGAGGAGCTACAGCGCGATGTTCATTACACATTGTTTATTACATATCAACTCGTGGAGTCACGGCGTGTTGCTCGTCTAAACGTCGCATCGACGTGCGCGGCCCGTGGGGTACTCCGGCGGGCAGGGCCGAACATTGTTTTCCGCGAGTCCTACGACCGTGAGTGTCCGGCAGTCCGTCCCCGCCTGGCTTACCCGGCGTGGGTCTCGAAGTGGTTGAATCGAATGGCTGCGGGAGCGCCTTGATCACGCCGGCCATTCACGGTGGGATTTATATAGCGCAAAGAGCGGTGCGCGCTTGCTGCGGAATGCCGACGCGAGTTCGCGAGGTAAAACCATGCAATGCCAGCTATATATTGCCGAGCATATTACCGAAGGGTACAACGTTGTTTCATGTTACTGATCGCTTGTCGCTGGTGCCACGTACATCCGCGGGTTCGCGCATTCTCGTAGTTGTCATCACGGCGTTGCTACTGGCTGTTACCCCGCTTTCCGCTGTCCACGCGGCAGACGCTGGAACGCGGGCTGTAGCGGGGTCGCCGGTGGTGTCCGGGACGCCGGACATGGGAGCGTCTGCCATCAATATCGGTCCCTACAAGAACGACTACTCGGGTCTGCGAGTGTGTGGGTGGTACCACTCGAACAACCGCAGCCAGAGAAACGATCCCGAATGGATCGGCACGGGGCTCGCGGTGGTGTACGCAAAGGGGGCGACTCCACCTGCGAGAAAAAGCTCGCTTACATGAAGACCAATTATGAAGAGGCTCTTTCGGGTTCCACAGCGAAGGTTCCTTACCGGATGATCACGTGCGAAGACTTCGCTAAGCTCGTAAACCGTGAGTCCGATGCTGCACAGCAAGTCAGCCCTTGTGACGAGATGATGACCCGCGTGAATGGCATCTATCGCGTTGTTTTGTATGGGACGGCGATCATCCGCAAGCGGTGCCGCGTACGGAGTTCTGGCATTGGTGAAGCACTGAGGATTTACCTCTGCGGGGGCTGGGTAGTTTGGGGCAGGTGACGCTGCGTTTTCTATTGGAGGTCGCTTCCTTGTCCGCGCCTCGAGGAGCAGCTGGTGAATGGAGTGCGGTTGCTTGCCCGTCTCCGTTTCCGTCACCACCCGCTCCTAGCAGCTGGCAGCCGGGATGCTCGCCCGCGCGGTCGCGTTCGACTTGCGGAACATGGGCGACGTCGACACCGTCTCCACACTCACGCTGATCGGCTGCGGCCGCTGCCTCTTGAAGTCCTTCGCCCACCCGGGCAAGTACCCCCAGTGCGCGGCCGGCACCGACCGCTCCCCGTCGCGCTCCCGCACCAGGGGTGCGTCGCGGGTCGAAGGGCGTCTGGAAGGAGAAGTAGAGATGGCTCGCAAGCGATATGACGTCGTGTACAAGCTCTCCGTCTGGACGGTGACCCATGCGGGGTCGACCGTCTCGACGCACAGTACCAAGCAGTACGCGATCGACGCTGGGGTAGCTCTGGCCCGGGCCAATCAGCTCAGCCAGCTCATTATCCATCAGTCGGATGGAACAATCGAGGACGAGCGCACGTACGGGAACGACCCCTTCCCGCCTCGGGGATAGCACCGCACGAGCGGCCGGCACCTTCCGGTGTCGGCCGCTTCTTTAGCTGCCGCCGGTGGCTACGGCTCAGCCGCGCCGGAGACGGGTACGTCCGGCGTAGGTCCCCGAGATCACCTGATCACCCATCCGCTGGGCATCGGACTGGTTCTCGTAGCCCTGGCTCCCGTAGGTCGCGATGACCTAACCGTTGTCCGCGGTCAACTGCCATGCCCATCGCCCATCGGCTCTGGTACGGGCGGTGCCGCGCTCGACCCCCGTCCGGGGATCCCCCGGTGCCCAGGCGACGGCCTTAGGCGGACGCTGCACGCGTGTCGGCCTATTGCGCCAGCCTATCCCGCATCCATGATTTTGCGCTCCATCGCCCTGTGGCGGCTTGTCTGCGGTGACCCTTGTCCGTGCACCGTAGCCTCTATACGCCCTGCATCAGGGTGCCGGGTGGTCGACGCGGTCACGTTTCGGGTCGTAAGACCTGAGCGCGCGTGAGGGTTGGCACGCCCACTCGGGCGGTGGCGTGGCTCGTGCGCAGGTAGGACTCAGGGAGCGCGTCCCGGTACGAGGTAGGGGAAATCCAGCTAGAGCCATTCGCCGCGACCCCATCGGTTCGTCGGTTGAGGAATATGCTCTCGCTGCCGACCCGATCGTCACTTGGGCCACAGGTCAACGGACCGATAAAGGCTGTACTCCACCTGACCCCAGGGTACGAAGATGAGCAGCGGTGACCCATCTCGAGCGCGTCGCGTCTCCGTGATGACACCGTATTGAGTCCCGTTCGGGCCATGCGTCGACGCGTGATAGACGGGGCCACCAGAGGCTCCTCCCGGCGGGTCACAATTGGCGATCTCGTACTCCGGGATGGAGGCAAATCCGCGGAAGTGCCTGCCCTCACCTGCGCACGTGTAGAGGGGTGCGGGGACATAGCCACCGAGCGGCCTGTACCCGAATGCCTCAAAGTGGAGGCCGGGCATCGCGGCCGAAAATGTAGGAGCGGGAGCTCCCGCCTTGCTGGCCAAGTACTCCTTGGAACCATCCCACGCAGTCTTTGGAGCCATCTTGATGAACGCTGCGTCGTGACCCGGGTCCTCTGTGGTCCGCCAGTCCCGGGAGACGGCGTAAAAGAAGGCACCCCAGACGCCGAGGGGCTTGTTAGCGCCGTCCCAAGCCGGGATGAATACCACGCGGGTGGACCACTCGCCGTGGTCGTATAGACAATGGGCCGCAGTGGCGACGACCAGCTGAGAGTCTGAGCGAATGGAGGATCCAGAGCACGAGTACTGGCGCCCGTTAACATCGAAGTAGATGCGACCGATCCAGTAGACAGGCTCAAAGGTCCCAGCGCCCTGCGTGATCAGGGCCTGCTCGGTGGCACCTGTTACCGGGGCATTGACAGCATCGCTCGGGCGGTCGAGATCGCTGGCGGCGGCAAGTGCCTCCGGAGTCCAGGACCTCACAGCGTCGGAAGCCTCTGCATCGGAAAAGCTCTGGCCGGTGTCATCAGAGAACGCCGTCCCCGTCGGCCCCGCCGCTTGAGCGGGTCTAGCAACTGACGACTGCCCGACCATGACGACGAGCAGCAGCAGGGCTAGGACTGAGAAGCGATTTTTCCATAGGGCAGTCATGTCAGTACCTCCGGGATCGCCGTAGTGACGCGAGAGTAAGCGCTTGTGTGATGGTCACCGATCGCGCGCGCTGCAGTGATGATGAACAGTACGAGCCGAGGGGGATATCGCGTCGGATCTTCACACAGGGTCCCGATCCGAGGATCTGCGGACACCGATTTGACCGCTAAGCGAGACACTCAGGGCGAGGGCTACAGAACGGATCCGGCCCGATTGGTGACCAACACGCTGCGCAGATCGACAACGTTCGAGTGGGATGTTCAGAGCGGCGCCCAACCCTCTGCTTCTGCCTGTGACCACGACCCGCTCTCGCCGCAACAACGCCTGTCTTCGGCCCAACCGCCCCGCGGCTCATCGGTCGAGCAAGTCAAGAGGTTCATTCGCACTGTGCCGGCCACTCCCGGAGGCACCCGGAAGCGTCGGCTTCTGTCCGCTGGTGTTGCCGGGCTGCTGGCGCTGACCCTAGTCGGCGGGTCACTAGTGTCACTGATGATGCAGGCACGTGAGTCACAAGCTGTCGCCATAGCCCGGCAGGAACGAGCCCTGGCGGCTGAAGTGCCACAGGGACGGGAGGCTACTGAAGAACTTTCCGACGCTCGATAGAGTCGAGAACGCCATCTCGTTGACGCGGACGAGCGAGCCGCCGAAGCTGCAGCGTATGCGGAGCCCGCCGCACTCGAGCAGCTCAGCGTCGACCGTGCTGCACTTGCCGGCCTTGAGGACAGCACCGACGCTAAGGAGATCTCCGCAGCCGTCCGTGCCGTCCTCCGGAGCACGCACGCTGTACGAAGCGAAGCCGATGTTCAAGCCCGCGAGTACCTCGTTGCTAGAGAAGCAGCCGGGAAGGGATCGGCGCTCAGCGACACCTCCTCGTTGAGCACCGCCAAGCTGTACTGCTCATACCTCCTGTGCTACCACGGAAACCACCCCCAGTCCTCATACATACGCTTCGCCGATGGCGTGTACGACGAGGGCTTCGAGGCCGTGCAGATTTACTGCCCGCACTTCCAAGCCGGCATCGAATACGCGAGCCGCGTCATCCCATAAGACAGCGGCCTCGCCGTAGGCGACGCCGCCAGCCCCCTCGACGCCTCCCCCGAGTGATCGCCGCCGGCACCTACAAGACCGTCGACGCACCCAGCGACTGCTACTACGAGATCAACAACCAGCTGGGAAGTATCATCACGAACAACTTCAAAAACTCCGCCCCTGGCGGCCTCACTGTCACCTTGCGCTCCGGTCAAAGCTCCGACAGCCAGGGGTGCGGCATGTGTATTCCGCAGTGCAGCGTGCTCGTGTAGTCGATGATCGCGCACACGCCGGCGAGCACCATCCATACGGCAGCTCAGCTCGCGAACAGGCGGACCTGCATCGGCGCCACCACATGGCCATTTCTTGCTCCACGAAGGCCGCTCAGGTCCGTGGACGAGCGACACCGAAACTCAAAGTATTAAAGGGTCCGACAGGGGAGCCCTTACCAGACCGATCCGTCCCTTGTACGCGCCGTCTACGGAGAGCGGCCGTACCTCTTTGAGACGCCGCGCGCCGTGCCCATCGGGCGCAGCTCGGAGGAAGCGCGATGCCGCCGCTGGACGCCTCCGGGTTAGACGCGCCGGCGGGCCAATTCGTGAGGCGATCGGCTTCCGCTCGCACCGCCGAACGACATCCGTGGTGATAAAGGTTATTCTAGATCGTGCCCCTCCGTGATCTTTTGTATCGCCAGGTGCCGCGTATTGCACGGAACGTATCTGTGACGCCGTGGTGACGGGGATGACGGTCGGCCGCAAGCACCGCGTCATCATCGTGGGCCACGTCGACACGGTCCCCGGTACACCGCGACCCGCCGGCCCGAACGGGCACCGTCGCCGACAAAACCAGCACGTGGGCGCTGGCCACGTCGACGCAACCATGAAGCGCCGCGAAAGGCGGCAGATAGCTTTGAGCGGCCAGGAACAACTTTGCCTCCCGTGATCCTGCGCCGCACGCGGCAGCCCAGAGCCGGAACAACGCAGGCCCGGCTTCAGAGCCAGCCGACGCCGCATCGACCCTTACTTGACATTATCGACGACCGGTCCAGATGTCCTTCACAGTGGCTCCGCTGGCACAGCAGTTGAGACCCTGTCTCCCTTGAATTCGGTCACCCTTGCGCAAATTGTTGTCCCACCACGGTCATGCAGCGTCGTGTCCGCTTGGCGAGCACTGCGTGGTCCGCGTCTTCACAGGTACATCTTGGGCGGGCGCGTTGCGGAGACCGACCACTTTTGCCACCGACCTGTGTCGATGGTCCCCTGCGACCCGGCGTAGTAGTGCGCGAGGTCGCAGAAGGGGTTGTTGTAGCTGAAGATCTGAAAGCGTCCAGGAAACGGCAGGCGTACCGTCTTGGTCATCCATTCGCGATTCCCGAACAAAGGAGGAGTTGAGTAGAGGAGCCAGCAGTGGCCATCCGTTCCGTCCGCGTTCTCCACGAGAATAGACTGAACGTTCGGACCCGAGCGCGACCAATGAGCCTGGAAGGTGACCTGCGTGGTGTGGGCACTGGCCATGGCCGGCGCGGCTCCGGCACCTAGGGAAAGCCCGGCGGTCAGCAGTAGGACGAGAGCGCCGGCTGTGTGGCGTATGGGGCGGGTGACTGGAGAGAAGGGCATGGCAGTCCTTTGGTTCGGGGTGTGGTGGGCTGGAACGCGGGCTGACGCCGTGGAGGCTGCCAGGGTCAGCCGTTCGCCCTGTGTCGCTCATTATTTGTCCCGATCGGCGCTGACCGGCGTGATGATCCACAGGCGCAACTACCTCACGCGATCAGATCGTCCGGCACGGGATCCCTGCCCGGATCACCTCGTCGTCGAGTGGCGGCCGCGGAGTCATGTATCTCAGGTGTGACCTACGCCGCTGGGCGGCGGTACATGCCGGCTAGGAGTGGACTACGTCGCAGTCGCCAGCGTCATGCCTGGCGCTGGGAAAGCCCGCTAGCCCCGGCGGAAGAGTTTGGCGATTAGTCCACCACCCGACTCGCCCTTCGGGTGGCCCTGACACCGGTCCGATTGCGCAAGTCCCCGCATGACTTGCTCCACGTGCTGCCCGCACCCCGCCCAGTCCTCCTTTCCGCACACCCGGCATGTCACCCGTCGACACATCTCGTTCCTCCTGTTCATCGCCTGCTGCAGTTGCAGCACACTACGAATGATACCCCCAGGGGTATAGTTGACGCCATGAGGACAGTGATCATCGGAGGAGTGGCCGGCGGGATGTCGGCGGCGACGCGGCTGCGTCGACTGGACGAGGAGCGCGAGATCCTCGTGTTCGAGCGCGGCGCGTACGTGTCGTTCGCGAACTGCGGACTCCCGTACTACGTCGGCGGAGTGATCCCGGAGAGGGCGTCGCTTCTGCTGCAGACCCCCGAGTCGCTCGCGGCGCGCTTCCGTCTCGACGTGCGGGTGCGGCACGAGGTCGTCGGCATCGACGCGGGCGCGAAGACCGTCGCGGTGCGCGATCTCGACGCGGGCACCGTCGACACGGTCGTGTACGACGACCTGGTCATCGCGGCGGGCGCCGGCGCCGCGCCCGGCGGGACCGATGGCGGCGTCCCCTCCTCCACCCTGCGCAGCGTGGAGGACGTCGACCGCATCATGGCCCTCCTCGCCGGCGCGCCCGATCCGCACGCCGTCGTGGTCGGCGCCGGCTTCATCGGGCTCGAGGCTGTCGAGAACCTCCTCGCCCGCGGCGTCCACGTGACGCTCGTGCAGCGCGGGCAGCAGGTGCTCTCCCCGCTGGATCCGGAGATGGCCGCCCCCGTCCGCGAGGCCCTGGAGGCCGCGGGCGTGGACGTCCGGGCCGGCACGACCGTCACCGGCGCCGCGGACGGGCACGTAGACCTCGACGACGGCACGCGCGTGCGGGCCGACCTGGTGATCCAGGCCGCCGGCGTCCACCCCGAGACAGGCTTAGCTGAGGCAGCCAGTCTGCGTCTCGGCCCGAGCGGCGGCATCGCCGTCGACGCTCGTCAGCGCACGAGCGACCCGTCGATCTGGGCGGTCGGGGACGGCGTGGAGAAGATCGACCACATCGACGGCACCCCGACGCTGGTGACCATGGCGGGACTCGCCAACCGGCACGGGCGAGCGGCGGCCGACGACATCGCCGGCGCCGCGACGACGGACGCCGCGCCCGCCCTCGGGACCGCGATCCTCGGCCTCCTCGGCCTCACCGTCGGGCTCGTCGGGTGGAACGAGAAGCGCCTCGTCGCGGAGGGGCGGCCCCTCCGGATCATCCACACGCACTCCGCCTCGCACGCGGGCTACTACCCGGGTGCGCAGCATATGGCGATCAAGCTCCTCGTCGACCCGGACGACGACCGGATCCTCGGTGCGCAGATCGTCGGCCGCGACGGCGTCGACAAGCGCCTGGACGTGATCGCAGTGGCCATGTCCGCAGGACTCACCGCTTCCGCGCTGACGCGGCTCGAGCTGGCCTACGCGCCTCAGTACGGATCCGCGAAGGACCCCGTGAACCTCCTCGGCTATGTCGCTGAGAATGCCGCCACCGGCACGACTCGCTCGATCCAGTGGCACGAACTCGAGGACTCCCTTGCCGCCGGTGCCACCCTGGTGGATGTGAGGACGGCCAGCGAACACGCGACCGCCGCGATCCCCGGCGCTGTGTCGTTGCCCTTGGACGAGCTGCGCGCGCGCCACCACGAGCTCCCGGCGGGACCGCTGGTCGTGCACTGCCAGGTCGGACAGCGCGGACACACCGCCGCGCGCCTCCTGGCCCAGCTCGGGCACGACGTCCGCAACCTCGACGGCGGCTTGCTCACCTGGCGCGCCGGAACCGCATCCACGACCCGCAACACCACCGGGACCGCGGCCTAATAGGAGACGGGACACCATGACGAGCATCACCGTCCAGCAGCTCGCCGCCTCCGCGGGAGCCACCATCATCGATGTGCGCGAACCCGACGAGTACGCCGCCGGTCACGCGCGGTCCGCAGTGAACGTCCCGCTGTCCGAGCTCGGCGAACGCATCGACGGGATCCCCGCGGACCGGCCCGTGCACTTCATCTGCCAGTCCGGGGGCCGCAGCGCCCGAGCCACAGAGGCGCTCAACGCCTGCGGCATCGACGCCATCGAGGTCACCGGGGGCACCACCGCCTGGATTGACGCCGACCTGACGACCGACCGCGCATGAACGACACCAGCGGACAGCTCCACGACGCCGTCGCGGTGCGAAAGGTCGCGAACCGCCTCAAGCGCGCCCAAGGCCAGCTCAGTGCTGTCATCGCCGCCGTCGAGAACGGCGGCGACTGCCGCGACGTCGTCACCCAGCTCGCTGCCGTGTCCAGTGCGCTGGATCGTGCCGGTTTCCTGATCGTCTCCACCGCGATGCAGCAGTGCTTGGTCGCTGACAACGTCACCGACCTCGACGCCACCAAGAACGGTGAAGCGTCACCTCGAAAGCTCACCATGGAGGAGATCGAGAGGCTCTTCCTCACACTCGCGTAGCGGTCACACCGTGTCTCGGAAATCCTCAGCGTGTCGGGACGGGCAGCTCGGGTGGCGAGGACACGGCGGCGACGAGGACCAGCACGAGCACCGTCGCATTGCGGGGCCTGAGCTGCTCGCCGAGGAAGCCCGGTAGGGGCGGCCCTACGAGGAAGGCGACGTAGCCGACGGTCGCGACGGCGGCGGCGGTCGACGTGGGGTGGAGAGGAGACGGCTACTTGACGCGAGTGGCTGTTACAGCACGGACGCCATCTGCCTGGCGATCATACCCGTCGCCCAGCGCGGGGCCAGGCGGACGAGTCGGTCGAGGAGACGAGCGTCACTTCCCACGAGGATGCGGAACTTGCTCCTCTCGATCCCGTCGACGATCGCCCGTCCCGCATCCTCCGGAGTCGTGGCTTTGACCTTCTTGCCTTTGGCGTCGATCATCGCGACGCCCGAGTTGCCGGTGAGGTTCGTGGAGATGTTGCCGGGGAAGATGGTCGAGACAGTGAGGCCGGTGCCCAGCGCCTCTGCGTAGAGACCTTCGCTGAACTGCTTGACCGCCCCTTTGCTGGCTCCATAGAACGTCTGGCTGGCAAACGGGATGAGCGCTGACAGGCTCGACATGTTGACCAGCGCGGCGCTGGGACGGGAGCGCAGGATCGGGAGGAACGCGCGGCACACGTTGACGGTTCCCCAGAAGTTGACATCCATGACCCGTTGAGTCACGTCGATGGGGAGCTCCTCGAACGGGGCGAAGGAGTGGATGATCCCGGCGATGTTGATGACGCCGTCGACGTGAGGATGCTGCATCAGCACTTCGTCGCGGAGCACGGCGATGGCATTCCGGTCGGTGACGTTCGCGGTGTGCACGGTCATGCGGCCTGTACTGCTCTGCGCGAGCTGTAGTGTGTCGGCGAGGCCGTTCTCGTTGAGGTCGACCGCCGCGACGTGACCGCCTCGACGCATGATCTCGAGAGCGACCTGTCGGCCCATGCCGTTGCCGCCTCCGGTGACGACGAAGACCTTGTCGTGAATCTGCATGGCTTGCTCCTCAGCGATCGGACGTGACGCGGCTCGGTCGAGTGCGTTCGGAAGGTTCGACGTTGTGGCTGTCCCCGATGAGGAGCGTCTCCGCGGTGAGCCTGATGTCCGCCGAGGACCCTCCGATGAACAGCTCTACGCGGCCAGGTTCGATGAGCCATCCCTCTCGCTTGTCCCAGAGGGCGAGCATGGCGGTGGGGATGTGGACTGAGAGCCGTCGTGCTTCTCCAGCGGCGAGAGGGACGCGATCGAAGGCGAGGAGGACGCGGGGAGGGCGGACTGTCCGGGCATGGACGTCGTGCCCGTACACCTGGATGACCTCCTCGCCCGCTCGCTGTCCGGTATTGCGCACGGTGAACGCGAGGCGGATGGTCCCGTCGGTAGGGACGGTCGGGGAATCGAGGGTGAGACCGCTGTAGTCGAAGGCCGTGTAGCTGAGGCCGTGCCCGAAGGGGAAGAGCGCGCGGATGGAACCATCCACGTATGCCGGCCCTTGGAGGCTGCGCCCGTAGGTCACCGGAGCGGCGCCGCTTGATCCCAGCATCGCGATAGGGAGTCGACCCGCCGGATTGCTGTCTCCGAAGAGCATTGCGGCCGTGGCGTTCCCTGCTTCTTCCCCGCCGAACCAGGTGGTCACGATAGCCGGGACAGATTCCGCCATCCAGTCCACGGCGAAAGGTCGGCCGTGACTCAGCACTACGACCGTGGGAGTTCCTGTCGCGACGACCGCTTCGACCAGCTCGCGTTGAACTCCGGGAAGAGCGAGGTCTGAGCTGTCCAGTCCCTCGCCGACGGTTCCAAGGCTGTTGATCCCCGACTGGTCGCCGACGACGACGATCGCGACCTCCGCTGCCCGGGCTGCTCGCACGGCGTCGTCGAATCCGCTCCGGTCGTGGCTGGCGATGCGGCTTCCGGAAGCGTAGAGCACGTCGACGTCGGCGCCCGCTCGAGAGCGGATTCCATCCAGGAACGTCACGATCGGGACGGATTCCACCAGCAGCTTCGCGTCATCGGGGCCAGCGCCGGCGAGGCCCTCCGTGTCCGCGGCTCGAGACTGCGGGTCATTGGCGGCGGCGAACTGGACGGTCATGCTGTCAAGCACGTGGTAGCTGTAGTGCCCGAGCTGGCCCAACGGACGGTCGGCATTCGGACCGATGACGGCGATGGAGGAGAGATCTGCTGGTAGCGGTAGGAGAGGTGTCCCGTTGACGGCCTGATTCTGGAGCAGCACGATCGATTCCGAGGCGACGGTCATCGCCAGCTCACGCGCCTCCTCCGAGTCGAGTGTCTGCGGAACCGCTTCCACGTCGACGTAGGGGTTCTCGAAGAGACCGAGCTCGAACTTGGCGCTCAACACCTTGGTGACGGCGCGGTCGAGGGTCGCATCGTGAAGGAGCCCCTCCTCGAGGGCCCGGAGGATCTTGTCGGCGGAGTTGCTGTTGGCGAGATCGACGTCCATGCCAGCGGTGAAGGCTTGAGCGTAGGCGGCGACGACGTTCTCGGCCGTGCCGTGCTTGGTGTGCAGCTGGGGGACGGCTTCGAGGTCGGAGATGACCAGACCGGTAAAGTCGTACTCGTCGCGAAGCAGACCGGTGAGCAGGTCGTGCGATCCGGAGACGGGGCTGCCGTCGAGGTCGTTGTACGAAGGCATCACAGCCCGTGCCCCGCCTTCGCGGACAGCAACTTCGAATGGGCGTCCGTACACCTCTCGAAGCTCTCTCTCTCCGATGTTGGCCGTCTCCGTGTTCCGGCCGCCGTCGCTGGCGCTGTAGCCGACGAAGTGCTTCAGTGTGGCGATGACGGGGCGGTCAGGGACGGCTCCCTGAATGCCTCGGACGAAGGCAGAGGCGATCTGGCCGACGAGGTAAGGGTCCTCACCGTATGTCTCGCTCACCCGTCCCCAGCGCGGGTCCTGAGCGACATCGGCCAGAGGTGACAGCGCCTGTCGGGCGCCGACGGAGACCATCTGTGCGCCGATCGTCGCGCTCATCCGTTCGACGAGGTCGGGATTCCAGGTCGAGGCCTGTGCAATGGCTTCGGGGAACATCGTCGCGTCGCGGACCTTGAAGCCCACGAGAGCTTCTTCCGCGAAGAGGACGGGGATGCCCAATCGTGTCTTCTCGACGTGGACACGTTGCAGCTCGTTGGCGAGACGGGCTGTCTCGCGCGGCGGCATGCGCATTGAGCACAAGCCGGCGGTGACGATTCCCCAGCCGGTGTCCGGCGGGGTGCGGGTGTCGACCATCGCTCCGAAGGGTGAGACCAGCTGCGCCGCCTTCTCGGCCGCGGTCATGCGACCGAGAAGGTCGGCGATGCGCTCCACGACGGGGCGGGAGGCATCTCGGTAGGGCGCGTGCTGGAGGAAGTGGTCCTCCGTCGTGTCTGCGGGGCTCGTCATCGTCGTCCTTTCAGGGCGGAGCCCGCACTGCCATGAGTGAAGCTCTCGCCGGGCTGCTGTGTGCCGCGGGTGGGGAGAGTGAGGATGAGGAGGAGCGGTCTACCGCCGACTCGTGTCAGCTGCAGTCGCTCCCGCTGACCTTGCTCAGGGGAGATCGAGGCCGAACCCGATCGGGAACAGCGGGTCCCATGTGCTGGAGGGTGCATCCGGCGCGGAGAGCCGGATGGCTTCCATCGATCGCGGGATCTCGACGGGAAGACGTCCCGACGGGGTGACCCGTCCAGCGAGGGCAGCCAGGAGCGCTTCATCGGATACTCCGAAGGTGACCGTCAATCCGGCGAGAGCATCCACGACGGGAGCGAGCAGGGCCGGCCGGTCGAGCGCGACGTCGAGGATGAGCGGCGTCGTCTCGGCGATGGTCCGGAGGTGGTGAACCAGTCCCGGACGCATCTCCAGCGACCCCTGGTGGAAGTAGCTCTCAAGGAACAGGTCATCTCGAGGTTCGTACGGCGCTTCGATGCGGATGATCGCGATGTCGGCATCCTCGAGCTCCGCAACAGGTGTGCCGACCTGGGCGAGGGCGCTCACGTCGATCCCTTCTGAGTACACCCGCATGCCCGGAAGGACCGGCAGGACGGGCGCACTCTCAGAGCGGCCGTTCTTCAGCACCACCACTGACCTCGACTGAGCGTCCAGGCCGGCCCGCCGCGACTCGGCGTTGCCGACGTGCTCTGCTGCTGCGTCCTCGTCGACGAAGGGGTTGTCGAACAGTCCAAGCTGGAACTTCACCAGGAGCAGCCGTCGCGCGGATTCGTCGATCCGAGCTTCGGAGATGCTGCCGTCGTGGACGAGGTCCAGGAGCAGATCGGTGCACTGCTCGCCGCCGAACTGGTCGGCGCCCGCCTCGATGATCTTCACCATGCGCTGTCGGGCGTCGAGGTGCTCGACTCCCCAGGCCCGGGCGGGCAGGACCCGGTCGCCGACGATGTTGTCGTTGACGAGTTCCCAGTCGGTGAGGATCACACCCTCGAAGCCCAGCTTCTCCCGCAGGAGCCCCGTGAGGATCTGCTTGTTGTAGCCGAAACCGACTTCCTCGATGGGCTCGCCGTCGATCTCGAGTCCGACGGGCATGCCGTAATAGGGCATGATCGCCGCCGTGCCGTTGCGGAGGGCGGCTTCGAAGGGTCGCAGGTGCACCCCGAATGCATCCGCCGGGTAGACCTGCTCACGCCCGTACGGGAAGTGCGCGTCCTCGCCGTCCTTCTGGGGACCAGCGCCGGGGAAGTGCTTCGTGACGCACGCCACGCTGGTGGCGTCTAGGGCGGGGCCCTGGAACCCCTCGAGGTAAGCGGTGGTGTAGTCCACGGCCAGGTCAGGGTCGGCGCCGAAGGATTGCAGCTGCCGCGTCCATCGCGGTTCGCTCGCAAGGTCGACCTGCGGGTGCAGCGCCATGCTGATGCCCACGGCGCGGTACTCGTCGCGGGCGATCTCCGCGAACTCGCGGACGGTGGCGCTGTCCCGCAGCGCGGCCATGCCGAGCGTGTCGGGCCACTGCGAGAAGGGGCCGGCGGTGAAGGAGGCTCCGACATTGTCGACGAACGCATGCCGCGGATCCGTCGAGATGGTCACGGGGATGCCGTGCGGTGTCTGCGCGGCAAGGCGCTGCAACGAATTGTTCCACCGCGCGGCTTCGCGGGCGCTGTTGATGCGGTGCACGTTGAAGTGATTGATGAAGCGCTCTCGAACGACCTCCGTCGTCGGCGACTTGCTGATCGCTCCCGGTTCTTCCAACAGGTCGCCATCCGGCCCGATCTCGATGACGGTGTGGAAGAGCAGGCCGATCTTCTCCTCGAGGCTCAGACGCTGGAGGAGGTCGTCGGTGCGCTCCTGGGCGCTGAGTTCCGGGTCCTCGTAAGGCTCCATGCGGTCGTTGCCGTCGAAGTGTCGGGAGGCCGCGGTCGTGCGGGCGGAGGTGGTGGTCATGGGGATCCGTTTCGTGCGGTCAGAGCAGCGTCGATGCGGTCTGGAAGGGGTGGCTGGTCGCTGTGGCGGTCAGCCCTTGATCGCGCCTTGCATCACGCCGGCGACGAGCTGCTTGCCGAGGATGAGGAAGAGGACCAGCAGCGGCACGATCGACACGAGGACGCCCGTCATGATCAACGGGATGTCCTTGAAGAACCCGGTCTGCAGCAGCTGGAGCGCGACCGGCAGGGTGGGGTTCTGCGGTCCGAGGACGATGGCAGGCCAGAAGTAGTTCGTCCACGCGCCGATGAAGCTGAACAGCCCCAGCATCGACGCGGCAGGACGGACAGCGGGGAGCGCGATCGACCAGAACGTGCGGAAGGTGGACGCGCCGTCGATGCGAGCCGCTTCGATCAGCTCGAAGGGCAGCGCCGCCGACAGGTACTGCGTCATCCAGAAGACTCCGAACGCGGTGACGATCCCGGGCAGGATGACCGCCCAGAGGTTGCCGACGAGTCCCAGTTCGCGCATCACGATGTACAGCGGGACGACGCCGAGCTGAGTGGGGACGGCAAGGGTCGCCACCACGATCGCAAGCAGAGGAACCTGGCCACGGAAGCGGAGCTTCGCGAAGGCGAAACCGGCGAGGGTGGAGAAGAAGACGACGGCCACCGCGGTGACGGCGGAGACGAAGAATGAGTTCCACGCCGCCTTCATCAAGTCGATGTCGGACTGGAAGAGCCTAGTGAGGTTGTTGACGAGTTCTCCACCTGGGATGGCGGAGGGGATGGGATTCTGCGCGACCTCGGCTGAAGTGTTCGAGGCGAGAAGGAAGGTGTAGTAGAGGGGCAGCACCGAGATGAGGATGACAGCACCGAGGACCGCGTAGGTGACCCACTTCGGCTTGTCCCCGGTGGCGCCCTTGTCGCGCCTCTTGGAGGCGGATCTCGCAGCGCCGGGACCGGCTGTCTGGCGGATGTAGGGGACGGAGGGGGCGGTCATGGCGTCCTCTCAAGAACTTCATCGGCCGAGACGTTCAGGCTGGTGTTGACGATGGGGGTGCTGCTGGCGGGGACCTGGTCGACTCGCGACTTCCGGCGGGTCTTCCGTGACACGGGGGTCGCGTCGCCGGACGCGATGCGACGCGAGAGCCAATTGCTGACCAGCGCGAAGATCACGATGAGGAGGAACAGCAGCCAGGCGACGGCGGCTGCACGGCCGAGCCTCTGCTGATTCCAACCGAGTTCGTAGAGGTAGAGGGTGATGGTCTTCCACTGTCCGGAGTTGCCGCCGAGGCCTTGAGCGTCGTAGAGACGCGGTTCGTCGAAGATCTGGAGACCGCCGATGGTGGACGTGATGGTGACGAAGATGATGGTCGGGCGTACGGAGGGGACCGTGATCGAGACGAACTGCCGGAACCGTCCGGCACCGTCGATGATCGCCGCCTCGTACAGCTCGCGCGGAATGGCCTGCATCGCCGCGAGTAGGACAAGCGTGTTGAACCCGGTCCAGCGGAAGTTCACCATCGTGGCGATCGCGACGTGGGCGGGGAGGCTGTCCCGATGCCAGCCGATCGCGTCCGCGCCCACGAGCTCGAGGACGGCGTTGACGAGTCCTGACTGGTCGGCGAAGAGGCGGGAGAAGATGAGGGTGACGGCGACCGGGGCGACGACGTACGGGAGCAGCACACCCATGCGCCAGAACGTCTTGGCGCGGATGTTGGCGTTGAGGACGCTCGCGAGGACCAGGGCGATGGCGATCTGCGGGACGGTGGACAGCACGAAGATGCTGAGCGTGTTGCCGAGAGAGACCCAGAACACGGGGCGGCTGAGGACGAACGTGAAGTTGCCCAAGCCGACGAAGTCGCCCTGCCCACTGATCAGGTCCCAGTCGTGGAGCGAGACATAGGCGGTGTAGAGGAGGGGGAAGAGTCCGACGATCGCGAACACGATGAAGAAAGGGGCGATGTAGGCATAAGGGGAGGCCTTGTAGTCCCAGCGACCGAGCCGCTCTTTCCAGGGGGAGATCGGCGGTGGAGCGCTCCGGGCGCGGTGGGCCGCGTTCGCGACAGGGTCGGACATGGATTTCTCTCTCTTTCGCGGCGAGGGGTGCGCGCCGATCCGCGCGCACCCCTCGCCTACGGGGATGTCAGGGCTTATTCGAGGTTGCCCAGTTCATCCAGGAACATGTCCCAGGACTCCTGCGCATTCTGGGTCTTGTCGACGGAGACGCGGTTGATCGCCTTGTTGAAGGCGTCCGTGATCGCGAAGTAGTTGTCGCCCTTGTAGGGGATCTCCTTGACCGCGGCCGAGCGGTCGGTGAGGATCTGGCCGACGGGTGCGTTGTTGAAGAACTCGTTCGTGACCTGCTGGAGCTCCTCGCTGTTCTGCGCCTCCACCTGGCTGGGGAAGTTGCCGGTGGACTCGAAGGCCTTCAGCTGCTGCTCCGGGGCGGTCAGCCACTCGGCGAGGGCCTGAGCCTCCTCCGGGTGCTCCGACTGCGTCGGCACGGTGAGGTAGGAGCCGCCGCTGTTGCCGCCGCCGCCGGGGAAGACGTCCGCGACGTCCCAACCGGTCACGCCGGCTGCATTGCCCTCGATGACACCGAGCATCCACGAGGGAGACAGCATGACGGCGAAGCCGTCGTTCTGGAAGGAGCTGTTCCAGTCCTCGGTCCAGCGCGCGAGGTGCGCCGACAGGTCGTCGTGCTTCATGGTCGTGTCGTAGATCTTCTTCAGCTCCGGGTTGGTGCCGGCGATGATGTCACCGTTTTCGGGGTCCTCCCACAGCACCTCGTACTGGTCGCCCCAGCTGGTCGCGACCGACGCCGAGGCGTCGTAGAAGGGCACTCCGGTGTTCGCGGCCTTGAACTTCTCGCCGACTGCGAAGAAGTCGTCCCACGTAGCGTCATCTCCTCCGAAGAGCTCGGCGACCGACTCACGGTCGCTGGGCAGTCCTGCGGCCTCGAAGAGGTCGGCACGGTAGGTGATGGAGGACGGGCCGATGTCGGTGGCGTAGCCGAGGAGCTTGCCATCGGCAGACGTGGCGAGGTCCACGTTCCACTGGTTCCAGCGGCCCTCGACGTCGGGAGAGGAGAGGTCTACGAAGTTGTCGGGGTTCTCGAGCACCTGCGGCAGCCAGCTGTTGTCCACGCCGACGATGTCGGAGAGTCCGGACCCGGCGCCGAGGGAAGTCTGGAACTTCTCCTTTGCTTCGTCGCTGGTGGCGAACTTGTTCTGCTCGATGGTGATGTCGGGGTTGAGTTGCTGGTACTCCTCGATCAGGTCGTCGTATCCCCACTCGCTGAAGGTGGAGATCGACAGGGTCACCTCGCCGTCCGCGCTCGAGTCACTCGATCCACTGGCCGAGCAGCCAGCGAGGAGGACGAGCGGGGCTGCGGCAAGCAGCACCAGGGCCTTCGGGATTGATCGCATTACTACTCCTTTGTGTGTGCGAGGGTCACGCCGCTCGGGGCTGGGCCGGCGAGGCGATCGTGTCCACGGGTCCGCTGTGGCGGTGGACACCCTTCGATCGCTTACGACCATCCAGCGATGGAGGCCGCCGTTCGGTGGTGACGGAGTCGAGTATGCGCCCTAACCTAGTCGCATGACAAGGTTTCGGGGAAATCTTCTCGACGCGGGTTATCGTGGGGCACATGCCCACCAGTCCTAGAACGCGCGGACCGTACCGCAAGGGTGTGGAGCGCCGCCGCGAGATCGTCGCGGCGGCGGCTCAGCTGTTCAGCGAATCCGGGTACACGCACGCTTCCATGCGCGAGCTTGCAAAGCGTGTCGGGCTGTCCCAGGCGCTGCTGCTGCACTACTTCTCAGACAAGGAGGACCTGCTCGTCGAGGTGCTGAACCTCCGCGACGCGTCGGTCGCCGAGTACCTCGCCGACATCGCCGACAGCGACATCGCGACGCGCTCTCGGAAGGTCGCTCGCCACGCGGCGGAGCACGAGGGCCTGACATCGCTGTACATCGCTCTGTCTGCCGAAGCCATCGACCCGGAGCACCCTGCGCACGAGTACTTCGCCGACCACTACCGGTCTGCGCAAGAGCAGACACGGGAGCCCGGCGCTGACGCGGGCGTCGTACCCGCGGGCGTAAGCCCTGAGTTGGTGACGGCGTTGGGCATCGCGGTTATGGACGGGCTGCAGGTGCAGCGTCAGTACCGTCCCGATGTGGATCCGGTCGCTGCCGTGGACGCGTTCTGGGAACTCGTCGCCGCCGCTCGATCCTGGTGGTCACTCACGGCGCAGGACCCGGAGATCGCTGCAGGAGCAGCACCCGTGCCGCTCATCACTGAGCATGCCGAGGTCGATGCGAGCGCTCAGGGTGGTACTGAGGATGCTGTCCTCCAAGGTGCTCCCGGTCCCGACGGCGCCACTTCGCCCTCCTAAGCGCGGTGTCGGGAAGCGATCGTGAGGAGATCCGCGTGCCTGACGACCTATGCGCGAACGGCTGGACGGTTGCGTGGATCGAGGTCCATCACGCGCTGAGGTCCACGGTCGCAAGCGCTGGCACCGTGCGTGTGCTGCATGCTTCGGCGAACCAATGGGCGCTCAGCTTCGGGGTGCGGTGAAAGCTCTCGTAGTCGACGCGGATGATGCCGAAGCGAGGTCCGTATCCGGCGGCCCACTCGAAGTTGTCTAGCAGTGACCAGACGAGGTAGCCGTCCACGTTCGCGCCTCGGTCGCGGGCGCGCAGCGTGGCGGTGAGGTGGTCGATGAGGTACTGCGTGCGGTGTCGATCGAGGACCGCGGGCTGCCCGTCGACCTCGGTGAGGACGTCGTCGAAGGCGGCGCCGTTCTCCATCACCATGATGGGGAGGCTGGGCCATCGGGCGGAGAGGGCGACTAGGTGGTCCTCCAGTCCCCACGGCTCGACGGTCCACCCCATCGCCGTGCTGTCGAAGCCTTCGGGACGGAAGAGCTCCACGCGTTCTGAACCGGGGAACTCGGTCCCGCCCATGAGCTCCGTCGTCGGGTCGTAGTCCGGCCGGCGGCGGATGTGCATGATCTCGTAGTAGTTCACGCCGAGGAGGTCGATCGGCTGGTTGCAGATCTGCTCGTCGCCGGGCTGGAGGAAGTGCCAGTCGGTGAACGCCTTGGTGTCCTCGAGCAGATCTGCGGGGTACGCGCCATCGAGCACAGGTCCGGTGAACACGCGATTGGCGATGGCGTCGAACAGGCGGGCTGCTTCGGCATCGGCCGGGGACTCGGGCTCCACGCGGAAGATGTTGAGGACGATCGAGACCTTCGCGTCGTCCTTGGTGATCGTGCGCCGGAGGGCGCGCACGGCGAGTCCGTGAGCGAGGTTGAGGTGGTGAGCGGCCTTCAGGGCGGCCTCGTGGCTCTTCACTCCCGGCGCGAAGACGCCATGGCCGTAGCCGGCGAACGAGTTGTTCCAAGGTTCGTTGTGCGTGGACCAGATCGCCACGCGGTCGCCCAGTGCCGCACCGACGATCTCCGCGTAGCGTTCGAATGCGTAGGCCGTCTCGCGTCCTCGCCAGCCGCCGTACTTGTCCTCGAGCATCTGGGGGAGATCCCAGTGGTTCAACGTCACGACGGGTCGGATTCCGCGAGCGAGCAGGCCGTCGACGAGGGTGGAGTAGAACGCGAGGCCGGCGCCGTTCACGGCCCCTTCGCCCTCGGGCATTACTCGGGACCACGAGATCGAGAACCGGTACGCGTCCAGGTGCAAAGAGGCCATGAGGTCGAGGTCGGTCGTCACGTTGTCGTAGTGTCCAGCGGCGGTGTCGCCTGTGGCCCCCTCGGCGGTAGCACCGGGCGTATGGCTGAACGTGTCCCAGATCGAAGGCCCTCGACCGTCCTTCGATGCCGCGCCCTCGATCTGATACGCCGCGGTAGCGGCTCCCAGGGTGAACTCCTCGGGGATGGACAGGTCGCTCGATGCGAACGCGGGATGACTCATCAGCTGACTCCGGATTGGGTGGTCGTCGATACCGGGCTGCGGGCGGCTCTTCCTGCATTCCACGGTGATCTCGGCACGCGAGAACCGGATCCAACCTAGGACGCGACCGCCCACGAGCGCCCCTGGTCCGAAAGTCTTTCGGGCCTATCTCCCGCTAGGTGCAACGCTTCGAAAGCCCATCCGCGACGCGTGTTGCGCAACTTTCGAGGCGTATAGCCTGTGAGCATGGAGGCACAGACCGCAGGACGCGCTCCGACATTGCGGGACATCGCGCGGATCGCGGGGGTGTCTGTTCCGACGGTGTCGAAGGTCCTCAATGGCCGAGGCGATGTATCGGCTGAGACGCGTGAGCGTGTGCAGGAGGCGACGGCGCGGGTCGGATATCGACGCATGCCCTCCGCGGCCGTCGACGCGCTCATCGCGGAGCAGCTGGTCGACCTCGTCCTTCCCGCGGTAGGTGATTCCTGGGCGAGCGCGCTGATCGGCGGTGTCGAGCGCGTCGCCGCGCAGAATTCTCTCGATCTGGTCATCATCATGGTCCGCGCAGGCGAATCGCAGGGCCGGTCATGGGTGGAGCGGCTCGTCGACCATCGATCGCGTGGCGCACTGATCGCGGTTGTGCAGCCAACCGCCTCCGAACGACGACTCCTCGAGCGGGCACGGATTCCCTTCGTGCTCATCGACCCTGCCGGTACCCCTGAGCGCGCTGCCCCGAGTGTCGGAGCATCGAACTGGGCAGGAGGGGCCGATGCCGCGAGCTTCCTTCTCGATCGTGGACACACCTCCTTCGCGGTGGTTGCCGGAGACCCTCATTCGCTGAACTGCCGCGAGCGGGCAGGAGGGTTCTTGTCCCGAATCCGCGAACTTCTGCCCGATTCGAGGCCCACTGTGCTGTACGGCGGATGGCTGATGGAGACGACAGCTCAGGTGGTAGCGGAGCTCTTGGGGTCACCCTCCCGACCCACCGCCGTCTTCGCGTGCAACGACAACATGGCGCTCGGTGTGTACGCAGCCGCCCATGCCCTCGAGCTGCGCATACCCGAACAGCTGAGCGTCATCGGATTCGATGATCTGGTGGAGGCTCGACTGGCATCGCCGCCGCTCACCACCGTCCGGCAACCCGTTCCAGAGATCGGCGCCGCCGCGCTGCGCAGCCTGCTGGATCTCCGAGGGGGGTATCCGGTGGCCCGTCGACTCGAGCTCGCCACCGAGCTCATCGCCCGAGACTCGGTGTCCTCGCCTCCACGAGCATGATCTCCGCGAAGCGTGGGCATGGTGACGAGGAACCGCCCGATGACGGGAGTCACCAGGCGGTTTCTCGAGGGGGAGGAGCCACGCGTCGACAGCTAGCGCACCCTGACGGTGACCGACCTCGACTCGGTGGATCCCTTCGTATTGGTGAAAACGGCGGTGAGAGCGTGCCGACCAGCGGCGATTCCGGTGAGGGACACCTTCGCAGTCTGCTTGTTGGGCGTCGCAGCCGTCAGGGGCCCCGTCCCGACGATCCGGCCGTCCAGCTTGAAGGCGTAGGAGGTGGCGTTGATCCCTGACTTCAGCGTCGCCGTGGCGACGAAGGTGCCGTCTCCGTCCCTGTTGTCGACCGAGACCACCGGTCTGCTGGGTGCGAGGTGCTTCACCAGCACCGTGGTGGTCTTCGTCGACGTGACGCCCTGTGAGTTGATGAGCTCCGCGCGGTACCTGTACTTCCCCTCCGCCTTCCCGGAGAAGGACGTAGTCGCCGACTGCCGCGGGGTCGCGAGGGAGTCGAGGCGCTGCGAGGACACGAGGACATCGTTCTCGTAGAGGCGGTAGTAGCTGCCCGGCGCGCCCTTGGTGAGGTTCATCTTGATGTCGTAATCACCGTCGCTCAGCCCGGACTTCCGGCCCGTGTTGGAGAGGCTGGCCACGCCGGGGGCAGCGGTGGGCGTGACGAACTGCTGGAGTGCGTCGCGAACGGCGAAGTAGGCGGGCTTGGGGCCGTACTCCTCGTCGAAGATCAGTGGCTTGGCTCCCGGGAGCCAGGTGTAGAGGTGCTTGTCCGTGAAGCCCCAGGTGCTGATCTCCGTCACGCCGGCCGCGAGAGCCTCGGCTACGACGTCACCGTAGATGGTCGCCTGCGAGACGGGGTCGTAGGTGTGCACATCGAGCTCGGCGATCTCGACGTCAAGACCAAGCGCACGGTACGAGTCGACCATCTCGGTGATCACTCCGGGGAGAGGGCCCGCGAACGTCTCGTGCATCTGGAGCGCGACTCCGTCGACGGGTACGCCTTCGGCGACCAGCCCGGTGAGCAGGTCGAGGAACGCCTGCCGCTTCGCCGCATCGAACTCGACCAGGTTCTCGTTGATGAAGAGCTTCGCGTCCGGGTCGGCTGCTCGCGCGATGTGGAAGGCGTCAGCGATGTACCCGGGACCGAGGACCTTAAAGAAGGTGGTGCTTTGAAGCGTCGTACCTTGCGACTCGAGCGCTTCAGAGACAACGTCCCACCGATCGATCCTTCCGTCGTAACGCTCCATCACAGTGGTGAAGTGCTCTGTCATCGCCGCCCGCATCTCGCCGGCATCCGTGATCGAGGTCACGTACTCCGGATCGCAGCAGCTGGAGATCAGACCATGGCCCTTTACCGCCATGTCGTGCTCTTCGGCGAAGGCGACCAGTCGGTCAAGCCCAGCGAAGTCGTACACACCCTCTTCGGGTTGCGTGAAGGCCCATTTCATCTCGTTCTCGGGAGAAAGGCCATTGAACTGTTCGGCGAGGGTGTCGGCGAACCGCGGATCGGTCAGGTAGTTCGACGGGCGGTCGTCCTTCGTCCACTCCGCGGCCTTGATCGAGCCGGATCCGATCGTGAGACCGGCCGGCTCGGCCAGCTCACGCAGCGTAGGTCCATCGCCGGTCGATGCCCTCGCGGGGACTGCCGCGATCAGTGTCAGCCCTAGAGCGACGGTGGTCGCGAGGGCTGCGGATGTCAGTGTTCTCATGGTCGGTTCCAAATCGCATGCGTGCGACCCAGCAGCAGTGCTGGTGGGCGCAAGGGCGGAATGAGCCGAGTGCATTTCTCGTTGCGGGGGGCGACGATGCCTCTCAGACTCCTCTTTGAGTGAGTAGGCGCTCATGCTCGCATCAGACCGTCAGGTCAAGCCGGACTCCGAAACAATTTCGCTGCCAGCAGGACATGGATGTCGACGCCGCGGCGAGAACAGGGGTTCGCTTCGCCGGAGAAATGCCGTTACCTCTTGGACGATGGTGTGGCCACGCCGCGGAGCTGCACCGAGAAGCGGGTGGCGTCTGGACAGCACCGTGATGGTGATCGGCCGGATCAGGGATGCTCTGCTCGGTCGACGAGCCCGCTTCGAAAGGCGATGGAGACGAGTTGCCCCCGATCGCGCGCGTGGAGCTTCGTCATGGCTCGGTTCAGATGGGTCTTCACCGTCGCGGGTGAGATGAAGAGATCGCGGGCGATGCTGTCGTTGTCGAGCCCTCGGGCGGCACCGAGCACGACATCGGTCTCCCTGTGTGTCAACGTGGCCGTTCGGGCGATCAGCTCGACGTCGGTGGCGCTGCGACCGCGCGTGCGAAGGTCACTGACGACCGTTTTCGCAGCGCCAGCGGAGAGCGACGTGTCACCCTTCGCCACGGCCTCGACGGCGGCGATCAGGGCCTCGGAGTCAGCTGACTTGGCCAGAAAGCCATCGGCGCCGGCGCGTAGCGCGGCGAGCACCTCCTCGTCACCGTCGAACGTCGTCAAGACGAGAATGCGAACCGCGTTCAGATCTGGGTCTGCGCGGAGGGCGGCAGTGGCGCCCACGCCGTCGAGGATCGGCATCCGAAGATCCATGAGTACGACATCCGGACGCGAGCCGCGGATCACGGCGAAGGCGGATCTCCCATCCGCGGCCTCGCCGATCACGCGGATCCCGGCGTCCTCGAGGATCCCGCGCAGGCCGGCTCTGATCATCGCTTGGTCGTCGACGAGCACCACGTCGATCATCGCTCTGCTCCGTGGGATGCCCGAGGGAGCTCGACTCGGAGGCCGAACGAGTGACGGTCCTCGCGGACGTCCAGGCTGCCGCCTGCCAGTTCGACGCGTTCCCGCATGCCGATCAGGCCGAAGCCCGAGTCAGCGCCCGGGTACCGGTGCTGGATCGCGTTCTCGATCGTCAGGACGATGCTGGTCGGAGTTGCCGACGCCGTCACATGGGTCGGACCGGAGCCGTATCGATGAGCGTTCGTCAGGCCTTCCTGAAGGGCTCTATATAGGGCGGCTTCCCCTGACGTGCTCAATCCCGCCCCGTCAAGGGCATCGAGTGACACCTCCACTGAGGCCCCCGAGGCCTGCATCATCTCGATGAGCGTCGGGATCCCGGACGTGGCGGCGACGGTCCTGTTCTCGACTTCGTCGGATCGGGCGTCCCGCAAGACGGCGAGGATGGCGGCCAGCTCCTGCAGAGTCCCGGCGCTGACCGTTCGCACGGTGCGCAGCGCCCGACGAGCGCGGGCGGGGTCGTCCTCGACGTGCCGTTCGGCGTCGGTGGAGTGCAGGGCGATCACGGCGAGCGAGTTCGCCACCGAATCATGCAGATCACGGGCGATGCGCACGCGCTCCTCGCTCATCCTTCGGCGGAGCTCGGTCTCCTTCGCAGCCGTCACCGCGCTCAGCCGTTCTTCCACCGCCTGGGCGTAGTCGCGGTAAGCGCGCACCGCGCTGCCGAGAGCTACCACAGCCCCTGTCCAGACCGGGAGGATGAGAGCGAACGGGTCGGCGGGGCCGACGCCGAACGCGATCATCGCACCGGCGTACAGAACGGCCGCGTGGATGGTGGCGACGATGGTCGTCGCGGTCCGAGAGCGTCGCAGCGGTACCGAGAACAAGCAGATCTCCGCCAGCACCCAGACCCCGAGCGCACCGTCGGGAGCGACGAAGACGATGAGGCTGGCCGCGATCGCACCGACAGCGGCCGCAATCGGGAACCGCCGCCGTATCGCGACGAGCCCCGCGCTCACCACAGTGGCGGTGAGCGCGGCGATCCTGTCTACCCCGCCGACGTGGAACGAGATCACGACGGCTGCGACCGCGGTGATCACGGCCACGATGTCGAAGAGGCCCTCCCAGCGGGAGCCGAATCTCGAATGCACTGTCACATTCTCGTCGACGCCAGCTCATTCGGGGCGGCCTCACGACGGTCGTCGTCGAAGGCGGCGCCCTCGACGTCGATCGTCGGCAGGAGCTTGTCGAGCCAGCGTGGGATCCACCAGGCGGAGCGGCCGAGGAGCGTGAGCAGCGCCGGGACGAGGATCATGCGGACGAGGAGGGCGTCGGCGAGCACACCTACGGCGAGGGCCAACGCGATGGATCCCACCAGCGAGGACGGGCTGAGCGCGAATCCGAAGAAGACCGCGGCCATGATCGCCGCGGCAGCGACCACGACAGGTGCAGATTGCTGGAAGCCGGCGCGTACGGCCTCTCGGGGCGATGTTCCGTGGCGATGCGCCTCATGGATGCGGGATACCAGGAACACCTGGTAGTCCATCGCCAGGCCGAACAGGATCCCCGTCACGATGATCGGCAGGAGGCTCAGCAGAGGGTTGCCCTGCGGGGCCTGGACGATGGGGTCGAGCCATCCCCACTGGAAGACCGCCACGGTCGAGCCGAGTGCCGCCCCGAGCGACAGGAGGAAGCCCCCGGTGGCGATGAGCGGGACGAGGAAGGAACGAAACAGCAGCACGAGCAGCAAGAAGGAGAGCCCGACGATCAGTGCGACATAGGCGATCAGAGCCGAGCGGAGCTGCTCGTCCGAGTCGAGTGCGATCGCCGTCGAACCCGTCACCTGGACGCTCGTGGAATCGTCGCCGAGCGCTCGGATGTCTCTCACCAGCGAGGTCGTGGCTGTGTCCAGCGGCCCGGATTCGGCGATGACCGTCAGCATGGCGGTCGATCCGTCGGCCGAGACAGGACCCGGGGAGACGGTGGCCACATTCGGGAGCGAGCCGAGTTCGGTGCTGACCGTCTCGACAGCTGACGCGGCATCGGAATCCGATCGCACCAGCACGACGAGGGGATCCTGCGCGCCCGGACCGAAAGCGTCAGCGACCGTCGTGTAGGCGGCCCGCTGAGTGGAATCGGGATCCTCTCCGCCGGGGATGACGAGACTGGTCTGCATGCCCAGCAACGGAAGAGCCGCGACGGCGAGACCGCCGACGACCGCGAACGTCGCGATCACGGGACGACGCAGGATGGCACCGATCCATGTCGTCGTCCAGCGAGGGGAGCCCCCGGCTGAGCGGGTCGAAGCGCGCTCCCGCCGCCCGAGGGCGCGCCGCCCCATCCACGACAGCAGGGCGGGCAGAAGGGTCAGGGACATCAGCACAGCCACAGCGACCGCGAACGCCGCCGCGATTCCCATCTCGCCGAGGAACGGGATGCCGACGACGGTGAGACCTACGAGCGCGATGATGACCGTCGCTCCAGCGAAGACGACAGACGAGCCGGCCGTGGCCGTGGCCCGGCCGATGGCGTCTTGCACAAGGCGCCCGCTACGCAGTTCGGCGCGAAAGCGCGAGAGCACGAAGAGGCAGTAGTCGATCCCGACGGCCAACCCCAGCATCACCGCGAGGATGGGGGTCACGGAACCGATCGGGGTGATCGCCGAGAAGGCCAGGATGCCCAGGACACCGACGCCGACGCCGACGAGGGCGCCGAGCATGTTCGCTCCGGCTGCAACCAGCGAGCCGAATGTGAGCAGCAGGACCAGGAAGGCCACAAGGGCCCCGACGAGCTCCGTCGGACCGAGGATCTCGGGCACTGCGCTGGTCAGTGAGCCGCCGATCTCCGCGGCCATGCCCTGGTCGCGCAGACTAGCGGCAACGGCGTCAAGCTCGGACGTCACGTCGACCGCCTGCTCCTCGTCGATGTCGCCGACGGTCACCTGCGCGATAGCGGTCGCACCGTCAGCGGAGATCGAGGGTCGCGCGGGGTCCAGGGGGTCGGTGACCGCGAGCACACCGGGGATCACACGCGCCTGCTCCAAGGCTGACGTGAGTGAGGGTGCGTCATCCGTGACACGTCCTCCGGACGACTGGACAACGAGCTGGAGCGACGTCGTCGCCTCACCGGTAGTGGGGAACTCCGACTCGAGGGTGCTCAACGCGCGGCTGGAGTCGGTGCCGGGGACATCGAACCCTGCGCTGGAGAAGCGCATACCGGAAAGGGCGACACCCGCGGCGATCAGGAGGACGAGCAGCCAGCTCGCGACGACTGCCCAGCGGCTGCGCGCGGACAGCACACCAAGGCGGTAGAGAAGTGCGGACACAAGGCTCCCATCGATTGACTGCCCACTCAGGCGGATCGTCCTCCAGCCTCGGCGATGCCGCCGCGTACGGCGTCCACCTGGGGCTGTGACGCTCCTACCGCAGCGGCGGTACGTGAGCACGTCGACATCGTGTAACGGTTGACGCGCGTCAAAGGTCGACCTAGCGTCGGTGATGTCGACCCTCGACCAATCACGAAGGAGTGTCCGTGCCGACTCTTGAATCTGCCCCTGTCCCGCGGGGCGCCCTCCCGCAAGATCGTTGCCCCTTCGACCCCAGTGCGCGTTACGAGCGCCTGCGGGAGGAGGATCCGGTGACCCGGGTGACCACGCCGGCCGGGTTCGACGTGTGGCTGGTCAGTCGCTACGACGATGCGCGCGCGGTCCTCGGGGATGGCGAGTCGTTCAGCAACGTCGACGCGAGCTCGACTCACTTGATGGGGAACAAGGACAAGCTCGGGGCGACGCCGCCTCCTGGGATCCTCCTGCGTCACGACGGGGCATCTCATTCCCGTCTCAGGCTTCGCCTGGCGCGGGAGTTCATGGTCAAGCGCGTCGCGACGCTCGAACCCTTCATCCGGTCCCTCGTCGCAGAGCACATCGACCGTCTGGCGTCGATGTCGGGCCCGGTCGACCTGTACAGGAACTTCGGGCTGCCCATCCCGGCTCTAGTGATCAGCGAGGTGCTCGGCGTCCCAGACGAGGATCGCGCCGAGTTCGGGCACTTCACCGCTTCGCAGGTCGACCTCACCCTCCCGCTCGAAGAACGCGAGGCGGCGGGAGCTGCAGGGCAGGCGTTCTTCGCTCGACTCGTCGCCTCGAAGTACGAGAACCCCGGTGACGATCTGCTCAGTCGGCTCATCCAGGAGCCGAGCGACGAGCCCTTCGGCTTCGAGGAGCTGATGGGGCTGTCGCTGCTCCTGCTCGCCGCCGGCCACGACACGACTGCCAACATGATCACCCTCGGCACCTACGCGCTCCTGCGCAATCCTGATCAGGCAGCACGGCTCGGGGAGCCGGGGATGATGTCCACGGGAGTCGACGAGCTCATCCGGTACCTCTCGATAGTCCACAACGGCGTGCTCCGCAAGGCCGTCCGGGACGTCACCGTCGGCGATCAGCTCGTCAGAGCGGGGGAGCACGTCGCGGTCGTCCTCGAGTCCGCGAACCGCGACCCGAGGTTCATGTCGGACGCCGATCGCCTCGATCTCGATCGGCGCTCGGCTCATGTCGGGTTCGGGTATGGGGCGCACCAGTGCCTCGGCCAGCATCTCGCCCGGCTCGAGCTGACCGTCGCGCTTCCCGAGCTGTTCCGCCGCGTGCAGGGTCTGCGAGCGGTACAGCCTGAGAGTGACATCCCCTTCAAGAACGACATGCTCGTCTACGGAATTCGAGAACTCCTCGTGGAGTGGGACGAGGTGGTCGCATGAGATTCGCTCTGGACATCGACCGTTGCGTCGGCGCCGGAGTCTGCGCACTGGCAGCCCCCGATGTCTTCGATCAGAACGACGATGATGGCATCGTGGTGGTGCTGGACCAGGACCCGCCCGCCGAGCTGGACGAAGCGGTCCGCGAAGCCGCCGCACGGTGCCCGGCTGCGGTCATCCGTCTCCAGGCGCCGTGAGTGTGCGACGCACCCTCATCGTCGGCGCCTCCGCAGCCGGAGTGACAGCAGCCGAGTCGCTTCGTAGCCAGGGGTACGCCGGATCCATCGAGGTGATCGGCGCAGAACGGCACCACGCATACGATCGGCCGCCTCTCTCGAAGCAGCTCCTCTCGGGTGAGTGGGAGGGGACGCGGCTGCAGCTGCGACCCGATGCCCATCTCGCGTCGCTCGACGTCCACGAGCGGCTCGGCTCTCCTGCCGTCGACCTCGACCCGATCGGTCGGCAGGTGACGACCGCGGATGGGGCACGAACCGGTTATGACGCACTGGTGATCGCGACGGGCGTCCGTCCGCGGCGCCTCGCAGGGACGGAGGGAACGCGAGGAGTCCACGTCCTGCGTACCTTGGAGGACGCGGAGGCGCTGCGTGCCGAAGTCGACGTCGGGAAGCGCGTCGTGGTCATCGGCGGCGGCTTCCTCGGTGCGGAGATCGCATCGGTCCTCCAGGCGTCCGTCGGTGAGGTGGTCCTGCTCACAGCAGGCGAGAACCTGCTCGAGCGTGTCATCGGTCGGCCTGTCGGCGCCGAGCTCATGGCGTTGCATCGCAGCATGGGCATCACCGTCATTCCCGCACCGCTCTCCCGCGTGCGCTCCCTCGTCACCGACACGGGGCGAGTGAGCGGAGTCGTCTTGGGAGACGGCTCGGTGCTCGAGACGGGCCTGGTCGTCATCGCCATCGGCTCGGAACCAGCTGTGGACTGGCTTCGCATGAGTGGACTCGACCTGAGTGACGGGGTCGGGTGCGCCTCCGATTGCTCCGCTGCTCCCGGGATCTATGCCGCCGGTGACGTAGCGCGCTGGTGGAATCCGCTCTTCACGACATCGATGCGGGTGGAGCACCGGACCAACGCCGTCGATCAGGCGATCCACGTAGCCGAACGCATCGTCCGCGGCGATGACGTCGACTACGCGCCGGTGCCGTACTTTTGGTCTGACCAGTTCGGGCTGCGCCTGCAGGCACACGGATGGCTGAAGGAGCACGATGAGTGCGTCGTCGTGGAGGGATCGGTCAGCGATCGTCGCCTTGTCGCGCTCTACCGTCGCGGAGGCGCCTTGACCGGTGTGCTCGCGATGGGAGCAGCGAAGGCGCTGCGCACGTGGCGCAGTCGGATCACCGAGGGCATCACGTGGCGGGATGCCCTCGACGCTGCTCCATGAGAGAGGCCAGCGGGAAGGGAAGTCGTACACGATCTCCCCTTCCCGTCACCTCATCACCTCAGGCGCGATCGCTGTCCGAGTAGGCACGCTCTACGACCGTGATGAGCCGTTCGACGGTTTCGTCCGTGATCGCTCCCTGGCTGTACAAGGCCATCTTCGTCAGAGTGAGCCCGAACGCCGCCGAAAGCAGGTTCTCTTCGATGCCACCAAGCGCACTACGCAACGCCGGCCCGCCGATCGGGTGATCCAGCCACTCCCGAATCGTGCTCTCAGCCGTGACGCGCTGGATGGCTCCCGCATCGAACGCGTCGGCTCCTCCGTCGAGTCGGTCGCCGGGTTCGACGTCCCTCAGCGTGATGCTGCTGAAGAGGGGGCGCTGATCGCCCGGCTCATGCTCCCCACCGGTCAAGGTGACGCGAGCCTGAAGCGGTGTGCGCGCGGAGGAGCCCCCGATGTAGAAGCGCAGCAGCCCGGGTTCGACGACCCACCCCCGCGTCCCGTTCCAGAGGGCGAACATGCTCGTCGGCACGTCGATGCACACCCGGACCGCTTCTCCGGGCTCGAGAGCGAAGCGGCGGAAGCCCACCAGGACTCGGCCTCGGCGCACCGTGCTGCCGATGACGTCCTGGCCGTATACCTGGACGACTTCCTCGCCTGCACTGGCACCGACGTTCTCGACGGTGAACTCGAGGCGTACGACCCCATCCGTGCTGACCTCAGGCGAGCCGATCGCGAGGTCGCGGTAGGCGAAGTCGGTGTAGCTGAGTCCGTGTCCGAAGGGGAACACCGCTGTCGAGGTGCCGTCTACATAGTGGCTGGGCTGCAGGGTCCGCCAGTATGGCAGCGGGGCGGCTCCCACCGAGGTGAGCATGGCGATCGGGAGGCGGCCGGCGGGATTCACGTCGCCGAAGAGGACCGACGCGACGGCCGTCCCCGCTTCTTCGCCGCCGAACAACGACGAGACTATGGCCGGCACCTTCTCAGTCATCCAGCCCAGGACGAAGGGACGTCCGTGGCTCAGGACGGCGACGGTCGGCGTTCCCGATGCGGCGACGGCTTCCACGAGTTCGCGCTGGACGCCAGGCAGCTCGCAGGTGACACTGTCGAGTCCCTCACCGACCGTGCCGAAGGCTCCGATGCCGGACTGGTCTCCGACGACGAGGATCACGACGTCCGCGGTTCGAGCGAGCGCGACGGCCGCGGCGATACCGGAGCGATCCTCGGCGGCGACGGGACAGCCCGCCGCATACACGATCTTCGAGTCGGCGTGCGCCCTCGATCGGATGCCGTCGAGGAACGTGACCACCGGCACGGAGTCGACGAGCAGGTCGGCGTTGTCGGCGCCCATCGCCTGGGCCGACTCCATGCGCGCCTGGGGGTTGGCCGCCTGCGCGAAGCGCCTCGTCATGCTGTCGAGGACCTGGTAGCTGTAGTTACCGAGCTGCCCCATCAGCCGATCCGCGTTCGGACCGATCACCGCGATGGTCTGCGGGGAGTCGGGTAGGGGGAGGAGGGGCGTGCCGTTGACGGGCGCATTGCGCAGGAGGATGACGGACTTCTCGGCGACTGCTCGAGAGAGGGCCCTGTCGGACTCCGAGTCGAGAGTCTCGGGCACACGGTCGAGATCGACGTACGGCCGTTCGAACAGCCCGAGCTCGAGCTTCGCCCTCAGGCTGCCAGCTGCTGCGGCGTCCAGCTCGTCGATCGAGAGAAGTCCCTCGTGGACGGCCTCGAGGATGACACGGGTCGATACCGTGTTGTCGAGGTCGGCGTTCACGCCCGCGCGCAAGGCCTGGGCGAATGCATGGGGGATGTCGGCGGCAGTGCCGTGCTTGGTGAACAACTGCGAGACGGCCTCGAGGTCGGAGGTGATGAGACCCTCGAAGCCCAGCCGATCACGGAGGAGGCCGACCAGGTATTCCGCGGATCCGGTCACGGGGACGCCGTCGATCGAGTTGTAGGCGGGCATGACCCCCTGGGCGCCTCCCACACGGATGGCCATCTCGAATGGAAGGGCGTAGACCTCGTGGAGCTCGGAGTGGCCGAGGTGCGCCGCGTCCGTGTTGCGCCCTCCGTCACTGGCGCCATAGGCGACGAAGTGCTTGAGCGTGGCGATCAGGGGAGTGTCCTCCTCCGCCCCTTGCAGACCACGAACGAAGGCCGTCGCCATCGATCCCACGAGGTACGGCTCCTCGCCGTAGGTCTCCTCCACCCGCCCCCAGCGCGGGTCGCGGCTGACGTCAGCGAGTGGCGACAGCGCCTGACGCACGCCGAGCCGCGCCATCTGCACGCCGATCGTCTTCGCCATCGCCTCGATGAGATCGGTGTCCCAGGTCGCGGCTTGGGCGAGGGCGTCGGGGAAGGTGGTGGCGCTACGGACCTTGAGGCCGATGAGTGCCTCCTCGGCGAGGAGGACGGGGATCCCGAGTCGGGTCTCCTCGACGTGCTTGCGTTGGAGTTCGTTTCCCAGACGGGCCGCCTCGCGAGGCACCTCTCCGAGGGCGGCGAGTGCGGCGACCGCGGTACCCCACCCCTCCTGCGGCGGTCGGTGCACGTCGACGGCGGTACCGAACGGACAGGCGATCTGTGCGGCCTTCTCCTCGAGGGTCATGCGTCCGAGCAGATCGCGGACTCGTTCCATCGTGGGCAAGGAGGGGTCGCGGTATGGCAGGAGGTCGGGCATCTTCGGTGATTCCTTCACTGTCGTGCTGATCGGCTGATCGACAAAGGGAAGACGTCGCGTTGTCGCGCGTCAACGCTCACTATGCCATCACGTCAGCACGGAGAGTGGGGCTGGTCAGAGAACGGGTGGCGTGCGCGTGGTCTCGCCTTGGATCACCGTGAGACGGTCGGTAACGAGACCGGCAGGGTCGCTCGGCTGGGGCCCGTCCGGTTCCTGGAGCAGCAGCTGCAGAATCCCTTCTCCGCTGAAGGAGATGTCGAAGTCGACCGTCGTGATCGTCGGCGTCGACGCGCGCGCAATGGGAGAGTTGTCGATTCCGATGACTCCGATGTCCTCCGGGAAGGTGCGGCCTCGCTTGATCGCCGCACCGACCAACGCCATGGCGACCTCGTCGTTGTAGGCGGCGAGACCGATCGGCTCGGCAGGGAGTCCAGCGATCGCATCCACCGCGCCACCGGGCTCGAGCGCTACGTGCATCGTCGGCAACACCCGGAGTCCGTGGCGAGACGCCCAGTCGCGGGCTCCCGCATCCCGGGGCGCGGCGAACGTCGACTCTCGTGCAGAGACCGGCAGCACGGTCGCCATCGTCGTGTACCCGGCGGCCGCGAGGTGCTCCGCCTGTAGACGACCGATCGCCTCATCGATCGCCACCTGCACGTGGTCGGGCTGCACCACGATGCGTACGCCCTGGGCGCGCAAGCGCTCGTATTGCTCCGCCGGTAGAGGGACCAGGCTCACGATGCCGAAGGGCTTCAGGCCCAGCACAGCGTGCTCCAGGCGGTGTCCGCGGTCGATGAACTGCAGGAGGTTCGTCAGCCCCGCGTCGGCCATGCCCTTGGTGATGATGTCCACCAGTTCGCGTATCCGCGGGTTGAACGTGGCGTCGGGCAGCACCGTGATGACGATGTCGCTGGTCCCGCGGGCAAGCGTCCTACCTGCAAGAGATGGGCGATATCCGAGAGACTCGGCGGACGCGTGGACTCGAGCGATCGTCTCCTCGGCGAAGAGGTGGCCCCGACCGTTGAGGACCTGGCTCACCGTGGAGCGCGACAAGCCCGCGTGTCGCGCAACGTCCGTACTCGTCGCCATGTCCACTCCTTCGACGTGAGCCCAGCTTGTCATGGAATGCCTCGCTTCCTCCGCGGCTGCGGCATCTCGAACCCCGACACCCCCGAGCGTGGTGTCGCTGCGCCGCTGGCCGGAGGAGGCCTCGATGGAGCGGAGCCGAGGGTCTCGGCACACTGGTGCGAGACCACCCGCGACGCGCATGTTTGACGCGCGTCAATAGATGTGCTTCTCTGTGGTCTTCCGGGCATCAGCTGCGATGCCCGACGGGAAGGACGATGATGACCGAGGCCGCCCTGCACACGATCGCCATGACTCTCACCGAGTGGGACTTCACGGTGAAGGGCGGGGGAGCCGGGCAACCGGTTCGTCTACCGCATGACGCGATGATCCACGAGCACCGTGATCCTCGCGCGCCGGGAGGCGCGGACACGGCGTACTTTCCCGGTGGTGCGTACCGCTACAGCACCAACTGGGACGCACCTGCGGACCGCTCATCGTCGGTCGCTCTGCGCTTCGAAGGGGTCCAGGGCGACGCGACCGTGACGGTCAACGGGACCGTCGTCGGCTCGATCCGGAGCGGCTACACCGAGTTCGAGTTCGAGATCGGCGAACACCTCGCTTGGGGAGCGTCGAACACGTTCGTGGTCGACGTCGACAACGCCGCACAACCCACGGGCCGCTGGTATCCCGGGTCCGGCCTGTACCGCCCTGTCTCGCTCCTCCTGCGACCGGCAGTCCGCTTCGCCCCCGACGGACTAAAGGTGCGCACGCTGAGCATCACCGCGGCGACCGCCGAGGTCCAGATCGGATACTCGGTGCTCGGCCTCGAGGATCGGACAGCGCGCGTCGCCGTGGAGTTGCGCGACGGGAAGACGCTGGTGAGCTCGGCCGACGGAGTCGGTGTCGAGGGGGTGCTCTCCCTGGTCGTCGACCGGCCCCGTGCCTGGTCCGCCGACTCGCCCCATCTGTACGAGCTGATCGCTCGGGTCGACAGCGGTGACGCTACCTACGAACGGCGGGAACGGGTGGGGCTGCGCACGATTGCGGTCGATTCCCGGAACGGGCTGCGCATCAACGGGCGCAGGGAGCTCTTGCGGGGGGCGTGCATGCACCACGACAACGGCGTGCTCGGTGCCGCGACCCATCGTGCGGCGGAGTACCGGCGCATCCGCCTGCTCAAGGGAGCGGGGTTCAATGCCGTCCGCAGCGCGCACCACCCGATGTCACGACACCTGCTCGACGCCTGCGACGAGCTCGGCATGTACGTGGTCGAGGAGCTCGCCGACTACTGGGTGGCGTCGAAGTCCGCGCACGACGCAGCCGACCGCTTCCACGAGACGTGGCGCGAGGACGCGGACCGCATGATCCGAAAGGACCGCAACCGTCCGTCGGTCATCATGTACGCCGCAGGGAACGAGATCCCCGAGACCGCAACCCCACAGGGAGTCGAACTGACGCGCGAGATCACGGCTCATCTTCATGCCGCGGATCCTGATCGACCTGTGACTCTCGCGATCAACCTGTTCCTGAACACCCTGGTCTCGTTCAACAGGTCGCCCTACAAGGAGGCCGCCGCCGCCGGCGACGCGGGAACCTCCATGGCCGGGAGCACCGAGGCGAACGTGATGATCAATCAGATCGGCCGCATGATGGATGTCGTCTCTCGGCTGCCGCAGGCGGACAAGGCCTCGAGGGACGCCTTCGCCGAAGTGGATGTCGCCGGATACAACTACGGCATCGGCCGCTACGACCGCGACGTCCGGGCATACCCGGATCGGGTCATCCTCGGGACGGAGACGCTGCCCGGTGATGTCGCCCGCGCCTGGGGCCGAGTCCTGAAGCATCCTGCCGTGATCGGCGACTTCGTGTGGGCCGGGTGGGAATACCTCGGTGAGGCCGGGGTGGCTGTCTGGGTCCCCGGGAAGAAGGCCGGCCTGTCCAAGCCCTACCCGTACCTGATCGCCGGGCCCGGGATGTTCGACCTGATCGGGCAGCCCGACATCACCCTCCGCCTCGCTCAATTGGCTTGGGGAGACCTGCACCGGCCGGCCATAGGGGTGCGACCCCTCGACCGGAGCGGCATGCCCATGGTGCGATCGGCATGGCGCGTGACGGATGCGGTCGAGAGCTGGTCGTGGCGCGGGTCTGACGGCAGGAAGTCAGAGGTCCAGATCTACTCCGCCGACGACCATGTCGAGCTGCTCCTCAACGGTCGACGCGTCGGGCGTCGACGTGCCGGACGCCGAAGAGGCTTCCGAGCCGACTTCACCGTCCCGTACGAGCCGGGCACCCTCGAGGCTGTCGGGTACCGCAACGGGATCGAGGTGTCGCGGTCATCGCTTCGCAGCGCGACCGGTCCGTTGCGACTGCGAGTCGAGGCAGAGTCGCGCGACATGATCGCGGACGGCGATGATCTGCTCTTCGCAGAGATCACCGTCGTCGGCGAGAACGGAGTCGTCGAGATGCTCGCCGACGAGCAGGTCGCTGTCACAGTCGACGGTCCAGGCGAAGTCATCGGATTCGGATCGTCGGCACCCTCCTCGGAGGAGTCGTACACGACGGCGACGCACCGCACCTTCCGAGGTCGTGTCCTCGCCGTGATCCGCTCTACCGGTGCACCGGGGACCGTCACCGTCACCGCTCGTGGCCGCACGCTCGGCACAGCCGAACTCGCTATGGATGCCCGAGAGCCCGGGCAGGCCCCGCTCCCCGCTTCCCCTCTGAGCGGTGACACCAACCGTCTTGCCACCACTGAACCGTCCCACTGACGAAAGGACCACTCGTGATCGACGACAACGCAGACGAACGCGCATCCTCGGCCGCGCCGACCACCGCAGCCGAGCTGCCGGCGGAGCGCAAAGCCGCTCTCCTCTCCGGACGGAACTTCTGGGAGACGGAGGCGATCCCGGAGCTGGGACTGCCCTCGGTCGTCCTGGCGGACGGCACGTACGGGCTCCGGCACCAGGCCGGGCAGCACGACCACCTCGCGCTCTTCGAGAGCACGCCCGCCACATGCTTCCCTCCTGGTGTCGCGGTGGGCTCGAGCTGGGACCGCCGCGTGGCACAGCGGCTCGGCGCTGCACTCGGCCGTGAGGCGAGAGCACAGGGCGTCGACATCGTGCTCGGTCCTGGAGTGAACATCAAGCGATCTCCGCTCTGCGGACGCAACTTCGAGTACTACTCGGAGGACCCTCTCGTGTCCGGAGTGCTCGGTGCCGCTTTCACGCGAGCGCTGCAGTCCGAGGGCCCAGGAGTGTCGGTGAAGCACTTCGCGGCTAACAACCAGGAGACCCACCGACAGACCGTCAGCGCCGATGTCGACGAGCGGACCTTGAGGGAGATCTACCTCTCCGCCTTCGAGCGGGTGGTCCGGGACGGTGAGCCGGCGACGGTCATGGCTTCCTACAACCGCATCAACGGTGTCTTCGCTTCCGAGAACCGTTGGCTCCTCACGAACGTCCTCCGTGAGGAGTGGGGCTTCGACGGCGTGGTGGTCTCGGATTGGAACGCGGTCACCGATCGAGTCGCTGCGCTCCGGGCAGGACTCGATCTCGAGATGCCGGGAGGCACAGGTGCCCACGACGATGATGTGACGGGCGCACTGGCGACCGGCGAGCTGACGAGCGAAGACCTCGACGCGAGCGTGACGCGAGTCGCAGCACTCGCTCGATACGCATCCTCGGATCGCCCCTCGGTCGACCTGGACGGGCACCACCTCCTCGCCCAGGAGCTCGCCTCCGAGTGCGCGGTCCTCCTCCGCAATGAACGCGGTGCGCTCCCCATCCCCGACGGCAAGCAGGTGGCTGTCATCGGAGCCTTCGCCCAGGCCCCGCGCTACCAGGGCGGTGGTAGCGCGCACGTCAACGCGACCCGCGTCGACTCGCCTCTCGAGGCCTTGAGGGATCTGACGATCGAGCAGGGAATCGCGATCAGCTCCGCCGAGGGCTTCTCTCTCGACGGGACCGGGGACGATGAGGGTCTGCTAGCCGAGGCGCTCGATGTCGCCCGACACAGCGACATCGCCGTCGTGTTCGCAGGCCTCGATGAGGCGTCCGAGTCCGAGGGGTTCGACCGAGGCAGCCTCGAGCTACCCGCGCAGCAGGTGCGGCTGATCACCGAGGTCGCCGCCGTCGCCCAGCGCACGGTCGTCGTCCTCGCCAATGGCGGTGTCGTCTCGCTCGAGCCCTGGCATGACCACGTCGACGCGATCCTCGAAGGGTTCCTGCTCGGTCAGGGCGGAGGCGTCGCGATCGCGCAGATCCTGCTGGGGCGGGTGAACCCTTCCGGCCACCTCGCGGAGACGATACCCCTGCGCCTGCAGGACCACCCCAGCAGCCTCAACTTCCCGGGTGAGCAGGGCCATGTCCGCTACGGCGAAGGCGTCATGGTGGGCTACCGCTACTTCAGCACCTTCCAGACACCGGTGCGTTACCCGTTCGGTCACGGGCTCTCCTACACGTCCTTCACGACGGGTGAGCCCAGGGTCGAGGGCTCACTCGAGGACGGCTTCGTCGTCACCGTCGAGGTGACCAATACAGGCCATCGCGCGGGAAAGCACGTCGTGCAGGTGTACGTGACAACGGAGGCTGGGCCTGTCGTCAGACCTGTCCGAGAGTTGCGGGGTTTCGACAAGATCGAGCTGCAGGCCGGCGAGACCCGATCCGTCAGCATCGAACTACCACGCCGAGCGTTCAGCTACTGGGACATCAAGCACCAGCGGTGGCTCGTCGCACCGGGCAACTACTCCATCGAGATCGCTACCGACGCTCTGACGGTCCTCCACTCCGCACCCATCGCCCTGGACGGTGATCGGGTCATCGTCCCCGTCACCATGGACACGCCCCTCAGCACCTGGTTCGATCATCCCCTGGTCGGCACGCGTGTCAAGGAGGTCCTGGGACTCGGAGCGGTCGAAGTCTCACCGGAGCACCTCGCGATGATGGCCTCCATGACGATGCGTCAGTTCGTGGCCATCTCCGGGCTCCCCATCGCGACGACTGCTCTCGAGGAGCTCATCAGCGCCAGTGCGCCCGCCTGAGCCGAGAACCTCGCGAGCTCCTCGCTGCGCGAGGTAGGCGTCCCTTCGATCTGCGCATCGCGTCGTCGATTCTCGACGCTCCGAGGGGACGACCGCCCTGCGCTCGGCCGATCCATCCACCGACGAGGACGACATCATCGCCTTGTCCCAATCTTGTGAAACGAGTGATCATGAATGCTGCATTCCCCTCCGGATTCCTCTGGGGTGCCGCCACGGCTGCCCACCAGGTCGAGGGCAACAACCTCAACAACGACTGGTGGGAACTGGAGAAGGTCGCTGAGGGATACATCGACGCCAGCGGCGATGCCCTGGACAGCTACCACCGCTTCGCGGAGGACATGCGCCTGCTCGCGGACTCCGGCCTGACGACCTATCGCTTCAGCCTCGAATGGTCCCGAATCGAACCTCGTCCGGGCAAGTTCTCACGAGCTGAGCTCGCGCACTACCGACGCATGATCGACACGGCGCTTGACCTCGGGCTCACGCCCTTCGTCACCCTCCATCACTTCACGCACCCGATCTGGTTCGGCGAACGGGGCGGCTGGCTGGCACCAGACGCGGCAGACGTCTTCGCCCGCTACGTCGAGGAAGCGTGCAGCATCCTCGCGGACGTGCCGTACGTGTGCACCATCAACGAACCGAACGTCGTAGCCATGAACCATGGGGCGGCACGTATCGTCGCCGCAGGCCACGCGTATCCTGCTACACCGGATCCCGACCCTGAATACGGTGACGCGCTCATCGCCGCCCACCGGGTCGCAGCCCCTCTCGTGCGGCGGCTGACGGATGCCCAGGTCGGCTGGACGGTGGCCAACCAGGCATTCACGCCGACGCCCGGAGCGGAACTCGAGTACGCCGAGATCCAGCACCGGTGGGAGGACAAGTACCTCGATGCGGGACGTGAGGACGACTTCATCGGCGTGCAGTCCTACACGAGCCAGGCCGTCGACGAGAACGGAGTCGTCCCTCACCCTGACGCCTCCACGAACACGTTGATGGGATGGGCGTACCGACCTGATGCGCTCAGCATCGCCATCCGACACACTCACGACGTCATCGGTGACGTGCCCATCATCGTCACCGAGAACGGCATCGCAACCGACGACGACGAGCGGCGCATCGAATACACGAGAGCCGCCCTCGAAGGAATGAAGGCTGCCATGGACGACGGCATCGACGTCCGCGGCTACTGCCATTGGAGTCTGCTCGACAACTTCGAGTGGGGACGATGGGAGCCCACCTTCGGTCTCATCGCCGTTGACCGAGACACCTTCGAACGGCGTCCCAAACCCAGCCTCGCCTGGCTCGGGTCCATCGCCATCGCCAACGCGATCTAGTCCGGAACGGAAACCCGACATGACGACCACGACTTCCGCTCAATGGACCGAGCACTACCTCCGGACCGATGATGGACCGTTCATCGTCCTGGGTGCAGAAGTGCACAACTCGAGCTCGAGCAGTCTCCCCGCGATCACGGAGTCGTTCGCGACGGTGCATCGGCTCGGTGCCAACACCGTCCTCGCACCCGTCGCCTGGGATCTATTCGAGCCAGAGGAGGGCCGTTTCGATACCACCCTGATCGACGCGATGATCGAGACCGCGACCGACCTCGGCCTGCGATTGGTGCCCCTGTGGTTCGGCGCGTGGAAGAACGCGGTCTCGACCTACGCGCCGGGCTGGGTCAAGACGGACCAGCAGCGATTCCCTCGCGCACTGTCGAAGGATGGTGCACGCCTCGACCACCTCACGCCCTTCTGCGACGCGACGCGCGACGCTGATGGTCGAGCGTTCGCCGCCCTGATGCGTCGCATCACGGAGAAGGACCGTGATGGCACGGTCCTGATGGTGCAGATCGAGAACGAGATCGGCCTCCTCGGAGCGACGCGCGACTACAGCGACCTCGCCGAGGCTGCCTTCGCCGGTCTCGTTCCCGATGCCGTCGTCACCGCAGTCCAGGGTGAACCAGGAACACCAGTCCATCTCGCGTGGATGGACATGGGTCGACTCAGCAGCGGAACCTGGACGGACGTCTTCGGTGATCACGCCGTGGCACACGAGGCCTTCATGGCGGCCGCGTACGCTGCCTACGTCCAGGAGGTCGCCGCCGCCGGCCGAGAGGAGACCGACCTCCCGTACTTCGTCAACGCATGGCTCGACGCGGACAGCGTGCTGGACGGGCCGGTCGCCCTCGCCGGCGGGAAGGAGCCGGGGGAATACCCTTCCGGCGGGCCCGTCGCCCGAGTCGCGGGGATCTGGGAAGCGCTGGCGCCGCAGCTCGACCTGCTCGCGCCCGACATGTATGTCGCCGATGCCGACCCGGTCTTCACTGCGTTCGCTGGTCGCCGCAACCGGCTCTTCATCCCTGAGCTGCGCGCCGACGCGGTCGGCATCGGGCAGATGTTCGCCGCCCTCGGTTCGTACCGGGCGATCGGCGTCTCACCCTTCGGTATCGACAGTCTCGACCCCGACGACCCATCGAGCGCGCAGGTCGTCGATACCTACGGCCTCCTCGCCATCGCAGCGGAACTCCTGCGCCGCGACCCCGCGGCGCGCACCATGGGCTTCATGCTCGATGACGAACATCCCGACGTGGTCATCTCCTTTCCGTCCGCCGAGCTGAGGATCAACACCCGTTCACCGTGGATACCCGCTCAGCCCGTGTACCCCGCGTACGGCATCGCCATCGAGGACGGCGACGGCGTCTTCGTCATAGGGCGCGGCTTCTGGGTCACCGTGGAGCCCAGCGACACGGGAACCCCGTCGCTCCTCTCCGCGGACGAGTACTCGCTCATCGACCGCGAACTCGTGGTGACACGTCGACTCAACGGCGATGAGACTGCGGCGGGCACCCTCGTGCCCTTCCCCTTCGCGAACTCCCCGATGCTGACGGATCGGGTCATCCCGACGCGCCTGCCTGACGCAGGAGCGGTGAGGTTCCGCGTCTTCCACTACTGACGTACCGTCGAGGGGTTGCCCCATGCGGATCAGTCACGCCGAGAGCGCGACTGCTTCCCCCGGGGTGACCCCTCCGGCGTTGTACGCGTCGACAGCGATCCAGTAGTCCTCCCCGGCGTTCAGGGTCGGCAGCTCCAGCTCCGCCGCCCCCCAGACCTGCCAGGAGTGGTACAGCCGATCCGGGCGACGTCCATAGCGGATGACGACGCCATCAGCCGAGTCGTCCGCCTGCCATCGCACTCGGGCAGCTGTCGGCTGGGTCCTCTGGAGACGCGGCACGACCGCGGCTGGCCGCGGCCTTCCGTCATGCCCGAACACGCGAAGACCGCTGATCGCGAAGACGCCACCCCAGGGCATGCTGATACCTGTCACACGGATGAAGCGGACGGGGAATGGCTGCTGTGGTCGGATCAGTCGATGCGGCGCATCGGAGGGATCGACGCCTCCGTCATGGAGAGTGACCCAGGTGGTTCCGTCCTCGGACGCCTCGAGCAGGTAACGGACCGGCACATCCTCGACCACCACGGCGCGGAACGCGTCGCGTGCTTCGTCCGGATCCCGCAGTGGCCGAGCCGGCTTGTGCTTCACCATCTCATGGTCGGCGAGATTGACTTGGATCGCGTGCACCGTCCGAGGCGTCCCCATGTCGAGCGTCAACGCTTCACCGGGACGCGTGGAGCCGGCGGCCCACCAGGTGCGGATGTCCTCGTCAACCGCGAGCTCCGGCCCGTGGCCCTGAGCATGGGACGTGGCAGAGGTCGCCGACCGATACGACTGCAACATCCATCGCGGCGAGTGGTCATGCCACGGATCGGCTGGTCCGTCCGGGACGACGGTCGGGTAGTCACCGAAGGTCTGATTGCAGAACAGCGTGCCGTCCTCGTCGAATCCTGCAGGGAAGAGGCCGATCCGACGCTCGAAGTGGTGATTGACCGACACGCGCATGGTCGCGGCATGCCACCAGTTGCCGTGCGCGTCCTGGAAGGTGCTGCCATGCCCTGCACCGGTGACGAAGCCACCCGGCTTGGAGGAGAAGGGGCTGTCGGGTGAGTAGGTGTAGGGGCCGAGCGGGTTGCTCGCCGTGTAGTAACCGTCCGAGTACACGTTGTACTCGGTACCGGGGCCCGCGTACTGCAGGTAGTACGTTCCGTCGTGCTCCGTCATCCAAGCGCCCTCGATGAACGGCGTCGTGCTGTGGGTCCCGAAGAGGCGCGCTGACAGCTTCTCCCTGATGGTCGACGGCGGGCGCACCACATTGGACTCGCCCGGTCGTTCCCAGCCGTGCTCGTCGGGCTGCCCCGAGAGCAGGTCGACGGCGCTTCCGAGCGGGCGGAAGTCCTGGTCGACCTCCACTCCACGTAGAGGCTCCTTGTTGGAGCAGCCCCAGTACAGGTACCTCCGCCCGTCCCGGTCCTGGAAGTAGTTGGGGTCGTAGTAGGCGAACGAGCTCTCCGCGACGAGGGCGAATGGCTCGACGAGCGGGTCGCGTGACCGCAGGACCGGGCAGGGGCCCCTCCGTCGGGAGGCTGTGACGTAGAGGCTCCCGTCCATGTCGCGGACATCCGGGGCGTAATCCCCTTCCGGCAGCTGCGGCGTGGCGACGAAGACCCACGACGCGAGGTCGTCGGAGTGGAAGAAGCCTCCGGTCATGGACGCGAACAGGTAGTACCTGCCCCGGAACAGCACGACGGAGGGGTCGGCTGCCTCGCGGAACACCGCGCGTACGGGGCCGCGACCGAAGTCCTGATAGCGATACGGCAGATCGATGGGATTGCAGATCACGGTGCGGTGAGCGTCCACGAGGTCTCCTGTCCTGCGACGGCCAGCGTCTTTGCCGCGCGTCAACGAGTCTAGGGGCGCTATTGACGCGCGCCAATATGCATGGTTCTCTTCTCTCGATCGGTCCACTGGCGGGCCGTCGAAGGGAACGACCCATGTCCGAAGACGAACGCGGGACCCGGCGGGCCGACTCGCCGCGCAACGCCCTTGTCAACATCTCTCCGCTCACCGACCCGAACATCGAGGCGACGCAGCGCGAAGCCGCGGGAGCGTTCGGCGGCGATCCTGTAGTCACCGGGACGTCCGAGAGCAACGAACCGCCCCGCGTGGGCGCCGGCTTCGTCGCCGTCTACTCCCTGACGTACTTCGGCTTCTTCCTCGTGCTCTTCGTGCCGTCGCTGTTCAGCCTCGCGTACAAGGTGCAGCTCATCGAGCCCGAGGGGAAGGAGGCGGCTCTGGGTCTGATCGTCGGGATCGGAGCACTCTTCAACCTCATCCTCGGCCCGATCTTCGGCGTGCTCAGCGATGCGACACGACTCCGCTGGGGACGGCGGCGCCCGTTCCTCGTCTTCGGTCTCGGCGTGGCGGCTCTTGCGGCCTGCCTGATCGCGATCGCGCCGTCTGTACCGCTCGTCCTCGCGGGCTGGATCATCGCGCAGGTCGCAGCAAGTGCGATCAGCGCCGCACTCAATCCAACCCTTCCCGAGCGCGTACCGGCTGAACAACGCGGAAAGCTGGGCGCTCTGAGCGGCGTGGCGGCGTCCATCGCCGGCGTGAGCGCGACCCTCGTCGGCAGCCTCCTCACCGGCGATCTCGTCCTCCTCTTCCTGCTGCCGGTGGCTGTGCTGGCCGTCGGAGTCGTGCTGTGGCTGTTCGTCGTCCCGGACGCTCCCGCACCCGCGGGAGCACAACGACCGATCGGGGCAGCGCTGCGTTCCTTGCTCTTCGACCCGCGCAAGCACCCCGACTTCGCCTGGGTATGGATCGGCAAGTTCTGCCTCCAGATAGGGCTCGCGTTCTTCACGACCTACCAGCTGTACTTTCTCCTAGACCGCCTCGGCTTCACCGCAGAAGAAGCAGGCCGGCAGCTGGCCGTCGTCGGTGGGATCTCCCTTCTCGCCACCATGCTCTTTACGATCGCCGGAGGAACGCTCTCAGACCGCCTGCGTCGGCGAAAGCCCTTCATCTACCTCGCCTCGGCCATGATCGCCGCCGGAATGATCACCGCCGCCTTCTCCTCCGACTTCGTCATCTACGCCGTCGCGGGCGCGCTGCTCGCTGCCGGAACCGGGGCTTTCAACTCCGTCGACCTCGCGCTGGCCTCGGATGTGCTTCCTGATAAGGCTGAGAGCGGCAAGTGGATGTCGATCTATCACCTGTCCGGCGCTCTCTCGACGGCTGTGGGGCCGGCCATCGCCCCACTCGTTCTCTCGACGGGCGCCTCCGGCGCGAACTACACCCTGCTCTTCGTCTCCGGAGGCATCCTCGCCCTTGGATCTGTCATCACGGTGATCAGGGTGCGGGGTGCTCGATGACGGCGCACGACTGGCAAGCGAGATTCGTCGGCAGTAGCACCCCGTCGAGCGCCGGCGATCCGGCACTCTACGTGCGTCACACCTTCTCCCTCCGTGACGACGTCCTCAACGCGACACTGCATGTCACAGCCCTCGGCATCGTCGAACCGTCGTTGAATGGGGCGAAAGTCGGCAACGAACTCCTCGCGCCCGGGTGGACTTCGTACCGGCACCGTCTCGGAGTCAGCAGCTACGACGTCACATCCTCCCTCCAGCCGGGAGAGAACGTCCTCGGAGCCGTCGTGGGGGAGGGCTGGGCCGCTGGCCTGTTGAGCTACGAAGGCATCCGCCACAACTACATCGACCGCCCTGCCGTCTTCCTCCAGCTCGAGGTCGAGTACGCCGACCGCACTGAGACGATCGTCAGCGGCGAAGCCTCCCGCTGCTCCACCGGCGCCGTCAAGGCCCACGGCCTCTACGAGGGCGAGGAGTACGACGCCCGACTCGAGCCGACCGGCTGGGACCAGCCAGGGTTCGATGACGGTGCGTGGCAATCGGCCGTCGTGATCGAGTGGGATCTCGCGACCCTGCGAGCGGACATCGCGCCCCCCATTCGAGCCATGGAGGAGATCGAACCGGTCGCGATCACGACGACGCCAGCTGGGCGCACGGTCGTCGACTTCGGAGTGAACCTCGTGGGCTGGGTGCGGATCCGGGTCTCGGGAGATCGCGGTGCAACTGTGGTCCTTCGACATGCGGAGACGCTCACGCCCGGTGGCGAGCCAGAGTACGAGTCGAACCGAGGCGCGGCAGCTACGGACCGCTACACAATGCGCGGGGGAGAGGTCCCCGAGACGTGGGAGCCCAGGTTCACCTTCCATGGCTTCCGCTACGTGGACGTCGAAGGCTGGCCCGGCACGCTGTCGGCGGAGGACATCCGCGCCATCGTCGTTCACAGCGACATGGCCCGATCGGGATGGTTCGAGACGTCCAACGACCTCGTCACGAAGTTCCACGGCAATGTCGTGCGCTCGATGCGCGGTAACTTCGTCGGCGTTCCGACCGACTGTCCTCAGCGCGACGAGCGAATGGGATGGACAGGTGACCTCAACGCGTTCGCGCCGTCGGCTGCCTTCCTCTACGACGTCCGAGGGGTGCTCCGATCCTGGCTCGAAGACCTCGCCGCCGAGCAGACCGAGAAGGGCTTCGTGCCCTGGGTCGTGCCTGACATCCTGACCCACCCGTCCGCGCCCACTGCACTCTGGAGCGATGTGGCCATCAGCCTTCCGTGGGTTCTGTACAACGAGTACGGAGACCTCGAGATCCTTCGGCGCAGCTACCCGTCGATGGTCGCCTTCATGACGCAGGTCGAACCGCTTCTCGATGAGGATGGCCTATGGAGCAAGGGGTACCAGTTCGGCGACTGGCTCGATCCGGACGCACCTCCGGAGAACGCCGCGGCGGGTAAGACGGACAAGCACCTCGTCGCGTCCGCGTACCTATGCAAGACCACACGAGAACTTGCCGCTACCGCTGGTCTTTTAGGAGAGGAGGACGACGCCGCGCATTTCTCAGCGTTGGCCGAGCGTGTCCGGGCGGCGTTCCGCCATCAGTACGTCACCCCGGCAGGACGAGTGACCAATGAATCATCCACCGCATACGCTCTCGCCATCGTGTTCGAGATCCTGCAAGGCGAGCAGCGTCGAAAAGCCGGCGACCGGCTCGCTGAGCTCGTAGCGCAATCTGGCTACCGGATCTCGACGGGGTTCGCAGGAACACCGCACGTGGCCGATGCGCTCACCAGTACGGGTCACGTGCAGGAGGCGTACCTGCTCCTACTCGAAGAAGGTTGCCCCTCCTTCCTCTACCCGGTGACCATGGGTGCGACGACCATCTGGGAGCGATGGGACTCCGTCCTCCCTGATGGCACCCTCAACTCCACCGGCATGACGTCGCTCAACCACTATGCCCTCGGCTCGGTCGCCGACTGGCTCCATCGCGTCGTGGGCGGGCTCGAGAGGATCGAGCCCGGCTGGCAGCGGATCAAGATCGCTCCCATCCCTGGTGGGAACCTCACGTCGGCACGTGTCGCACACGACACCGTGCTCGGCCGTGCCGAAGTGGGGTGGCAGCTGGAGAGCGGCCACATGGAGCTCAACGTCGTCATTCCCGAAGGAGCAACGGCGACAGTCGTTCTGCCTTTGCACCCCGACAACCTCGTCGAGGAGGTTGGGCCGGGCGGTCACTCGTGGCGTTACGCGACGACGCAGGACGCACGCCGCACATACGGACTGGATACTCCACTCGCGGTGCTTGTCGAGAACCGGCGAGCTTGGCAAGAGGTACTCAAGGTCTTTGCCACTCATCTCCCCGGCATCTCCATCGACAGCAATGTCCCGGAGGCCGCAGCGATGACGCTCGACATGATCATGGTTCACCTCCCCGTCCAACTGATGACGGCAGGACCGGAGGCGCTGAGACGTGACCTCGAAGCGACGCTTGAGCGCTTGAGCAACTGAGAGACGGCGTGACGCTTGATTACAGCGGCGCCCCGTCCCGCCGCTCGGCGGGCTCGCCGCCGATCCGAACGCCCGGCGGCTGTCCACCGACGTTTTCGGCCGCTCCTACTCAGGCGTCGCGCTCGATGTTGCGGAACCGGCAGCCGCTGCCATGTCGATACGCACAATTCTTCACTACATCCCCAGCGTCTCCGAGAAGTTCCGCTACAGCCCCGACGACACCCTCACCGAATGTCTCGGCGTACTTGGGGTCGCGGGCCGAGTGGGAAGCAATCGGTGGTTGGGACACCTTCTGGCCGTCCCGCCCGAACCGCACGCCCCTTTTGCTCGACCATGGCTATGGCGAGACGCTCTCGACGCGTGACAGGGACGTAGGCGTGCTGCGGGCAGTCGCAGCGCACCGCGACCAGCGCGATGCCCACGGTGAACGAAGTCCCGCCAAGTGCGACGGTGAGGCGCACGCCGTGGCGGCGCACGGACGCGGCCGAGGTGAGGACCCCGGTCATTGATCCGACGGACAGACCGAGCAGCACGAGGCCTACCCCGCGGTGGATGCGGTGAGGAGGTCGCGGACGGCGGGCGTCCGCACCACCCAAGACGACATGTCGATCCCGAAGACGAGCTTGAACCCGAACACCGCGAGCCGTCGGAGCCGCAGCGCGCTCTGGCTCAAGGGGCAGCGACCTCGGCGATGTCAGCTGTGCGTGCGCGTAAGCGCGGGGCTCCGCTTTGTGCTCGCTCGTGCGCGTTCCGTCGTGCATGTCAGTTCTCTATTCCGTGCGGTGTCACGACATGCGAGTGGAGTCGGGAACTCGGCCACCCGCCGACGACGCTACCGAGCTGATGTCGTGACGCCGGACAGGCCCGCATGGACCCGGCCAGTATTGACTCAGCTCTCCTGTGTGCCGCGTAGGACCACACGGGGCTCCGGCACCCCTGCCGGTGGCGTCACCTCGACAAATCCGCCGCGGCGCTCGACACGGTACGTCGTCGCTTCAGCGGTGCGCGCATCGGTGACGGTGACGTCGCGTGCACCGTCCGGGCCGGGGAACACGTGCAGCGTCAGGCCAGCGAGGTAGTCGTGGTCGGGCCGGTCGTCACGGCCGCCGACGGGGATGACGGCGCCCTCGCGCACGTAGAGCGGCAATGTGTCGAAACCGTGCTTCTCTGTCCGCCACGCGCCGCCCTGAACGACCTCGTCGGTGAACCAGTTTGTCCAGCGACCGTGCGGCAGGTAGAGCTCGGCTGTGCCGTCGGCGGAGAACACGGGCGCGACGAGGAGGTCGCCGCCGAGCATGTACTGGGTGTCGAGGTGGGTGACCGCGCGGTCGCCGAAGAACTCGAGCGCCATCGGGCGCATCACCGGCACGCCTCGCTCATTGGCTTCAACGCCGGCTTGGAACAGGTACGGCATGAGCGAGAGCTTGAGCTTCGTGAAGGACCTCGTGACGTCAACGGCTTCCTCGTCGAACAGCCACGGCACCCGGTAGGAGCTCGAGCCATGAAGTCGTGAGTGCGAGGACAGCAGCCCGAACGCGAGCCACCGCTTGAACACGCCCGCATCCGGCAGTCCCTCGAAGCCGCCCATGTCATGTGCCCAGAAGCCGAAGCCGCCCATGGAGAGGGAGAGGCCACCGCGGAGAGTCTCGGCCATGGACACGTGGCTGGAGGAGTTGTCGCCGCCCCAGTGCACGGGCATCGCCTGGCCGCCGACGGTCGCGGATCGTGCGAACAGGACCGCGTCCCGTTCGCCGCGCTCCTCGACGAGCACCTCGTGCACGGCCTTGTTGTAGAGCTGTGCGTAGAGGTTGTGCATCGCCTCGGGGTGGCTGCCGTCGTGCCAGATGACGTCTGTGGGGATCCGCTCGCCGAAGTCGGTCTTGAAGGAGTCGACCCCCTGCGCGACGAGTTGGCGGAGGTAGCCCTGGTACCAGGTGACCGCGTCGGGGTTGGTGAAGTCGACAAGCGCCATGCCGGCCTGCCACATGTCCCACTGCCAGACGTCGCCGTCGGGCTTTCGGACCAGGTAGCCAGCGGCTGCGCCCTCATCGAACAGGCGCGAGCGCTGGGCGATGTAGGGGTTGATCCAGACGCACACCTTGAGGTCGCGCTCGTGCAGACGCTTGAGCATGCCATCGGGGTCGGGGAAGGCGCGGGGGTCCCAGACGAAGTCGGTCCAGTTGAACTCGCGCATCCAGAAGCAGTCGAAGTGGAAGGCGGAGAGGGGCAGGTCGCGTTCGGCGAATCCGTCGATGAAGGAGTTGACCGTCTCCTCGTCGTAGGAGGTGGTGAAGCTCGTGGTGAGCCAGAGTCCGTAGCTCCACGCGGGCACGAGCGCGGGTCGTCCCGCGAGTGCGGTGTACCGCTCGAGCACGTCCTTGCCGGTGGGACCAGCGATAACGAGGTACTCCAGAGTTTCGCCCTCCACCGAGAACTGCACGCGTTCGACGGTCTCGGTGCCGACCTCGTAAGACACGGCTCCCGGGTCGTTGACGAGCACTCCGTAGCCGCGGTCGGAGAGGTAGAAGGGGATGTTCTTGTAGGCCTGCTCGCTGGAGGTGCCGCCGTCGGCGTTCCAGATGTCGATGGACTGGCCGTTCTTCACGAGAGGGCCGAAGCGCTCGCCCAAGCCGTAGATGTGCTCACCGACGCCGAGGTCGAGCTGCTCGTGCACGAAGGCCCGTCCGGCCGTGTCGTGCATGTACCCGACGGACCGGTGGCCAGATCCGGTGAGCCGTGTGCCGCCGGAGTGGAACTCGAGCGACCAGGGTGCGCCTTCGCGGATGGTGGCCGTGAGTGGCCCGCTGGTCAGGGTGCCGACGCTGTCGACGACGGTCGCGTCGCCCATGCGCTGCCCCTTGTCACCGGGCAGGGTGAAGCCGCCTCGGCCTCGGGTGCCGCGGTGGTGCTCGATGCGGACGCGGATGATGCCCTCTGCTGGTGAGGTGAGGGAGACGGTGAGCATGGGCAGGTTGAGGGTGTCGCCGCGGGTCTCGATGCGCTTGGTGGGGGCGTACGCGACGAGGCCGCCGTCCTGCTCCCACACGTCGTGGGTCTCCTGCGCGTAGAGCGCGGTCACGCCGGGAAGGATCTCCCAGTAGCCGTCGGTGAACTTCACGCCTGCGTCCTCTCGTCGGTCGAGGCTGCGGGGGGGCATGGGCGGGTGGTGGCGATCACGAGATGAGACCTTCCTGAGGTGACGAGATGCATCGGGTGCAGAGACGAAGACGAACGGCTGCGCTCAGCCCTTGAGCCCGCCTGCGAGCAGGTCCGCCCGCCAGAAGCGCTGGAGGACGAGCACCAGGATGATGAGCGGGATCACGGACACCGCCGAGCCGATGATCACCAGCGGGTAGAGGGAGGTGTCGCCGGCACCCTTGGAGAGGAACGTGTAGAGGCCGAGAGTCAGCGGGTACTTGTCCTGGTCGGACAGCATGATGAACGGCAGCAAGAAGTTGTTCCAGATCCCGACGAACTGGAGCAGGAACACCGTGACGAGCCCCTGAGTCATCATCGGCAGCGCGATGAACCCGAAGATCCGCACTTCACCAGCACCATCGAGCCGCGCGGCCTCGAGCGTGTCCTCGGGGACGGCGGCGGTCGCGAATACGCGGCAGAGGAAGATCCCGAACGGGTTGATGAGCACGGGCAACAGCACCGACCAGTGGGTGCCGGCCAGGCCGATGGCGGCCATCAACAGGTACTGCGGGACGGCGAGGACGATGCCGGGCACGAGCACCCCGGCGAGGATCACGGTGAACAGCGCCTCACGCCCGCGGAAGCGGAACTTGGACAGCGCATAGCCGCCCATGGCGGAGATCAACGTCGACAGCACCGCGCCGACTCCTGCGTAGAGAAGGCTGTTCAGCGACCACAGCCAGAACTGCCCGCCGCCATAGGAGCTGAGGTTGGCGAAGTTGTCGAGCAGCCCGGTGCCGGGGGCGAACGAGAACGACGTGAAGAGCTCACGCGGCGACTTCGACGACGCGATCACGACCCAAGCGACGGGGATAAGGCAGTAGAGCGCGCCCAGGATCAGGATGATCGTGGCGAGGCGTGGTCGCTTGGCGGTGGTGCGACGCCGACGGGGCTGGCGGTCGCCCGTGCGGACGACCGCGGTGGCGGGGGCGGGGGCGGGGAGTGTGGTGGCCATCAGGCGTCTCCGAAGGTCCGGCGTTGGAAGAAGCGGAGCACGAGCAGGGAGAAGGCCAGGATCGCGGCGGCGAGGATGACCGACGCGGCCGCGGCGGCGCCCAAGTTGTCGTTGGTGAACGCGTCCTGGTAGATCTTCATCAGCGGCACCCACGTGCTGGAGATGCGGGGCGTGAACGGCCGTAGGGTCTGCGGTTCGCTGTACAGCTGCAGGGTCCCGATGACGGAGAACAGGCCCGTGAGCACGAGCGCGGGGGCGACGAGGGGCACCTTGATGCGCAGCGCAACCTGTAGCTCGGTCGCGCCGTCGATGCGGGCGGCTTCGTAGATCTCGGTGGGGATCGCGCGGAGCGAGGTGTAGATGATGATCATGTTGAAGCCGACCCCGGACCACAGCGCGATGTTCGCGAGGGAGAAGTAGAGGGTGGGGGTGCCGAAGAAGTTCAGTGCGCCGCCGCCGAGCGCGCGGGAGATGTCGCTGAGAGGGCTGGTGCTAGGGAGGTAGAGGAACCCCCAGAGCAGGCTCGCGATCACGCCGGGGACGGCGAAGGGGAGGAAGATCGCGGTGCGCGAGAAGCTCTGGAGTCGGATGCGGGGAGTGTCCAAGAGCAGGGCGAACAGGAGCGCGAGCCCCAGGACGCTGGGGATGGAGATGGCTCCGTAGAGCAGCACTCGGCCGAGGCCCGCGACGAACTCGGTGTCTGTGAGCGCGGTGATGTAGTTCTCGAAGCCGATGAAGGTCTCCTCGCGGCGTCCGAAGGCGCCTCCGGCGCTGACGCGGAAGCCGCGGAAGCTGAGGTAGATCGCGTAGATGATCGGGATGATGAGGAACGCGGCGAACAGGATGATCGCCGGTGCGGCGAACATCCACGGTGTCAGCGCTCCTCGGAGCGGGCGACGGCGCCGCGGTCGCCCCGTGGTGGGGCGCGGGGGAGGCGCGATGGTGGCGGTGGGCGATGACATCAGTGTCCAGACTCGAGTGCCGGGTGAGCGGAGGGGGAGGGGCTGCGACTGTGGGCGCAGCCCCTCCGGGGGGCTACTCCTTGACGGAGTAGCCGGTCTTCTTCAGGTCGGCGACGACGGCGTCCTGGGTTGCGGTGTACACGTCGCGGAACGACGTGCCGTTCAGGGCCGCGGCGTTCATGGCGTCGTTGAACACGGTCTGCGCGACGTTGACGTTGGGTCCCCAGGTGACGGGGATGGTGGTGTCCTCGATGACCTGGTCGGCGATCTGGTAGAAGTCGGCCTGGTCCGGCATGAGTGCCGGCGGCGAGCTCTCGGCGGTCGCTTCGCGTCCGCCGTTGCCGCCCGGGTACAGGTCGAGCGTCAGCAGGAGCTTCGAGCCCTCATCGGACGTCGACAGCCAAGTGGCGAACTTCGCGGCGGCCTCGGAGTCCGAGGACTTCTCCGGCACGAAGTAGGCCGACCCGCCGATGAACGGGACTGATGCATCGCCTTCAGTCCACTGGGGAAGCGGCGCGGACTCCCACTTGCCGGCCGTGTCGGGGGCGACGGCGTTGATGACGCTGGGCACCCAGGACGCTGCGGCCCAGGAGAGGACCTTGCCGTCGTTGATCTCCGCGTTCCACTCGGGGGTGACGAGGGCCTCGACCTTGACGAGGTCGCGCTCGACGAGGTCCTGCCAGAAGTCGGCGGTCGCGAGCGACTCCTCGCTGTCGATGCCGACCTTCCAGGTGTCTCCGTCGTTGGTCCACCACTCGGCGCCGGCCTGCGCCGCTTGGGCGGCAAAGAACTGGAACTCGCCCGGGTCGAAGCTGGAGATGTAGACCGTGGGGTCTGCGGTGTGGATCTTCTCGGCCGCGTCGGCGTACTCCGCCCACGTGGTGGGGACCTCTACTCCGTACTGCTCAAGGAGGTCCTTGCGGTAGGTGAACATGGCGGGGCCGATGTCCTGCGGGACGCCGTAGACACGGTCGTCGAAGGTCGTGAGGTCCCAGATGTTGTCCGCGACGTCGCCCTTCGCATCGGCGACGTCGTCGGTGATGTCCTTCACGACACCGGCCACGACGAGTGACGGCAGGGCCCGATACTCGACCTGGACGATGTCTGGGGTCTCGTCGGCACGATCGGCAGCGAGCAGCTTCGAGGACGTGTCGGCGGTGCCGCCGACCTCGGAGAGCTTGACGGTCACGTCGGGGTTGAGCTCGTTGTAGCGGTCGACGATTGCCTGCGCCTTGGGGTCGTTGCCCTTGACGGAGTACGTCCAGAAGTCGAGCGTCACCGGGCCGTCGGCCGCGGCGTCTCCACTGGCACCGGCGGAGCAGGCCGAGAGCGAGAGGGTGAGCGCTCCGGCCGCGGCGAGGGCCAGGACGAGGGGGCGGCGTCGACGGGCCTTCGAAGCCGTTCGGCGTGCGTGGGGGCGCGGTGCTGACATGTCACATCTCCTTCGACGTGTGCGAGGCGGAAGGGGAACCAACCTCGGGGTGCGTATGCCCATCGTGTTGTTAACGTTGCCATACTGTCAAGTGTTCACGTTGTCATCGTTATGAAGACGCCGATCGCCGCCGCTTGGAGTCCCACCATGAGCACCTTCCAAAATCCCGTCCTCACGGGGATGAACCCGGATCCGTCCCTCTGCGCCGTGGGGGATGAGTTTTTCCTCGTCACGTCGTCGTTCGCGTATTGGCCGGGGATTCCCGTGCACCGCAGCCGGGATCTCGTGCACTGGGAGCAGATCGGTCATGTCCTTGACCGGCCGGAGCAGATCGACCTGTCCGGGATCGACACGTCCGATGGGATCTGGGCGCCGACCATCCGGCATCACGACGGTATCTTCTACGTCGTCTCCACCGTCGCTCGGGATCGCCGAGGCGGCGTGAACTTCGTGACGACGGCCTTGGACGCGGCAGGGCCGTGGATGCAGCCGGTCGTCCTGGACGCCGAGGGCATCGACCCATCCCTGTTCTTCGACGATGACGGACGGTGCTGGTTTACCGCCTGTCGGGATGCGGAAGACCCCTTCCTCAGAGGGCCTGCTGAGCTATACATCCAGGAGCTCGACCTCGAGACCCTGCAGCTGACCGGGCCGCTACACGTGCTCTGGAACGGTGCTGTCGCCGGCGCGTGGGCCGAAGCACCACACATCTACAAGCGCGATGGCGTGTACTACCTCATCGCAGCTGAGGGAGGGACGGAGCGAAACCACTCGGTGACCGCGGCCCGATCTGCGACGGTGACGGGCCCATACCGGACGGACCCACGAAGCCCTCTTCTCACGCACCGGCACCTCGGCCCCGAAGCGGTCTTCCAGAACGTCGGGCACGCCGACATCGTGGAGACCCCAGCGGGGGAGACATGGGCTCTCGTCCTCGCCACCCGTCCTCTCGACGGGGCGCACACCCTCGGGCGCGAGGTCTTCCTGGTTCCCGCCGAATGGACCGACGACGGCCTGCTGCTGGCACCCGGCTTCGGCCATGTCCGAGAGATGGAGCGTGCCCCGATCAGCATGCTCAGCGACGCCCCCACTCCCGACGCCCCTTCTGTCGAGCGAGAGCTCTTCGAGGGTGCAGGACTTCCGCCCGGGTGGCGAAGCCTGCGGGGTCCTGTTCGCGGGCAAGAGCAGGCCTGCGGTGCCGGAGTGTCCCTGAGGGCGTCGTCCGACGATCTCTCGGACCGCGGCACGCCCTCGTTCCTGGCGCGTAGGCAAGAGCACCAGAGCTTCGAGGCGCGAACGTCCGTGTCCTTCCGCCCGCAATCGTCATCGAACGAAGCTGGTCTGGCGGTGTTCTATGACGAGCGACACTTCGCGACGCTCGCCGTGACCTTGGATGAGGACGGACGGCCAATTGTGCGCTTCCAGCGGTCCGGCACTTCGGGCACCAGCGGCGAGGTCGCGGTTACTCCGGACGGCGAGATGCTGCTCCGCGTGATTGGAGACCTTGACGCATACGTGTTCTCGTGTTGGGACGAGCGCCAGGGAGACTGGCTCACGCTTGGCAAGGTACCCCGCGCGTGGTTCAGCACCGAGCACGCCGGCGGCTTTGTGGGCGTACACGTGGGCCTGTACGCGGTGGGTGCAGGGGAAGACGCCGCCGAAACCGCCCTGTTTCCCTGGTTCGAGTACATCTCTGCCTCGGGTCAGGCACGGATGCCATCGTCACGCGCCGTGCTCGCTATCAGTTAGCGACCATTGGCGTGCCCAGCATCCAAGAGAATGCGGGCATGTCCCCGCTTCGTGTCGAGTGCATCGCCAAGACAACTTGCCTATGACCGCCCCCTCCGTCCAGCTCTACACGGTCCGCGACGCTGTCTCCGCGGACCTGCAGGGCGCCGTCGCCCGCGTCGCCGAGATCGGCTACACGCAGGTCGAGCCGTACGCGTTCGTCGAGCGCGCCGACGAGTTCGCCGCCGCGTTCGCCGCGTCCGGCGTCACCGCGCCCTCCGGCCACGCGCCCGTCATCGACGGCGACGACGACCAGGCCGCCCGCACGTTCGACGCCGCCGCGAAGCTCGGGATCCAGACGGTCATCGACCCCTTCATCCCCTCCGAGCGCTGGCAGACCGCCGACGACGCGCACAGGATCGCCGACCGGGTCAACGAGCTGCAGGTGCAGGCCGCCGCGCGCGGACTCGCCTTCGGGTACCACAACCACCAGTGGGAGTTCGCGAACAAGGTCGACGGACGCCCGATCTACGAGCTGTTCGTCGAGCGCCTGGACGCGGACGTCGTGCTCGAGCTCGACGCGTTCTGGTCGACCGTGGGCGGCATGGACACGCCCGCCCTCCTGGAGCAGCTCGGTGACCGCGTGCGGTTCCTGCACGTGAAGGACGGCAAGATCTCCGACGCGATCGCCAAGGTGCTGCCGAGCGCCGAGTCCGCGCTCGTCGTGCCGCCTGAGCTCGCGCAGGCCTTCAAGATGCAGGAGCCCGCCGGCCAGGGCGACGTCGACGTCGCCGCCGTGCTGGCCGCCGCACCCCACGCGCTGCGCGTCGTCGAGTTCGACGACTACGCCGGCGACGTGTTCGACGGCATCGCGGCATCGCTCGCCTGGCTGCAGGAGAACGACAAGTGACCGGCGGCACCGGCCGCGTCGGCGTCGGCGTCATCGGCGCGGGCGTCATCTCGGGCACGTATCTCGAGAACATGACGGCGATGCCGGACCTCGAGGTCCTGTTCGTCGCCGACATCGACCTCGACCGCGCCCGCTCGCGCGCCGAGGAGCACGGCGTGCCGAACCACGGCACCGTCGACGATCTGCTCGCGATGGACGAGATCGAGATCGTCGTGAACCTCACGCTCCCGGCCACGCACGCGGAGGTCGGCCGGCGGATCGTCGCGGCCGGCAAGCACGTGTGGAGCGAGAAGCCGCTGGCGCTGGACCACGAGTCCGGCCAGGACCTGCTCGAGGCGGCGCGTGCCGCCGGCGTGCAGGTCGCGTGCGCGCCCGACACCGTGCTCGGCGCGGGGATCCAGTCGGCCATGCGCGCCATCGCCCGCGGCGACATCGGCGAGCCGCTCACCGCGACGACGCTGTTCCACGTGCCCGGCCCCGACGCCTGGCACCCGAACCCCGAGTTCCTGTTCGCGAAGGGCGCCGGGCCCCTGTTCGACATGGGCCCGTACTACGTCACCACGCTCGTGCACGCCTTCGGCGCGGCGGAGACGGTGAGCGCGGTCTCCTCGACCTCGCGCACCACGCGCACCATCGGCAGCGGACCCCGCGCGGGCACCGACTTCCCGGTGGAGGTGCCGACGCACCACGCGGCGCTCATCTCGTTCGCGGGCGGGCAGTCGGCGCAGTCGACCTTCAGCTTCCAGAACGCGCTGCCGCGCATGGGCTTCGTCGAGATCTCGGGCAGCGAGGGCACCATCGTGCTCCCCGACCCGAACACGTTCGAGGGCGACAGCCAGCTGTGGCGCTTCGGGCAGGAGGGGCCGGAGACGCTGACGGCCGTCGGATCCACGTACGGCCGCGGATCCGGCGTGCTGGACCTCGCGCGCAGCATCCGCGGCGGCGACCCGGTGCGCGCATCCGGCGAGGTCGCGGCGCACGTGCTCGACGTGCTGCTCGCGATCCGCGACGCGGCCGACAGCCGCGAGGTCGTGGAGGTCGCGTCGAGCGTCGCGAAGCCGACGCCGCTCGCGGAGGACTGGGACCCGGCGGCAGCGACGCTGTAGCGCGGCACCCGCTCGCGACGGCCCCGCATCCGGTGACGGATGCGGGGCCGTCCCGCGCTCGGCACCCGGCGGCACCCGGAGGAGACTGGACCCATGCAGCTGCACCGCGTCACCACCGGAGCCGGCGCGCGCCACGTCGGCCTCGTGCACGGCCTCGGCGCGGACGGCGCGACCTGGGCGCCCGTCGTCGAGCGGCTCGTCGCGACCGGCCGCTTCACCGTCACGACCGTCGACCTGCGCGGGCACGGCCAGAGCGACCGGGCGCCGGCCTACGGCATCGAGGACATGGCCGACGACCTCGTGGCGTCGCTGCCGCGCGGGCTCGACGCGGTCGTCGGGCACTCGCTCGGCGGATCCGTGCTGGTGCGCGCCGTCGCCCGGCTCGAGCCCGCGCGCGCGATCTACCTCGACCCCGGGTTCCGGCTCGCGCTGCCGACCACGGGGATCCGCGGCCGCCTGTTCTGGGCGGCGCCGCTCGTGGGGCTCGCCGCCGCGCAGATCCCGCGGGCCCGGGCCGCCGCCCGCGTGCGCGCGGCCTACCCGGCGTCCGTCCGCGCATCGCTCGACGCCGCGCAGGCGCGCTTCGACCGCGGCATGGCGGTCGGCGTCTTCCGCGACGTGGCCTTCCACCCGCTCGCGGTGAGCGCGCCGGCGGTCCCCTCCACGCTGGTGCTCTCCGACGACGCGCCCTCGGTGCTGCCCGACGCCTGCGCGGCGGATCTCGAACGGCACGGCTGGGACGTGCGCCGGCTGCCGGGGATCCACCACGACATGCAGCTCGAGGACCCGGACCGGGTGCTCGCCGCGATCGAGGACGTACTGTGACGGACGACGCGCGCCCCGACCGCCCCGCCGACGCCGAGATCGCCGCCCGTCTGGCCGCCGCCCTCCGCTCGCCCGACCCGTCCGCCCGGCTGCAGGCCGCGCTCACCGCGGGCACCCGGCCGGATCCCGCGCTCGTCGAGGGCCTCATCCACCGGTGCCGCGTCGAGCCCGACCTCAACGTGCGCGAGATGCTCACGTGGGCGCTGATCCGGCACGACGAGGAGCTGACGATCCCGCCGCTCATCGCCGAGCTGGCGTCGCCCATCCCGCAGGCCCGCAGCCAGGCGCTGCACACGCTCTCCAAGATCGGCGACCGGCGCGCGCTGCCCGCCATCACGCCCGCGCTGCTGCGGGATCCCGACGACCACGTGGCGCGCACCGCGTGGCGCACGGCATCCGGACTCGTCGACGGCGACCGGGATCCGGCCGGTGCGCGCTGGCTCTCCCAGCAGCTCGCGTCGCAGCTCGGCCGCGGCGACCGCGACACGCAGGCGAGCCTCGCGCGGGCCTTCGCGAGCGTCGGCCGGGCGGCGCTGCCGGTCCTCGAGCGGTCGCGGCGCGCGGCGGACGCCCGGGTGCGGATCCATGCCCTCGCCGTGATCGCCCTGCACGACGACCCCGACCTCCGCTTCGACGAGGCCGTCGACGAGGCGAGGCGCAGCTCCTTCGGCGCGCACCTCGCCCGGCGGCCGGGCTTGCACCTCCCGTAGCGTCATGTGATCGGGTGGTCCCATGACCCACCCCGCCGAGACCCACCCCGCCGAGACCCACCCGACCGAGGGCGACCCCGTCGTGACCGCCACCCCGATCCCCATGCCGACCCCGCCGCGTCGGGTCCGGATCGGCGACGCCGCCGCGTTCGTCGGCATCACGCCGCGGACCATCCGCCACTACCACCAGATCGGCCTGATCCCCGAGCCCGAGCGGGGCACCGACGACCGCCGTCGGTACGGGTACGCCGACATGGTCCGGCTGATGTGGATCCGGCGCATGGCCGACGCGGGGATCGCCCTCGAGGACATCCGCGCCGCCTTCGCCGACCAGGAGGCAGGGGAGGGTGCCGCAGCCGCCGCGGATACCGCCGCCCACGCCGCCCCGGCCGCCGTCGGGGACGACGACGTCGCCGACGTCCTCGGCCGGCTCGAGGCGACCCTCGCGGCCCAGGAGGCGGAGCTGCGTCGGCAGCGGGACGCCGTGCGTCGGCTGCGCGCCCGGGGCAGCCGGCTCGGCCTGCTCTCCGACCTCGTCGCCCGCCGCCTCGAGGGCCTGCCCGAGGGAGCCCTCCGTCAGGCCGACCTCGACGCCCTGCTCGTCATGGAGCGCAGCCTCGGCACGCTCGTCGCGGCGCTGAACGCCACCCGGTACATCGCGGTCGCCACGCTGCCGGGACTGCGCGAGGCGTCGGACCGGGTCGACGCCGCCGAGGAGGCGCTCGACGATACGGTCGCCGTCGACGACCCCCGCGTGGCGGAGGTCGCGGCCGAGCGGCGCGCGTTCGAGGAGGCGCTGCAGGCGGCGATCGACGCGTCCGACCTCCCGCGGCAGGACGAGGAGCTCATCGCCGCCTGGGACGAGCTGCACCCCGACGGCGATGGCGACGAGGACGACGCCCGCGGCGGATCCGGCCGGCCCGCCCGGTCCCTGAGCACGATGGACGCCTTCACGAAGATGCCCTACGACTTCTCCCCGGCCCGCCTCCGGTCCATGGAGCTGGCCATGGACTTCGTGGTGTGGGGGCCGCCCGCGCGGTGAGCCGGCGTCGGCGTCGCGGATCCCGCGTCCGGGCCGATCGAGCCGCGGAGTAGGTTCGCGGCACGGCGCCCCGCGACGGGAGCGCCCGGATCCGCGTCCCGGCGCGGACGACGAGAGGCGCGCCATGGCCGAGATCGTGCTGTTCCATCACGTGCAGGGCGCGACCCCCGGGGTCCACGCCTTCGCCGACGCGCTCCGCGACGGCGGGCACACCGTGCACGTGCCCGACCTGTTCGACGGCGCGCTGCCCGAGTCCATCGAGGCGGGCCTCGCGCTGATGGCGGGCCTCGCCGACCACGTCGTCGCCGAGCGCACCGCACGGGCCCTCGACGGGCTGCCCGCGGACCTCGTCTACGCGGGCTTCTCGTGGGGCGGATCCATCGCGCAGCGCCTCGCGCAGACCCGCCCGGGCGCCCGCGGCGCGCTCCTCTACGAGTCCTTCGTGTCGCTGTCCGCCGAGTGGTCCTTCGGGCCCTGGCCGGCGGGGCTGCCGGTGCAGGTGCACGGCATGGCGCGGGATCCGTTCTTCGCGGGCGAGGGCGACCTCGACGCGGCCCGCGAGCTGGTCGCCGTGGTCGGCCCGGAGCTCGCCGAGGTCTTCGTCTACGACGGCGACGCGCACCTGTTCACGGACGCGTCGCTGCCTTCGTCGGATCCCGTCGCCACGGCCCTCGTGCTCGAGCGGTCGCTCGAGCTGCTGGCGCGGATCGGCTGAGCCGCCCGCTCATGCCGCGACGTGCGCGGCCTCGGGCGCCGCCGGCTCCTCCGTCGTGCGGGAGTCGCTGAGCGACAGCGCGCCGACCGTGGCGATCACGCCGGTCAGCACGGCGACCACGAGGTAGGCGGCGCGCTCGCCCGCGAAGAAGGAGCGGACCAGCTCGGCGCTCCACGCGCCCGCCGGGAGCGCGGTCGTGACGAGCGCCGCGATCAGGGTGCCGACGACCGCCGTGCCGAGGCTCGTGCCGAGCTCCTGCGCGGTGTCGTTGAGGGCGGCGCCGATGGAGGTGCGGTTCGCGGGCATCGCCTCGACGAGGGCGACCGCGCAGATGGTCATGATCGTCCGCAGCCCGATGGTGAACACGATCATCGACGCCATGATGGCGAGGTAGCCGTGCTCGACGGCCCAGGCCAGGCCGACGAGCCCGCCCACGAGGAAGCCGGTGCCGACGAGGCAGGCCATGCGGTGGCCGAGGCGGCTGGCGAGCCGCTCGGCGATCGGGCTCGCGGCGATCATCGTCACGATGATGGGCAGGTTCGCGAGGCCGGCCCGCATCGGGCTCCAGCCGTACGCGTACTGGAAGTGCAGGATCAGCCCGAACATGATGCTCGCGAACGCGACCGACGACCCGAGCTGCGTGAGCGCCGCGCCGCGGACGGGCCCGGCGCGGAAGATCGCGAGGTCGATCATGGGCGAGGCCGCGCGGCGCTCGCGGAGGACGAAGCCCGCGACCGCGGCGACGGCGCCGAGCGCGCAGGCGAGCGTGACGGGGGCGAGCCAGCCGCGCTCGACGCCGCTCGTGAGCGTGTAGCAGCCGAGCCCGATCGCGGCGACGGTGAGCACGGTGCCGGGCAGGTCGAGGCGCTCGGAGGTGAGGTCGTCGCGGCGGTCGGCCGGGATCCCGAGGCGGACGCCGATCCAGACGAGCAGCGCGAGCGGCGCGTTGATCACGAGCAGCCACTGCCAGCTGACGGCGCCGAGGATCGAGCCCCCGAGGAGCGGGCCGAGGACGAAGCCGGACATGCCGACGACCATGACGATGGTGATCGACCGCATGCGCAGCTTCTCGTCGTCGAACAGGCGGAAGATCAACGACATCGTGACGGGCGCCATGGCCGCGGCGGCAGCGCCGAGCGCCGCGCGCAGGGCGATGAGCTGGCCGATGTCGGTGACGAGGACGACGGCGACGCTGATGAGGCCGAAGGCAGCGAGGCCGATCAGCAGGACGCGACGGCGGCCGAACCGGTCGGCGGCCGAGCCCGCTGTGAGGAGCAGGCCGCCGAAGGTGAGCGAGTAGGCGCCCGTCACCCACTGGAGCCCCGTCGTGCCGCTGTCGAGCGCGCGCCCGATCGTCGGCAGCGCGATCGAGAGCAGCGTGTTATCGACCATCTCGACGAAGAAGGCCAGGCAGAGCGCGGCGAGCGGGATGGCCGCGGCGCGGAGGGAGGCGTAGCCGCGGGGTGGGGCGGTGGTGGTGATCGTGGGGGTGCTCATCGGGGTCTCTTCTCATCGAACGCCGTACGAGTATCGGACGACGTTCGATAGTATGGAACGACGTTCGGTAGGATGCAAGGCATGGCCGCGAATGGATCCCCGAAGACGGAGAGCACCCGCACGCCGCCCGCCCGCGCCCGAGGGCGCCAGCGGGCGTCGCACTCGCTCGACACCGTGCTGGCGGAGGCCATCGGGATCCTCGACGAGTCGGGGGAGAGGGCCTTGACCTTCCGCGCGCTGGCGGCTCGGCTCGGCGGGGGCGTGGCGAGCATCTACTGGTACGTCGCGAGCCGCGACGAGCTGCTCGAGAAGGTGACCGAGGAGGTGATGGGCCGGGTCCTCGCGGACACCGAGCGGCTGACCCACGGATCCGACCCGGTCGGCAACGTACGCGCCGTCGCCCTCGCGCTCTTCGACGAGCTCGTGCGCCGGCCCTGGTTCGGGCAGTACATGCTCCGGAACAACGGGCTGCAGCCGAACTCGATGCTGATGTACGAGCGCATCGGTCAGCAGCTCCTGGGGCTCGACCTCACGTCGCGGCAGCGCTTCCACGCGGTGTCGTCCATCGTCAGCTACGTGGTCGGGGTCGCGGCCGACCTCGCCGAGCCGCCGCCGCAGGAGTTCCTGGACAGCGGGCTGGACCGGGAGGGCTTCCTGGGGACGCTCGCCGACCGCTGGCGGGAGCTCGACCCCGACGAGTACCCGTTCGCCCACGACGCCGCGGGCGAGATGGCGACGCACGACGACCTCGACGTGTTCCGCTCCGGGCTCGACCTGCTGCTGGCCGGGGTGCGCCAGCAGGCGGGGCTGCCGCCGGCGTCGTCGTGAGCCGGGTCGTCGAGACCGGCGCCGGCTAGAGCGCGGGCACGGTCGCCAGCAGCTCCTGCGCCTCGCGACGCGCTTCCGCGATCCCGGCCGTCCCCAGCCCGCACGCCCGCAGGCACGTGGCCGCGATGGCGTCGCGGTCGACGTCGCCGGGCTCGCCGCGGCGACGCAGCTGGATCACGAGCTCGGCCAGCTGGATCAGCACGGCCCCCAGCGCCTCCGGCCCGATGGTCGCGCGGACGTCGGCGCTCGCCGCAGCCGTGCCGATGCGCCCGTACGCGTCCTGGAGCTCCCGGCGCTGCTGGCGGAAGCCGTCGTACCGCTCGCCCTGCACCTCCGGCAGCAGGTAGAGCGTGCCGATGTTGTGCGGGGTGTCGGCGAGCGTGCGGAAGTCGACCATCACGAGCGCGTGCAGGGCGGCGGCCGCGGTGGCGCGGTCGGGCACGAGGTCCTCGATGCCGCGGACCACGTCGAGGCTGGGGCGCACGGAGCGCGTGAGCAGCTCGACGAGCAGGTCGTCCTTGCCGGCGAAGTGGTAGTAGAGAGAGGCCTGCCGGATCCCGACCCGCTCCGCGATCGCGCGCGTCGACGTGCCGCTCAGGCCGTGCTCCGCGAAGAGCGCGGCGGCGGCGTCGAGGATCTGCTCGCGCGGGCTCAGCGGGGACCCGGCGTCGGGCACCGCGCGGGGGCGACCGACGCGGGCCGGCTTGTCGTCCTTGGCCATCCGGCCATCCTCGCAGGTGGGGATCATCCGGCGCCGATCACGGCGAGCACCTGCCCGGGCGCGACCTGCTCCCCGGACCGGATGTGGACGTCGAGCACGCGCCCCGCGACCGGCGCGCCGACGACGGACTCCATCTTCATGGCCTCGACCGCGAGCACGGCGTCGCCGACTCCGAGGAGATCGCCGGGGCGCACGTCCACCCGCCAGACGGTGGAGGTGAACGGCGCCGTCACGGCCGTTGCCCCAGGTGGGATCGGCACGGTCGCCGCCTCGACGACGGGCGGCTCGTCGCGCACGTCGAACTCGCCCGACAGGCGCCAGCGGGCCTTCTCCTCCTCGAACGCGCGCGTCTGCGTGTCGCGGAAGTCGCGGATCGACGCGTCGTTCGCGGCGAGGAACGCGTGGTGGTCGGCGATGGAGAACTCGCCGTCCTCCGTCTCATAGCGCCCGCGTCCGGCGTCCGTCTCGGCGCGCAGCTCGAGCAGCTCCTCCGCGCCGACCGGGTACCACTCGATGCGGTCGAAGAAGCGCAGCGCCCACGGGTCCTCCTGGAAGAGGCCGCCGCGGCGGAAGCGGTTCCAGATCTGCACGGTGCGGCCGACGAACTGGTACCCGCCCGGCCCCTCCATCCCGTAGATGCAGAGGTACGCGCCGCCGATGCCGACCGAGTTCTCGGCGGTCCACGTGCGCGCCGGGTTGTACTTCGTGGTCACCAGGCGGTGGCGCGGATCCAGCGGCGTGGCCACGGGAGCGCCGAGGTACACGTCGCCGAGGCCGAGCACGAGGTAGCTGGCGTCGAAGACCGTGCGGAAGACGTCGTCGACCGAGTCGAGGCCGTTGATCCGGCGGATGAACTCGATGTTCCACGGCGTCCAGGGCGCGTCGTCACGGACGCCCGCCATGTAGCGCTCGATCGCGAGGCGCGTCGCCGGGTCGTCCCACGACAGCGGCAGCCGCACCTTCCGCGACGGCACGACGAGCTGCCCGGTGGGCGGGATCTCGTCCTCCAGCTCCTGCAGCAGCCGCGTGACGGCCGTGGCCTTGAGCACGCGCGCGTCGGTGCGGACCTGCAGCGAGCGGATGCCCGGCGTCAGCTCGAGCACGCCGGGCGGCATGTGCTCCTGCAGGCGGGTCATGAGCGCGTGCACGCGCATGCGGAGCGCGATGTCGAGGGTCATGTCGCCGTACTCGACGAGCACGTTGTCGTCGCCGTCGCGGCGGTACGCGACGCCCGGGCGCGCATCCGTCGGCTCGAGCCGGCCGATCACGCCGTCGTCGCCGTCGCCGCCCGCGCGGATCACCTGGAGCGATGCGCGCGCGTCCACGAGCGACGCCGCCGCCGCCTCGGTGACGGGCACGAACCGCACGGTGTCGCCGGGCCGCAGCTGGCCGAGCTTCCACAGCTCGCCGCTCGCGACGACCGCCGGGCAGACGAACCCGCCGAGCGAGGGTCCGTCGGGGCCGAGGATGATCGGGGTGTCGCCCGTGAAGTCGATCGCGCCGACCGCGTACGGGGTGTCGTGGATGTTCGACGGGTGCAGCCCCGCCTCGCCGCCGTCCTCGCGGGCCCAGCCGGGCCGCGGGCCGATGAGCCGGATCCCGGTGCGCGCCGAGTTGTGGTGGACGCCGTAGTCGGTGGCGTAGAGCACGTCGATGTCGGCGCGCGTGAAGAAGTCGGGCGCCGCGTGCGGGCCCTCGGTGACGCCGATCTCCCACGTCGACGTGAGGGCGGGCCGGCGGTGCGCGGGCGTCGGGCCGCCGATGATCCCGAGGCGCGCGCCCGCGGGGAACGCGGGGTGGTCGGCGTCGGAGTCGGGGGATCCGGGCCGCAGCACGTCGCCCGCGAGCAGCGCCCGGCCCGCGTGCCCGCCGAAGCGGCCGAGCGTGAATGTGGACGCGGATCCGAGGTACGAGGGCACGTCGATCCCGCCGCGCACGGCGAGGAACAGGCGGAGCCCGGGTCCGTCGGCGCGGCCGATCGCGAGCGTCTGCCCGGCGGCGACCTCGAGCGGCTCCCACATCGGGGCCGGTTCGCCGTCGATCGTGACCGGTGCGGGCGCTCCCGTGACGGCCACGACGGACGCGGTCGAGAAGCGCAGCACGGGTCCGTCTGCCGTGATCTCGAGCCCCGGCGCGCCCTCCGGGTTGCCGACGGCGAGGTTCGCCTCCGCGAGCGAGACGGGATCGAACGGGCCGCTCGGCGGCACGCCGACCTGCCAGTACCCGAGCCGGCCGGGCAGGTCCTGCACGGTGGTCATGGTGCCGGGGGAGACCACGTCGATGCGCGGCGCCGGATCGTCCGTCTCGTCGAGCGTGGACGTGGAGTGCGTGGCGGTGCGCAGCTCGATGTCGTCGGTGAGCGCCCGCAGCAGGCCGATGTTCGTGACGATGCCGTCGATCCGCGACCCGTCGAGCGCCTCGCCGAGGAGGTCGAGCGCGTCGTCGCGGGTCTCGCCCGTGGCGATGACCTTGGCGAGCAGCGGGTCGTAGGAGGCGGAGACCTCGAGGCCGGTCTCGATCCAGCCGTCGACGCGGATCCCCGGTCCCGCCGGCAGCACGGCCTGCGTCACGAGGCCGCTCGAGGGCAGGTATCCCTTCGCCGGGTCCTCCGCGTAGACGCGGGCCTCGACGGCGTGGCCCTCCGGGATCCACTCCCGGGTGAAGAGGTCGTCGGGGAGCCCGGCGGCGCCGTCGCGCGCGAGCCGCAGCATGAGCTCCACGAGGTCGACGCCGTGCACCTCCTCCGTGACGGGGTGCTCGACCTGCAGGCGCGTGTTGACCTCCAGGAACGCGGCCTCCTCGCGCACCGGGTCGTAGACGAACTCGACCGTGCCGGCGCTGCGATAGGAGACCGACTCCGCGAGCGCGCGGGCCGAGTCGTGCAGCTGCGCGCGCACGCGGTCGGGCAGCGCGGGCGCGGGCGCCTCCTCGATCACCTTCTGGTTGCGGCGCTGGAGGGAGCAGTCGCGGTCGCCGATCACGGCCACGCGGCCCTGGCCGTCGCCCACGAGCTGCACCTCGACGTGCCGCGCCGGGCGCACGAGCCGCTCGAGGAAGATGCCGGTGGATCCGAACGCCGACTCCGCGAGCCGCGTCACCCGCCCGAACGCCTCCCGCACCTCGTCGGCCGTCGCGCACGCCTGCATGCCGATGCCGCCCCCGCCGCCCGTGGCCTTGAGCATCACGGGCAGGCCGATGCGCTCGGCCTCCGCGACCGCCTCGTCGGCGTCGGCGAGGAGCCCGGTGCCGGCGAGCAGGGGCACCCCGGCCGCCTCGGCCAGCTCGCGCGCCGTGTGCTTGGCGCCGAACGCGAGGATCTGGTCGGCGGTCGGCCCGACGAAGCGGATCCCCGCCTCCTCGCAGGCCGACGCGAACTCCAGGTTCTCGCTGAGGAACCCGTAGCCGGGGTGGATGAGGCCGGCGCCGGTCGCGCGCGCGGCCTCGATGATCGCGTCGATGCGCAGGTACGATTCGCGCGGTGCCGCCGGGCCCAGCCGCACGGCCTCGTCGGCCTCGCGCACGTGGGGAGCTGCCCGGTCGGCGTCGGAGAAGACCGCGACCGTGCGCATCCCCATGGCCTTCGCGGTGCGGATCACGCGGCACGCGATCTCGCCGCGGTTGGCGACGAGGACGGTGTCGAGGTCGAGCGCGCGGCGCTCGCCTGCTGCGCCGCTCTCGAGCGCGCTCACGGCTGCACCACGATCATCCGCAGCGGCGTGCAGCTGAAGTCGTTGCACGGGTTGTTCATCTGCGGGCAGTTGGAGACGATCACCAGCACGTCCCGCTCCGCGCGCAGGGCGACCCGCTTCCCGGGCGCGCTCATGCCGTCGACGATGCCGAGCGATCCGTCGGCCTCCACCGGCACGTTCATGAACCAGTTGATGTTCGACACGATGTCGGGCGCCCCCAGACCGTGCCGCGACGCCTCCGTGAGGAAGTTCTCGCGGCAGCCGTGCTGGTACGCGGTGTGGTGCCCGTAGCGGAGCGTGTTCGACTCCTTCGAGCACGCGCCGCCGAGGGTGTCCTGGCGGTCGATCTCGTTGCCGACCACGGTCATCAGCGGGCGGCCCTCGCTCGACATGAGAACGGTGCCGGTGCGGATGTACGCGTTGCCCTGCGCCACGAGGGTGTCGGGCACGCTGTAGCGCTCGTCCGGATCCTGGGCGTCGTAGATGAGGCAGTCGGCGGACTGGTTGCCGCCGACGTCCACGATCGTGAGCACCTCGCCGGCGCGCACCACGGCCGACCAGGGCGCGAGCGGCGCGACGCGGTCGTCGCGCACGACGGTGCCCTCGACGAGCGAGGATCCCCAGTCGAGCACCGCATCGGGCGCGTGGACGGCGCCGGTCGGGACGGGGGATGCCACGGTGCGGGTCATCAGGTTCCTCTCGCTTCGCAGTGGTCGATCGAGTTCAGGTAGGCCCGCGTCAGCTCCGGGGTCGCGTGGAAGCGCGCGTCGCCGGGGCCGGTGGGGGAGCCGCGCCACGCGTGGATCCGCAGCGGGCCGACGACGTGTTCGGGCCGGGGATCCAGCGGGTGCGGCACGTTCGCGATCAGCACGATGAGCGGCATCTCGGCCACGAGGGTCACGTGCGTGCCCGGCCCCGCGGATCCGGTGGGCCGCAGCGCGCCGTCGGCCTCCACCCGCACGCCCTGGAAGAAGGAGACGCCGGGCGGCAGGTCGCGCCGGGTGAGACCGTGCTTCGCGGCGGCCTTCACGAGCAGCGACCGGCCGCTCGGCGTGGGGCCCTCGGGCGCGGATCCGCCGTAGCGCCGGTCGTTGAGCGCGTCGGTCGAGGTGCCGCAGAGGGCGTCGTGGTGGCCGGAGTCGTCCTCGACGATGCTCGCGAGGATCCGCCCGTCGCCGCTCAGCAGCGGGGAGCCTTCGCCGAGGTACGCCTGCCACGGGATCTTCACGGTGTCGGCGACGTTGAGCCGCTCCCACGGCGCGAGTGCGTCGTGCAGCACGAGGTGCGCGCACGCGTCGCCCGTGGGGTCGTCGAACCGCAGGCGGGATCCGCGCGCCAGCACCCGGTGCGCGTACCCGCCCGGCGCCACGGTCTCGGCCCAGGTGAGCCCATCCGCCGCGACGCCGTCCGGCCGGGACGGGGAGGAGGACGCGGGCACGTACGGCATCCACTCGCTGCGGCGGTCGGCCTGCGCCCGGGCGTCGGCGCGGGAGGCGGTGACGCTGTCGGTCGTGCGCAGATCCCTCATCGGATGGACGCCCTCGCCGGCTCGACCACCGGGATCGTCGCCGTGGTCGGCACCTCGGTCAGCCGGATCGGCCCGTCGGAGCGGTGCCGCCACGCGTGGTAGCCCCAGCCCACGAGCAGCGTCGCGCCGATGAAGAGGAGCGCGCTGTACTGCAGCCACCACGACTCGCCCGTGAGGTCGTAGATCTCGGGGCGCGGCCAGATCAGGTTCACGGCCATCGCCGCCTGGAAGAGCACCGCGACGGCGTTGATCGGGATCCCCCAGCGGCCGAGCGTGAACAGCGGCTCGCCGTCCTCGTCGACGCCGCCGGCCGGGAACCGCCCGCGGATCCGGGCGACCAGCAGCGGCCCGGTGACGCCCAGGTAGGCGAGGTACAGCATCGCGATGCAGAGGCTCGAGAGCGCCGTGAAGATCGCCGACTGCCCGGCGTTGACCGCGAGCGCGAGCACCGCGCCGACCCCGACCACGACGGAGGTGAGCACCGGTGTGCCCGTGCGCGGCGACACCTTCGCGAGCTGGCGGTGGAACGGCAGCGCCTTCTCGCGGGCCATCGAGTAGATCATGCGCGTACCCGAGGTCTGCACGGCGAGCGTGCACGCGAACACCGCCACCGCGACCGCGCAGAGGAGGAGGCGGCCGCCCACCTCGCCGGCGACCGAGGTGATCACCCAGGCGAGGCCTTGCGTGGCGAGGTTCCCGTCGGTGAGGCTGGGCGCTGCGACGAGCGCGCCCACGATGAGGAGCGCCCCGCCGAGCCCGGAGACCGTGAGCGCGCGGATGATCGTCTTCGGCGTGGTCTTCCGGGGGCTGTGGGTCTCCTCGGCCAGCTCGCCCGCGGAGTCGAAGCCGACCATCACGTAGGCGGCCATGAGCGAGGAGGCCAGGAAGGCCCACACGTACGGCTCCTCGCTCGCGGATCCCGCGGTCGTGAAGACCACCTCGGGTCCCCGCTTCGGCAGCAGGAACAGCACGGCGACGAGCGCGACGACGCCGACCATCTCGATGGCGACGCCCGCGGTCGTGACCCGCGCCATGAGCCGCACGCTGAGGATGTTCACGACCGTCGTGATGGCCAGCATGATGATCCCGAGCAGCACCGCGTTCGCGGAGCCCGTGGGGGAGGCGACCGACGGATCCGCGCCCGGCCCGCCCACGATCTGGAACCCGGCCCAGATGGACGGCAGCACGGCCTGCACCGCGATGGCCGCGACGGCGACCGTGAGGATCTGGCCGACGATCATGGTCCAGCCGGTGAACCAGCCGAACGTGGTGCCCGCCAACCTGCTCGACCACTGGAAGATCGCGCCCGAGATCGGCCACGACGCGGCGAGCTGCGCGAAGTTCAGCGCCACGAGCAGCTGGCCGACGAACACGATCGGCCACGCCCAGAAGAAGGCCGCGCCACCCAGCCCGAAGCCGAGGCCGAAGAGCTGGAACACGGTCGTGAGGATCGAGACGAAGGAGAACCCGGCCGCGAAGGAGGAGAACGGACCGACGCCGCGATGCAGCTCCTGGGCGTAGCCGGGCGGGATGACGGGGGTGGGGGCCGACGGGTGCGGCGGGAGGTTCGGGGTGCTCAATGTTCTGGCCTCTCACGAGGGCGCGATGGAGCGTGTGCGCCGGAGATCCGGTTGCCCGGTCGGAGTATCTATCGAGCGATAGGTATTTCCGTCCAGTGTGGTTCTGCCCGGTATCGCGGCCGTTTCCCTCGTGTTACCGGCGTGTATCTTCTCCGGGGCGACGGATCCGGTCGCCGCCACTGGCCACCCATACGTGCGGAGGGGCCGGCAGCGCGTGGCTGCCGGCCCCTCGATCTCAGGGCGCGTGCGTCAGGCAGCCGCCGCCCGCGCCGGCGCGAGCAGCCCCAGGAACGCGAGGTCGTCCGCCACCTTGGCGATGAGCGCGCGGTCGAGCGACGGGATGTCCGGCGACCCGAGCGGGCGCACCGCGCGGACGGCCTCGGCGAACGCATCCGCCGGGATCGCCGAGCCGGCGTGCGGCTCCTCGGGCGAGGCGAACGCGTGCATCAGCGGCAGGACGGACCGGGCGCGGTCCGCGTCCGGCAGCGATCCGAGCGCCGCGCGGAAGCGGTCGACCCACTCCGCGTGGTCGTCCACGCGCTCGATGTCGTGGCCGTCCTCGCGGAGCCAGTCGACGAAGGTGTCGAGCGAGACGCCGTCGTCGTGGGGGTTCACGACGTTGAAGGTGCGGTGCCCCTCGGTGAGCGCTGCGCCGATCCCGTCGATCGCCGCAGCCGTGAAGTCGGCGGGCAGGCCGTCGTAGTGCGACCGCTGCCGCTCGCCGTCGGGGCCGCGCCTCACGAACGATGCGGGGGCGAGGCCGGTGGTGAGCACGCTCCAGATCAGCCGGGTGAAGACGTCGGGGAGGTTCACCTGACCGCGCCAGCGGGGGTGCGCCAGGATCATGTCGGAGCGGAACACGGCCACGGGGACGCCGTGGTGCTCGTGCGCCTCGCGGAGCAGCACCTCGCTCGCCCACTTGCTCGCGCCGTACCCGTTGGCGTACTCGTCGCCGACGGCCCACTCGGGGATCGTGGCGCGGATGTCGGCGTGCTCGTCGAGCGCGCCGGGCGCCGACGGCTCGGCGTCGGCGGTCGCGCCCGGCTGCGCGCCGCCCGCGACCGCGACGCTCGAGACGAAGGTGACGGGCACGCTGCCGGCGGCGATCGCCAGGCGGATCGCCTCGGCGGTGCCGACGACGTTCGGACCGAACAGCGCCGAGTACGGGAGGACGTGGTTCACGAGGGCAGCCGCGTGCGCGACGAGGTCGACCCGCGCGGCCAGGTCGATCCACCGCTCGTCGTCGAGGCCGAGGCGGTGCTCGCTGACGTCTCCGGCCAGCACCTCGAGCGAGCCCGACAGCTCGGCGAAGCGCCGGGCGAACGCGGGATCCGCGGCGAACGCGGCCTCGAGGCGGCGCCGGGCGTCGGCGTCGTCGGCGCCGCGCACGATGCACACCAGCGTGCCGCCCGTCGCAGCGAGGCGCTCGAGCCAGTCGATGGCCAAGAACCGGCCGAGGTAGCCGTTCGCGCCGGTGAGCAGGACCGTGCGGGATCCCGGCCGGGCGGCCGAGGCCCGGGGGACCGGCGTCGGGATGCCGCCGAGCATCCGGTCGAGCCGGAGGTCGCCCACGCGGAGGGTGGATGCGCCGGCGCCGTGCACGCGGGTCACGGTCGGCCGGTCGTCGGAGGCGGAGCGCTCCACGTAGGCGGCGACGGCGGCGAGGTCGTTGGTCGGGTCGGTGAGGACGCCGACGGGCACCTCGGTGCCGAAGACGTCCTCGAGGATCCCGGAGAACGTCAGCGCGGACAGCGAGTCCCCGCCGAGGTCGGAGAACCGGGCCGCGGCGGCGGTCGCGGGGGACACCTCGGCCCCGAGGAGCAGCAGGGCGGCGCGCACCACCGTGTCGACCGTCGGCTCGTCGTCGGCGCGTTCGCGGAGCGCGGCGACGAGGGTGCCGCTCTGCTGCTCCTCGAGCGCGTCGTAGAGGGCGGCGAGGCGCTCGCCGTACCGCTGCGTGAGGCGCAGGCGCAGGAGCTTGCCGGCGTCGGAGAGCATGCCGCCGTCGACCGTGAACGGATCCGGTTCGACGATCACGCCGCGGGGCACCTCGTAGGGGGCGAGGCCGTGCTCGCGGGCGGTGCGCTGGAGGGCCGCGAGGATGTCGCGCTCCGATGCCGAGGCCTCCGCCGGGACGACGACCGCGACGAGGAACGCGTGCCGGCTGTCGCCGTGCAGCGCGATCTGGTGCACCTCGGGCGTCCCGCCGTACGTCGCCTCGAGCGATGCCACCGCGACGAACTCGCCCTGCGACAGCTTGATCACGTTGTTCCGACGGTCGACGTACTCGTAGGTGCCGGGTCCGGTCTGCGCCATGACGTCGCCGGTCCGGTAGAAGCCGTCCTCGTCGAACACCGCGGCGGTGACGTCCGGCCGGCGGAAGTACCCGGCGATCACGGAGGCGCTCTTGACGAGCAGCTCGCCCCGCGGGTGCGGGCGGTCGGTGGTGCGGTACCCGAGCTCGGGGACGTCGACGAGCTTGTGCTCGGTGACGGGAGGCTGCTGGATCACCCCGTCGTGGAGGATGCCGCCGGCCTCGGTCGACCCGTACAGGTCGTGCAGCGTGATCCCGAGGCAGCCCTCGATGTAGGTGCGGAGCTCGGGTGTCAGAGGGGCGCTGGTGCAGATCGCCCGGCGGATCCGTCCGCCGAACGCGCGGGCGCGCAGGTCGGCCTGGACCTCGGCGCGGACCGCGTCCCGGTCCGTGCTGCCGGCGGTGAGTCGGCGCTGCTCCTCGCGGTCGCCCTCCTGCCGCACCAGCTCCGCGACGCGCGGCACGAAGACGAACTCGGTCGGGGCGAAGGTCCGCAGGTCGTCGAAGAGCGTCGACAGGTCGGTCGAGGTCGCGAGCGCGACCGTGCCGCCGCGGCCGAGCGTGGCGAGCAGGGAGGAGCGGCCGGTGAGGTGGCTCATGGGGAGGTACGCGTACCCGACGATGGCTGCGGCGTCTCCGTCGTCCGCGGTCGTGGATGCGTCGGCGGGCGCGGCGGGGTCGGGCCGGAGGGCGTGCCACATCCGCTCGACCATGGAGCGCGTGTACATCGCGCCCTTCGGCGTGCCCGTGCTGCCCGACGTGTAGAGCAGGAGCGCGAGCGGGTCGTCGCCGGGTGCGGGGTGCCACGGGCTCCGGGTCGGCAGACCGGCCCCGCGGGCGACGAGCGCGCCGAGCGTCAGGGCGGCGTCGGTGTCGGTGTCCGCGTCGGTGTCGGTGTCGAGCCGCATCGTCCGGATGCCGTCGCCCGATGCCTCGGCGACCGCCCGGGCCGTCGCGGCCTGGTCGGCGGTGGCCGCGATCCAGACCGGCGTCGTCTCCTCGACGATCGCGCGCAGGGCCGCGACGGGCGCGCTCGCCTGGAGGGGCACGCTCACCGCGCCGAGGATCCACGCGGCGAGGTCGAGGGTGACGGCGTCCGCGGTCGCCGTGCCGAGCACCGCGATGCGGTCGCCGGCGGACACGGTCTCGCCGAGCGCCGCGGCCAGCGCGCCCGCCCGGTCCCACAGCTCCCGGAAGCTGATGTCCGTGACCTCCGGCCCGGATCGCTGCCGCAGCGCCGTCCGGTCGGCGTGCTGCGCGAAGATCGCCTCGATCGACGTGTCCTCGTGCTGGCTCCCCATCTGCTCGGTCCCCATCTGCTCAGTGCTCATGTGCTCGGTCCCCAATGTGTCCGTCCTCTCGTCGTTCGTCCCGGCGCGCCCCTGCGCGCCGGCTCCAGTGCTCGTCGAGCGCGATCCCCGCCAGCGCCAGCCCCCCGGCCACCGCCCACCGCCCGGTCCCGGTGAAGTCCGGTCCCCGACGTGCGCGGACGGCGAAGGAGCCGTCCGGATGGAGCGCGATCTCCGCGCCGTCGATGCCGTGCCACCCGCCCTGCGCCGATGTCCGCGCCTTCGCGACGGCCTCGGCGGCGGCGAAGAGCACGCTGCCGGGGGCCTCGACCCCGGTCGCCCGGAGCGCGTCGAGGCCCGCGGCGACGGGCGCGCTGCCGAGGTCCGCCACGCGCGCCAGCACGCCTCCCGGGAGGGGGCGCGCGGGTGTCGCGTCGATGCCGATCCCGGCGTGCTCGTCGCGTCGTCCCACGGCGCACGCGCGGAGTCCCACGCAGTGCGTGATGCTGCCGACGATCCCGGCCGGCCACACGGGAGCTCCGTCCCGCGCGACGGGGATCGATCCGGGTCGTCTGCCCAGGGCCGCGAGCGCCCGCCGGGCGAGCACGCGACCGGTCACGAACTCCGCCCGGCGGCCCGGGAGCGCGGTCGCGACGGCGTCGCTCTCGTCGCCGGCCAGGCCTCCGTCCACGTCGTGGTCGGCTGCCGCCACGACCACGGAATCCGGGAGGAGTTCCCCCCAGGGGATCCGCGATAGTAGTTGCACTGACACAACTAAACCCCCGCTTCCTCCGAGGTTCCCGGGTCACCGGCGGCGCACTGCACTTCGCGGCCGGGCAGCTCAGGGCGCGCGATGCTGCCGGTGGAGGGCGGCAGCACAGCGAGCGACGGGCAGTCGTCACAGGGGGTGGGGCTCGCCCCTCGGGGCGCGTCCTCTCGGGTCCGGACGGTCGCGTCAGGCGTCGACGGGCGGCAGCTCCGCCACGGCGACGCGGTCGCCCGCGGCGTCGCGGATCTCGACGGACGCGGCATCCCGGCGCAGCACGTCGGCGTTGAGGCGGCAGTCGATGCGCACGGCGGATCCGAGCATCGTGCCGGAGGAGTGCTCGCCGCCCGCGGCGTCGACGACGACCACGGAGTAGCTGTCGCCGACCGTCAGGCCGTCGACCGTGAGCAGCGTCTCCGTGCCCCAGGTGTGCGCGACGACGTCGCCCTCCACGTCGACGCCCGCGGGCGCGCCCGCGAAGGTCACGTCCTCGACGGCGCCGAGGGTGCCGGCCGGGCCTCTCGCGACGTCGGCGCGCGGGGTCGCCAGGAACGCACCTCCTGCGACGCCGACGGCGATGCAGGCTGCCGCACCGGCGATCAGGAACGCGGTGCGGCGGGGGCCGGATCCGCGGCGCGCGCGGTGCGCGTCGAGGTCGGAGGGCCCATCCGCGGCGGTCGTCGCCGTGGTCGCCGCCATGGGCTCCACCTCGCCGCGCCCGTCCGCGATCAGGCCGACCCGGCGCGCGAGCTCGTCGCTCGGCTCCGCCTCCTGCCACGAGCCGAGCCCACCGAGAGCCGCCGGCAGCCCGCCGAGCAGCGCGATCTCCTCGTCGATCGTCGGGTCGGCCGCGCGCATCGCATCCAGCTCCGCGGTCTCAGCGGGGGAGAGGTCGTCGGCGAGGGCCGCCGCGATGAGCTCGCCGCGGCGGTCGTCGGGCTCGCGACCGTGCTGCTCGGGGGTGCGGTCGTCGGTCATGCGGGATCCACTTCGTCGAGATGCGTGCGGAGGGCGCGGAGCGCGTGGAAGACGCGCGTGCGCAGGGTGGCGACGGGCACGCCCGTGGCGCTGGAGAGCTCCTGGTAGCTGAGCCCGGTGAGGTGCACCGCGACGACGGCCTCGCGGTGCGCGTCGCTGAGGCGCGCGAGGCCTTCGACGATCCCGAGCCGGTCGAGCGGATCCGCCTCCCGCGTCGCCTGCTCGGGCGCCTCGTCCTCGGCGACGATGCGCGGCGCGCGGGCCCGGGCGCGGTGCACGTCGAGGATCACCCGCCGCTCGATCGCGAACAGCCAGGTGCGCGCGCTGCCGCGCTCGCCGTCGAAGGAGTCGCGGGCGCGCCAGGCGCGGAGGAACGTCTCCTGCACGCAGTCCTCGGCGAGCTGGCGATCCTGCAGGGCGTTGACCGCGAAGCCGAGCAGCGCACCGCCGTGCTCCGCGAACGCCTCGCGCACGTCGAAGCCGGGCGGGGACGCGCTCATCGTGCTCCGCTCGGGTGCAGGGGCCGGACGCGTCAGGACGAGCGCCATCGTGATCCCCTCCAGCCTAGGCGGCGGGTGCGCGCCCTCACCGGGGGATACGTCGGCAGGGGGCCCGGCGTTCATCGGTCGGGTGGGGAGGGACCGCGGATCGCCGCGACACGCGTCCTCGACGGATCTCCACGACCGATGAACGCCCGCCGCCCGCCGTGCGTATGCCCTGTCAGAAGCGGTGCCCGCCCGGGTGCCCCACCACGAGAGGCTGCACGCGATGACGCACACGAGACTCGTCCGGAACATGACCATCGGGGGCGCCGCCGCGGCTGCCCTCGCCCTCCTCGCCGCGACGCCCGCGTCCGCCGAGACCACCGTCCCCGAGCCGGACCGCTTCACGAGCGCGTTCACCGTGATGGCGACGCCCGACCAGGTGCTCAACGCCGACGGCGTCGCGACCCCCGGCGAGCCCGGCGCGACCGGCCGCTTCGACCTCCGCCTCGACTCCGCGTCGAACACCATCTGCTACGACATCACCCTCACGGGCGTGACCGGCGAGTACCAGAGCCCCGCGAAGACGGCCACGCACATCCACCAGGCCGCCGTCGGCAAGGCCGGCCCGCCCCGCATCGCGTTCCCGAACCCGGTGGACGCCGGGAACGGCACGCGCACGAGCTCCGGCTGCATGCAGGGGCCCTTCACCACGGGGATCATGAACGCGCAGGACCAGGACACGGGCACGAGCTTCACGGTCGCGCAGATCGAGGCCGACCCGGCCTCGTTCGCGGCCGACACCCACACCGCGTCGTTCACGGCAGGTGCCGTGCGCGGCCAGCTGACCCAGGTGCCGGTCGGCGGCGTCGACACGGGCGCCGGCGGATCCGCGACCACGACCTCGGCCCTCCCGGTCGTCGCGGGCGGCGGTGCCGTCGCGCTGGCCGCGGCCGGCGTCGTGCTGATGCGCCGCCGCCTGGCGCAGGAGTCCTGATCCCCGTGCACCACGGCCCGGCGGACGCGTCGCCCGCGCGGCGCGCCCGCCGGGCCGCGGTGCTCGCGGGCGCGCTGATCCCGCTGGCCGTCCTCGCGGGATGTGCGCCCGCCGACCCGGGACCGGCTCCGGCCGCTCCCCCCCGCGGCGGCGACCGCAGCGCCGTCCGCGCCGCCGACCACCGCGCCGAGCGACCCGCCCACGACCTCCCCCACGGTCGTGCAGGGCCTCGGCGCGGTCCCCACCCGCGTCGCGATCCCCGCCATCGACCTCGACCAGCCGCTCATCGACCTCGGGATCGCCGCCGACGGCCGCATGGAGGTGCCCGTCGACTTCGACGACGTCGGCTGGTTCACGGGCGGCGGGCGCCCCGGCGGTCGCGGACCCACGGTGATCGCCGCGCACGTCGACTCGCGCGTCGGGCCCGCCGCGTTCGCCCGGCTCGCCGAGCTCGGCGTGGGCGACGAGGTCTCCGTGCAGGACGTCGGCGGCGGATCCACGCGCTACGCCGTGACCGAGGTCGCCGACTTCGCCAAGGCCGACTTCCCGACCGCGCGCGTCTTCGGCGCGCAGCCCACCGACCAGCTGCGCCTCATCACCTGCGGCGGGATCTTCGACCGCAGCGTCGGCCACTACGAGGACAACCGCGTCGTGTTCGCGGAGCCCGTGGGCTGATCCGCGCGGCGCGTCCCCGCGTCAGGCGGCCGGATCCCCGGGGTCCACGCCGCCCGTGTCCGGCAGCCCCGCCCGCAGCCGCGCCGTTCGCTCGCGCACCAGCTCGAGCCGGGCCTCGTCGAGCGCGGCGGATGCGGCCCGCGCCCGTCGGCCCGCGCGCGCGAAGCGGACGAGCGCCACGAGGGCGATCACGATCGCGACGATGACGACGACCGCGACGACCGACCAGACCACGTCGTACGCCGCCGGCAGCAGGATGCTGGGCGGCTCGGTGCTCTCCATGTCGCGCATCCGCTCAGGCGATCGGATCGACGGGACCGGCGTCCGGCGCACCCGGCCTGTCGGCCTGCAGGCGCGCGGTCTGCTCGCGGATCAGCTCGAGCCGGGCCTCCTGCAGCGTCGTCGTGATGAGCAGCGTCCGCCGCGCCGCGAGCGCGAGCCGGATGAGCACGACGGCCAGCACGACGACGAGCACGACGACCGCGAGCGAGACGAACAGGTACCAGGTGAGGCCGAAGCCGATGCCGGAGGAGATCATCCCCCGAAGCTATCGGCCGGGAGCGCTCCCGCACGAGGGAGCCAGCCGCACGAGGGACCACGCGCACGAGGGACCACCCGCACGGGGGCGGACGCCGACGGGCCCGGCCCCGTGGAGGAGCCGGGCCCGTCGGGCGTGCGATGCGCGGGTCAGCGCACCTTCACGCCCGCGCTCGCGCGCGCCTGGTTGTCGTACAGGTAGATCACGGCGCTCACGACGGCGGTGACGGTGTGCCCGCGGTCCGCCTCCGTCAGCGTGTAGGTCTTCGCGGTCGCGCCCGCGATGGCCTTCCCGTCGCGCTTCCACTGGTAGCCGAGCTCGAGCGACGACGGCTTCCAGACGCCGGGCTGCGCGGTGAGCGTGCGGCCGACGACCGGGTTGCCGGTGATGCGCGGCGTGCCCGCGGTGATGACCGGGGCGGCGATCCTCTTCGTCGGGCCCGAGGTGCGGGTCTGCGAGATGTAGCCGTCGCGGGATCCGCGCACCGAGACCGTGATGCGGTGGCCGGCGTCGTACGCGGTCACCGTGTAGGTCGGGTCCTCGGCGCCTCGGATCCGCTCGCCGTCACGGAACCACCGGTACTCGAGCTCCACGGGGGCGGGCTGCCAGGTGCCGGTGCGGACGGAGAGCGTCTGCCCGTATTCGGCCGTGCCGACGATGGACGGCAGCGGAGCGGTCAGGGCCTTGGCACCGGGTGCGTCGGCGGTGAGTCCGTCGACGTGGACCTCGCGATAGCTGTCGGCGATGTAGCCGAAGGTGAGGTCGAAGGACACGCGCTTGCCGTAGCCCGGCATCACCGTGAGGGAGCCGACTCCTCCCACCTCGATCAGGGGCGCGCCGTCGACGGAGTAGTAGATGGCGCTCTCCTCCGGCGTGAAGCCGTTCAGAGCGCTGCGCACATCCCAGCGGAAGGTGACGGAGGGACCGTCCACGATCACCTCCGGGGTGTACTCCAGGGAGCCGCCGACGAACCGGGCCTCCTGGGGTGCGGACGCGGCGCCGACGACCGCCGCGCCGTCCACCGTGCCCGCGACGCGGACGCTGAGCAGATGGGTCCCGGCCGTCCCCGGCAGGTACACCTCGTCCGTGTACCCGGTCACGGACCCCGATCCGCCGGTGCGCCAGGGACCCGTCCCGTCCAGCTGGTACTCGTAGTGCAGATCGGCTCCCTCCGGGATCCCGGTCAGGTCGACCTCGAAGAGACCGTGGAACACCGGCTGGGTGCCGAAGTCGAACCACTCGGGCCTCACCACGGGCGCGGGGATGCGCACCGCGGCGGTCGTCGAGGCGGCGGCGGGTACGGCGTCGGCGGCGGGCGCGGTCGTCGTGGCCGCCTGCGCGGGCGCGACCCCCGCGAATGCGGTGCCGGCGGCGACGACGACGGCGAGAGCGGTGAGCGGGAGACGTCGTCCCCCGGTGGTGCGGATCATGCGGTCCTTCCTCCTGGGGCGTCCTCGTCCCCGCGTCGATGCTCCTCCGGGCTCGGCCGCGGCCGCATCCCCCCGTCCGGGTCCGCCCCGAGCGGGGCGTACCGTGGACGGGACCCGCCCCGATCCGTCAGGAGCCCCCGCATGCCCACCGTCCTCCTCACCGGATTCGAGCCCTTCGACGGCGACACGAGCAACCCGTCGTGGACGGCCGTGCAGGAGGTGCGCGACCGCTGGGACGGCGACGCCGAGATCCAGGTGCGCCAGCTGCCCGTCGACTTCGCGAAGGTCGACGACGCGCTGCGGGCGGCGCTCGCCGAGGTGGATCCGGACGTCGTCATCTCCGTGGGCCTCGCGGGCGGCATCGAGACGCTCGAGGTGGAGCGCGTCGCGATCAACGTCGACGACGCCCGAATCCCCGACAACACGGGCTTCCAGCCCATCGACGAGCCGGTCGTCGACGGCGGCCCCGCCGCGTACTTCAGCACCCTCCCGATCAAGGCGGCGGTCTCCGCCGTGCGCACGAAGGGGATCCCCGCGGTCGTCTCGCAGACCGCAGGCACCTACACCTGCAACCACGTCTTCTACCTGCTGATGCACGAGCTGCGCGACCGCCCGGGCACCCGCGGCGGCTTCGTCCACATCCCGTACTCGACGGAGGAGGCGATCGGCACCGACCGCCCCTACATGCGCATGGACCAGCTCGCGACGGCCCTCACGGCCGTGGTGCGCGCGACGCTCGCGAACGCGACCGACGTGAAGGTGGGCGGCGGGTCGCTCGACTGACGGGGAGCCGCTCGCGCCGATTCACTGAATCACTCATAACTAGGGTCGGATTCCAGTGTGACCTCGAGCTAAGGAGAGTCCGAGCAGGCGCATGAGGCGACGGCTCAGGTATCCAGCTCAGTATCTGAAACGGGTTCATCGGTATAAGGTCAGCCTATGAAATCTTTTATTCGCAACCCGTGGCGTCGTGACGTGATAATTGGTACTGTCGGCGTAAGCCTTTTGTCTATACTGCTCGTCATACTTGCATCTTGTGCCGGGGAGCAGATGGTATGGCAGATCATCTCGTTCGCCTCGTCCATCGGCGGGGTGATCTGCCTGCTCATCGCGGACTTTACGACTCACTGGCGGAGGAGCGCAGATTCAGATCCGGAGGGCAAGCTGCCTCGAACGAGATCGTCGGTCAAGGAGTCGAGATTAGACCTAAGACGGGACGGTAATCTTCGAGCTGCGGGGCACGGAGGTCTTCTTATAGCCGCCTCCGTTCTCGCAGGACTATATATCCGCGGCCTAGACCTGCCATACTAGGGATCAAGGCTCGCTGCTACTTCCCCTAATGAAAGTAGGGATGGCTTGTCGCCCACTTAGAGGGATTTCGCCTATTCGCGATCGGCCAGTTTGGGCGGTCGTCACGCCACCCGCGCATCCGCCCCGCGCACCCGCAGCATGAGCAGCAGCCCCGCGAGCAGCACGATGACGATTCCGATGATCCCGAAGCGCGTGTCGCCCGTGATGGCCACCGCGATGCCGAACAGGCCCGGCGCGAGGAACGAGACCGCGCGGCCCGTGGTCGTGTAGAGGCCGAACATCTCGCCCTCGCGGCCGGCGGGGGAGATGCGCGCGAGGAACGTGCGGCTCGACGACTGCACGGGTCCCACGAACAGGCAGAGGAACAGGCCCGTCGCCCAGAAGCCGGCCTTGGCGTCGCCGACGGCGAGCACCGCGGATCCGCCGAGGATGAGGCAGAGGAGCGAGACGAGGATGACGGGCTTCGCGCCGAACCGGTCGTCGAACCAGCCGGCCGCGAAGGTGCCGATGCCGGCGACCACGTTCGCCGCGACGCCGAAGAGCAGCACCTCGGTGGTCGAGAAGCCGAAGACCTGGGCCGCGATGATCGCCCCGAACGTGAAGACGGCCGCGAGCCCGTCGCGGAACACCGCGCTCGCGAGCAGGAACACGAGCACGCGCGGCGACTCCCGGTAGAGCTCGGCGATGCGGCGGAACAGCGTGCGGTACGAGTCGACGATGCCCTGCCGCTTCCGGCCCGGGGTCGCGGGGATCTCGGGCACGCCCACGAGCACGGGGATCGAGAACACGGCGCACCAGATCGCGGCCACGAGGATCGCGATGCGCACGTCGAGCGCGCCGCCCTCGGCACCCGACGGCAGGCCGAGGAGGCCGGAGGCGCCCGGCGTCCCGAAGTCGAAGAGGAAGAGGCCGAGCAGCAGCGCGAGCAGCACGATCCCGCCCACGTAGCCCATGCCCCAGCCGAGGCCGGACACGCGGCCGACCGTGCGCGGCGTGCTCACCTGCACGAGCATCGCGTTGTAGTTCACGCTCGCGAACTCGAAGAACACGTTGCCGGTGGCGAGGAGCACGGCGCCGAGCCAGAGGTAGGAGGGCACGGGCTCGACGAACACCATGCCGAGCATGGCGAGAACGACGATGCCGGTGTTGATCCCGAGCCAGAGGCGGCGGCGGCCTGACCCGTCGGAGCGCTGCCCGAGCACGGGCGCGAGCACCGCGATGAGGAGGCCGGCGATCGTGAGCGCGAGCGAGATCACGCCGGAGGTGTCGGCCTTGGCGGCGACGAGCGACGGGTTCCGCGTGTCGTCGCCCGCGGCCGCGACGATCGCGGGATCCACGAACAGGCTGCTGGCGAGGTACGTGCTGAAGACGAAGGTGGTGACCACGGCGTTGAAGGCGGCGGATCCCCAGTCCCACAGCGCCCACGCGGCGACCCGTCGGCGGGGAGGGGCGGCGGGCTCGTCGATGCGTCCGGGCGCGGCGGTGGTCATGGTCGCAACCTAGTCGGTGGACGTGTCGCGGCCGGGTCGCGAGCCGATCGGGCCCGCCCCTACGCTGGCCCGATGGACGGACCCCTCGAAGGCGGCAACATGAACCGCGTCGATCGCGAGGGCGACACCGTCACCCGAGACGCCGGCCCGTGGACCCCGACCGTGCACCGCTGGCTCCGGCACCTCGCGCTCGCGGGCGTCGAGGGGATCCCGCAGCCGCTCGGCATCGAGGGCGGTCGCGAGCGGCTGACGTTCATGCACGGCGACGTGCCCGTCTACCCGCTGCCGCGCTGGATCTGGGCCGACGACGTGCTCGTCCAGGCCGGCCGCCGCCTCCGCGAGCTCCACGACGCGAGCATCGGCTTCATGCTGGGCGGCTCCGTCTGGCAGTCGGAGGTCAAGGTGCCCGCCGAGGTGATCTGCCACAACGACTTCGCGCCGCACAACCTCGTCTTCGCCGACGGCCGGCTCGTGGGCGTGATCGACATGGACATGGCCTCGCCCGGCCCGCGCATCTGGGACATCGCGTACCTCGCCACGCGCGCGGTGCCGCTGTCCGGTTCCGCGCAGGATGGCGCGCCCGGCATGGACGACGCCCGCCGCCGTGTCGAGCTGCTCCTCGACGCGTACGGATCCGACGCGACCTGGGCCGACGTGCTGCGGATCACGATCCTGCGCCTCCACGACCTCGCCGGGATCTCGCTCGCGAAGGCCGACGAGCTCGGCAAGCCGCACCTCCGCGCCGACGCCGCGTGCTACTCCGCCGACGCCGCGTCCCTCCGCGGGATCCTCGACGCCGAGCGCGCGCACCCGGCGTGACGGCTCAGCCCCGCGCGACCCGCCCCGCCACCTCCCGCAGCACGTCCGCGTCCTCGTAGGCCAGCTCCATCCCGATCGCCTCGGCCACCGGGAACCACGCGACGCGCTGCCCCTCGGTGAGCCGGATGTCCTCCGCCGCCACGTCGAGCGGCGCGGTGAACGTGTGCTCGATCCCGTAGGAGCGCGTGCGCGTCATGAGGTGCGCGACCTCGGCCGGCGCGATCCGCACGCCCAGCTCCTCCTCGACCTCCCGCACGATGCACGCGAGCGGCGTCTCGCCCGGCTCGAGCATGCCGCCCGGGATCGCCCACATGCCGGGGAAGGGGATGGTCGGGATGTCGTCGCGCAGCTGCAGCAGGATCCGCCCCGCCGCGTCCACGAGCACCACCTGGCAGCCCTCGCTCACGCGGTCGCGGTCGCGTCGGGGCCGTCGATGGTGTGCGCCGTCATCGCGATCGCGGCGCGCGCGATGTCCTCGGCCGTCTCCTCCGTGCCGAGCGCGGGGGAGGCCCGCAGCGCCACGGCTGCCGCCGTGCGGTAGTCGGCCTCCATGCGCGCGAGGGTCTTCCGGCCCGCGGCCGTGAGCTCGAGGAAGACGCTGCGGCGGTCCTTCGGGTTCGGCACGCGGTCCAGGTGCCCGGCGCCGACCAGCCGGTCGATCACGGCGGTCACCGCGCCCGTGCCCATGGAGATCTCCGAGGCGAGCAGCTTGGGGGTCATGCGGCCGAGGTCGCCGACCACGCTGATCACCGTCAGGTCGGTCACGTTGACGCCGATGTCCTGCGCGATGCGCGTGCGCAGATGGCGCTGCGCGGTCTCGATCATGTGCAGCGCGTTGGCGAGGGCATCCACGGCCGCGGCATCGTCGCGGCGGCGGGCGGTTCTCTCCGGGGTCATCTCGGGTGTCCCTGCGTCGGTGGATCCGGCGGATCCGTGGGCGGTCCAGCGACTGTAACGCGCCGTGGCGGCCGCGATCCCCTCGGCGAACGGGTGCCCCCCCGCAGTGGGGGGATTGCGCGCAATCCGAGTAGCTGTATATTCGAGTTACTCGCACAGCGAGCCACCGAGCTCCCACCCCAGGGGCTCACCCAGCCCCTTACCTCCCCGAGACACCCGGAGTCAGACCATGTCGCACCACATCGCCGCCGCCAAGACCAAGCGCGTCCGCTTCGCCCCCCTCGCCATCGCCGGCGGCGTCGCCGCCGCCGTCCTCCTCTCCGTCTCGATGTCCGGCACGCTGTCGGGCTTCGTCGCCTCGATCACCAACGACACCAACACGGCGGCCTCCGGCTCGCTCGTCATGCAGGAGTCGCAGGCCGGCGCCACCGGCGCCCCGACCGTCACCTGCCTCAGCACGAGCGCGACGTCCGGCGTCGACTCCAACGCCGCCACCTGCTCCACCATCAACAAGTTCGGCGGCTCGACCACGATGACCCCCGGCCAGACGGTCACGAGCGTCGTGAACATCAAGAACGTGGGCACCTCCAAGGCCTCGACCTTCACGCTGACCCCCGGCGCCGCCTGCACGCAGACCAAGAACGGCACCGTCAACGGCTCGGCCACCGACTTCTGCGCCAAGCTCAACGTCGTCATCACCGCGGCCGGCAGCGCCACCCCCGTCTACTCAGGCACCGCCGCGGCCCTCGCCGGATCCTCCGCCAAGACGCTGACCGCGCTCGCCGCCAACGGCAGCACGGACTTCACCTTCGCCGTCACGCTCGACGCCTCGGCCGGCAACACGTACCAGGGCCTCGGCGCCTCGCTGCCCCTCACCTGGACCTTCGCCGCCTAGCCCAGTCCGCCAGCCCCCCAGCTGGATCCCCCGCGGGGCCGCCGAGAGGCGGCCCCGCACCCCTCGACCCGGGAGGTGCCCATGACCGACATCCAGGACCGCGCGACCGGCTCCGCGATCGCCGCCCTCGAGCTCGACCTCATCGAGCTGGACCTCGTCACGGAGGAGGCGGACCTCGACCCCGCCTCCCCCGTCCTCCCCGTGCGCGGCGCGACCCGACGCGCCGCGCGCACCTCCCGCACGATCCGCCGCCGCACCGTCCTGATGTGGGCGGCCACCGTCCTCCTCACCGCCCTCGTCGCGGTGACGCTCCTCTTCCAGGCGTCCGGCGGCCGCTGGTTCGTCGTGCAGACGCCGTCGATGGGCACCACGGCCCCCGTCGGCACCCTGCTGCTCACGACCCCCGTCCTCCTCGAGGACCTGCACGTCGGCGACGTCGTCAGCTTCCACCCCTCCACCACGCCGGACGAGACCTACACGCACCGCGTCATCGCGGTCGACGCCGACGGGATCACCACCCGGGGCGACATCAACGGCGCCGTGGATCCGTGGAAGACCGACCAGGCGCACCTCGTCGGCGAGGCCACGACGATCCTCCCCGGCTTCGGCTGGCTCGCGAAGGGCGTGCCGCTGCTGCTCGCCGGCCTCGTCATCGTCATGGTGCTCACCCGTCCCATCGGCTCGCCGACGCACCGCGCCTCCCTGCGCATGCTCGGCGGCGCGCTCGTCGCGGCGCTCACGGTCTTCCTGCTCAAGCCTTTCGTCGGCCTCGTGGTGCTCGACGCCGCGACCCGCGGCGACGACGTCGAGGCGACCGTCGTGTCGACCGGCATGCTCCCCATCCGCATCGCGGCCGAGGGCGGCACCCACACCACGCTCGCCGCCGGCCAGGTCGGCACGATCACCGCGCCCGCGGCCGAGGCGGGCCGCTTCCACGACGTGACGTCCACGCTCGACCTGCCGCTCTGGGGCTGGATCCTCTTCTTCGGCCTCTGCGCGCTCCCCCTCCTCTGCACGCTCGTCGTCGGCCTGCCCGCCGAGCGCGAGGAGCGCCGCGCATGACCGTCGCCGCCCGCGTCGCCGCGATCGCCGCCTCCGTCTCCGCGGTCGCCCTCGGCGCCGTCCTCCTCCTCGCGCCCGGCACGAGCGGCGCGTACACCGCCGCCATCACCAACTCGAACAACACCGCGGCGTCGTCCGCGGCCTTCTTCACCTGCTCGAGCGCCTTCGCGGCCGACAAGGCCAACGCGCTGTTCGCCTACCCGCTCAACGAGGCGACCGGATCCACGACCGCCGTCGACGCCGCCACCGGCTCCAACCCGGGCACGTACCGCGGCGGCATGACGAGCGACACGACGAGCAGCCGGGCCTGCTCGCGCGACACAGGCGGCGCCTACGTCCTCGACGGCAGCGACTCCGTCACGAACGCGCTGCAGGCCCAGGGCCCGGCGACGTTCAGCACCGAGGTGTGGTTCAAGACCACCGTGAAGGGCGGCAAGCTCATCGGCTTCGGCAACTCGCAGGCCGGATCCTCGTCGGCCTACGACCGCCACACCTACGTCTCCACGACGGGCCAGCTGTCCTTCGGCACCTACAACGGCGGCTACCAGACGATCACGAGCTCCGCCAACGTCGCCGACGGCGCCTGGCATCACGTGGTCGCCACGATGTCGCCCAGCACGGGCATGACCCTGTACCTCGATGGCGCCCGCGTCGCCCAGAACACGGGCTTCACCGCCCCGGAGAGCAACAGCGGCTACTGGCGGATCGGCTACGACAACACGTCGGGGTGGCCGAACGCGGGATCCGCCTACTTCGTCGGCAGCATGCGCTTCGCGGCCGTGTACAAGACGGCCCTCACCGCGACGCAGGTCCAGAACCACTACAACGCCGGCCGCTGACGCGACGACGGGACGGTCGCATGACCGTCCCGTCGTCCGTGCGAGCGGTGGATCAGCTCGCGGGCACCACGTCCCAGTGCTCGCGGATGAGGCCGCCGTCGACCCGGAAGATGTCGGCGGCGAGGAACGGGTCGTCCGCCTTCGCGCCGACCGGCTGCGAGAAGGTCCAGACGAGGTCGTCGTCGGCGATGGAGATGACCGACTGCTGCGCCGGGAACTGCGCGCCCCCGGAGAAGAAGGCCTTGAGCGCCGCCGTGCCGTTCGCGGCGACCGTGTTGTGCTGCAGGTACGCCGGGTCGAACGAGCGGTCGAGCACGCTGGCGTCGTGATCACGGAAGAGCGTGTCGTAGGCGCCCACGGCCAGCTGCCGGTTCGCCTCCTCCTGCTGCTCGGTCAGCTCGGGCGCGTCGGCCTCGCCCTGGTAGAGGTCGCTGAACATCGTGTTCGTGTTGCCGCTCGCGGGCTTGCCCTGCGGGATCGGCTGGTCGAACGTCCAGCGCGCGGTGACCTTGCCGTCCGCGAGGCGGAAGAGGTCGACCGCGGCCTCGCCGGTGCGCTCGTCGTCGGGGTTCGAGGCGACCTGCCAGTGCACGGCCACGAGGTCGCCGTCGGCGGCGATGTGCTTGATCACGGCATGCGCGCCGGGCACCCGCTGGTGCGCCATGGCGAACTCGTCGAGCACGCCGCTCGGGCCGGCCTTCGCCCCGACGCCGTTCGCGGTCGAGTCGGGGGCGACGGCCGCCAGCACGGCGGCCTGCGCGCCGGCGGAGGCGGGATCCGGGAACGCCGCGGTGAAGAGGGTCGAGATGATGGTCGCGTTCCGGTCCTCCGTGTCGGAGTCCGCGCGGTCGGCCGTGGTGCCGCCGTCGCCCGCCGCGCTGGGAGCGGTGGTGGCGACGGCGGTGGTCGCGTCGGGGGTGGTGTCGGAGGCGGCCGAGGCTGCGCCGGGAGCGGAGCATCCGGCCAGGACGACCACGCCGGCGAGGGCGGCGGTGCCGCAGGCGAGCAGGGAGACGGGGATTCGTTGAACGCTCATGCACGTACGATGCGACCCGCGGCTGGGAGCCTCCGATGTGCATGGATGCGGCGCTCGCGGGCTTCTCCTGCTACGTCACGCTCGCCGTGCGTCATCCGGTCACGGCCGTGCGGGTCGGCCCGCCCGCCCGATCGCCCCTCCGTTCCGAAGCCCATGCGCCGGGTCCGAGTCACCTGGCAGGGGCCTCCTCGTTGCGCATGCGAGGGGGCTTCCCTGCGTCCGGGGCCGGGATCCGCCCGCGTGCACGTCGTCTCGCGCGCCGCCGTCGCCGACCCGCCGTCGACCGGCGGGCGCACGACGAACGGCCCGGCGTCGTGGGCCGGGCCGTTCGTGGTGGTGCTGTCCCGGAGTCGAGCCCGGGGTGGGTGCTACTTGGTGTTGACGGTGATCTTGGCGATGCCGACGACGAGCTGGTCGGTGACCGCGGTCGTGCCGAACGTGCTGTTCAGGAGGCTGGCGGCGTCGGGGCTGACCTTGACCGTGGTGCCCTCGAGGACGGCGTTGTCGCCCTCCATCTGGAGGGGCTTCAGGGTCGTGCCGTCGAGGTTGAAGATGTAGACGTCCTTCATGACCTCGCCGTCGCCGACCTGGACCGAGCCGGTGAGGCGGCTGGTGCCGGGGTCGATGACGAAGTCGGTGAGCTTCACGACGGTCGAGCCGGCGGTGAGGCTGATGCCGGAGCCGGCGTGGTCGATCTCGCCCTGGACGTAGGGGCGGTAGGACTGCTCGGGGTCGAAGTACTTCACGTTGCCGCCGGTGATGGGGAACGCGAGGGTGCCGGTGGAGCCGTCGAGGGTCGCGGTGCCGATGACGCCGGGGGTCAGGCCCAGGGTCGTGAGGGCGCCGGTGAAGCCCGAGTCGAGGGTGACCTGGGTGTCGACGCCGGTCAGGGTCGGGATCGTCGCGAGCGGCGTGGGGTTGGCCTCGGTCGTCGCGGTCGCGGACGGGGCGGACGACGCGGAGGACGAGGGGCTCTCGGCGGGGGTCGAGCAGGCCGCGAGGCCGACGACGAGGAAGCCCGCGGTGGCGAGGCCGAAGACGGACTTGGTGAGGTTGCGCATGATGGATCCTTTGTTCTCAGGGCGGCCGACGTGGTCGCCGGTTGGAGTCGGATGGTGCTTCGGTGCCCGTCGCCGGGCCGATGGGTCCCGTGATGCTTTCGTGACCCTGGGCGTCCCGATCGGGGTCAGCGCTGCTGCCCCGGGCGCTGGTTGCCGTCGACGCGGAGGGTCACGGATCCGGTGACGTCCTGCGCCCCGGTGGGCGCCGAGGCGGCCAGCCGCACGGTGAGGCGCAGGTGGTCCCGACCGCCGACCGCGCGGGCGGGGGATCCCGGCAGCGCGACGCGTCCGACGACGGGGCGGTCGGCCACCACCGAGGTGATCGTGCCCGAGCAGGTGGCGGTGCCGGGCGCGCCGGTCCACGCGACCGTGCAGCGGTCGAACGCCACCTGTAGGCCGTCGGACGTGCTCGCCACGGCCGTGCCGCCGAGCGTGACCATGAGCTCCGACGCCCGGACGGTGCCGGTGTTCGCGAGGTCCACGAGCCGCACCTGGGCGTCACCCGGCCGCAGCCCGGTGATGGGGACGGCGAGCTGATCCGCTCCGCCGCCGCCCCAGTCGAGCTCGACGGCGCCCGCCCGCACGGTGACCCGCGACGTGGCGCGGTCGGCGAACACGGCGTACGCGGTGCCGGCGCCCGCGAGGGCGAGGGTCACCGCGATCGCGGTGACGAGCAGGGTCCGGCGGCGGCGGACCGGGCGGCGGGCGGCGCGACGGCCGTGCGGCACGGGGCGGGCGGGAGCGTCGGGCGCGGCGCGATGGCGGGGCATCAGGCCGGCCCGCCGGTGGTGCGCGGCGGACGGCGCCAGATCACGGTCAGCAGCCAGATGGTGCCCGTCGCGCCGACGACCGCGAACGCGATCGCGCGGGTGATGGGGTCGCCGAGCCAGACGAACGGCCAGCCGAGGAACGGGACCACCGACGTGCGCTCCCACACGGCGTCGTCGCCGATGGTGACGATCCACGGATCGCCCGAGGGGTTGTTGTCGCCCTTGGTCTGGATGGCGAGGCGGTCGTCGGACCAGCCGTCGAGGCGCTCCGCGTCCTCCGGGCCGAAGACGTGCGTGACGCGGTGGATCACCCGCACGCGCGGGCCGCTGGGGGCCGTGAAGACGACGACGTCGCCTTCCGCCACCTCCCCGCGGGGCGTCGGGGCGGTGATCGCGAGGGAGCCGACCGGCATGCCGGGCGCCATCGAGTTCGAGAGGACGGGGACGAAGCGCGTGACGCCGAGCGCGGAGAGGGCGACGACCGCGATCACGGCCAGCCCGACGGCGGCGGTGAGGAGCCCGCCGAGGACGCCGAGGGCGCGGCGTGCCGGGCTGCGGAGGGTCGGCGCTGCGGTCGGGGCGGTGTCCGTGGGGGCGGGCTCGGCGGTGCGCGCGGCGCGGTCGCGGATCACGAGGCGGCCTCGGCGGTGCGGCGGCGTCGGCGGCCGGCGAGCAGCAGGATCCCGCCGCCGAGGAGCGCGAGGAGGGCGCCGGCGAGGGCGGACGCGATGTCGCGGCCCGTGACGGGGAGCAGGTCGCGCGGGGCGTCGGCGGCCGGGGCTGATCCGGCGGGCGAGGTGCCCGAGCCGCTGCCCGAGCCCGTGCCGCCGCCGGTCGACGGATCGGTGCCGGTGCCGCCGTCGTCCACCAGGGCGAAGCCGATGCGCACCATCCCGGCGGTGGACTCCATGCCGTTGTCGGCGCCCGCGGGGAACCGCACGCGCACGGCGATGCCCACGGTCTCGCCCGCGAGGAGCGGGGTGCGTGTGACGACGCTGTCGAGGGTGGCGGCGGGGCCGGATCCGAGGGGCTCGACGGGGCCGCGGCAGCGCATGGGCGCCGTGAGGGTCTCGAAGCCGTCCTCGCAGAGCCGGACGGACAGCTGGATCCCGCCCAGGGCGTCGCCGGTGAGGGCCATCGAGCGCATGGCGTCGAGGCGGACGGAGAGCGGCGAGGAGTCGCCGGAGACGTTGGTGACGTCGGCGGCCCAGTCGACGGTGTCGCCGGGGGCCAGGTCGTCGAGCGGGATGTCGGGTCCGGTGAGCTCCTCGACCTCGAGCGACGGGGAGTCGATCGCGGTGGGGCGCGCGTCGGCGCGAGCCGGGGCTGCCGGGGCGGAGGCGACCAGCGTCAGGCACAGCGCGGCGGCGGCGATGCTGCCGGTGCCGTGGTGTGCGCGCATGGTCGTGTCCTCCGGGGGCGGGACGGATGGGGGTGGTGCGGTGGAGCGGGACGCCGCGCGGACGCGACGCCGGCCGACCGGGCCCCGGCGCGTGCCGGGGCCCGATCGGCGGCGATCAGCGCTGCAGGCCGTCGCGCTGGATGGCCGACGCCGTGAACGTCAGCGTCGCGGCCGCGTTCTCGTAGTCGTTGTCCGCGGTGTCGGGCAGCTGCAGGACCATCAGGGTGTTGAGCGTCACGTCGGCGGTGTCGCTCGGGAAGGTGCCGTCGGCCGACGGCACCACGCCGAAGTTCGCCGGCGTGAACGTCGTCCCCGCGCCCGTGAGCGACGCGAGGGTGCCGGTGCCCGTGGTGGTCGCGGTCCCGCTGCACGTGTACGGGCCCGCGGGGTCCGCGGCCGAGGGCGTCCACGCCGTGGAGCAGGTCTGCAGGGTGTACTGCAGCCCCTCCGTGCCCGTCACCAGCGACTCGCTCGGGCCGGGGACCGCCGGGTCCTCGGTGCCGAGCGTCTCGTCGGTCACCTCGTACGCGAACGTGACCGACTCGACGAGGTTCCCGTCGTTGGTCGCGTTCGGCAGCGAGAGCACGATCGGGCGCTGGACGGTGTCGCCCGGCGCGATGTCGGTGATCGTGTAGTCGCCGGTCGCCAGCTCGATGTCCAGCTGACCCGCGTCGGCCTGGAGGGTCGCCGTGTCCGAGTCGGTGAAGATGGCGAACGCGCCGCCGGTGATGATCGTGCCCACGGCGACGACCGCGCCGGTGGCGACGATCTTCTTCCAGGGGCGACGACGCTGGGGTGCTGTGGTGGTGCTCATGGTGGTTCCTCTCGATGGGTCTCGCGGTGCGCGGTGCGCGCGGGTCGTGCGGGTGCTGTTCCTGCTGGTGCGGCGATGGGCGTGTCGGTCGAGGTCGGTCGCCGCATCCGGGGGCGGATGCGGCCTGGGTGGTCGCGGGGCGGGCATCAGCAGCCCACCGCGGAGACGGTCGCCGGTTGGGCGACGGCGGGGGAGGGCGCGCTCGGGATGCCGACCCAGCGCTGCAGGTCGGGCCGGACGCGCCACTGGTAGGAGCGGGACTCGCCGAGCCGGTCGTCCGAGAACGACGTCACGGTGCCGGCGAGGCGGGTGACGGTGATCCAGGCGCCGGGCGTCGTGCCCGCGACGCGCCGCTCGACGAGCTGGTCGGTGGCACCGGGGACCGCGGTCCAGGCGAGCGCCGTGACCGGTCGGCCGGCGACGCAGCTGGCGGTCGCGCCCGTGACGGTCGTCGTGCTCGTCCAGGTGCCGGTGGAGGCGCCGAGGCTGGCGTCGTCCCGGTGCGTGAATCCGCGGGGCACGAGCGGGGCGGGATCCAGGAACACCGTGATGGTGGACGATGCGACGATCCCGGTGCCGGGCGCCGCCGGCCGGTCGGTGATCGCGTAGGCGACGACGGAGGATCCCGGTGTCCCCGTGGCCGGCGGCTGGTACGTGCAGACGGCGGCCGTGCAGCCGAAGGACCCGGGCAGCGCGGCGGGCGGGGTGGCGCCCGTGATCGCGAGGGAGTCGCCGTCGACGTCGGTGTCGTTCGCGCGCGGATCGATGGTCACGGCCGGCCCGCCGATGGTCGCGACCAGCCGGTCGGCCCGGGCGACGGCGTCGCGGTTGACGGCCGTCACCGTGATCGTGACCCGCACGTTCCACGTGCCCGCGCCGCTCTGCAGCGCGTAGTCGAAGACGTCGACGCCCGTGAAGCCCTCGGCGGACCGGTACGTGCACTTGCCGCGATCCGTGCCGCTCGCGACGCACGTGGCGCTGCCGGCCGTCGGCGACGCGGGCACGGGACCCACCGCGCCGCCGACGAGCGCCGGCGTCGCCGAGAGCTGCGCGCGGCTGAGGGTCGCGCCCGTCGCGGCGCGTCCGTCGTTGGCGAGCACGTCGATCACCACGGGCACGCCCTGCGGCGTCGTCGCGGCGTCGGGCAGCGGGTCGGCGACGGCGAGCACCGTCGCGGTCGCGGTGCCGCTGACCTGCCCGGTCGGCGCGGTCGCGGTGGCCGTCGCGGTGTTGACGATGGATCCGGCCGCCACGTCCGCGGTCGTGGCCGTGTACGTGGCGGTGGCCGTGACGACCTGGGCGGGCGCGAGGGTGCCGGCTGTCCCGGGCCACGTGTAGGAGAGCGCGGAGACCCCGGCGCGGGGATCCGCGATGGCGACGCTCGTGAGCGTCGTCGACCCGGTGTTCTGCAGCCGGAACGCGTACGTCACGACGCCGCCCGCCGCCGGCACGTTGCCGGGCGTCGCGGTCTTCGTGAACGCCAGGGTCGCCGTGCGGTCGAGGGTCAGGGTGCGCGTCGCGGTGGCCTGAGCCTGGGTGCCGCCCGAGCTCGCGCCACGCACGGTCGCGGTGTTCGCGATCTGCCCCGCGTCGACGTCGGCCTGCCGCACCGTGTAGCTCGCCGTCGCGGTGGCGGTCGCCCCCGCGGCGAGGGTGCCCGCCGTGCCCGGCCACGTGTACGTCACGGCCGACAGCCCGGGCAGCGGGTCGGTGAGCGCCACCCCGGTCAGCGGCACCGTGCCGGTGTTCCGGATGGAGAAGGAGTACGCGACCGTCGAGCCGGCCTTGGACCCGCCCGTGAGCGTCGCGCCCTTGGTCAGCGTCAGGGCCGCGGATCCGCTGACCGGCGTGCTCGTCGACGAGCTCGCTGTCGGCGCGGCCACCCCGGCGAAGGTCTTCCCGGAGACGGTGGCGGTGTTCACGATCGGCGTCGCGGCATCCACGTCGGCCTGGGTCACGGTGTAGGCCGCGGAGGTGAAGGTCTGGGAGGCACCGGGCGCGAGGGTCGTGGAGGCGGGGCTGATGCCGGTGACGCGCGGATCCGCCACCGCGACCGTGTAGAGCGACACGTTCCCGCTGTTCTGCGCGACGAACGAGTAGGCGATCCGCTCGCCGACGTCCGCCCGGCCGTTGCCGTTGGAGTCCGTGAGCGTGCCGGTCTTCGTCAGCGCGAGCGCGGGCGCCGGCGCCACGATCTGCGCGGTGACGGAGCTCGAGTTGCTCGTCACGCTCGCGAGCAGCGTGTTGACGCCGCGCGCGGACGCGGTGTTCACGAGCGTGCCGGACATGGCCTCCGCGGGCGTCACGACGTGGGTGCCCGTGCACGTCACCGACGTGCCCACGAGGAACAGGCCCAGCCCGAGCAGCCCGCCGGGGCAGGAGATCGGCGAGACCAGGGGATCGGTCAGGGACAGGTTCGACAGCGTGAGCCCGCCGGTGTTGGTGACCACGAACTGGTACGGGATCGTCTGCCCCTCGGCGTAGGCCGTCGGCTGCGCGGTCGACCGGTCGATCTGCTTCACGAGGGTCAGGGCGGTCAGGTTGTCGAGGCTCGAGACGCTCACCTCGCGGATCAGGTGCGTGTCCGTGAAGGTGCCCGTTGAGGCGAGGTAGCCGAGCTTGTAGGAGGAGGGGGCGGGGGTCGTCATCCGGTACTGCAGGACCTGCGTGAGGGAGGCGGTGGATGCGCCGGCCGCCGCGCCCATGTAGACGGTGACGACGGGGAGCCGCGCCGACGAGACCGTGATGCGGATCGTGCGGCCGAGGCTGGTGGTCGGCGTGCTCAGGTCGGTGGTCGCGCGCAGGCTCGTCGCGGGCGAGGCGCCCGTCAGGTAGCAGTAGCCCGCGAGGCCCGTGCCGGGTCCGCGCAGCGCGATCGCGTTCGGGCGCTGGCCGACGCCGGCGACCGGGGTGGTGCAGCCCGTGCCGCGCCCCTCGGTGGGGCTCGAGAAGTTGCCGAACGCGTCGAGGCCGACGCCGAGGTAGCCGCCCGCGACGCCCGCCGCGGTCGTGGTCTGGGCGTAGCCGAGGCCTCCGCCGGCCGGGCCCGCTGCGGTGAGCGGCACGGATCCGTCGGTGAGGAAGAACCCGATGCCGTCGGCGCCGCCGGAGGAGGTGCCGTACTGGTACTGGTCGAACTTGATGTCGAGCCCGCCGCTCGCCGGGATCGCGTTGTCGTAGACGACGCCGCCGACCGCGCTGGCACGGTTGTCGGTGAGCTGGAGGGCGCCCGGGTTCGCGCTCGCGGGGAGCGACTGGTTCCTGCTCGAGCACACGCCGATGGTCGACCCGCTCGTCGGCGCGGAGGTGGCGCGGGTGAGGCACGCGCTGCCGAGCGGCTTCCACGCGGCGTCGGCCACGCTCGTCCCGCTGAACGACTCGGCGACCAGCTGCGATGCCGCGGTCGCGGTCTGCGCGGGCAGGGTCACGAGGAGGGCGGCAGCGACGGCCGCGGCGGCGAGCGCGGCCAGGCGGCGGATCCCGGGGCGGGAGCGCGCGCCGGACGCGACATGACCCGGTCCGGCGGCATGGCGCGCACGCGTACCGACCACCTCGACCACCCCCTGCAGACCACGTCCTCGTCAAGGGCGTCCCGAGGCCCCCCGGCCTCGCGTCGGCAACGCTAAATCAGCAGGTCGACCCGGGAAAAGGGACCCAGTAGCGATCTAGGTGAACCAGTAGCCCCCGTCTCGGCCCTCCGGCCCCCCGGCCGGGGCACATCGCCTCCGCGGGAGCGGACCGCGGGCCGTGGATCCTGTGAGTTGAGCCGACATCGCTCAACTCCTGCCACCGCGACTTGACGCTCGGCGTGGTCCGGGTAGAGTTGAGTCATCGCGGCTCAAGTAGCACGCCGCTGACGAAGCGGCACCGCGAGCGAGACTCCGCGGGACACCCGCGTCACCACACGAAGCGACCCCCGTGATCCGGGCGCCGCGGCAACAGAAGGAGAACACCCCATGGCTCGTGCAGTAGGAATCGACCTGGGTACCACCAACTCGGTGGTCTCGGTCCTGGAGGGCGGAGAGCCCACCGTCATCGCCAACGCCGAGGGCGCGCGGACCACGCCGTCCGTCGTCGCGTTCACCAAGGACGGCGAGGTGCTGGTCGGCGAGACCGCCAAGCGCCAGAACGTCACCAACGTCGACCGCACCATCTCGTCCGTCAAGCGCCACATGGGCACCGACTGGACCGTCGGCATCGACGACAAGAAGTACACGTCGCAGGAGCTGTCCGCCCGCATCCTCGGCAAGCTCAAGCGCGACGCCGAGCAGTACCTGGGCGACTCGGTGACCGACGCGGTCATCACCGTCCCCGCGTACTTCAACGACGCCGAGCGCCAGGCCACGAAGGAGGCCGGCGAGATCGCGGGCCTCAACGTGCTCCGCATCATCAACGAGCCCACCGCGGCCGCCCTCGCCTACGGCCTCGACCGGGGCAAGGAGGACGAGCTCATCCTCGTCTTCGACCTCGGCGGCGGCACGTTCGACGTCTCCCTCCTCGAGGTGGGCAAGGACGACGACTTCAGCACCATCCAGGTCCGCTCCACCGCGGGCGACAACCGCCTCGGCGGCGACGACTGGGACCAGCGCATCGTCGACCACCTCGTCAAGCGCTTCAAGGAGTCGACGGGCGTCGACGTCTCGAACGACAAGATCGCCAAGCAGCGCCTCAAGGAGGCCGCCGAGCAGGCGAAGAAGGAGCTCAGCTCCTCCACCAGCACCTCGATCCAGCTGCCGTACCTCTCCCTCACGGAGAACGGCCCGGCCAACCTCGACGAGACGCTGACCCGCGCCAAGTTCGAGGAGCTCACGAACGACCTGCTCGAGCGCACCCGCAAGCCCTTCGAGGACGTCATCCGCGAGGCCGGCGTGTCGGTCGGCGACGTGGCCCACGTGGTCCTCGTCGGCGGATCCACCCGCATGCCCGCCGTCGTCGACCTCGTGAAGAAGCTCACGGGCGGCAAGGAGCCCAACAAGGGCGTCAACCCGGACGAGGTCGTCGCCGTCGGCGCCGCGCTCCAGGCCGGCGTGCTGAAGGGCGAGCGCAAGGACGTCCTCCTCATCGACGTCACCCCCCTGAGCCTCGGCATCGAGACCAAGGGCGGCATCATGACCAAGCTCATCGAGCGCAACACGGCCATCCCGACCAAGCGCAGCGAGACCTTCACCACGGCAGACGACAACCAGCCGTCCGTGGCCATCCAGGTCTTCCAGGGCGAGCGCGAGTTCACCCGCGACAACAAGAACCTGGGCACCTTCGAGCTCACCGGCATCGCGCCGGCGCCCCGCGGGATCCCGCAGGTCGAGGTCACCTTCGACATCGACGCCAACGGCATCGTGCACGTGTCCGCCAAGGACAAGGGCACCGGCAAGGAGCAGTCGATGACCATCACGGGCGGATCCTCGCTCGGCAAGGAGGACATCGAGCGCATGGTGCGCGAGGCCGAGGAGCACGCGGCGGAGGACAAGACGCGCCGCGAGCAGGCCGAGGTCCGCAACAACGCGGAGCAGCTCGCCTACTCGATCGACAAGCTCATCAAGGAGAACGACGACAAGCTGCCCGAGGACGTCAAGTCCGAGGTCCAGGGCGACGTCGACGGCCTGAAGAGCGCCCTCGCCGGCGACGACGAGGACGCGGTCAAGACCGCCTTCGACAAGCTGTCCGCCAGCCAGACCAAGCTCGGCGAGGCCATCTACGCGCAGGGCCAGCAGGAGCAGGCCGCGGGCGAGACCCCCGAGGGCGCGTCCGAGGCGAAGAAGGACGACGAGGACATCGTCGACGCCGAGGTCGTGGACGAGGACGACGAGGACAAGAAGACCGACCGATGACCGAGGACACCGCGAACGGCGAGGGCCGCGGGCCCGAGGACGAGGGAGCCGAGCAGTCGGTCCCCCCGTCCTCGGACGGACCCGACGCCACGGCGCACCAGGCAGCCGACCAGGCCTCCGTCCCGGGCGAGGACGGCGCGTTCGTCGAGGCCGAGGGCCCCGACGTCGAGACGACCGACCCCATGGACGAGGAGCTCCAGGACCTCATCGAGCAGACCCGGGCGGAGCCCGTCGAGGGCGACTCCGAGCACCTCGCGGACCTGAAGCGCGTCACCGCGGAGTACGCCAACTACCGCAAGCGCACCGAGGCCAACCGCGAGATCGAGCGCCAGCGCGCGGTCGGCGACGTGGTCAAGGGCATCCTCCCGGTGCTCGACGACCTCGACCGGGCCGAGAAGCACGGCGACCTGGCGGAGGGCGGACCGCTCACCGCGATCGTCGCCAAGCTGCGGACGAACGTGGAGCGCATCGGGCTGGTCAAGGTGGGCGCCGTCGGCGACGCCTTCGACCCGCAGGTGCACGAGGCGATCTTCCAGAAGCCGAACCCCGAGGTCCAGGTGGACACCGTGGCGGACGTCGTCGAGAGTGGCTACTACATCGGCGAGACGCTGCTGCGGGCCGCGAAGGTCGTCGTCGACAAGCCGGAGTAGCGCCATCAACCGCAGCATCGATCCGGCTGCACCCACCCCGGTCCGGGCGTCCGCACGCGCGGGCGCCCGGACCGGGTCGTGCGGCCCCCACCACGAGACGAAGAAGAAGGGAGGCGTCTGATGGCCAGCCAGGACTGGTTCGACAAGGACTTCTACAAGGTCCTCGGAGTGTCCAAGGACGTCTCGGAGGCCGACCTCAAGAAGGCCTACCGCAAGCTCGCGCGGCAGTACCACCCGGACAGCAACCCGGATCCGTCGGCCGAGGCGCGCTTCAAGGAGATCAGCGAGGCGCACGCCGTGCTCGCCGACAAGGAGCAGCGCAAGGAGTACGACCAGATCCGCGCGATGGGATCCGGCGCGCGCTTCAGCGCGCCCGGTGCCGGCGCGCCGGGCGGCGGGTTCGAGGACGTGTTCGGCGGCATGTTCGGCCAGCAGGCCGGCGGCCGCGGGCGGCGGACGGCCGGGTTCGGATCCGGCCAGCCGCAGTACAGCCAGGGCGGGTTCGAGGACATCCTCGGCGGCATGTTCGGCAACGGCGGCTTCGGCCAGTCGACCGGCGGCTACCGCGGCTACGGCGCACCCACCAAGGGGCGCGACGTCACGGCGACCACCACGATCGACTTCCTCACCGCGGTGCAGGGCGACGTCGTGCGCCTGCAGGACTCCGACGGCCGCCCCCTCACGGTGCGCGTGCCGGCCGGCGTCTCCGACGGGCAGAAGATCCGCCTCGCCGGCAAGGGCGAGCCATCGGGCGACGGCGGCGCGTCGGGCGACATCATCCTCACCGTGCACGTGCGACCGCACCCCGTGTTCGAGCGCGACGGGCTGAACCTCCGGGTCAACGTGCCCGTCACGTTCCCCGAGGCCGCGCTCGGCGCGACCATCGAGGTGCCCACGCTCGGCGGCGACCCGGTGCGGCTGAAGGTCGCGCCCGGCACGTCCAGCGGCAAGGTGCTGCGCGTCAAGGGCCGCGGCGTCACGACCCCGAAGGGCACGGGCGACCTGCTCGCGCGCATCGAGGTCGCGGTCCCGTCCCGCCTCACCGACGCCCAGCGCGTGGCGCTCGACGCGTTCGCCAGCTCGGGACCCGGCGAGGACCCGCGCCGGGAGCTCATCGAGCGGGCCAGGAGCTGACGTGGATCCCCGCGACACGATGGACGAGGACGCCCCCGTCTTCGTGATCTCCGTGGCGGCCGAGCTGTCGGGCATGCACCCGCAGACGCTCCGGCAGTACGACCGCCTCGGCCTCGTGTCGCCCACCCGCACGGCCGGGCGCTCCCGCCGCTACTCGATGCGCGACATCGTGCAGCTGCGGGAGGTCGCCCGGCTCGGCGCGGAGGGCGTGAGCCTGGAGGGCATCGCGCGGATCCTCGAGCTCGAGAACCAGGTGACGGAGCTCCGCGGTCGCGTGCGGCAGCTGGAGTCGGCGCTCGCCGACGAGCTGCTGTCGCGGCCCGGCCGCCGGGTGTTCGCGGCCCGCGGCGACGGCGACGTGGTGTCGCTGCGCGCGGGCGTGCGGCCGTCGCGGCCGACCGAGGTCGTGCTGTACCGGGCGGCGCTCGCCATGCCCCGCGACGAGCGCGACGGCTCCGGGCGCGACGCGCGGTGAGCGACGCACCCGCACCCGCACCCGCATCCGCCGCCGACGACCTGCTCGACCTCGGCGCGCTCCGCCGTCGGCCCGACGTCGAGGCCGAGAACCTCTTCGCCGTGGACGCGGCCGACCGGCTGCTCCTCGACGAGCTCGTGGCGCTGCTCGACGCGGCCTCCGCTGCCGGGCATCCCGTCCGGCCCGAGGAGCTCGTCGTGGTCGGCGACCAGTACGGCGCCCTCGCGCTCGGCGCCGCCGCCGCGCTGCGTCGAGCGGGGGCGCCGGATCCCATCCGCATCCGCGTCCACCAGGACGCCCTCGCCTCCGAGACCGCGCTCCGCCTCAACGCGGAGCTGATCGGCGAGACCGCGGAGATCGCCCACCACGGGCTGGACGACGCCCTAGCTGCCGGTGCCCGCGTCGTCGTCGCGCGTCTGCCCCGCAGCCTCGACGCGCTCGACGAGTGGGCCGGCGTGCTCGCGCGGGCGGCCGCCGACGACGTGACGGTGCTCGCCGGCGGACGCGTGAAGCACATGACCCCCGCGATGACCGACGTGCTCCGCCGCCGCTTCGGCGAGGTGCACGCCACGCTCGCCCGGCAGAAGTCGCGGATCGTCGTCGCGCGACAGCCGCTGACCGCGACCGTCGACGACGGCGACGCCTACCCCCGCCGCGCGTCCCACCCCGACCTCGGCCTCGAGGTGCGCGCGCACGGCGCCGCCTTCGCGGGTGCCCGCGTCGACATCGGCACGCGCTTCCTCCTCTCCTTCCTCGCCGACCTGCCCGCCCACGCCCGCGTCGCGGTCGACCTCGGCTGCGGCACGGGCGTCCTCGCGTCGGCCGTCGCGCTCGCCCGGCCGGACCTGCGCGTGATCGCGACCGACCAGTCGTGGGCGGCCGTCGACTCGGCGCGCGCGACCGTCGCCGCGAACGGGGTCGCGGACCGGGTGACCGTGGTGCGCGACGACGCGGGATCCACCGTGCCCGACGGATCCGCCGACCTCGTGCTCCTGAACCCGCCCTTCCACACGGGCGCCACCGTCCACGCGGGCCTCGCGCCGCGCCTGTTCGCCGCCGCCGCGCGCATGCTCCGCCCCGGCGGCCAGCTCTGGACCGTCTACAACAGCCCGCTCGGCTACCGGCCGCAGCTGACCCGCATCGTGGGCCCCACGCGCGAGGCGGGTCGGAACGCGAAGTTCACGGTCGCCGTCTCGACGACGCCCGACCGGCGGGCCTAGCCTCGGGTCCACCGCGGCCGCCCGGCCCGCGCCCGCTCGCCGAGGAGCCGCCATGCCCACCTTCCGCACCCGCGTCCTGCAGGCCCGCGTCAGCGCGACCGGCCTCCCGGTGCCCCGGAGGCCCTCGACGAGCTGGGCGCCGGGAAGCGCCCCGCGGTCGTCGTCACCGTCGCGGGCTACACGTACCGCACGAGCGTCGGCGCGATGGGCGGCCAGCACCTCATCCCGCTGAGCGCCGCGCATCGCGCCGCGTCGGGCGTCGCTGCCGACGACGACGTCGAGGTGACCATCGAGCTCGACGAGCAGCCGCGCGAGGCCGTGATCCCGGACGAGGTCGCCGCCGCCCTCGCCGCGGAGCCCGCCCTGGCTGCGGCGTTCCGCGCGCTCTCGTCGAGCCGGCAGCGCGCCGTCGTGGATCCGATCGCCGAGGCGAAGACCGCCGAGACCCGCGCGCGCCGCGTCGAGAAGGCGCTCGCCGCGTTGCGCGGCTGACCCCGCCCGGCCGGCGTCCGCGCCGCGCTCGTCATGACGTCGGCGGATCCAGCACCAGCAGCTCGCCGATCTCGCACTCCAGCGCGCGGCAGACCGCGACGAGGGTCGAGTAGCGGATCGCCCGGGCCCGGTCGTTCTTCAGCACGGAGAGGTTCACCTGGCTCACGCCCACGATCGCGCTCAGCCGCGTGAGCGTCATGCCGCGGGCCGCGAGCAGCTCGTCGAGGCGGCAGTGGACGCCGGTGGGGCCGTCGTCGTCGGCGCCCATCAGACCAGGCCGCGGGTGTCGCGCTGCAGGGTCTCGCCGTGCTCGACCACGAGGCCCACGATCATCAGGGCGAAGCCGAGCGCGATGGTCGACGCGTCTACCTCCGCGACGACGGGCCAGAAGCCGTCGAGCCCCTCGGCGGGGTCGTTGAGCGCGTCGCCGACCATCCAGGCCACGCCCGTGCGCGCGGCGAGCGACAGCAGAGCCGCGATCATCACGGTGCCGCCCGCGAGCGTGACCACGAGGCTCAGGCGGCGGGCGAGCGGATCCGGCCGGAGCAGCCGGCGGGCGAGGATCGCGACGGTGCCCGCGAGCGCCATGCCGACGGAGGCGTCGAGCGCGATGCGGACGACGTGCAGCGCGACGATGCCGCCGGACAGCTCGCCCACCGCGACCTCAGCGGTGCGGTACGCGCCCGATCGGAGGTCGGCGGGGCCGGCGTCGGCCTCGGTCGGCAAGGATCCGCGCATCTCGAGCGACGTGTGCACCACCCCGGTCCGCACGGTCTCGACCGCGCTCACGACGGCCGCAACGGCCACCGCCAGCAGCACGAGCACGGCGATCGCGAGGGCCGTCCACAGGACGCCGCGCGTGACGCGCGCGGCCGACCCGGTGCCGGCGAGGGGTGTGCGTGCCATGGTGCGTCCCATCGATCATCGTTACAACGAATGTCGATATGGTGGCACGCGCTCGGGCCCGGTGTCGAGGCCCGCGGGGATCACGCCGGGTGCGTGCGGAACCACTCCAGCAGCCAGCGGGCACGGGACGGCGCGTCGGGACGCGCGGCGGCGGACGCCGGGCGGTCGAGGAAGTCGTCGTAGCCGCGGAGCTGGCGGAGGGTCGCGTCGTCGACCGTGCGGAAGCCCATCGACCAGGCGGGGAACTGGCGTGCGGGGATCTCCTCGTCGAGCAGCAGCCGCACGTCGGTGTGGCGCGCATCGGCCTCGATGGTCGCGAACACCGACTCCACGGCGTCGTGCGGGCCCTCGAGCACCTGCATGAACTTGCCGTCGCGGTGCAGCAGCAGGCCGGTGAGGCCGGTCTGCTCGTTGTTGTGGATGCACTGGCCGAGGAGCTCGGCCAGGTCGTCGTCGCTCATCTGCCGTGTGGCCGTGCTCGTGTAGACGGTCGTCCGCATGGTGCCCCCCTGGTGCTGTGATCCCATCCTCGCGCGTCGCGGGCGTGCACCGTGCACCCGATGCGCGCGCGGCGCGGGGCGGACATCGCGGGGCCGGTGACCCACCGGGGTCCGGCCGGCCGGACCGATGACAAGAGCCCGGCGCGTCCACGGGTACGGCGCGCGCCGGGCTCCTGCTGCTGCCGCGTCCGTTCGGGTCGGTTCGCGGAGGGATCTGATGAGCTGCCCCGCTCGGCGGGGGGACGCGGCGGGCGCTCCTCGGGTATCCATTCGCACGGCGGCATCGGGGGGAATCCGCTGTGCTGAAGAGGACTCTACGTCGCCTGTCCTCTCTTTGGAGGACAAGTCGTGCACGAATAGCGGGTGATCCGAGGGTGAGACGAGGGTGAGAGGCCCGGGAACCCGCCGATCGGCGATCAGAGGGCGGCGCCCCCGAGCGTCCACGTGCGCACGTGCTCCCACGTGAGGGTCGTCCACCAGCGGCCGGACCAGTCCGGGCTGGCGGTGCGGTACATGACGACCGTGTCGCCGACGAAGCCCGTCGGCACGGGCTCGTCGAGCTCGCGGATGAAGGCGCCGACCTCGTCGTGCAGGTCGGGGCGGACGAGGAGGTCGTGCGAGGCGAGCGAGAGGTGCGCCCGGAAGCGCGCGGGGTCGAACGAGTGGTGCTCGGGGGAGTCCATGGGTCGGCGGAACGGTGCCGCGACGCGGTCGATGTCCGCCGCGAGCGCGAGCAGCTCGGCGTTCTGGCTGCCGTCCGGCAGGCCGTCCACGTCGTAGACGAAGCCGAAGCCGTGCTCGCGGACGCCCGCGTTGTGCACGGGGAACGCGGGACGGTCGGCGAGGAGCTCGGTGACCGCCTCGATCACCCGCGGCTCGTCGTGCCCGAACGGCTGGCTCCCGATGAGCGTCGCGTGCGGGGGGAAGGCGCCGGCGGACACGAGGCCGTACTGCGCGCGGATCTGGTCGGTGACGACGGTCACGGCCCGGCAGGTGCGCGCGTCGGGGCGGAGGAAGATCCCGTAGCGGTAGGGGTCGCTGTCGTCGCGGGGGAGCAGCGACGGACGCATCTCGACCCGGCTCGCCGACGCGGGCGCGGTGTCGGGGGCGGCGAGCGCGTATGCGGTGGGGTCGTCGTGGTCCATGGGGATCCTCCAGGCGTCGATCGAGCGCAGGGAACGTTCCCTACGTGGCGACGACGATGGTTCCACATCGCGGATCGGCGAGCGCGGCCGCGGGGTGAACGGCGGGTGGACGCGCGGTGCGCGGGCGCGGGGACGGTGCCCGCGCGGCGACCGCGCGGCGTGCGTCAGGCGCGGAGGCGTGCGGCCGTGCGGCCCGGGATCAGCGCGCCGTCGACCGCGGTGTGGCACGTGCCCGTGACGGTGCCGTCGATGCGGTCGACCACGGCGTCGACGGCGAGGGCGCCGATGACGGGGATCGGCTGGCGCCAGGTCGTGAAGTCGAGGAGCGCGCTCGTGAAGGGCGGCAGGCCGTCGTAGCCGGTGATGGAGACGCCGTCGGGGGCGGTGATGCCGCGGCGGCACAGGCCGTCGAGGATCGCGAGGGCCCACCCGTCGCTCGGGGCCATGATCGCGGTGACGCCGCCCGCGTCGACGATCGCCTGCGCGATGCCGTCCGCCCCCTCGATGTGCCCGCCCCGGTGCTCCTCCCCGCGCACGTGCACGGCGTCGAGGCCGAGCTCGCGGAGTCGGTCGAGCATCGCGCGGGTGCGGGCGGACATCGTGAGGGAGATGGCGGGCGGGAGCGTGAGCACTGCGACGCGGCGGTGGCCGAGGGACGCCACGTGGTCGGCGAGCCCGCGGCCGCCCGCCGTCTCGTCGCAGTAGACGCTGCTGAGCGACGCGTCCACCTCGGGGCGGCCCGCGACGACCGTGGGGATCCGGCGCGCTGACGGCAGGATGTCCGCGACGGGGAGCGCGCCGCTGCACACGATGAGCCCCTCGACCTGCAGCGAGACGAGCGTCTCGAGGGCCTTGCGCTCCTCCACCACGTCGAACGCGCCGAAGCCCGTCGCCGTGACGACCCGGTACCCGCGCTCCGACGCCCGCTGCTGCAGCGCCGTGAGCAGGTGCCCGTAGAAGGGCGTGGACGCGTCGCGCACGAGGACGCCCAGCGTGTGGGTGCGGTGCGCCGACATCCCGCGCGCGTGGGCGTTGGCGACGTAGCCGAGCGCGGCCGCGGCGTCGCGGACCGTCTGCTGCGTGGCGGGGGCGACTCCCGGGGCGCCGGAGAGGGCGCGCGAGACGACGGACTTGGAGACGCCCGCTCGCGCGGCGACGTCGTGGATGGTGGGGGCGGCGCCGGGGCGGCTCATGCGCGGATCCGCGGGGCGGAGGATCCGGGGGCGGCTGCGGAGCGCGGGTTCGGCGCGGGGCGGCGGGCGGCGGAGGGCACGTGTCCACGGTAGCGATGCTCGGGCGCCGTGCGGGGGAGGGTCAGGGGCGCGCGGGCGGCGGGTCCTCGTCGGGCGGCAGCCGGGGCGGGAGCGGGAGGCCGGATGCGCTGGATCCGAGGCGGCGGAGGACCGCGCGCCCGGCCAGGCGGAGGAGGCCGGGCGGCCGCCCCGCGGTGGTCCGGTCGGCATCCGCTGCGGCCGTCGCGCGGCGGGTCGCGCGGAGCGGGTCGTCGTCGGCGGGATCCCCCGGCCAGACGTCATGCAGCGCGCGCAGCCGCTCCTGCAGGAGGTCGTCGTCGCGGTCGGGGCTGCTCAGCACGCGCGGCCTCCCCGGGCGATGCGGCAGGGGCGGCCGCGGTGCGATGTGCCGACGCCGGGCGGCGTGCGCGGGTGCGGGGCGTGCGGCATGGGACCTCGGGCTGCGGCTCGGACGGGAGGGGCACGAGGCTACGGGCCGCGCGGATCCGCCGTCGCGGCTCCTGCACATGCCGCCGCACGGGGCACGTCAGCGGTACCACTCCTCGTCGATGGTGGCGAGGCGCGACGGGTGCACCTCAGCGGTCAGCCCGTAGAAGCGCTGGAAGACCATGATCAGCGGGCGCCAGCGGTCGGGGTCGATCCGGTCCGTCCGCTCCCCGAGGACCGCCCGGTGCACGTGCACCCGCGTGACCCTCACCTCGTACGTCGCCGCGCCGCCCTCCTCGAGGGGATGCGCCGCGATGACCCGCCCCTCCAGCGCCACAGGGCACTCGAGGGCGCGGGGCGGCGCCACGGTCTCGGATGCGTGCGGCGTCAGCCCGGCGTGGGCGAATCGGTCGGCGACGTGCCGGTAGCCGACGGCGGCCTTGTCGGCGGGCACGGGGTCGCGTCCGGTCGTGAGCGCGAGGCGGTCCACCGCGTCGACCTGGTCCGCGGAGGGCAGGTTGATCACGACCTCGCCGGTGTCGCGCAGGTTGGCGGCGGTCTGGGATCGGCTGCCCATGCCGAGGACGGCGGTGCTGCCGAGCCAGAACAGCGACGACATGGGCGCCAGGTTCACCCGCCCGTCCACGCCGACCGTGCTGAGGAGGGCGACGGGCGTGCCGAAGTAGAGGATGGCGGGGTCGATGCGCACGTGGGCGGCGTCCATGGTGATCCGATCGTCGAGGTGAGCGAGGCGGCGGCCGCCTCCCCCGGGTAGACGCCGCAGGGGGAGCGGACGTGAGGTCGTCGGCGCGCTAGGTTCGGCGGGACCCGAGGAGGCGCATGGACCACGAGGACGCGGGCGCCGGGCGCGGCGCGCCGAGCGGCGTCTGGCGCGTGCGGGAGCTGCGGCTCGACCGGATCCACCGCGAGGTCGCCGTGCGGATCGCCGGCGGTCGCGTGACGCTCGCCGATCCCGCCGAGGCGGTGGTCGGACGGCTCGACCTGGCGATCAGCGACGGCGTGGTCGACCGGCACGTGCACCTGGGGCTCGTGGACCGCGCGGCGCTCGCCGGGTCGCCCGTCACGGCCGTGGTCGACCTCGGGTGGGATCCCGCCGAGATCGCCCGCATCGCCGCTCGCCCGCCCGCAGGGGTGGACGTCCGCTACGCGGGTCCGTTCCACACCGCCATGGGCGGTTACCCCTCGGATCGAGCGTGGGCGCCCGCAGCTGCGGTGCGCGAGGTGGCGCGTGCCGAGGACGCGGCGGCGGCCGTCGCGGAGGCCAGGGCGGGCGGATCCGGCGCGGTGAAGATCGTGCTGCACGACGGCGGGCCGCTCCTCGCCGACGACGTGCTGGCCGCGCTCGTCGACGCCGCGCACGCCGCCGGGCTGCCGGCCGCCGTGCACGCGGAGGGCGCGGGACAGGCGGCGCGCGCGATCCGGGCGGGCGCCGACGTGCTCGTGCACGTGCCGTGGACCGAGCGGCTCGACGACGCCACGCTGCGCGAGTCCGCGGCGCGGGACGTGCTCTGGATCTCGACCCTGGCGATCCACGACGGCACCGACCTCGCGACGGCCCTCGAGAACGCCCGCGGGTACGTGGCGCTCGGCGGCCGGATCGCGTATGGCACCGACCTCGGCAACGGCGACCTCCCCGTGGGCCTGAATGCGCGGGAGGTCGAGCTCCTCGGCGAGGTCGGGCTGCGGGGCCCGGCGCTGCTCGACGCCGTGCTGGGCAGCGCGCCCGGCGTCATCGCGCACGCGCTGGCGAGCGCGGATCCGCTGCCGTCGTCCGCCGACGCCACCGCCGGTGAACTCGTGGCGTGGCTGCGCGGGGCGCACCGGCTGGCATCCGCCGACCTCCGCTGAGCGACCGTCGACCACGCAACCCGGCACCCGTCGACCGCGCGCGCCTAGGCTGGAGCATCCCCTGGACCCCGAGTCGCGCAGAGCACCCACCGCGCGCACGACGGAGAGCGCGCTCTCCGCGCCCCCCGCCCCTCCGCGCGGGCCGCCGGATGTCGGCGCCCGGAACGGAGCGCGCCGGATCCGCCCCCTGCCCCAGGACCCCCATGCGACGTCTCCTCGCCCCCCTCGTGCACGTCCTCGCCCTCCCCGGCATCGCCGCCCGGGTGGGGGAGTTCCTCTACCGCCGGGCGGACGTGTCCGGCGACATCCACCCGGACGACGCCGCGCACGGCACCGTCGAGGGGCCGGACCCCGACCGGATCGCGGTCGTGGGGGAGACGGGCATGATCAGCCTCGGGGTCCGCACGCACCAGATCGCCCTCCCCGCGTTCCTCGCGCGGCACCACGCGACCCGCACGGGCCGCGGCGTCGCCTGGTCCATCGCGTCCCTGCCGGGCTCGCGCCTCCGCGAGGCGCCGGCCGTGATCGCCGGTGCCGAGGCCGACCTCGCGCGGGCGGACGCGGTCGTGCTCCTCGCCGGGATCACCGACGTGCTGCGCGTGACCTCCACCGGCGCGTGGAGCCGGCAGATGCGGGTCGCGATCGAGGCGCTGCGGGCGCACCTGCCGGAGGGAGCGTGGATCCTCGTCGCCGACTTCCCGCCGCTCGACAACGCCGGGAGCCTCTCGCGGCCGGCGCGCCTCGCCGCGGGCGTCCACGCGCAGGCCCTCAACCGGCACACCCGCGACGTGGTCGACGGCCTGCCCCTCACCCGCGCCGTGACGTTCCCCGAGGAGCTCGCGCGCGCGCTGTGGCGGCCGGACGGGGAGGAGAGCCGGTACCAGCGCACCTACCGCTCGTGGGGCGCGCACCTGTCGGCGGCGCTCGTCGACGCGCGCGCCGGCGCGGCGGCGGCCGGTGCTCCCGCGGGCTGATCGCCGCCCCGGCTTGTCGCGGGTGATGAGGTTAGGCTAACCTCACCTGCGTGACCTCCCCCGCCTCGACCGCCCCGATCGCGCGCGCCGCGGACCCGGATCCGGCGCCCGCGTCACCCGCCGCATCCGCCCTCGAGGCCCGCGGCATCACGGTCGCGTACGGCGACACGGAGGTCGTGCACGGTGCCGGCCTCGAGATCCGGCCCGGCTGCGTCACCGCGCTCGTCGGCCCGAACGGCAGCGGGAAGTCGACGCTGCTGCGCACGATGGCGCGCCTCCAGGCAGCGCGCTCCGGGTCGCTCGTGCTGCGCGAGGAAGGCGCGGAGGCGGGCGAGTCCGACGCCCTCGACCTCTCCCTCCGCCGCTTCGCCCGCCGCGTCGCGCTCCTCACGCAGGGCCGGCCGACTCCCGGCGGCCTGAGCGTGCGTGACGTCGTCGAGTTCGGCCGCTACCCGCACCGCGGGCGCTTCGGCGGGGCGGATCCCGAGGGCCGGGCGGCCGTGGATCGCGCGCTCGACCTCACCGGCCTCGTCGCCCTCGCCGACCGCGGCGTCGACCAGCTCTCCGGCGGCCAGCTCCAGCGCGTGTGGCTCGCGAGCTGCCTCGCCCAGGAGACGGGGGTGCTGCTGCTCGACGAGCCCACCACGTACCTCGACCTCCGCTACCAGGTCGAGCTCCTCGACCTGGTGCGCGACCTCGCCGACGACGCATCGATCGCCGTCGGCGTCGTCCTCCACGACCTCGATCAGGCCGCCGCGCTCGCCGACACCGTCGCGCTGCTCTCCGACGGCCGGATCGTCAAGACCGGCACCCCAACCGAGGTGCTGACCCCCGACCTCCTCACCGAGGTCTACGGCATCCCCGTCGAGGTCCACGCGGACCCGACGACGGGCAGCCTGCGCACCCGCGCGGTCGCCCGCCACCACCACAGGAACGAGAGGCTCCACCCGTGATCACGAGACGACGAACCCTGGCGATGACCGCCCTCGCCGCCGCGACAGCGCTCACGCTGACCGCATGCGGCACCACCGAGGAGGCGTCCACGGGCGCCGGCACGACGCCGGCCGGCGAGCAGATCACGCTCACCGACGGCACCGGCGCGGAGGTCACGCTCGACGGGCCCGCGACGAAGGTCGTCGGCACCGAGTGGAACGTCGTGGAGAACCTCGTGTCGCTGGGCGTGGATCCCGTGGGCGTCGCGGACGTGGCCGGCTACAGCGCCTGGTCGTCCGCCGTCCCGCTCGTCAATGAGCCCGCCGACATCGGCACGCGCGGCGAGCCGAGCGTGGAGACCATCGCGTCGCTCGCGCCCGACCTCATCGTCGCGACCACCGACCTGCCGGCCGACGCGATCACGCAGCTGAAGGCCATCGCGCCCGTGCTGCAGGTGAACTCGGCCGACGGCAGCAAGCAGATCCAGCAGAGCGAGGACAACCTCGAGCTCATCGCGAAGGCGACGGGCACCGAGGACAAGGCGACCGAGGTCATCGGCGCGTACGACCAGGCCGTCACGGACGCGAAGGCGAAGCTCGACGCGGCCGGGCTCGCCGGATCCAAGTTCCTGTTCGCCGACGCGTACGTGGACGCCGGCGCGGTCGCCATCCGCCCGTTCGGGACAGGCTCGCTCATCGGCGACGTCACCACCGAGCTCGGCCTCGAGAACGCGTGGACGGGCGAGGTCGACCCGGCCTACGGCCTCGGATCCACCGACGTCGAGGGCCTCACGACCGTCGGCGACGTGCAGTTCCTCTACAACTCCAACTCCACGCAGGGCGACGACCCGTTCGCCTCCACGCTCGCGGGCAACGCCGTGTGGCAGTCGCTGCCGTTCGTGACGGCGGGCGACGTGCACCGCATGCCCGACGGCATCTGGGCGTTCGGCGGCCCGGCGTCGATGACGGCGTACGCGAAGGCCGTGTCGGACCTGCTGGCCGGCTGACCCGCATCCCGCTGAACCGATGACCGCTCCCGTCCGCACCGCGCCCCCGGCGGCCGACGCGCCTCACGCGTCCGCCGCCGCGGCGTCGATCCCGGGACCCGTCCCGTCGCTCGCCGCCGTCGCGCGCGCCGACGGGGCGGGCCGGATCCCGGTGCGGGCGGTCGCGGTCGTCGCCCTCCTCGCGCTCGTCGTCGCGGTGCTCGCGGTGATCGACGTCACGCAGGGCACCGCCGCGGTCGGGCCGCGCGAGGTGTGGCAGGCGCTCACCGGGCGCGCGACGCCGGGCGACGCGTCCGTCGTGGTCGCGTCCCGGCTGCCGCGCATGGCCGCGGGGATCCTCGTGGGCCTCGCCCTCGGCGCGGCCGGCGCCGCCCTCCAGACGGTGAGCCGCAACGTGCTCGCCTCGCCCGACACGCTCGCCGTGAACGCGGGCGCGTACGCGGCCCTCGCGGTCGCGGCGGTCACGGGCCTCACGCTGCCGGTGCTCGCGGGGGCGGGCGTCGCGTTCGTCGGCGGGCTCGTCGCGGCGGCGATCGTGCTCGCGGTCTCGGGCCTCGGATCCGGCACCGTGCGCCTCGTGCTCGCGGGCAGCGCGCTCGCGCTCGGCCTCGGATCCGTCACCAGCGCGCTCCTCCTCCTCTTCCCGCAGCAGACCTCCGGTCTCTACCGCTGGGGCCAGGGCGGCATCGGCCAGAACGGCTTCGACGCGGTCGCGCAGATGGCGCCGGTCGTGGTGGTCGCGCTCGGGATCCTGCTGCTCATCACCCGCCGGCTCGACGCGCTCGGGCTCGGCGACGACGCCGCCCGCAGCCTCGGCGTCGACGTGCGGGCGACCCGCGTGATCGCCGTGCTCGCCTCGGTGCTGCTCGCCGCCGCCGCGGTGACGGTCGCCGGGCCCATCGGCTTCGTCGGCCTGTACGCGCCCGCGTTCGTGCGGCCGCTGCGCCGGCTCGTGCCGGGCGTCCGCCGCTCGTGGGTCTTCATCCCCGTCGCCGGGCTCATGGGCGCGGCGGTCGTGCTCCTCGCCGACGTGCTGCTGCGCGCGGTGGTCGGCGCCGAGGCGTCCGTCGCCGTGCCGACCGGGCTCGTCACCTCCCTCATCGGCGCGGTCGTGCTCGTGGTCCTCGCCGTGCGCACCCGCGACAGCGCGACGCCCGCGCCCACCGAGCGCCACGGCGTGGTCTCCCGCCGCCGGGTCGCGCTCGTCGTCGGCGCGCTGGTCGCGGTGCTCGTCGGGCTGCTGCTCGCGTCGGTGCTCCTCGGCGACGCGAAGCTGCTCCTCGGCGACGTCGTCAACGGGATCCGCGGCACCGCCGGCCCGGTCGTCAGCTACGTGCTCGACACCCGCGTGCCGCGCGTGCTCGCCGCCGTGCTCGCGGGCGCGGCGCTCGCGCTCGCGGGCGTGCTCGTGCAGGCCGTGACCCGCAACCCGCTCGCGGATCCCGCGATCCTCGGCGTCTCCGGCGGCGCGGGGCTCGGCGCCGTGCTGTTCGTGACCACCGCGCCGCTCGCGTCGGGCTGGGGCATCGCCGGCGCGGCCGGACTCGGGGCGCTCGCCGCGGCGGCCGTCGTCTTCGGCCTCGCGGCGCGCGGCGGCTTCCCGCAGAACAGGCTGGTGCTCATCGGGGTCGGCGTCTCCGCGGGCACGGCCGCGGCCATCAGCATGATCATCGTGCTCACCGACCCGTTCAACGGTGCGAAGGCTCTCACCTGGCTGTCGGGATCCACCTATGGCCGCGGCGTCGACGACGCCCTCCCGGTGCTCGCCGCCCTCGTGCTCGCGGTGGCGGTCGCGGCACCGCGGCACCGGATGCTCGACCTCGTCGCCCTCGACGACGACACCCCGCGCCTGCTCGGCCTCTCGCTCGGCCGCTCCCGCCTGCTCGCCCTCTCGATCGCGGTCGTGCTCACGGCGACGGCGGTCGCGGCGGTGGGCGTGATCGGCTTCGTCGGCCTGGTCGCGCCGCACGCGGCCCGCGCGCTCGTCGGATCCCGCCACGCGCGCGTCGTGCCCGTCGCGATCCTGCTGGGCGCCGCCCTCGTGACCCTCGCCGACCTGCTCGGCCGCACCGTGATCGCCCCGGGCCAGCTCGGCGCCGGCCTCGTGACCGCGCTCGTCGGCACGCCGTACTTCGTGTGGCTGCTGTGGCGCGGGCGGGCGGCGCGGGGGCGTTAGGGGCGTCCGTGGTCCGGCCGACCGCGATGGTGTGGATGAAGACGTCACGGCGACGGGGGATCACCTAGCTTCTCGTGCGCGGGCCTCTTCGCCTACCACGCCCGTGTTGTGGGGACACTCATGTTGGGGACGCTGCTGGTCATTGCCCGCATGTGCGCAGGTGGATTCTTCGTCTGGACGGGCAGCGCGAAACTGAGCCGGTCTCGACACTTCTGGTCCCAGATCATGGGTTACAAGATCGTCGGACCCCGTCAAGCCAGATTGCTCGCTGCCGCGCTGCCTCCCGTCGAGTTCGTCGCCGGCTTGTTCTTCGCCGCTGGGCTATGGCCCGCCGTGACGGGGTGCGTCCTGCTTCTGCTGCTCGCCGCATTCACTGCCGCCATCGCATCCTCTCTGCTCCGCGGCCTCGAGAACGATTGCGGCTGCGCGGGGAGCGATCGCGTCTCACCGCTCCTCATCGTCCGCAACGTCATGCTCGCCTCGCTGGCGGTCGCCGGAATGTCATCCGCGGCGCCGGCTTATTCCGGCGAGATCATCGTCGTGGCATGCGGGTGCCTCCTTGTCGTCGTAATCAGCTCCAATTCGTATCGTGCAATAGGAAGATAATCACCATTCAAATCGAAAGGCATGCGCATGTCGACTCGACGCAGCATCTTGAGGGGCCTCATCGGGGCCGCCGCGCTCACGGCAACCGGACAGGGCGGACCATTCACGGCGTTCGCCTCATCGGCTTCGGCGACGCCCATCCGTGAATCCGACCATCCGTGGTACCTGCAGCCGCTCGCGGCGACTGCTAGCGCGGGCGCCGATGATCTGGCGGTCCTCCATCGGGCAGCGGTGGCGGCGGCCGTCCAAGAGGGGTATGCGCCGGACGTCGTATCCTCGGCGGTCGCACAGGCCACCATGTCGGTCAACACCCGCGGCAACAGGGTCGGCAAGTGCTCCCTGATCTTGGATGCGCAGTCCGTATTCGTGCTGACGAAGGAGTTCGGAACGGGGCATCTGAATCGTCAGGCTGTGCAGACTCTCTGGGCGGGAGGTGACAGCCTCGTTCGAGATCTCGTGCCGGCTGCTCACGCCAAGATGATGGCTTCTGGCGAATCGGGCAGCATAGAGGCGGCGGATGCGGCTTCGAGCTGCTGTACTGTGCTCGGAAATGCGATCGGCACGTGTTGCCGATATGACTTCCAAGGGCTGTTTGAATGCTGCGGCCCCTGTGGTTTCACTTTTCCCGAGATCCCGGTCTTCATAGCCTGCGTTGCCATCTGGTGCAATTACTGCTCGGCGGCGCACTGTAAGGAGTGGTACTACGAATGTTGATGCGTCCGATGTGAGGTGCTCCCGGAGGTGGGTTGCGCCGATGCTGTCGAATGCGTGCCGAGCTCGATGGATGGGGAGCGCGTGCCCCGCACGCGAAACCGATGCCCTGTCCCTACTCGGTCGCCGGGTCGGCTCGGCCGCACCGTGATCGGCTGAACTACTCGTCGCCCGCTCCGTCGCCGCCGGGGGTGGGGCTGACCCCACCTCGGATCCGGGAGCGGGCAGGATGGGAGCCGCACCGGCGCCTCGCGAGGCTGGGATCATGAACGAGACATCGCCCACCACCGAGGCCGAATCGACGCCCGTGCCACCCGAAGACCTCCCCGCCGCACCCGCGGACGCCGACGACCGAGCCGACACGGATGAGGGCGCCGGCACACCGCCGCCCGCCGTCCGCCGCCGCTCCTTCTACGCCGACGCCTGGCGCCACCTCCCGCGCGACCTCGGGTACCTCGCCCTCACCGCGCTGCTGCTCGCCACCGTCTACTTCGCGCTCCCCACCGCGGTCTACAGCCTCTTCGACTCGATCCTGTGGTCCGCGTCCGGGCTGTTCGCGGCCGTCGCGCTCCTCGTCGCGCTGTTCGCGGCGCGCGGGCTGGGCGCGGTCGAGCGGGTGCGGATCGGGTGGGCCGAGCCCCGCCCCATCCGCCCGGTCGACTGGACGCCCAGGTGGCAGCAGAACCGCGCCATGCGGATCCTCTCGGCCGTCGCGAACCCGCACTACTGGCTGCACCTGCTGCACGCGGTCGTGGTCTACCCGCTGGTGTCGTTCGTGACGCTCGGCGCGGGCGCCCTGCTGGTGGCCGGGTTCCTCGGCCCGATCGCCGGCGGCATCGCGATCCTCGGCTACGGCTGGCGCTTCGAGCAGGTGCTCACCGACCACGGCTACGACGCGGGACGCACCTTCGCGCTCGCCGGCGTCCTCGGCGTGACCGCGATGATCCTGTCCGTCGTGCTGCTCCCGCTCTGGGCGCGCGGCGCCGTGCTCGCCCACTACTGGACCGACCACGCGCTCCTCGGCGGCTTCAAGTCCGACGCCCTCGAGCGCCGCGTGCAGGGCCTCGAGCAGTCCCGCGCCGGAGCCGTGACGGCCGAGGGCCAGACGCTCCGACAGATCGAGCGCGACCTGCACGACGGACCGCAGCAGCGGCTCGTGCGCCTCCGCATGGACCTCGCGGCCGCCGAGCGCGCGCTGGACACGGATCCGGAGCGGGCGAGGACGCTCATCGCCGAGGCCTCCGAGCACGCGCACGACACCCTCGAGGAGCTGCGCGCGCTGTCCCGCGGGTTCGCCCCGCCGATCCTCCTCGACCGCGGGCTCGTCGCCGCGCTGGAGGCCCTCGCGTCCCGGGCGACCGTCCCTGTCGCGCTCGACGTCCACCTGCCCGAGGCCCTGGTGCTCCCGACCGAGGTCGAGCGCAACGTCTACTTCACCGTCAGCGAGCTCCTCACCAACGTCGCGAAGCACTCCGAGGCGACCCGTGCGGACGTCACGCTGGTGCTGATGCGCGACTTCGACGGCGCGCGGATCCTCGTGGCCCGCGTGACCGACGACGGCCGGGGCGGCGCCTCCGTGCAGGAGGGCCACGGCCTCGAGGGGCTCGTCGGGCGGATCGGCGCGCTCGACGGCGACGTGAGCATCTCCAGCCCGCAGGGCGGACCCACGCGCATCACGGCACGGGTGCCGCTGCTCACGCTGAACGGCGTGCCGACCGACGGATCCGCCGGCACCGGTCCCGAGGCGGGCGGACCGGTCGCCGCATCGCCCGACCCCGCCGCGTGAGCGACCCGCTCGCTACGCTCGGGACCATGGACGACCGCCGGGATGCAGCGCGCATCCGGGCCGCCGTGGTCGACGACGCCGTGCTCCTCCGCGAGGGGCTCGCGCGCGTGCTCGTCGAGGCCGGCATCGACGTCGTCGCGCAGCACGCGGACGCCGCCGGCTTCCTCGCGGCGCTGGCCGACGACGCCCCCGACGTCGTGGTTATGGACGTCCGCATGCCGCCGACGTTCTCCGACGAGGGGATCCGCGCCACGGTCGAGGCGCGCCGCCGCGTGCCGGGGATCGGCGTGCTCCTGCTCTCCCAGTACGTCGAGGCCGCCTACGCCGAGGAGGTCTTCCGCAGCGGCACGGCCGGCATCGGCTACCTGCTCAAGGACCGGGTGACCCGGCTCGAGGAGATCGACGACGCCGTGCGCCGCATCGCGTCCGGCGGCACCGTGCTCGACCCGGAGGTGGTGACGCAGCTCATGGCCCGACGACGCGATCCCCTCAGCGCGCTGACCCCGCGCGAGCGGGAGGTGCTCGCGCTCATGGCCGAGGGCCGCACCAACGCGGCGATCGCGCGGGCGCTGGTCATCGGCACGGGCGCGATCGAGAAGCACGTGACGAGCATCTTCTCGAAGCTCGGCCTCGAGGACACGGGCGAGGACCACCGCCGGGTGCTCGCCGTGCTCGCGTACCTCGGGTGAAGGCCGGGCGACGCGCCCGTCGTCCTCCGCGCCGCCTCCGAACCCCGACCGACCGAAAGGAACCCCATGCCCCTCATCCGCATCGACCTCGTCGAAGGACGACCCGACGCGCAGATCACCGCGATCGGCGACGTCCTCATGCGCACGCTCGTCGACGTCTACGGCCTCCCGGAGCGCGACCGCTTCCAGATCGTCACCGAGCACGCGCCGGGTCGGCTCACGGCCCTCGACGTCGGGCTGGGGATCGAGCGGTCCGAGCAGGTCGTGATCATCCAGATCTTCACGCAGGCCGGCCGCAGCACCGAGGAGAAGCAGGAGTTCTTCCGCACCCTCGCGGCCTCCCTCGCCGAGGTCGGCGTCGCCGGCGAGGACCTCGTCATCGGCTTCGTGGAGAACACCGCCGCCGACTGGTCCTTCGGCTTCGGCCGCGCCCAGTACGTGACCGGGGAGCTGCAGAAGCCGGGGAGCTGAGCCCGGCGGACGCCCGGGTCCGCTCAACCCAGCGCGCGCCCCATCTGGATCCGCCGCCCGAGCCGGTCGAGCCCGAGCCGCGCCTCCGTCTCCACGAGGGCCAGGTGGAACGTCGTCGCGGGCGGCTCCTCCGCGAACCCGGCGCGGGCGTAGGCGGTCGCGTTCCACGGCACGTCGGCGAAGGTGCGCAGCGTGATCCGCCGGTGGCCGCGTCGCCGGGCCTCATCCGCGGACGCCTCGACGAGCGCGCGCCCGTGGCCGCGGCGGCCGTGCTCGGGCGGCACCGAGACCTGCTCGAGGTGGGCCAGGCCGTCGATCTCCAGGACGTGCGCGAAGCCGACGAGCGCGCCGTCGGCCACGGCCGCATCCTCCGCGACCAGCAGGGACCCCGGCTCCGCAGCGCGAGACGCTCCGGTCGGCGCGGGCGGCCAGACCTCCGGCCGCAGCAGGTCGACGAGCAGGCGGTCGGCGTCGTCCTCGATCCGCTGCAGCGCGACGAGGTCGGCGGCGGTGGCGAGGCGGATCCGGGTGGGCACCGGAGCATCGTACGAGGGGCGCGTGCGGGCTCAGCCCGCACGCGCCCCTCGTCGCGTCTCCGCGGGTCCCGCTAGTCGGCGTCCACCACGATGACCGTGACCACCGGCGTGCGGCGGTGGCGGCGCTGGAGCCAGCGCTGCAGGCCGTCGCTCATGGCGCGCTCGGCGGCGACGCCGTCGAGGTGGCGCTTGGCGGCGGCGTTCTTGAGGGCGGTGCTGATGGCGGCCTCGGCCTCGGGGATCCAGCCATCGTGCTCCACGAAGCCGCGCGTGATGAGCTCGGCCGGGTGGATGAGCTTCTGCTCCTTCTCGTCGAAGATGCCGAGCACGGTGATCTGCCCCTCGGCGGCGAGCGTGCGGCGCTCCTCGAGCGCCTCCTCGGTCGCGACGCCGATGGTCATGCCGTCGACGAAGACGTAGGGCGCGGGCACGCGGCCGGAGATCGTGGCGCGGCCGTTGACGAGGTCGACGCTCACGCCGTCCTCGATGACGAGCGCGTTCTTCACGCCCGTGCTCTCGGCGAGCGCGGCGTTGGCGACGAGGTGGCGCCACTCGCCGTGCACCGGCAGCACGTTGCGGGGCTTGACGAGGTTGTAGCAGTACACGAGCTCGCCGGCGCTGGCGTGGCCGGAGACGTGCACCTTCGCGTTGCCCTTGTGCACGACGTCGGCGCCCCAGCGGATCAGGCCGTTGATCACGCCGTAGATGGCGTTCTCGTTGCCGGGGATGAGCGAGCTGGCGAGGAGGATCGTGTCGCCCTCGCCCACCTCGATGATGTGCTCGCGGCGCGCCATGCGGCTGAGCGCCGCCATCGGCTCGCCCTGCGAACCCGTGCAGATGAGCGTGACCTTGTCGTCCGGCAGCTTGTTCAGCGCCTTGAGGTCGATGACGAGGCCCTTGGGGATGCGCAGGTAGCCGAGGTCGGACGCGATCTTCATGTTGCGGACCATCGAGCGGCCAACGAACGAGACCTTGCGGCCGTACTGCTCGGCGGAGTCGAGCACCTGCTGGATCCGGTGCACGTGGCTCGCGAAGCTGGAGACGACGATGCGCTTGGGCGCCGTGCGGAACACCTTCTCGATGGCGGGCGTGAGGTCCTTCTCGGCGGTCGTGAAGCCGGGGACCTCCGCGTTGGTGGAGTCGGTGAGGAAGAGGTCCACGCCCTCCTCGCCGAGGCGCGCGAACGCGCCGAGGTCGGTGAGGCGGCGGTCCATCGGGAACTGATCCATCTTGAAGTCGCCCGTGTGCAGGACCATGCCGGCGCCCGTGCGGATCGCGACGGCGAGGCCGTCGGGGATGGAGTGGTTCACGGCGACGAACTCGAGGTCGAACTTGCCCGCGGTGATGCGGTCGCCCTCCTTCACCTGGCGGGTGACGGGCTTGATCTTGTGCTCCTCGAGCTTCGCGCTGATGAACGCGAGCGTGAGCCGGGATCCGATGACGGGGATGTCGGGCCGCTCCTGCAGGAGGTAGGGGACGCCGCCGATGTGGTCCTCGTGGCCGTGCGTGAGGACGATGCCCGTGATCTTGTCGAGGCGCCCGCGCAGGGTGCTGAAGTCGGGGAGGATCACGTTGATGCCGGGCTGGCTCTCCTCGGGGAAGAGCACGCCGCAGTCGACGATGAGCAGCTCGCCCTCGTACTCGAACAGCGTCATGTTGCGGCCGACGTCGCCGAGGCCGCCGAGGGGCGTGACGCGCAGGCCGCCGCGGGGCAGGCGCCCGGGCTTGGCGATGTCGAGGGCGTGGGCGTGGGACGTGGGAGGCATGGTGCCTTTCTGGTCAGGTCGTGCGGGTGATGCCGAGGTGCGCGGGTCGTGCTCGCGCGGTTCGTGCGTGGAGACGGTGCCTCCGGTGATGTCAGGGGCCGTCCGGGTGGACGGGTGGTGCGGCGCCGGGTCGCGGGCGACGGGGGCGATGCGCGTCGTGCGGGTGCCGTATCGCGCCCGGTCGGATCAGGGACCAGCCGGTGTCGGCTGAGGTCCGTGTCACGGTGGTGAGCGGCGGCGCGCGATGCGCGGTCAGGGTCGAGTCTCCCATGCCCGGGACGGGGAGTCCGCCCGGGCGCTCCGCGAGCCCGCTCCGGGAGCCCGCTCGGGAGCCGAGGTGACGGCAACCCTCACTTCACGTTAGGGTTGCACCAGGAGCCCCGCTCCGATCCCCTTCCCCCTCCCGCGGCCCGCCCGGCCGCCCGTCACCCGCGCGACGACGCGCCCTCGAACCTCATTGGAGCGGGCGCGATGCCCGCCACAGAACGGAGCCCAGCCATGGCCTCAGGAACAGCCACCCCCACCGTCCCCGCGCCGCCCGTGCGGCATCCCAGCCCCACCGTCCTCCAGGCGCTGCGGAGCCCGCGCCTCCTCAGCCGCGAGGTGCTCGCCGGCCTCGTCGTCGCGCTCGCGCTCATCCCCGAGGCGATCTCGTTCTCGATCATCGCGGGCGTGGATCCGCGCGTCGGCCTCTTCTCGTCGTTCGTGATGGCCGTCTCGATCGCGTTCCTCGGCGGCCGGCCCGCCATGATCACCGCGGCCACGGGCGCCATCGCGCTCGTCGTCGCGCCGGTCGTGCGCGACCACGGCCTCGACTACCTCATTGCGACCGTCATCCTCGGCGGCCTGCTGCAGATCGTGCTCGGCCTCCTCGGGGTGGCGAAGCTCATGCGCTTCATCCCGCGCTCGGTGATGGTCGGGTTCGTCAACGCGCTCGCGATCCTCATCTTCTCCGCGCAGATCCCCAACCTCGTGGGCGTGCCGTGGCTCGTCTACCCGCTGGTCGCCGTCGGCATCGCGATCATCGTGCTGATGCCGCGGATCACGAAGGTCGTCCCGGCGCCGCTCGTCGCCATCGTCGTGATCACCGTCGCGGTGGTCGTCACCGCGCTCGCCGTGCCGACCGTGGGCGACGAGGGCGCGCTGCCCGACAGCCTGCCGACCCTGTTCATCCCGGACGTGCCGCTCACGTTCGACACGCTGCGCATCATCGCGCCGTACGCGCTCGCCCTGGCGCTCGTCGGGATCCTCGAGTCGCTGATGACCGCCAAGCTCGTCGACGACATCACCGACACCCCCTCGCGCAAGACCCGCGAGACGCTCGGCCAGGGCGGCGCGAACATCCTCTCGGGCCTGTTCGGCGGCATGGGCGGCTGCGCGATGATCGGCCAGACGATGATCAACGTGAAGGCATCCGGCGCCCGCACCCGCATCTCCACGTTCCTCGCCGGCGTCTTCCTGCTGATCCTCGTGGTCGGCCTCGGCGACGTCGTCGCGATCATCCCGATGGCCGCGCTCGTGGCCGTGATGATCATGGTCTCGGTCGGCACGTTCGACTGGCACAGCATCCGGCCGTCGACCCTGCGCCGCATGCCCGTCGGCGAGACGCTCGTCATGGTGCTCACGGTGATCGTCGTGGTCCTCACCGACAACCTCGCGATCGGCGTCATCATCGGCGTGATCGCCGCGATGATCGTCTTCGCCCGCCGCGTCGCCCACTTCGCCACGGTCGAGCGCACGGAGCGCACCGACGAGGACGGCGCCCCGGTCGCGCACTACGCCGTGATCGGCGAGCTGTTCTTCGCCTCCAGCAACGACCTCACCACCCAGTTCGACTACGCGGGCGACCCCGAGCGCGTGGTCATCGACATGACCGGATCCCACGTGTGGGATGCGTCGACGGTCGCCGCACTCGACGCCATCACGTACAAGTACGAGCGCCACGGCAAGCGCGCCGTCATCAGCGGGATGAACGACTCGTCCGCCGCCATGCACGGCCGCCTCGCGGGGGAGCTCGGCGCGGGGCACTAGGGAGGGCGGCACCGGCTCCTGACCGAGGCCGCGGTCGACGGCGAAACCGGCGATCGACCGATGCTCAGCGCACGGCGTCCGCCACCACGAGGCCGTCCTCCAGGCGCACCACGCGGTCGGCGTCGTCGATCACCGCGCGGTCGTGCGAGACGCACACCACGGCGACGCCGCGGGACGCCTCGGAGCGCATGATCGCGCGGATCCGCTTCGCGCTCGCGGTGTCGAGGCCCGTGGTCGGCTCGTCGAGGAGAAGGAGGCCGGCGCCGCGGGCGAGGCCCTGCGCGAGCAGCGCGCGCTGCCGCTGGCCGCCCGAGAGCGCGGCGAATCCCTGCGACGCGAGGGGGATCAGGCCGAGGCGGTCGAGCGCGTCGTCGACGGCGCGGCGCGCGTCCGGGTCGAGCCGGCGCCACCGGTGCACGCGGCCCCAGGCCCCGACCGTCACGACGTCGCGGACGGTGACGGGGAGTCGGTCGGATACGGCCGTCCGCTGTGGGACGAAGGCCGCGGGATCCGCTGCGGTCCGGGTGCCGGAGGTGGGTGGGCGGGTCCCCGCGACCACCTCCAGCAGGGTCGACTTGCCGGCGCCGTTCGGTCCCGCGATCACGGTGAGCGCGCCCGGCATGAAGTCGAGGTCCACCCCGGCGAGGGCGGGATGGGTGCCGAGCTCGACGCGGATCCCCCGCAGGACGGCGGCGGGCGCGGTGGGCCTCGAAGATGGCATGCGACCAACACTACTCAGTTGATAAGCATTCTCATTCTCGACTAGGGTCGGCGATCGTGTCGTTCCTCACCCGCGGAATCCTCGAGCCGTTCGCGCTCGACTTCCTCCAGCGCGCCCTCCTCGGCGGCGCGCTCGTCGCGATCCTCTGCGGCGTCGTCGGGACGTGGGTCGTCATCCGCGGCATGGCCTTCCTGGGGGAGGCGCTCGCCCACGGGATGCTCCCCGGGGTGGCGCTCGCCACGGTCCTCGGGCTGCCCGTGCTCGTCGGCGGCGCGCTCAGCGCGGTCGCGATGAGCCTCGGGATCGCCGCCCTGCAGCGCCGCGGCCGGCTCTCCTACGACACGAGCATCGGCCTGCTGTTCGTCGCGATGCTGGCCCTCGGCGTCGTGGTGATCTCCCACTCCGGCAGCTTCGCCACGGACGCGACCGCGATCCTCTTCGGCGACATCCTCGCCATCGCGCCCGTCGACATCGCCCTGCTCGCGGGCGCGGCCGTCGTGGGCCTCGCCGTGGCGTGGGCCTTCCACCGGCCGCTCGTGGCGCTCGCGCTGGATCCGCGCATCGCGGCCGTGCTCGGCCTCGGCCCCCGCTCGGCGCAGGCCGCGCTCGTGGGCCTCGTGACCCTCGCGGTCGTCGCGTCGTACCAGGCCGTCGGATCCCTGCTGGTCGTCGGCCTGCTGCTCGCGCCGGCCGTCGCGGCCGGGCACTGGACCACGCGGATCCCGACCCGGATGGCGCTCGCGGCCGCGCTCGGCATCGCGGCCGTGTTCGTGGGGCTCCTCGTGTCCTGGCACGCGGCGACGGCGGCCGGCGCGTCGGTGGCGGCCACCGCGATCGCCGTCGCCGGGCTCTCGGGTGCCGCGCGTGCGGGCCTCACCGCTCTGCGCTCGCGTCCGGTCCCCGCATCCCCCGCGGCCCCCGCGTGATCGCCCTGACGTCCGCCCACCGCACCCCACCCCGAACCCGAGAGGACCACGTGCGCTCCCGCACCACCGCTCCCGCACTCCTGGCCGGCCTCGCGCTCGCCCTCACCGCGTGCTCGACCGCTCCCACCGACGCACCAGCCACAGATCGAACTGCCGACGAGCAGGGCGAGGGCCACGGCGCCGTCACGGGCGCCGCCGAGCTCTCGGAGCCCCGCCTCGGCCTGACGAGCATCGATCCCACCGGCGCAGTCACGCACCTCGACCTGCTCGACGAGTCGGTCACCGACCTCGGCTCCATCGGCGCACCGACCGCGATGACCTCCGACGGCCGCTACCTCTTCGCCCAGACCGACGCGGGCGTCGAGATCGTCGACAGCGGCGTCTGGACCTGGGACCACGTCGACCACTTCCACTACTACCGCGCGGATCCGCGCCTCCTCGGCACGGTCGAGGGCGCGGGCACCGCGACGGTCGCGACCACCAACCTGTCCACGACGGGCGGCACGGGCCTCTTCTTCCCCGACTCCGGCGAGGCCGTGCTGCTCGACACGGAGGCACTGTCGAAGGGCGAGGTCGAGGAGCTGTTCCGCCTCGACGGCGAGCCCGGCCCCGGCATGGTCGTGCCCGTCGGATCCAGCGCGCTCGTCACCGAGGGGCAGGGCGCGGACGCGACCGTCGTCGGCCACACGGCCGAGGGCGAGCGCACCGGCCTCGTCGAGCCGTGCCCGGATCCCGCGGGCACCATCACGACACGCGTCGGCGCCGTCATCGGCTGCGGGAACGGCGCGCTCCTCGCCACCCTGACGGACGACGAGCTCGCGGTCGAGCGGATCCCCTACCCCGAGGGCACCACCACGCCGCCCGCCACGTCCTTCGACACCCGCGAGGGCCGCCCCACGGTCGCCGGCCTCGCGGGCGACCAGGGCATCTGGTTGCTCGACACCCGCGAGCGCGCCTGGACGTTGCTGCCCGCGCCCGCTCCGCTCGTGCACGTGACGGCCGTCGACGACTCCGACGACCACCTGCTCGCCCTCACGGTGGACGGCCGCGTGCTCGTCATGTCCGCGGGCGACGGCGCCGTGCTCGCCGACACCGGACCCCTCGTGGCCGACTCGTTGGCCGCCGGCCGGATCCCGACCCTCGTCGCCGACCAGCAGCGCGCCTACCTCGCGGGCCCGGTCGAACAGCGCCTGCACGAGATCGACTTCGCCGACGGCGCCCGCGTCTCCCGCACCTTCGACACCGCGACCGAGCCGGCGTTCACCGCGGAGAGCGGCCGATGAGCGGGCGCGGGATCCGCAGGGCGCTCGCCGCGACGGCCGCGGCCGCGACCGCCCTCGGGCTCACGGGCTGCGCGGCCGCGGGCGACGACCGGCCCACTGTCTACGTCTCGACGAACATCCTCGGCGACGTGGTGGAGGAGCTCGTCGGCGAGGAGGCGGAGGTCGTGACGCTGATGAAGCCGAACGCGGATCCGCACTCGTTCGAGATCTCCGCGCAGCAGGCCGCGGGCCTCCGCTCCGCCGACCTCGTCGTCTCCAACGGCCTCGGCCTCGAGGAGGGGCTGCAGCAGCACCTCGACGCAGCTTCCGCCGCCGACGTGCGGACCTTCGTCGCGGGCGACGCCATCGAGGTCCTCGACTACGGCGAGGGTGACGCGGCCGGCATGCCGGACTCCCACTTCTGGACGGATCCCGCCCGCATGGTCGACGTCGTCGACGCGCTCGAGCCCGTGCTCTCGGGGATCGACGGCGTGGATCGCGCAGGGCTCGCCGCGCGCACGGCCGCCTACCGCGGCGCGCTCGAGGCCCTCGACGCCGAGATGACGGCCGCGTTCGCCGCGATCCCCGCGGAGCGCCGCGCCCTCGTCACCAACCACCACGTCTTCGGGTACCTCGCCGACCGCTTCGACTTCGAGGTCGTCGGCGCCGTGATCCCCGGCGGCACGACCCTCGCCGCGCCGTCCGCCAGCGACCTCGCCGACCTCGTGTCGGCGGTCGAGGAGACCGGCGTCCCCACGATCTTCGCGGAGTCCTCGCAGCCCGACCGCCTCGTGCAGGCGCTGGCGAGCGAGGCCGACATCCGCGTGGAGGTGGTCGAGCTGTTCACGGAGTCCCTCACCGGACCCGAGGGCGGCGCCCCCGACTACCTCTCCATGATGCGCGTCAACACGCAGCGCATCGCCACCGGGCTCTCCCCTTGAGCGCCTGCGATCCATCACACAGAGAAGGAACCACCATGCGCACCCCACGCCTCCGACGGGCCGGCTACTCCGCCGTCGCCCTGGGACTCGCCGCGACGCTCGCGGCCTGCTCCACCCCCGCCCCGGAGGGCTCCCCCACCTCCGGGTCCGCGGCCGGATCCGGCGAGGCAGTCGGACCCCGCGTCGCCGTCTCCTACGAGGGCGGCATCCTCGTCCTCGACGGCGAGACCCTCGAGACCGTCTCGGACTTCGACTCCGAGGAGTTCACCCGCCTCAACCCCGCGGGCGACGACCGGCACGTCATGGTCACGATGAGCGAGGGCTTCCAGGTGCTCGACACCGCGGCCGGCACCGGCGACGAGCCCGAGCTGACCGACATGGTCTTCGAGGCCGACACCCCCGGCCACGTCGTCCGCCACGCGGGCAAGACGATCCTCTACGCCGACGGGACGAGCGACACCACGGTCTTCGACACCGCGGACCTCGCCTCCGCCGACGGCATGCCCGAGGTCGAGACCATAGACGGCGTCGAGGCGCACCACGGCGTCTCCATCGTCCTCGAGGACGGGACCTTCCTCACCACGGTCGGGAACGCGGACGGCCGGAACGGCATCGAGGCCCGGGACGCGTCCGGCGCGGTCATGGCGCAGAGCGACCAGTGCCCCGGCGTCCACGGCGAGGGCACCGCGGCCGGCGAGGTCGTGGTCTTCGGCTGCGAGGACGGCGCGCTCCTCTACGACGACGGCGCGATCACGAAGCTCACCGCGCCCGACCAGCCGTACGGCCGCATGGGCAACGCCTATGTCAGCGAGACCAGCCCGATCATCGTCGGCGACTACAAGTCCGACCGCGACGCCGAGGGCTACCTGCTCGAGGCGCTGACCCTGATCGACACCGAGGCGAGGACCTACGAGGTCGTGGACATGCCCGAGGGCGTCGGCTACACGTTCCGCGACGTCGCGCGCGGCCCGGACGACAAGGCGTACATCATCGCCTCGGACGGCCGGATCCACGTGCTCGACCCCGCGACCGGCGAGCTGACCGACGCGTACCCCGTCATGGACGCGTGGGACGGCCCCGCCGAGTGGCAGGACCCGCACCCCTCGATCGTCGTCGCCGACGGCATCGGATACGTCTCGGAGCCGTCCGCGAACACCGTGCACGCGGTGGACCTCGCCACCGGCGAGGTGCTCACCAGCGCGACGCTCGACGTCACGCCGAACGAGATGGCGGTCGCCGCCGGCTAGGTCTCAGCCGATGGCCCGGGGCGCGGGGCCGCCGGTCCCGCGCCCCTCCTGCGCGCCGGACAGGCGCGGGGCCTGCGGGGTCGCTCGATATCGTGGGCCCATCCGCGTGACCCGCGCGGCAGCACGAGGAGGAGCCCCCATGAGCAGCTACGCCGTCACCGATCCGACCACCGGCGGGACCGTCGCCGAGCATCCCGAGATCACCGACCAGGAGCTGCAGGAGGCCATCGCCGCCGCCGAGGGCGCGTACCGCGGCTGGTCGCGCCGCACCTCGATCGCCGAGCGCGCCGCCCTCGTCGCGCGCGTCGCCGAGCTGCACGTGGAGCGGCGCGACGAGCTGGCCCGGATCATCGTGCGCGAGATGGGCAAGCCGCTCGACCAGGCGCTCGGCGAGGTCGACTTCGCCGCCGACATCCACGCCTACTACGCCCGGAACGCCGAGGAGTTCCTCGCCGACGAGGCCATCGAGCTCGCCGACGGCACCGGATCCGCGTTCGTGCGCCGCTCCGGCCTCGGCGTGCTGCTGGGGATCATGCCGTGGAACTTCCCGTACTACCAGGTCGCCCGGTTCGCCGCTCCCGCGATCGTGACCGGCAACGCGATCCTGCTCAAGCACGCGCCGCAGTGCCCGGAGTCGGCGGAGGCGATCCAGCGCATGTACCGCGACGCGGCCGCCGAGCTGGGCGCCGACGCGGGCGTCTACGTGAGCGTGCTCGCGTCGAACGCGCAGATCGAGGGCGTGATCGCGGACCCGCGCGTGCAGGGCGTCTCCGTCACGGGATCCGAGCGGGCGGGCGCCGCCGTCGCGGAGATCGCCGGCCGGCACCTCAAGAAGGTCGTGCTCGAGCTCGGCGGATCCGACCCCTTCATCCTGCTGTCGACCGACGACCTCGACGCGGCCGTCACCGACGCCGTCAACGCGCGACTCGACAACAACGGCCAGTCCTGCAACGGCGCCAAGCGCTTCCTCGTGATCGACCACCTCTACGACGACTTCGCCGCGCGCTTCACGGAGCAGCTCACGGCCGCCCAGCCCGCGGATCCGATGGCCGACGGCACCCTGCTCGGCCCGCTCTCCTCGCGCGCCGCGACCGAGCGGCTCACGGAGCAGCTGGCCCGCGCGGTGGATCAGGGCGCGACCGTGCTCGCGAGCGGCGAGCCGGACGGCAACCTCTTCCCGCCCGCGGTGCTCGCCGACGTGACGCCCGAGATGGACGCCTACCGCGAGGAGTTCTTCGGGCCCGTCGCCGCGCTCTACCGCGTCGCGTCGGAGGAGGAGGCGGTCGAGCTCGCCAACGACACCCCCTTCGGCCTCGGTTCGTACGTCTACACGACGGATCCGGAGCAGGCGCTGCGGGTCGCCGACGGCATCGACGCGGGCATGGTCTGGGTCAACCTCGTGCTCGGCGACGCGGCCGAGCTGCCCTTCGGCGGCGTGAAGCGCTCGGGTTCGGGCCGCGAGCTCGGCCGCCACGCGGTCGATGAGTTCGCGAACCGGAAGCTGATCCGCATCGCGTGAGGCGCGTGCCGGGCAGCGGCGCGGGGGCCGTGACGGGGGCGCGCAGTCGTCCGTGAGGTGCGGTCGGCGAATACCCTTCACCCATGACGGATCCGCCGGACACCGCCCTCCGCCCGCGATCCCGCGCCTGGCGGCTCGGCTGGCTCAGCCTCATCGGGCCCGTGGGCGTCGTCGCGTCGATCGTGGCCGCGTACTGGGGCCTCCAGCCGCAGCTCCTGATAGGGGTGTTCCCGTTCTCGGCGGCGTCGATCGCGACGTTCGTGATCGGCGTCGTGGGCGTCCGGCGGGGGATCGGCGACGCTCGGCGGCACCCCGCGGAGCGGCCGCGCCTCATCGGGGGCGGCATCGCGGTGGCCTCCCTCGGGCTGCTCGCCTCCGCGGCCGTCGTGCTCGTGATCGGCGGGATCCTCTTCGCGCTCTCGCAGTACTGACCGCACTGGCGGCGGAGCCGGCCCAGTCAGGCGTCGTGCGTCGCTGACCGACCCCGCCGCGCGGACACCGCTGCGTCCAACCCGGCCGCGATGACGTCCAGCGGATCCGGGAGCGCGGCGATCGTCGCGGCGAGCTCCCGGCTCCGCGCGCGGTAGGACGGCGTGGTCAGGACGTCGCGCACGGCACGGCGGATGGCCTCCGGCCGCGGCGTGCCCGTCCGCAGGTCCCTGCCGCACCCGGCCCAGGCGACGCGGGCCGCGACCTCGGGCTTGTCCTCCGTGGATCCCGCGACCACCAGCGGCACGCCGTTCGCCAGCATCCGCTGCACGCCGCCGAAGCCGCCGTTGGTGACGACCGCGCTGCAATGCGGCAGGAGCAGGTCGTGGGGGAGGAACTCCGCCACGCGCGCGTTCGCGGGAAGCGGGCCGCCGAGCGCGCGCTCCACCTCCTCGACCGGGGGCCCGCCCGTGGAGGCGATGACGAGCACGTCCTCGTCCGCGAGGGCGCGCAGCGTCGGGGCGACGAGCCGGCCGAGGTCGGTGTTGTCGATGGTGCCCTGGGTGACGTGCACGACCGGGCGGTCGCCGACCAGCTCGGGCCACCAGTCCGGCAGCGTCGCATCGTCCGCGCTGCCCGGGGCCGCCCGCAGCGGCCCCACGAAGCGCACCGTGTCGGGCAGCTCGCGGCGCGGGTACTCGAGGTCGGCGACGCTCAGCTGGAAGAGGCCGTCGTAGGAGAGGTAGGGGTAGTCGAAGGTGTCCGTCTCGGAGAGCGGGGCGCCGATCTCGGCCAGCACGGCGTCCACCGCGCGACGGAGCGGGCGCGTGAGCCCCGGGCGGATCGCCGCCGTCAGCGCCCGGTCGCGGAGGTGGCCGAGCGGCCCGCGGCCGGGCGGGAGGGCCGGGCCGAACGGCGCCGCGTCGACGCTCGTGAGCGTCACGGGCGTGGTCGCGATGCCCAGCACGGGGAGGCGGTCGGCCCGCGGCAGGGACAGGTAGGGCGCGATCCCGGTGAAGGCCGACTCGACGAGCACCGCGTCGCACCGGCCCTCGTCCAGGAGCGCGCGCATGGCGCGGTGCTGCCCGGGGATCACCCGCACGAACATGGCGATCATCCCCTTGCGGATCGCCGCGACGCCGCGCGCGGCCCTGGCCTCGGCGAGCCGGCCGTCGAGCTGCGCGTCGTCGAAGTCGACGTCGGCCGGCAGGGGCGCGAAGGCGAGCCCGGCGTCGGCGACCGCCTCGCGGTACTTCGCGCCCGTCAGCAGGGTGACGTCGGCCCCTCGGGCGACGAGGCCACGTCCGACGGCGACGAGCGGCGCCACGTGGCCGTAGATGGGCGGGGCGCAGAGCAGGTAGGAGGGCATGTCGGGGCTTCCGTTCGAAGGCGGCGCGCGCCGGTCGGGCACGTCACCGGGGCGTGGCGGGGCAGGTGGAGGTGGGCGGGACCGCGGCTCAGGTGCAGGCGGCGAGCACGGGCTCGGGCTCGGTCGGATCCGCGAGCAGGAGCCGCTGCAGCCCGACCGTGCCCGACACGAGGGACGTGCCGACGACGAGGGCGGCCACGCACCCGGCGCCGAGGGCGGCAGCTGCGCAGACGAGGGGCAGCCCGCGGTGCAGGGGATGACGCATGCTCGGACTCCTCGATCGGGTGCGCGGGGAGACCGCGGCCAGGTGGTGCACGGTAGCGAGCGGTCCCTGGAGGTCAGCGGATCTGTCCACACGAAGCGCACCGCGGCGTGACCGGGAGGCGGCGCCGGCGGCGGCGCGTGTCGGCGTGTGACGCGCGCGCTGGCGGCCGCTGCCCCGCGGGCGGCACCATGGCCGCCATGGTGGAGGTCACGACGGCGCCGATCGAGCAGATCCGCGGCCAGCGCACGAGCATCAAGTGGACGCGGTTCCCCGCGGACGTGCTGCCCCTGTTCGTGGCCGAGATGGACTACGCGATCGCCGAGCCCGTCGTCGAGGAGCTGGTGCGCCGCGTGCGCGCGTCCGACGTCGGCTACCTCGACGGGCCCGGCCCGCTCGCGCCCGCCTTCGCCCGGTTCGCCCGCGAGCGCTGGGGCTGGGTCGTCGATGAGCGCCGCGTGCGCATCGCCACCGACGTGAGCGTGGGCATCGTCGAGACGCTGCGGCTCGCCGTGCCGCGCGGCGGCCGCGTGGTCGTCACGCCGCCCGTGTACCCGCCGTTCTTCGAGCTGGTGGAGGAGGCGGGCGCGCGCGTCGAGGAGGTGCCGCTGCTCGTCGCGGACGGCCGCGCGTCCCTCGACCTCGCGGGGCTCGAGCGCGCGTTCGCGTCCGGGGTCGACGCGTTCCTCCTCTGCAACCCGCACAACCCGACGGGGCTCGTCCACGACGCCTCGACCCTCGCGGCCGTCGCCCGGCTGGCCGCCCGCCACGACGTGCTCGTGATCAGCGACGAGGTGCACGCGCCGCTCACACTCCCGGGCGCGACCTTCACGCCGTTCGCGCCGCTGGCCGAGTCGCTCGGCGCCAGCTCCGTGTGCGTCACCTCGGCGAGCAAGGGCTGGAACCTCGCGGGCGCCAAGTGCTCGCTCGTCATCGCGGGGGATCCGCGCACCCACGAGCTCCTCGACGGCCTCGTCGAGGAGGTGGCCTGTCGCACGAGCATCCTCGGGCTGCACGCGAACCGAGTCGCGTTCTCCTGTACCGACTGGCTCGACGATGCCATCGCCCGAATCGTCGCGAACGACCAGCTCCTCGCCTCCCTCCTCGCCGAGCACCTGCCCGGCGTCGTCCACCACCGCCCCTCAGCCGGCTACCTCGCCTGGCTCGACCTCCGCCCGCTCGGCCTCGGCGCCGATCCCGCCGCGGTGCTGCTCGAGCGGGCTCGAGTCGCCCTCAACGCCGGCCACTGCTACGGCACCGGGGGCGCCGGCCACGCGCGCCTCAACCTCGCCTGCGATCCCGACGTGCTGCGGGAGGCCGTGCGGCGGATCGCGGCGGCCGTCGGATCCGCCGCATCCGCCCGCATCCCCGCCCGCGTCCCGACCCCCGCCGTCATCCACCGAGGAGCACCCGCATGACCGACCGCATCCTGACCACGCACGCCGGCAGCCTCCCGCGCACGCCCGAGCTGACCCGGCTGCTCGTCGCCCGCGACCAGCGGCGCGCGTTCGACGCGGGCGAGCTGGCGGACGTCACCGCGTCGGCCGTCGCCGACACCGTGCGCCGACAGCTCGAGACCGGCCTCGACATCGTGAACGACGGCGAGGTGCCGCGCGTCGGCTTCTCGACCTACGTGCTCGAGCGGATCGACGGGTTCGGCGGCGCCGGTCACCGGAAGCCCACGCTCGACTCGATCAAGTTCCCCGAGTACGCCGCGTTCCAGGCGAAGCAGATCGTGGAGGGCGCGGACGTGGCGCGGGTCTGGGATCCGCCGGTCGCCCAGGGCCTCCTCGAGTACGACCCCGCGCTCGCCGGGATCACGGAGGACCTCGACGGCTTCGACCGCGAGCTCGCCGTGCAGGCCGGCCGCGGCCTCGCGCCCGCCGGCACGTTCTTCTCCGCGGCGACCCCCGGGATCGTCTCGACGACCCTGCTGCTCGACGCCGCGAACCCGCACTACGGCGACGACCGCGCCTACGTCTTCGCGCTCGCCGACCAGCTCAAGCTCGAGTACGACGCCATCGTCGCGCGCGGCCACACGCTGCAGCTCGACGCGCCCGACCTCGCGATGGAGCGGGTGATCCAGTTCGGTGACGCCACGCTCGAGGAGTTCCTCGCGGCGGTCGACCTGCACGTGGACGCGCTCAACCACGCGATCCGCGACATCCCGCGCGAGAGGGTGCGCCTGCACGTGTGCTGGGGCAACTGGCAGGGCCCGCACCAGGACGACGTGCCCGTCGACGTGCTGCTCCCGCACCTGTACCGGGCGGACGTGGGCGCGTTCAGCATCCCGCTCGGCAACCCCGCGCACCAGCACGAGGCGCCGTCGTTCCGCGCCCACCCGCTGCCGGAGGGCGCGGTGCTCATCCCGGGCGTCGTGGACGTGACCACCAACTACCTGGAGCACCCGCAGGTGATCGCCAACCGGATCCTCGAGGTCGTCCACGCCGTGGGCGACCCGACCCGCGTGATCGCCGGCACCGACTGCGGCCTCTCGACCTTCGCGAGCTACGAGTTCGTCGCCACCGACGTGGCGTGGGCGAAGCTCGGGGCGCTCGTCGAGGGCGCGGCCATCGCCTCGCGTCGGGCGTTCGGCGCGTGAGCGTGCTCGACGGGATCCGCGCCGCCGCGCCGGTCGCCTCCGCCTCAGGGTCGGGCGCCGCGGCCCCGGCGACCGCCGGCTTCACCACGCGCCAGGTGCACGCCGGATCCGCGATCGACGGCGACCACGGCGCCCGCGTCTCGCCCGTGCACCTCAGCGCCGGCTTCGTCTTCGACAGCTTCGCCGAGGCCCGCGACCGGTTCGCCGGGGTCGACGAGGGCTACCTCTACACGCGCAACGGCAACCCGACCACCGACGAGGTCGAGCGACGCCTCGCCGAGCTCGAGGGCGGCACCGAGGCGATCCTCCTCGCGAGCGGCCAGGCGGCGACCACCACGGCGCTGCTGGCGATCCTGCAGGCCGGCGACCGGATCCTCTCCTCGAGCAGCATCTACGAGGGCAACCGCGGCCTCTTCCGCCAGAACCTCGGCCGGCTCGGCATCGGCGTCGACTTCGTGGACGACCACCGCGACCTCGACGAGTGGGCCCGCCGCATCACCCCGGAGACGCGCGTGCTGTTCGGCGAGCCCATCCCGAACCCCAAGAACGACCTGCTCGACCTCGCCGGGATCGCCGACGTCGCCCACCGCCACGGCCTGCCGTTCGTGGTCGACGACACGCTCGCGACCCCGTACCTGCTGCGGCCGATCGAGCACGGCGCCGACGTCGTCGTGCACTCGACGAGCAAGTTCCTCGCGGGCCACGGCTCGGTGCTCGGCGGCGTGGTGGTGGACGGCGGATCCTTCGACTGGGCCGCCCGTCCCGACCTCTTCCCGCACCTGAACCAGCCCGAGCGCTCGTTCGGCGGCGCGAGCTGGGCCGACCGCTTCGGCCGCGGCGCGCTCGCCGCGTACGCGCGGGAGATCGTGGCCTCCCGCTTCGGCCCGACGCCCGCGCCCTTCAGCTCGTTCCTGCTGCGGCAGGGGATCGAGACGCTGTCGCTGCGCGTCGAGCGCCACTCGGCCAACGCGCTCGCGGTTGCGCGCTTCCTGGAGGCGCGGCCCGAGGTGTCGTCGGTCGACTACGCGGGGCTCGAGTCGAGCCCGTCGCACGACCTGGCGCTCACGTACCTGCCCGACGGCCAGGGATCCGTGTTCTCGTTCACGCTCGCGGGCGGCGAGCCGGCTGCCGAGGCGTTCACCGACGCGGTGCGGCTGTTCAGCCGCATGACCCACCTCGGCGACGTGCGCTCGCTCGTGCTGCACCCGGCGTCCACCACGCACGCCGGCCGCACGCCCGAGGAGCGCGACGCCGCGGGCATCTGGCCGGGGCTCCTGCGCGTGTCCATCGGCATCGAGGACATCGCCGACATCCTGCGCGACCTCGAGCGCGGCCTCGCCGCCGCACGCGCGATCGGATCCTGACGGTGGCCCGCCGCCAGCACCTCGGCTGGTTCCTGTCCCGCGGCTTCGGCCCGCAGGGCTGGGGCCACCCGTACCGCGAGTGGAACCACGACTGGACCCGGCCCGAGCTCTACCAGCAGTCCGCGCGCGAGCTGGAGCAGGCGGGGTTCGAGCTCATCGTGATGGAGGACGCCGTCTCCCTCGGCTCGCCCGAGACGCTCGACCTGCGGGTCCGCGGCGCGTACGGCGGCCCCAAGCACGACCCGCTGCTGCTCGCGCCGTGGCTCTTCGCGGCGACCTCGCGCATCGGCCTGGTGCCGACGGTCAACGCCGGGATCACTCCGCCGTACCTCGCGGCCCGGCAGGCGCAGACGCTGCAGCACCTGAGCGCCGGCCGGTTCGGGATCAACCTGGTCACCGACGTCGGCAGCGCCCGGCATGTGGGCCTCGCGCCGCTCCCGCACGACGGCGCGTACGACCGCGCCGACGAGTGGATGGAGGTGGTCCGCCGCCTCTGGCACAGCTGGGACGGCGGCGCGCTCGTCGAGGATCCGGCCACCGACCGCTTCGCCGACGGATCCCTGCTCGACGCGTTCCAGCATCGCGGCGCCCACTTCTCCGTCGACGGGCCGCTCAACGCCGTGCCCTCCGCGTTCGGCGACCCCGTGATCGTCTCGCCCGGCGGATCCCCCCGCGGCCTGTCCTTCGCCGGCACGCAGTCCGACGTGCAGCTCGGCCTCGCGCCGCTCGAGCCCGCGAAGCTGCTGGCGTACCGCGCGAAGGTGCTCGACGCGGCGGCCGCGCACGGTCGCGGGCCGGGCGACATCCGGATCCTGTTCGTCGTGAAGCCCGACATCGTGCCGAGCGAGGAGGAGGCCCGCCGCGTCGTCGACGCGTCGCGCCACCCGACCGACGCGCAGCTGCGGGCGATCGCGCTCGGCTGGTCCAGCGACCTGGAGACCGACCTCACGGGCCTCGACCTCGACCGACCGGTGGACCGCGGCGTCTTCGGCGAGCACGTCTCGCACGGCACCATCGCGGGCCTCTACGGCGGCACCGAGGATGCGCCGCTGCGCGAGCTGCTGACGCGGAAGGCGCGCAAGGGCCTCGTGTCCGAGCGGGCCGGGTTCGTGGGCACGGCCGAGGCGTTCGCCGACTTCGTCGAGGAGCTGGGCGACGACGCCGACAACGACGGCCTGCTCCTCTCGGGCGACCTGCACCCGGTCACGCTGCACCGCATGCTCGACGACCTGGTGCCCGTGCTCCGCCGCCGCGGGATCCTCCGCGACGAGCTGGCGCCGGGCGGCCTGCGAGCGAACCTGTTCGACTGAGCGGCGCCCGCGCGCCCGGGGCCCGCTCCTCAGGCCGCGCCGGTGCCCGCGATGTCGCGCAGCCGGCGGCGCACCGCCGCGAACGACGCGACCAGCGTCGCGTCGAGGCCGGCCGTGCGCGCATCCGCCCACTCGTCGAAGGCCGCGCGCACCGCGACGCCCGCGAGCTCCGTCACGAGCCGCGCCTCCTGCGCCGTGATGCGGCCGCCGAACGCCGTCGTGATCCGCTCGGCCAGCTCCCACGAGCGCGTCGCGTCGATCGAGACCGCGGTCGACCGCAGCTGCGGCTCGTCGGCCATGAGCCGCCGCACGCGCAGCTGCTGGTGGGCGATGGCGGAGAGGTCGCCGTCGAGGCTCGCGAGCACGCGCTCGTACACGGCCTCGAGCTGGGGGAGCGGCGCGGATCCACGGTCGACGTCGGCGAGCCAGGCGTCGAGCGGCGCGTCGAACACGGGGTGCAGCGTGAGGACCGACTCCTCCTTGCTCGGGAAGTAGCGGAAGCACGTGCGGTCGGAGACGCCAGCGGCCTGCGCGATGTCGTGGATGGTGGTGGCCGCCATGCCGCGCTGCTCGAAGAGCGCGAGGGCCGCCTCGCTGATCTCGGTGGTCGTCGCCATGCGCCGCCGCTCGCGGAGGCCGGTCGCGCCGGTGCCGGCCGCGTCCGCCGGGTCGCTCGCTGCGCTCATGTCGTCCTCCGCCTCCCGCGGATCCGACCTGCCGGATCCGCCGTTCGTGTCATAGACTGCCACATGGTCCGAGTCTGACATCCGGATCGTCCCCGCTCCGCAGCGTCGCGTGCGCCCCGCCATCCACTCCCCGGAGACACCCCATGACCACGCCGCCCACCGCCGACACCCGGCGCGACGCCACCTCGCGCGACGAGACCCTGCCCGCCGCGGCCCGCGCCGCGTCCGACCGCGCCGTCGCGCCCGAGGACGAGCGCCTGCCGCACGGCGCCCCGCTCGTCATCGGCCTGCTCGTGGTCGCGGCCTTCGTCGTGATCCTCAACGAGACGATCATGAGCGTCGCGCTGCCGAGCCTCATGGCCGACCTCGACATCACCACCGCCACCGCGCAGTGGCTCACCACCGGCTTCATGCTCACGATGGCCGTCGTGATCCCCGCGACCGGCTTCATCCTGCAGCGCTTCTCCACGCGCCAGGTGTTCGGCGCCGCCATGACGCTGTTCTCGATCGGCACGCTCATCGCCGCCATCGCGCCCGGCTTCGGCATCCTGCTCGTGGGCCGCATCGTGCAGGCCAGCGGCACGGCGATCATGATGCCGCTGCTGTTCACGACCGTGCTCAACCTGGTGCCCGCCGCGCGCCGCGGCCGCCTCATGGGCGTCATCTCCATCGTCATCGCGGTCGCCCCGGCGATCGGCCCGACGGTCTCCGGCCTCATCCTCAGCTCGCTGTCGTGGCGCTGGATGTTCTGGATCGTGCTGCCCATCGCGCTCGTGGCGCTCACGCTCGGCCTCTGGAAGATCACGAACCTCACGACCCCGCGGAAGCTGCCGTTCGACATCCTCTCCGTCGTGCTCTCGACGCTCGCGTTCGGCGGCCTGATCTTCGGCCTGTCGAGCCTCGGCGAGTCGGCCGAGGGCGACGCGCCGCTGCCGCTGTGGATCCCCATCACGGTCGGCGTGCTCGCGCTCGCCGCCTTCATCACCCGCCAGATCGCGCTGCAGCGCCAGGACCGCGCCCTCATGGACCTGCGCACCTTCCGCAGCCGCCCGTTCGTGGTCGCGATCATCATGGTGAGCGTCAGCATGATGGCGCTGTTCGGCAGCCTCATCGTCCTGCCGCTCTACCTGCAGAACGTGCTCGAGCTCGGCACGCTCGAGACCGGCCTGCTGCTGCTCCCGGGCGGCGCGCTCATGGCGATCCTGTCGCCCATCGTCGGCCGCCTCTTCGACCGCGTCGGGCCGCGCCCGCTCGTGATCCCCGGCGCCATCATCGTGAGCATCGCCCTCTGGGGCATGACCACGATGCTGCACGAGGGCACGTCCATCGGCTGGGTCATCGCGGTGCACCTGGTGCTCAACGCCGGGCTGGCGTTCATGTTCACGCCGCTGCTCACCTCGGCGCTCGGATCCCTGCCGCCGCGCCTCTACTCGCACGGCAGCGCGACGGTCTCCACGATGCAGCAGCTCGCGGGCGCCGCGGGCACCGCGCTCTTCGTCACGGTGCTCACGACCACGACGGTCGCGGGCCTCGCCGACGGCCAGTCGGAGGTCACGGCCACCGCGGCCGGCGTGCAGGCGGCCTTCATGATCGGCGGCTTCATCTCGCTGGCCGCGATCGTGGCGTCGTTCTTCGTGCGCCGCCCCACCGAGCCCGTCCCGGAGGGCGTCGCGGCCCACTGAGTCGGGAGTCGGGGCGGGTCCGACGACGGTCTTCCCCCGAGCGGCTAAGCGTGTTAGCTTGTAGCTAAGACGATTAGCTGCCCGGGAGGACACGATGAGCGAGACCCTGAAGATCGGCGCGGAGACCCTCGCCTACGACCTGAGCGGCGACGGCCCGCTCGTCGTGCTCGCGCACGGCATGGGCGACAGCCGCCGCTCCTACCGCTTCCTCGTGCCGGGGCTCGTGGCCGCCGGCTACCGGGTGGCGAACGTCGACGTCCGCGGCTGCGGGGAGTCGAGCACCGGCTGGACCGGCTACAGCCGCACCGACATCGCGGGCGACCTCGTCGCCCTCGTCCGGCACCTCGGCGGCCCGGCCGTCGTCGTCGGCCAGTCGATCAGCGGCGGCGCGGCGACCATCGCGGCGGCCGACGCCCCCGACGTCATCACCGGCGTCGTCGAGCTCGCGCCGTTCACCCGCGCGCAGTCGGCGGACATCGGCGGTCTCCTCCGTGCCAAGGCCCACAGGGCGGCCACCGTGCAGCTCGCCCGCGTGCTCCTCGCCGGCAGCCTCGCCGGCTGGATGAAGTACCTCGACCTCGCGTTCCCCACCAAGCCCGCCGACTGGGCCGCCGAGAGCGCCCGCATCCGCACGAGCCTCGAGCGACCAGAGCGCATGGCCGTGCTGCGGGCGATGGCGAAGACGACCCCGGCGGACGCGGGCGCGCGGCTCGCCGACGTCCGGTGCCCCGTGCTCGTGGTCGAGGGCGGCGCGGATCCCGACTGGGCCGACCCGCGGGCCGAGGGCGAGCGGATCCTCGCTGACCTGCCCGACGGCCTCGGCGAGCTCGCGGTCATCGACGGCGCCGGGCACTACCCGCACACCGAGACGCCGGACCGGGTGCTGGCCCTGCTCCTGCCGTTCCTCGGCCGCACGCTCGCCGCGACGACCCCGGGCGCCCGTGCCTAGGGCCGGGCTCGACGCCGCGACGGTCACCGAGGCGGGCGCCGCGCTCGCCGACGAGATCGGCCTCGCGGGCCTCAGCATGGGCGCGGTCGCCGAGCGGCTCGGCGTCAAGACGCCGTCGCTCTACAAGCACGTCGCCTCCCTCGCGGACCTCCAGCACCGGATCGCCGTCCTCGCCACCGCCGAGGCGGGCGACGCGATGCGTGACGCCACGCAGGGTCGATCCGGCGAGGAGGCGCTGACCGGCGCGGCGCACGCCCTGCGCGACTACGTGACCTCGCACCCGGGGCGCTACGCCGCGACGGTCGGAGCGCGGTCGACGGGCGACGGGGATCCGCTGGACCCGGCCCGCGAGCGCGCCCTCGACGCCCTGTCCGCCGTGCTGCACGGGTACCGGCTCGACGAGGCCGACCGGATCCACGCGCTGCGGATGCTGCGGAGCGTGCTGCACGGCTTCGCGACCCTGGAGGTCGCCGACGACTTCCAGATGGCGACCGACATCGACGTGAGCTTCGGCTGGATCGTCGCGTTCCTCGACGGCGGCCTCCGGGCGACGGCCGGCGGCGGGCGCGCGTCGTGAGCGGCGTGCGACCAGGGACGCGGACGGCGGCGCGGCCCGGCACACGGCCGCCCGGGCACGACCCTCTCGCCGGCGGCCTGCGGTTCCTCGCCGAGCTGATCGCGTGGGTCGCGACCCCATGGGCGCTGTGGCCGCACTCGATCCCGCTGGCCGTCTGCGCGGTCGTCCTGCTGATCGGCCTCCCCGCGGTCTTCAGCACCCCCGGCGACCGGCCCGGCGGCGACGGCCCGGTCGCGGCGCCCGGCATCGTGACGATCCTGCTCGTGCTGCTGCAGCTGGTCGCGGCGTCGCTGGCGGCGTGGGCGATCTGGCCGACGTGGATCGCCGTGGCCGTGACGGCGCTGTGCCTCGCGGTGGTGGTCACCGAGCAGCCGCGCTGGCGGGCGCTGACGCGGCGTCGCTAGCGCGCCGCGGCCTCCGGGCGTCGCCACCACCGGAGCAGCGTCGGCGCCGTGGTCAGCACGAGGATCGCGAACAGGGTCTGGTCCACCACGCCCCACCCCGAGAGGCCGCCGATCGTCGCGAACACCGTCCAGTTGACCGCGATGTCGGCGACGATCACGGCCATGCCGAGCGCGACCCCGGTGCGGCGCCGTCGGGCCAGCAGGGCGATGACGAGCGGATCCAGCACCGTGAGCGACAGCCAGAAGGCGCGGAGCGCGAGCGGGAAGCCGGCGTAGACGTCCGCCCCGCCGATCACGATGTCGAGGACGTGGGTGGTGGTGCCGATGCCGAAGCCCGCGATCCAGAGGATCCGGACGATCCGCGGCCCGCGCTCGGGATCGCGGCGGCGCACGTCGCCCACCTCAGCCCCAGCTCGCCGAGCCCGGCGCGACCGCGGCCCGGGTGCCCCCGCGCCAGCGCGCGATCGACTGCTCCACGTACTCGCCGACGAGGGCCGGCAGGTCGAGGCTCGGGTTGTGGATCCACTGGATCTCGAGCCCGTCGAGGATCGCCAGGAAGCACGCGGACTCGTAGGCGAGCGTCGCGTCGTCCATGGGCGGCACCTGCCCGAGGGCGACGGCCTCGCCGATGCGGCGGCGGATCTGCGCGATCGTGCGCGCATACCGGCCGCGCATGTACTCGTGCGCCGGATGCGTGGCGTCGCTGGTCTCGGTCGCGAAGGTCAGGTACAGCTCGAGGAAGCCGCGGTGCTCCACGTGGTATCGCATCAGGTCGACGAAGGCGCGGAGCGCGGGCAGGCCCGGGGCGGCCTCGGAGACGAACGGCTGCTGCCGGTCCCACTGCCGCAGCACCTCCGTGAGGAGCTCCTCCTTGCGGAAGTAGCGGAGCACGGCCGCGGGCGAGACGCCCACCTCGTCGGCGATCTCCTTGATGGTCGCGGCACCGTAGCCGCGGACGCCGAACACGCGGACGGCCGCCGCGACGATCTCCGCGCGCCGGCGGACGCCCGTGGAGTAGAGGCCGCGAGCCGTCGATCCCGGGGGCTCGCCCGGGCCCGGATCCGTGCCCGCATCCGCACCAGCATGCGGAAAGTTTTCCGTCGTGACCGAGGATGCGCGGCGTCGCGGGGCGGCGCTCCTCGACTCGGTCACGATGCAGATCCTCCCTCTTGTGCGTCCATGGACCCGGACGTACAGTGACTCAACCGTAAACGAAGCGTCAGTATTCGTTCCGCGGTGATCATTGCTAGGGACGAGGGCGTCGTGGGCGAAGAGGTGTTCGGTGTGGGCCTTGTCGGGGCCGGGCCGGTCGGGCAGGCCATCCACCTGCCGACCCTGGCGCGCATGGCGGACCGGTTCCGGGTCGTCCACGTGATGGACGTCGACGCGGACGTCGCCGAGCGGGTCGCCGCCCGGGCCGGTGCCCGGCACTCGACCGACGCGGACGCGCTCATCCAGGATCCGGCCGTGGACGTCGTCGTCATCGGCAGCCCGAACCGCTTCCATGCCGAGCAGGTGATCGCCTCGTGCCGCGCCGGCAAGCGCGCCGTGCTCTGCGAGAAGCCGCTCGCCGTCTCCGCGGAGGAGGGCCGGGCCATCGCCCGCGCGTCCGCCGAGCACGGCGTGCCCGTGATCGTCGGCACCATGCACGCCTTCGACCCCGCGTGGATCGCCGCGGTCGACGCCTGGGACGCCTCCGGCCGCGCGCCGCACACCGTCCGCATCTCGGCCGTCATCCCGCCGAACCCCGACTCCGAGGACTCCGCCACCGAGATCGTCGGCCGCCCCGCACCCCGCGTCGCGGGCGAGCCGGACGTCGAGGCGCAGGCGCTCGCGGTCACCGGCGGCGTGCTCGGCCTCGCGATCCACGACCTCCCGCTCGCGCGCCGCCTCCTGCCCGATGCCCGCCCGCGCGTGCTCAGCGCGCGCGCCCTCCGGCCGTGGGGCTACGAGATCGTCGCGATGGTGGGCGAGAGCGTGCTCGAGATCCACGGCATCGGCGGCGCATCGTGGGATCCCGAGTGGACGCTCGACGCCGTCGCGCGCGACCGCTCCCTCCACGTCGACTTCTCGCTCTCCTACGTGCACGCCGGATCCAGCACCGCCACCCTCACGGACACCCGCGGCACCACCGGCTGGGGCCCCTACCCGGACAACGGCTACGTCGGCGAGTGGGAGCACGTGCACGACGTGATCACGGGCCGGGCCGGGGCGGTGCCGATGGAGGCGCAGCTCGCCGACCTCGACCTGGCTACGGACATCGCGGAGCAGAGCGCGGCGATCATCCGGTCGGGCGGCGCCGTCCCCACAGCGACGGGCGTGGACGCACCCCGGACGGAGGTCGCGGCATGACCGCCCTCACCCTCCGCATCGACGGCGGCGGATCGGCGACCCACGCGCACGCGGCCGTCGCGACCCTCGCCTCCCTGCCCGAGTCCTTCCGCCGCACCGACGACGCGGGAGACGTGGTCGTGGTCGCCGGCGGCGCGGGCTGGGCCGGCCGCGCGACGGCAGCCGCCCGATCCGGCGCCCGCGCCCTCCTCGTGCTCGACCCAGGTCCCGCCTCCGACCCCGAGCTCGCCGACCTCGCCGCGGCGGGCGTCCCCGTGGTGCTCGACGTGCCGTGGCGGCACGACGAGGCCGTGCGCCGGGTCGCCCCGCGGATCCACCGCCTCGCCGCCCCCGGCGCCCTGTTCGAGGCGCGCGCGACGGTCGCGTCGACCGACGACCTCGCCGGCGCAGCCCGCGCGCTGGCCCTGACCGCGCAGGTGCTCGTCGGATCCCCGCTCACCGAGCTGGCGCCGCTCGCCCGGACCCCCGACCACCTCATGCTCTCGGGCCAGACCGCCTCGGGCGTCCACGTGATCGTGAGCGCGGTCGTCACGGCGCACGCCCACGCGTGCGCGACCTTCCGGCTCGTCGTCGGCGACCGCGCCGCGCACGTCGCCCTCCCCGCGCCCGGCACGGCAGCACCGGGGCGCGCGAGCGTCACGGACGCCGCCGGCCGCGAGGACCTCCCGGTCGTCTTCGAGTCCGGCCACCGCACCGCGATGCGCCTCGCCCGCGACGGCGCCCACGGCCGACAGGTGCCCGACGACGTCGCCGACCTCCGCTCGCTCCTCGCCGCCGCGCCCGCGCTCGCCGCCGACGCGCGCCCCTAGACCCAGCCCCTTCCCTTCCACCACACACAGCACCACCGGACAACGGAGTCAGAAATGCCACAGCAGTCATCCAGCGCCTTCGGCAACGGCCTCACCCGACGATCCCTCCTGAGCGCGGGCGTCGGCGCCGCGGCGGTCGGCCTCCTCGCCGCATGCAGCGGCGGCGGCGGAGGCGCGAGCGGCGCCGCCGGCGACCTCAAGTTCTGGAACATGCCCTGGGGAGCGCCCGCCTTCCTCACGGAGGACAAGGTGATCTCCGCCGCGTACAAGCCCGCGAGCGGGTTCGGCAAGGTCAGCTACCAGCAGGTCCAGTGGGCCAACTTCACGCAGACCTTCTCGACCGCGGTCGCCGCCAACAACGGCCCGGCCGTGAGCTCGGGCGGTGGGACGACGGCGTTCCTCTTCGAGTCGCAGGGCAAGATCGCGTACGCCGACGACCTCATCGAGACGTGGAAGGGCAACGGGATCTACGACGACTTCCTCCCCGGCCTCGTCGACACCCTGAAGACGGCCAACGGCTACGCGGCCGTCCCGTACAACCTCGACATGCGCATGTACTGGTACCGCAAGGACCTGCTCGAGAAGGCCGGCGCCGACGTGCCGACCGACTGGGACTCCTACGAGGCCGCGTGCGCCGCCCTCAAGAAGATCGGCGTCTACGGCTACGGCACCCGCTCGGGCGCGGGCGCCTTCACCGGCTTCCACCAGATCGTCGCCCACATGATCAACAACGGCGGCGGTCTCTTCGACGGCGACCAGAACCCGGACGTCGTGACGGACAAGAACATCGAGGCCGTCGAGTGGGTGCTCGGCATGGTGAAGAACGGCTACGTGGATCCCCGCAGCGCCACCTACACCTCCGACAACGCGTACCAGCAGATGGACGCGGGCACGTTCGGCATGTTCTGGGACGGCGCGGGAGCCACGGCGAACGTGACGCCCGAGACGGCGGCGCAGATGGTGGTGGGCGACCCGCTCGTGGGCCCCGGCGGCGAGAAGGGCGCGCTCTACTTCCCGAACAACATCATGATGTACAAGTCGACGCCCAGCCAGGAGAACAGCGAGGCGTTCCTCACGTACTACTACCAGAACATGAAGTCGCTCTGGACGAAGCAGACGGGCATCGGCCTGCCGCCGCTGAAGTCCATCGCCGACGAGGCGTACGCGGATGACCCGAACACCACGAAGATCCTCAACGACTGGCAGCCCATCTCGAAGACCTGGGGTGCTCCGGGCTCGAACACGGTGTTCCAGAACGTGACCAAGGTCGACGGCACGCAGCCGACCATCTCGTTCACGCAGGCGGTCCTCGCCGGCACCGTCACGGCGAAGGCCGCCCTCGAGACGCTGCAGAAGGAGCTGGAGGCCGGCGCGTGATCCGCGTGATCCGCGTCGTCCCGGAGGCCGTGACGTGGACGGGGTGATCTGATGGCGGTGGACACCCGCGTCGCCGACAAGATCGGGCTGGCGCGTCGCGGCGTCGGAGTGGCCGGCCCCGGTCGGCCGCCCGCCGCGCCGCGGAAGGGCCGCGGCAAGACGCCGCTCGGCCGGGCGGGGAAGACGCTGGCGCTGTTCGCGCTGCCGTCCCTCATCCTGCTCGTGCTCCTCAACGTCTACCCGGTCGTGTACTCGTTCCTGCAGTCCCTGCAGCAGGGCACGCCGTCGACGTTGCCGTGGCAGACGCCGTTCGTCGGGCTCGAGAACTACGCGAACGTGCTCACCTCGGAGTCGTTCCGCAACGCGACGACGTTCACGATCGTGTTCACGGTCGTGGGCGTCTTCGGGTCGTGGATCGTGGGGCTCGCGCTCGCGCTGCTGCTGCGCACCCGGATCCCCGCCAACGGGTTCTTCAAGGTGCTGCTGCTCCTGCCGTGGATCGTCCCGGTGGTCGTCTCGGCGACCTCGTGGAACTGGCTCGTGGCGACGCCGCAGAGCCCCGTGCCGATCATCCTGGAGAGGCTCGGGTTCCCCGACGCGAACTTCCTCGGCGATCCCGTCCTCGCGCAGGTCGTGGTCTGCGTCTTCAAGGTGTGGATCAGCTTCCCGTTCATGCTGATGATGATGTCCTCGGCGCTCGCGTCGGTGGACACCAACGTCTACGAGGCGGCGAAGATGGACGGCGCGAGCGCCTGGCAGGCGTTCCGCGGCGTGACCCTCCCGATCATCTCCCGCACCACGTACATCAGCTGGGTGCTGATGACGATCTTCTGCGTCAACGACTTCCCGACGATCTTCCTGCTCACGCAGGGCGGTCCCGTGAACGCGACGACGTCGCTGATCGTGCTGGCGTACCAGCAGGCGTTCCAGAACCTGCAGACCGGCCCGGCGACCGCGGTGGCCTTCATGATGACGGCCGTGCTCGTCATCGTGTCGACGCTGCTGTACCGGCAGATCAAGAAGGCGGACATCGAATGAGCCAGGCACTCGCCGTCGGCGGCGCCACATCGGCGACCCTCGGCGACGTCAAGCGGACCTCCGCGAAGCAGCGCGAGCAGAAGGGCCAGTGGTGGCGCTTCCTGCTCATCGCGATCATCACGCTCGTGGTGATCACGCCCATCCTCGCGGTGCTGTTCCTCTCCACCCAGCCGGGGCAGAACTCCACGGCGACCGGTTTCACGCTGGAGAACTTCCAGCGCGTGCTCGGCGGCACCGACGTGATGATCTGGCTCGGCAACAGCCTGATCGTCGCGCTCGTGACCGTGCTCGTCTCGGTCGTGATCGCGGCGCCGGCCGGGTACGTGCTCAGCCGCTCGCGGTCGAAGCTCGTCTCCGGGTACTCACTCGTGCTGTTCGTGGTGCAGGCCCTGCCGGTGGTGACGGCGGCGATCCCGCTGTTCATCACGTTCTCGGCGATGGGCCTCATCAACACGCTCCAGGGCGTGGCGATCATCTACATCGGGTCGACCATGTCGGTCGCGATCTGGATGATGGCGGCCTACATCGACTCCATCCCGATCACCCTCGAGGAAGCGGCCTGGATGGACGGCGCGAGCGTGTTCAGCGGATTCATCCACGTGGTGCTGCGCAATTCACTGCCGGGCATCCTGTCGACCGCGATCTTCTCGTTCCTGCTGGCCTGGAACGACTACCTCATCGCGCTCCTGTTCCTGCAGGACTTCACGAAGTACACCCTCCCCATCGGCCTCAACACGTTCTTCCAGCAGAACGCGGCCGACTGGGGCTCGGTGATGGCGGTCGCGGTCATCATGATGCTGCCGCCCGTGCTGATCTTCGCCCTGCTGAACAAGTACTTCAGCGTCGGCGGGATCGGCGGGTCGCTCGCCGGGAGGTGATGCGGCCTCGCCCCGGACGAGAGCCCGCCCTCGTGGTCCATGTGGATCGCGGGGGCGGGCTCTCGTCGTGCGTGCGCTACTTCGTCTGGTTCGGGTGCCTCGTGTGGACCTGCTCGAGGAAGACCGTCTGCCCTGCGACGTAGAACCAGATGCGGGCATCGCCCCGAGCGGTCGGCTTGTGCTGCCAGCGCACGTGGCGCGTGCCCGCGCGGGTGATGATCCCGAGCTCCTCGCCCTTGAGCGGGTAGTTCGTCGGAGTGCGCTCGGTCGGCGTCCGGATGAGGAAGTCCCATGTGTCCGCCAGGGGTCCGCGGATCGTCGCGGCCAGATCCTGCCACCCCTTCCGCGCGCCCTCGGAGGCGAAGACGATCGTGTACTCGGACTTCCTCGTCGGCCGCGGGACCTGAGGATCCTTCGCCACGGTCAGGGGCGCTCGACCGGCGCCGGGTGGGCGAGCCACTCGACCGGCGAGGACGCGAGCCCTGCGGCGATGGCCGTCGCGGTCTCGCGCCAGGAGGTGAGCTCGGCGATCGCGAGGTGGGGCTGGCCGGTGGAGAAGGAGGCGCGCGCGGCGTCGACGAGCTCGCGCGAGCAGGTCTCGCGATCCTTGGGCGAAAGGGCGAGCATCCACGGGAACCGCTGGGTCATGCGCGAGGACAGGGAGCCCGCGTCGTCCAGCGTGACGGTGATGAGGTCGGCCGCGAACTGGAGGAGCTGCGAATTCGCATCCGCTGCGCTCTGTGACATCAGCACCAGGGTCTCCCCGTCCCGACGCGTGACCTGGACCGGGTGCTGCTCCGCCTCCGCGAACACGTCCGCCGAGTGCTTGCTCAGATCCGATGAGCGGCGGGTCGTGGTGCGGGCGCCGTGGAGGAGGGACATGCCGTCATGTTATTCGGAACGTGTTCGGAAGTCCAGGTGCAGCGTCAGGCGTCGTCCCGCACCTCGTACGCCGCCCGCTGCTCCTGCACCGCGCGGATCCGGGCGATGTCGAACTTCGGGCGGCGGTGGAAGTCGTAGATGCCGTTCTGCTCCTGGAACGTGTCGGTCAGCTGCGTGAAGCAGTAGCCGAACATGAGCGGATCCTCGAGCAGGACCTCGGTGAGGCCGCGGAACCGGGCGTGCCACTCCTCGACGCTGGCGACGCGCTCGCCGTAGCCCCACGAGACCGCGCGTGCCGGGTCGCTGGCGTCGGCCTGCGGGCGGTCGATCTCGTCGGGGTTCCACCAGATGCCGCCGTACTCGGAGACGAAGAAGGGCTGGCCGGCGTAGGGCACGGAGATCGCGCGGCCGTCAAGGTCGTTGACGAACGGCCGGCCGTCGGCGAGGCCCGCCTGTTCGCGGCGGAAGGCGTCCGGATCCTGCTCGTAGGAGTGCGAGTCGTAGACGTCGGAGGAGCGCACGCGGTGCGAGTAGCCGGACGCGTCGAGGACGGGACGGCTCGGATCCGCCGCCTTCGTCGCGTGGTACATGCCGGCGGTCACGTCGTCGAGCTGAGTGATGCGGTCGTGGATCGCCTGGTACGTCTCGTTCAGCGGGCACCAGCCGACGATCGACGGGTGCGAGCGGTCTCGCCTGACCGCCTCGATCCACTGGGTGATGAACGACGCCGTCGGCTGCTGCGCGTCCTTGCCGAGGCCGCCGCCCGCGCCCCAGTCGCCGAACTCGCCCCACACGAGGTAGCCGAGGCGGTCGGCGTGGAACAGGAACCGCTCCTCGAACACCTTCTGGTGCAGGCGCGCGCCGTTGAAGCCCGCGGCCATCGACAGCTCGATGTCGCGCACGAGGGCGGCGTCGTCGGGCGAGGTCATGAGCGTGTCGGGCCAGTAGCCCTGGTCGAGCACGAGGCGCTGGAAGACGCGGCGGCCGTTGAGGAGCACGTCGCGGCCGTCGATTGCGATGGAACGGAGGCCGCCATAGGAGGCGACCTCGTCGACCACGCGGTCGTCATCGCCCGAGGCGTCGACCAGGCGCAGCGTGATGTCGTAGAGATGCGGGTCCTCGGGTGACCACTCGCGTACGCGGACCGCGGGGATGCGGAGGGTGACGCGCGCGCCCATGTCGCCCGCGGGGATCCGCGACCTCGTGATCTCCCCGGCGGCGTCCGCGAGCACGGCCTCGAACACGAGGCCGGCCGTGCGGTGCGAGAGCTCGGGGGTGACGGTGAAGGAGGAGTCCGCGCGCTGCGGCTCGATGTGCGCCGAGCGGATGTGGGCCTCGGGCACGGGCTCAAGCCACACCGTCTGCCAGATCCCGGTGGTGCGCGTGTAGAAGCAGGACGTGTTCTCGAACCAGGTCGCCTGCTTGCCGCGGGCCTGCGGCTCGTCGCGGGTGTCGCGGGCGCGGACCACGACGGTCAGCTCCTCCTCGTCGGCGCGCACGCCGAGATCCGCCGTGAACGACGTGAAGCCGCCGCGGTGCCGGGCGACCTCCTCGCCGCCCACCCACACGGTCGCGTCGTGGTCGACCGCGCCGAAGTGGAGGAGGACGCGGCGGCCGCTCCAGCCCGCGGGGATCCGCACCGTGCGGCGGTACCAGACGGCCGTGAGGAAGTCGACGTCGCCGATGCCCGACGCGGTGGACTCCGGGGCGAACGGCACGAGGATCTCCTCCGCGAGGTCCCGCTCGAGCAGCCCGCGCTCGAGCCCGCTGTCGCCGCGGTCGCGCTCGAACTGCCACGGGCCGTTGAGGTTCAGCCAGTCGGGGCGCGTGGACTGCGGGCGCGGGTGCTCGGGCTTGGGGACGGCGGGAGTGGCGGTCGCGGTCGCGGTGCTGTCGGTCATGATCGGGCTTCCTTCTGTCGAGACGGAGGGGAGGTGCGGTCGATGCCAGCCTGCCGCGGCGGGATGGGACGGCGCCGCACGGGAGGCGGGCGCGTCGGTCAGCGGGCGTCGCGCGCGGCTGTGGCGGGCGGGGTGGCGGCGGGTGCGGATCCCCAGGCCGGGGTGCGGATGCCGTCGGCCGCGCTCGTCCACGAGCGCAGCAGGTCGGCGACGTCCGCGCTCCGCTCGTCGGCGATCGCCTGGGCGAGCGCGTCCTCGAGCAGGTCGGCGATGACGACGCGCTCGCCTCCCCGCTCGCTGCTGCGGATCGCGCCCTCCACCATCGCGAGGCTGAGCACGTTGTGCCGCACCTCCGTCGGCGGGGTGGTGCCGGCGCGGAGGGATCCGACGAACTCCTCGAGCGACGCGGCGATGCCCTCAGGGTGCTCGGGCACGTCGAACCGGCCGCCCTCTACGTCGAGGCCGACGACGTCGTCGCCGTCCCAGTGCGCGGCGCCGCGCTCGCCGTACGCACACCAGTCGGCGTTCCACGAGGTGGGCATGCCCGGCGTGCAGCGGCTGCCGACGTACGCGAAGCGCGCGCCGGACGCGAGCTCGAAGTCGGCGGTCGCGGCGGCGTCGCCCGCGAACCAGCTCCACGGCGGGTTCCACGAGCTGCAGCGCACGGCCATGGGCTCCTCGCCCGTCGCGTACCGGAGCTGGTCGAAGTGGTGGATGGACATGTCGACGAGCAGCGGGTGCGCCATCTGCTCGCGGAAGCCCGGCTCGTGGTCCTCGTGCAGGAACTGCGCGTGCACGACCGCGAGCGGCCCGACCTGCGCGACCGCCTCGCGGAACGCCGTGAGGTGCGTGAAGTAGCGGCGCGACTGGCTGACCATGAGGAGCCCGCCGGTGATGTCGGCGAGGGCGACCTGGCGGAGCGCCTCGGCGACGGTGGGTGCGAGCGGCTTCTCGCACAGGACGGGCAGGCCCGCGCGGAGCGCCTGCTCGTTCACGACGCGGTGCGCCTGCGGCACGGTCACGTTCACCACGGCCCGCGCGCCGGAGCGTGCGGCGACCTCGGCGACGGACGCGCCCACGGCGATCCCGTCGAGCCCCGCGGCGCGCACGGCGGATTCCGCGAGCGGCACGTCGAGGTCGACGACCCCCACGAGCGCGGCGTGCGGGGAGCCGGCGAGCATGCGGATCCACAGCGCGCCCATGACGCCGGCGCCCACCACGACGACGGGCAGGCGGTCGGATGCGGGTGCGTCAGCGGCTCCCGGTCGGCGATCGGACGTGGTCATGGTGCTCGCCTCCCGGGCACGACGGCGAGCCCGCTCCGACGATACCGGGCGCCGGGTCAGTCGCGCGGGGCCGCCGCCGTCTCCGCCTGGATGGTGGACGCGGTGGGCGGGGCCGCGTGCGCGCCGTGCCCGCCGTCCGCGGGGAGGCCGGCAGGGAGGTCCGCCGCCGGTGCCGACGCGTGCGGGTGCGTGCGCTCGAGCGCGGCGCCCTCGATGTCGACGTCCGGCAGGATCCGGTCGAGCCAGCGCGGCAGCCACCAGGCCGAGCGCCCGAGCAGGTGCATGAGCGCGGGCATCAGCAGCATCCGCACCACGAACGCATCCAGTAGCACGCCGAACGCGAGGCCGAAGCCGATGGACCGGATGATGGTCGACTCCGAGAAGACGAACCCGCCGAACACCGACACCATGATGAGCGCCGCCGCGGTGACGACCGCGCGCCCGGCCCGGAAGCCCTGCACCACCGCGAGCCGCGCCTCGGCGCCGTGCACGTACGCCTCTCGCATCCCGCTCGCGAGGAACAGCTGGTAGTCCATGGCGAGGCCGAACAGGATGCCGACGAGGATCACCGGCAGGAAGCTGAGGATCGGTCCGCTGCTCTCCAGCCCGATGAGGCTCGCGCCCCAGCCGAACTGGAACACCGCGACGATGAGGCCGTAGGTCGCGAACAGCGACAGCACGAACCCGCCGGTCGCGATGAGCGGCAGGAGGATCGAGCGGAACACCACGATCAGGATCAGCAGCGACAGGCCCACGACCACGAGCAGGTAGAGCGGCAGCACCGCGGCCAGCGCCTCGGAGATGTCGATGTTGGTGGCGGCCTGCCCGGCGACGCCGAGCGTGATGCCGCCGTCGAGCTCGGGCAGCGCGCGGATGTCCTGCACGAGCTCCTCGGTGGATGCGCTGTTCGGGCCCTCCTGCGGGAGCACCTGGAATGCGAGCACGGTGCCGTCGTCGGTGTTCGCGACCGGGGCGACGGCGACCACGTCGTCGAGGTCGTGCAGCGCCTGCGCGACCTCGACCTGGGTCGCGAGGAGGTCGCCGTCGGCGACGCCCGCGGGCACGTCGGCGACCACGAGCAGCGGGCCGTTGGCGCCCTCGCCGAACTCGTCGGCGACCGTCGTGAACGCGCGCTCGCTGGTGGATCCGGCGGGCTCGCTGGATCCGTCGGGCAGGCCGAGCCGCATGGAGAGGCTGGGGATCGCGATCACGAGCAGGGCGACGACCGTGCCGAGCACCGTGAGCACGGCGCGCGCGTTCGACATGGGCTTCAGCGTCGTCGCGGCCTCCTGCGGCCGGGCCGGGTCGGCGGCCGACGCGCGGGCGCGATCGCGCTTCCGCAGCACGCGCGTCCCGGCGAGGCCGAGCACCGCGGGCGTGAGCGTGATGGCGACGAGCACCGCGACGAGCACGCACACCGCGCCGACCGTGCCCATCAACGCGAGGAACGGCACGCCCGTGATGTTGAGGGCGAGGAGCGCGACGATCACGGTGGATCCCGCGAACACGACCGCAGTGCCCGAGGTGCCGTTGGCGAGCCCGATCGACTCGCGCACGCCCGTGCCGGCGAGCATCTGCTTCCGGTGCCGGTTGACGATGAAGAGGGAGTAGTCGATCCCGACCGCGAGGCCGAGCATCACGCCCAGCACCGGGGTCACCGACGCCATGTCGACGATCCCGGAGAACGCGAGCGATGCCGTGACGCCGACGCCCACGCCGACCACCGCGGTGACGATGGGGAGCGACGCGGCGATGACCGTGCCGAGCATCACGATGAGCACGATGGCCGCGAAGACGAGGCCGACGACCTCGCCGATGCCGAAGATCTCGGGGACGCCCTGCGCCAGGTCGGTCGCGAAGTCGACGCTCGTGCCGTCCACGGGGGAGTCCTGGAAGTGGGCGATGGTGTCCTGCTTGGTCTCCTCGGAGAGCTCGAGGCGCGGATCCGTGAAGGAGACGTTGACGATGGCCGTCGACCCGTCCGCCGAGACGACGCCGATGCCGTCCGTGAGGCCGAGGAGCGTGCGGCCGAGCTCGGCCTGCTCGACGCCCGACTCGAGCTGCGTGCGATTGGCGTCGACGGTCGCCTGCTGCTCCTGGAGGGTCTGCGTCTGCGCATCCAGCTGGGCCTGCTGCGCGTCGAGCGCGGCGATCTGCGCGGCCGGCGCACCTGCGGCCTCGGCCTGCTGCCGCGCGGCGGCGAGCTGCTGCTGGCCTGCGTCGAGCTGCGCCTTCCCTGCGTCGAGCTGCTGCTGCGCGGCGTCGAGCTGGCTGCGGCCCGCGGTGATCTGCGCGTCGCCGCTGGTGAGCTGCGCGGCCTGGTCGGCGCGCTGCTGGGTGACGGCGAAGGGATCCACGACGCGCGCGACGCCCGGGAGGTCGCCCGCGCTCGTGGCGAGGGCGGAGATCGCCTGCTCCTGCGCCGCGGTGAAGGCGGAGCCGTCGGTGGTCCGGTAGACGACCGTGCCGGTGCCGCCGGCGGTGTCGGGCAGCGTCTGCGCGAGCTCGTCGGTGACGGCGCCGGACGCCGTGCCGGGGATGTCGAAGCTGTTGCCGAGGGTGCCGGCGAACGCGAGGAACGAGCCCACGCCGATCCCGAGGATCACCACCCACGAGACGATCACGAGCCACGCGCGACGCGCGGCCATCGAACCGAGCCGGTACAGCACTGACGCCATGTCATCTCCTTCGGACGCTTCGACGATACGCTACGTCTCGTCTAGTTTCTGGAGCTACCCTGTGCAGGTGAACGAGCACCGAACCGGACGGGTCCGCAGCGAAGCGGCCCGCGAGGCGATCCTCGGCGCGACCGTGCGCCTCATCCACGCCGTCGGCTACGACCACCTCACGATCGAGGGCGTCGCCAAGGAGGCCGGCGTCGGCAAGCAGACGATCTACCGGTGGTGGCCGTCGCGCGGCGCGCTCATCGCCGAGTGCATGACCGAGGGGCGCCTGATCCCGGTGGAGTTCGCCGTGCCCGACACGGGCGACCTCCTCGCCGACATCGAGGGCTGGCTCACCCACGTGCTCGCCGAGATCGACGCGCCCACCGGCGGTCCGCTCGTGCGCTCGCTCGTGGCCGCCGCCGCCGAGGACGCGGCCGTCGGCGACAGCCTGAGCGCGAGCCTCGGCGTCGACCGCGACCTCTCGGAGCGCCTGGCCTCGGGGATCCGCGCGGGCCAGCTCCCCGCCGACGCGCCCGTCGACGAGCTCGGCCAGGCGATCCTCGGCGTCATCGTGCTCCGCGTGCTCGGCCGCAAGGGCGACCACGCGGAGAGCGTGACGCGGCTGGTGCGGTTCGTGCTGGGTGGCGGCGCGGCGGGGGCCTGAGCGCAGCCAGGGGGGCTCAGTCTCTGTCGCCGTCCGGGTACTCCGAGATCTCGGGCTCCATCCCGTTGTCGGCCAGGTACTCCAGCGCGCGCTCGATGGTGACGATCTTGCGCTTCAGCTCCTTGAGGGCGGGCGAGGTCTCGTCGCTGAACTCGTCGAGCCGCTCATGCTCGCGCCGGACGGCGATCTCCGTCTGGACGAGGAGATCCCAGACGGCCCGGTCCGGCTCGAGTCCCTGTCGGTTGCGGAGGATGGTCGCGGCGAGCCGGGTCTGGACGACCGACTCGAGCGTCTCGGCGGCCGTGCCCGAGTTCGCGAGGCCGAACGCGATCCCACCTCCGCCCGCGGATACGAGCGTTCCCGCGGTCAGCAGCCCGCCGATCATCCCGCCTGGCCCGAAAGCAGCGAGGGCGCTGGTGAGGGCGGCGGCTCCGGCGAGGCCGGCCCCCGCAGCGAGAGCGAGCCCGCCAGTCGCGACGACGATCGCCGCTGCACCGGCTCCGACAGCTCCCCACTTGAGCCAGTTGACGTTGCGGCTGGCGGTCAGGACGTCCTGTGCTTCCTTGGCCGCCTCGAACACGTCGGTGCCGTAGCGGCTCGACAGCCCCATCTCGGCCGTCAGATCCTCCATCGCGCGCTGCCGCTTGTCCCTCGCGACGGAGATCTCGAATGGTCGGATGACGTTCTCGGTGGCCAGCACCGTCATCACCACGACCGCGTCCTCTTTCGAGAGGTGCCGGCTCGGGGTTGGCTCGGGAGCGACGGCCTCAGCGTCTGCGACGTCGAAGTCCAGCTCCGCGATGCGGGAGGCCAAGGGGCGGCCGTCGGTCTCATTCCGTCTCTTCATCTGGTCGACGGCTGCTGCCTGCACGAGGCGCAGGGCCCCGACGAAGCGGTCGCGATCGGAGCCTTCGAGCTGGTGTGCCGTCAAGTGGCCGTATCGGAGGGCGAGGAGAGTGAGCCCCTCACTGGCGTCCAGAGGCACATCCACACCGCGCTCCACGCGGGCCACCTCGCGAGATAGCGAGCCGAAGAGGGCGTAGCCGATCGCGGTGGCGACTCTCTCATGGGCCAGGTAGGCCGCGGCCGCATGTGCTGGGATGCCGACCTGCCGCGTGTTGATCCGGAAGTCGATCATCCAGGGGAAGACGGACGACAAGCCCCGATGGGAGGACACCGGGTCCCCGAAGTTCCAGAAGTTGACCCACCAGCCGAGGTTCGCCGGCGGCTCCTGCAGGACATCGCGCAGCTTGTCGACGTTGACGCTCCCGTGCGCGAGCGGACTGCCGATGGTGATGAAGCCCGTCACGCGCACCTCGGCAGGGAGCCGACGGAGGAGGTCTGCGGCGATCACGGAGCCGAGGCTGTGTCCGACGAGCACGATGTCCCCGTTCGAAGGGACCCGGGCGAGGATCAGGTTCAGCACCTGCGCGCGGATCTGGGCGTCGGTCGCGTAGTTGTGCGCTTGCGCGAATCTGCTGTTCCTCGAGACGACGTCGAAAGCCGCCTCAGCGAATGGCACTCCCGAGCCCGCGTCCTCGCGTCCCAGGCGGAACTCGATGGCCCCCATGCGCTGCTCGAACTCACGGCGATTCGTGCGTGCCGCCTCGCGGACCGGTTGCTTGGCGGTGAGGCCGGGCACGCTCTGCTTCTCGTCCCACCCGCGCAGTGCGTGCGCGTACTTGGGGGCGACGACTTCCGCACCGTCGAGGTCCGGATATCCGAGTTCCCGGAGTCCGCGCTCGAGGTGCGCCCGCCAGGTGTTCTCCATGTCGCCATCTCCGACGCCGTGCAGGAAGAGCAGGACAGGTGCGTTCGCCATGGGAGCGACTCCATTCGTCTACGTCCCAGACGGCCGAGTGCTCGGGGATGCCTTTCGAACCTATCCAGCTGATCGGGGCGACGGGCTCAGCGCGTTGTTCCCTTTCGGGGGTGATCACCGGTACGCATAGAACCCCTCGCCCGACTCCCTGCCGAGCTTGCCCTTGTCGAGGTACTCGCTCTTGAGGTGGGCCGCCCACGCCTGCGCGCCCGGGTCATCGCTCGCCGCGGAGATCGCGTAGGCCGTGCGGAGGCCGATGAGGTCGAAGATCTGGAACGGGCCGAGGGGCGCGCCGGTCGCGATGCGCCAGGTGGTGTCGACCGTCTTCGGATCCGCGACGCCGGTCAGCACGAGGCCCGAGGCCGCCCCGAGCAGCGGCACGAGCAGCGAGTTGAGCACGTAGCCCGGCTGCTCCTTCTTCAGCGGGATCGGCACCATGCCGATCTCCTCCGCGAACGCGACGACCCGGTCGAACACCTCGGGCGACGTGCGCTCGGTGCCCATGATCTCGGCCGTGTTCTGCCGCCACACGTGGTTCGCGAAGTGCAGCGCGAGGAAGCGGTCGGGGCGGCCGGTGGAGTCGGCGATGTCGCTGGGCAGCAGCGTCGACGAGTTGGTGGCGAAGACCGTGCGCTCGGGCGCCGCCTCGGCGATGCGGCGGTAGACGTCCTGCTTGAGCTCGAGGCGCTCGGGGACCGCCTCGATCACGAGGTCGGCGTCGGCGACGGAGGCCGCGAGATCGCTCGTCAATGTGATCCCGGCGGCCGCGGCGGTCGCGGACTCCCGCGTCTCCTCGCCGGACTCGGACACGAACTGCGCGACGATCGCGTCGAGCCGTCCGCGCGCGGCCTCGAGCGCCGCGTCGTCCACGTCGTAGCTCGTCACGGTCTTCCCGTGGTTCGCGGCCTGGAACGCGATCTGCGCGCCGAGCACCCCCGCTCCGAGCACGGTGACGTTCGCGGATGCGGGCATGGGGGACTCCTTCGTCGGCGGTTCGCGGCGGCGGGTGGATCCCCGGCGACGCCCCTCCAGCGAAGCACCGGCCGACGGCACCCGACCGGCGCGTGCGGCCAGACGCGTCCCCCTGCCCCGATGCGGAGCGGGGGGACGCGGGTCTCACTCGGCGGGCGCCGCCGGGTAGTCGTGCTGCGACAGGAACTCCGCGAGGTGCGCCGCGTTGCGGGCGGCCGTCGCGGTGACGGACGCGACGCGCTCGGGCACCTCGTCGAGGTCGTTGTAGTCGACGCTGTTCATCGCCTCGCCGTTCCAGTAGACGCCGCCCTGCGCGGGGACCGAGAAGCCGACGTCGTTGAGGCCCTGGAGGAAGTCGGCCGTGATCTTGTGGGCGCCGTCCTCGTTGCCGACCACGACCGCGAGCGCGACCTTGCCGAACAGGATCGGGTTGCCGTCCTCGCGGGTCTCGGACAGCTCGGCGTCGAGGCGCTCGAGCACGCGGGAGGCGACGGACGACATGTGGCCCATCCAGGTGGGCGTGGCGAGGATCAGGATGTCGGCGGCGAGCACGGCCTCGCGGACGGTGGGCCAGGCGTCGCCGTCGCCCATGTCCTTCTCGACGCCGGGCTTGATGTCGTGGTCGACGAGGCGGATCTCGCGGCCGGTCACTCCGTGCGTTGCGAGCTCAGCGAGCACCTCGCCGGCGAGCTTGCTGGTGCTCGAGGGAGCGGGGGAGGGCTTGAGGGTGCAGTTGAGGACGATCGCGGTGGTCATGGTGTTCCCTTCGGTGGATCCCCTGGAACGTAGGCCGGTCGGGGCGGCGGCTGACGAGGAGCTGCGCGGATCGGCCAGGGCTCGGAGGCGGCGGTCATCTCCCGGCCCGCCGTCGGTAGGTTCGACGGGCGGGACTCCCCGCCGGACGTGGAGGATCCCCGATGAGCGACACCCCCGGGCGCAGGCCCCTCGCCCCCCTCGACCCCGCCGACCAGGGCGTCGAGGGCGAGCTCCGCCGCGACCGCTTCCTCGGCGACCGCGACCTCACGCGCTGGGTGACGCCCGTCGGCCGGATCCTCGCCCGCGTCGTGCAGCGGATCATGCGGGCGCTCGGCCCGTACGCCGCCCTCGTGATCACGCTGCTGGTGGGCCTCGCGCTCGCGTTCGGCCTCTCCGCGATCGCCGCGCAGGTCTACGACAACGTGACCGACGCCGACGGGGTCGCCGGCCTCGACAAGCCGCTCCTCGCTTTCATGATCGGCATCCGCACGCCGTGGCTGAACGACGTGGCGACCGCGTACACGGACGTCGCGGGCGTCGTGGTCATGCCGATCATCGCGGTGGCGACGATGCTGTTCCTCGCGGTGCGGCGCCGCTCGTGGACGCCGATCATCCTGGTCGTCGCGGCCGGCGGCGGATCCCTGCTGCTCACCATCGCGGGCAAGGACCTCATCGGACGCGCCCGCCCCGCCCTCGCCGACGCGGTGCCGCCGTACGAGACCTCGCCGTCGTTCCCGAGCGGCCACACGCTGAACGCGGTCGCGATCGCCGGGATCCTCGCCTACCTGCTGCTCCTCCGCCAGCACCGCCGGGTGACGCGCGTGCTCTCGATCACGGTCGCCGTGATCTTCGCGCTCACCATCGGCGCCTCCCGCGTGTACCTCGGCCACCACTGGTTCACGGACGTGCTCGCGGCCTTCTTCCTCAGCGGCGCGTGGCTCGCGGTGGTGATCACGGCACACCGGCTGTACCTGACGGCGCGGCGGCCGGGGGCGGTGGAGGCGGGGGTGCAGCGCTGACCCGCAAGGGCCACAGCTCGCACGAGCACGTCCCGCTCCGTGCGACCCTTGCCGCATGGATCTCGAGGTCGGCCCCGCGCTGACCATCCCCGCGGCCGAGCTGCGCTGGCGGTTCTCCCGGTCGTCGGGGCCCGGCGGGCAGCACGTCAACACCTCGGACAGCCGGGTGCAGCTCACGTGGAGCCCGGTGGAGTCCCTGGTGCTGACCGATCCGCAGCGGGCGCGGATCCTCGAGCGGCTCGGCCGGCGCCTGGTCGGGGGCGCAATCACGGTGACGGTCTCCGAGCAGCGGTCGCAGCTCCGCAACCGGGTGGCCGCGCTCGACGCGCTCCGCGAGATCGTGGCGGATGCGCTCGCGCCGGACGCGGCGCCGCGTCGGCCGACCCGACCGACGAAGGGCTCGCAGCACCGTCGCCTCGCGGCCAAGACGCAGCGCTCCGCGACGAAGCAGCAGCGCAAGCGGCCGACCGGCGACTGAGCGGTCGGCGGGCAGGCGTCAGCGGATCAGGCCGACGCGCCCACAGCCACGTCAGCCCGGTCCCACCCCAGCGCCTCGCCGATCTGCTTGATCGCGGCGAGCGAGCGGAGGTTGAAGTCCACGCCGAGCTGGTTGGGGATCGTGACGAGGAGGGTGTCGGCCGCGGCGATCGCCTGGTCGGCGCCGAGCTCCTCGATGAGGCGCTCCGGGCTGCCGATGTAGGAGCGGCCGAAGCGCCACTTCTCGCCGCCGACCTGTCCCACCTGGTCCTTGCCCTCGATCTGCGAGCGGATGCCGAAGAAAGCTTCCGACTCGTCGTCGACGATCGGGATGATGCTGCGGCTGACGCTCACGCGCGGCTCCCACGCGTGCCCGGCGGCGGCCCAGCCGTCGCGGAACAGCTGGATCTGCTCGGCCTGCAGCACGTCGAGCGGAACGCCGGTGTCCTCGGAGAGGAGCGTCGACGACATGAGGTTCATGCCCTGCTCGGCCGCCCACTGGCCGGTCGCGCGCGTGCCGGCGCCCCACCAGATCCGCTCGCGGAGGCCGGGCGACTGCGGCGTGATCGCGACGCCTCCGGCGATGATGCCGCGCTGAGGTGTCGCCGTCGCGAGCTCCTCGCCCTCGAGCCCGCGGAGGAAGAGGCCCGTGTGGCGTCGGGCCATGTCGGCGTCGGTCTCGCCGTCGAGCGGCACGTAGCCGAACGACTCGTAGCCGGCCTCGACCTGCTCGGGCGATCCGCGGCTGATGCCGAGCTGCACCCGGCGGTTGGAGATGAGGTCGGTCATGGCCGCCTCCTCCGCCATGTAGAGGGGGTTCTCGTAGCGCATGTCGACGACGCCGGTGCCGATCTCGATCCGGCTGGTGCGGCTCGCGATGGCGGCCAGCAGCGGGAACGGCGACGCCTGCTGCGGCGCGAAGTGGTGCACGCGGAAGTACGCGCCGTCGATGCCGATCTCCTCGGCCGCGACCGCGAGGTCGATCGACTGCAGGAGCGAATCCTGGGCGGTGCGCACGCGGGATCCGCGCACGTCCTGCCAGTGGTTGAACGACAGGAAGCCGATCTTGGTGGCCATGGGACGCTCCTCGTGCTCGACGGCGGCGGCATCCGGGTGGATGCGTCTGCATGGACTCGAACCGCGGCGGGGCGCTCGCCTATTCCCGCGGGTCGTACGGCTCCGCGTCATCCGACGGCTCGATCAGCTCGCGCTCGATGGACTCCCCGTGACGCGCTCGTTCGAGCGCCTCCAGCAGCGTCTTCGCGCCAGCGGGGTTTCGGAGCAGGTAGGAGGTCTCGTCGTCCTCGGACATGGGAGCCTTTCGTCGGGAGCGACGCGACGGTACCTGGCACCCCCGACCGCACGGGCCTACGCTCCGACCATGCACCGCATCTTCACGACGCCGTTCGCCGCGGTCTACCCGCTCTACGTGAAGAAGGTCGAGCGCAAGGGGCACACGCAGGCGGAGGTCGACCAGGTGATCACCTGGCTCACCGGCTTCGATGCCGCGGAGCTCCAGCACCACCTCGACGCCGAGACCACCTTCGAGGACTTCTTCGCCGCCGCCCGCCTCAACCCGCTCGCCGATGCGGTGCGCGGCGTGATCTGCGGCGTCCGCATCGAGGAGCTCGACGACCCGCTGATGAAGGAGATCCGGATCCTCGACAAGCTCGTCGACGAGGTCGCCCGCGGTCGCGCCATGACCAAGGTGCTGCGCGGCAGCTAGCCGACCCGCACCGCATCCGCCAGCACCGACGCCCGCAGCACTGCGCTCGCGCGAAGCACCTCGATCCCGAGGAGGCGCCCGTCGGCGTCGAAGTCGAGCGCGACCTCGCCGCGGTCGCCGGGCGTCGCGATCGAGTGGATCGTCGTGGCCGCCTCAGACTCGCCGAGCGGACCTGCGAGCTCGACGTACGCGGCATCGGCGACCGCGTCGTACGTGACCCGCATCACGCGCCCGCCCCCATCAGCGCCCGGAACGCGGCGAGCGTCTCGCGCAGCACCTCGGCGAGGTCGGTCGTGCCGCCGCCGTCGGAGAGCCAGCGGCCGATGGAGACGCCGAACACGGTCGCGGTGGCGTGGGCGACGAGCACGGCGGTGAGCGGATCCGACCCGCGCTCGACGAAGCCCGCGCGCACGGCCTCCTGCATCGCCTCGACCTTGCGCATCTCCCGCTCCTGCAGCCCCGGATCGGCGCCGATGATCCGCTTGCGGGCGAGCAGGGTGTCGCGCCCCTCCGCGAACTGCGACGCGACGACCTCCGGGAAGCCGTCCTCGACGACCTGGAGCGGGGATCGGTCGGGCGACGCCTCGCGGATGATGCGCGTGACGAGCGCGGGTAGCTCGTCCTCCTCCGCGAAGAGCACCTCGCGCTTGTCCGCGAAGTGGCGGAAGAAGGTGCGGGTGGTGAGCCCGGCCCGGGCGGTGATCTCGGGCACGGTCGTCTCCGCGAAGCCCCGCTCGCGGAACAGCTCGAGGGCGGCGGCGGCCAGGCGCTCACGCGTGTCCGGCTGCCATCTGCTCATGCGTCGATCCTAGTGATGACATTCCGTGTCATGGGTGTGTATGGTGATGACACGCGATGTCATCGGGCAGCGCGATCCGCAGATCGGAGAACCGCATGCCCACCGAGACCGCCGCCTGGCTCGCCTCGTCCGCCGCCGACCTCACCGTCGGACCCGCGCCGCGGACCGCTCCCCGGGAGGGCGAGGTCGCGATCCGCGTGCGCGCCGTCGCGATCAACCCGCTCGACACGATGAAGCAGCACATGGGCGACCTCATGTACCGCTGGCTCCCGCACCCCGCGGTGCTCGGCGAGGACGTCGCGGGCGAGGTCGAGGAGGTCGGCCCCGGGGTCACGCGCTTCGCCGTCGGCGACCGGGTCGTCGCGTACGCGGTCGGCATGGAGAAGGGGCGGCGACACGCGCCGGAGGGCGGGTTCCAGTCGCGCGTCGTCGTGCGCACCGATCTCGCGTCGCCGATCCCGGATGCGATGCGCTTCGAGGACGCCGCCGTCCTCCCGCTCGGGATCTCCACTGCCGCGTCCGGCCTCTTCGGCGCCGGCCAGCTCGGCCTCCGCATGCCCGACGCGACCACCCCGTCGACGGGCGAGACCGTCGTGGTGTGGGGCGGATCCACGAGCGTCGGCATGAACGCGATCCAGCTCGCGGTCGCCGCCGGGTACGACGTCGTGACCACCGCGTCCCCGCGCAACCATGAGCTCGTGACGGGTCTCGGCGCGACCGGTGCGTTCGACTACCGGAGCCCGACGGTCGTCCGCCACATCACGGCGCACCTCGCGGCGAGCGACCGGAAGGTGGCGGGCGTGCTCGCCATCGGCACAGGATCCGGCGGCCCGGCCGTCGACATCGCCATCGCGACGGGCGCGACGCGGGTCAGCATGGCGAGCCCGCCCGTGTCGTTCGAGACCCTCCCGCGCGGTGGCCGCGTCGGGCTTCCGCTCGTGCGCCTCGGCATCCGCATGGGCACCGCGACCCCGGCCCTGATGATCCGCGCGCGCGCCAGGGGCATCCGCGCGACCTTCATATGGGGCAGCGCCCTCATGCACGACGAGGTCGGCCCGATGCTCTGGGAGCGCTTCCTGCCGGCCGCGCTCGCGGAGGGCCGCTACGTCGCGGCGCCGGCGGCCGAGGTGGTCGGCACCGGGCTCGAGGCGATCCAGCCGGCGATGGACCGCCTGCGCGCGGGCGTCTCGGCGCGAAAGCTGGTGGTCGCGCTCTAGCGACCGCGATCTGCCGGATGACCGGGATCTGCGCGCCGGATGCGCCCGCCTGTCCGAGGTGCGGGGTGCAGCGAGCGGAGGCTCGGTGAAGGCCAGGCGCAGCCGCTCGGAGACCGAAGGGTCCACGCCCGCCAGGCGCGCATACGTGGCGTCGCGCCGGATCAGGGCCGCCGCAGTCAGCGCACGACGGCGTTCGGTCGCGGTGATGTTCGCGCCCGCATCGTCTCGTCGCGTCACGAGCGCTCCGAGGGTGGCGATGTCGACGAGGTGCCGCGTGGTGTCGTCTCCCGTGATCTCGAGAGCTGCGGCTTTCGAGAGGATCGCGCCCTGCAGCGTCGGGCGGCGGATGGTCCCGACCTGGCCTTCGACGCGGAAGAGGACATCGGCCGATCGGTCGAGTGCGCCCTGCGCCCCGGGAGCGGAGACCGTGGTCCCACCACCGGCGCCGCGGCGGCCGTCGGCCCGTTCGCCGAGGAACCTCGGGATCAGCACGTCGATGAGTGCCTCCCCGCGGACCCATCGATGCTGATGTCCTTCGAAGCTCGTGCCGTCCGGCTCGAAGCCGATGTCGCGCAGCGCCGTCGTGAACGTCATGAGCATCCGCGGATGAGCGCGGACGTCGAGGGCGGTGTCCGCATCCACCGTCGGGCGATTGGCGTGGGCGCCGCGTTCCCAGCACAGTGCCTGGATCATCTGGCCACCGACGAGCGCCCACCCGGTCGGGATCCGCTCATGGACCTCGAAGAGCGCATGCCATGCCTCTGCCTGGGCGCGCCGGAGAGGGGGTGCCTCGACGATCATGCGACCTCCCCGAGGAGATGCGCGGCCGCCGCGCGTTCGCGCGGCCCCCGGTGCTGGGACAGGTCGGCGATCAGCTCCCCGAGCGGCAGGGGCCGCTGGACGGGACGCTCCTGCACGTGCAGGAGGACGTTCGGACGATCGCCCGAGACGAGCAGGTACTCGTGGATGATCGGGTCGAGATCGTCGACGTGCACGTGCGCCTCGAGCTCCCGCGCGTCCGACAGGCCCGATCGGAGGTCGCTGATCCCCCCGGCCACGAGTCGAGGATCCGCACGCAGGTCCTCCAAGTCCTCGTCCGCCACGAGGAAGGACCGGGCCGCGGGCCGAGCGCTGCGCATCCAGGCTGCCAGCACCTCCGCTGCGTTCGGGGCGTCTCGGAGCTTCGTGAGACGCCCGATCACGCGACTCGCTTCGCTCGCGGACAATCCGGCGCGCCATGCGTCGTCCCCGGAGAGGCGCGCGAGCAGCGCGCGCACCGAGCGCGACGACAGCGGCCGCCCGACTTGATCGTGCCGAGCCTCGGCGGCGTCGATGACCCACCTGCCCGCGATCTTGCGGGCAGGTAGCACGCCGGCCGCGGCCGCCGCCTGGACCCTGCGAGCGGAGATGCTCTGCCCCTTCGCGTATTCGGCCGCGCTGATCTCCGCCATGTCGCCTCCTCTGTGTGACCAGAATCATACGGTAGCGCGAATGAATCTGGTAGGCATCGGGTTCGGAGAAGCTCGTGGTCGCGCTGGGCGACCCAGCGTGACCTCCGCGGCTAGCGTGGGGAGCACCGACACCCGAGGAGCATCCGCATGAGCCGCATCACCGTCGACCAGCTCGCCGCCCTGGATTCGCCCGTCCTCATCGACGTCCGCGAGCCCGACGAGTACGCCGCGGGCCACGCGCCGGGCGCCGTGAACCTGCCCATGTCGCAGCTCGACGCGCGCGTCGACGAGGTGCCGACCGACGCCCCCGTGCACGTGATCTGCCAGTCCGGCGGCCGCAGCGCGCGGGCGACCGAGGCCCTCGCGGCCCGTGGCGTCGACGCGGTCGACGTCGAGGGCGGCACGAGCGCGTGGATCTCGGCCGGCCTCTCCGTCGACCGCGCCTGACCGGGGCCGCGTCGTCGGCGGCGCTCCGTAGCATCGGATCCATGCCCGCCGCCGCGCACGAGCTCCTGACCGTCCCCGACCGCGCCGCGTGGCGCGCCTGGCTCGACGCGCACGAGGAGTCGTCCGACGGCGTGTGGCTGGTGCTCGCGAAGAAGGGCACCACGGATCCGACCTCGCTCACCTACGCCGAGGCCCTCGACGAGGCGCTGTGCAGCGGATGGATCGACGGGCAGACCGCGAGCATCGACGAGCGGATCTTCCGCCGCCGCTTCACCCCCAGGCGGAAGGCGTCGCTGTGGTCGGAGCGCAACATCGGCCTGGTCGCGACGCTCACCGCGGAGGGCCGGATGCGGCCGGCCGGGATCCGCGAGGTCGAGCGCGCGCAGGCCGACGGCCGCTGGGATCGTGCCTACGCGGGCCAGGCGTCGGCGGCGGAGCCCGAGGATCTGACGGCCGCGCTCGCCGCGTCGCCCGCTGTCGCCGCGACGTTCGCCGCCCTCACCAAGGTCAATCGATATGCCGTGATCCACCGGGTGACGACCGCGCCGAACGCGACCGTCCGCGCGAACCGGCTCGCGAAGCTCGTCGCGATGCTCGAGCGCGGGGAGACGCCGCATCCGCAGTGACGTGGCGGCGGATCAGGAGCGGACGTCAGTGCCCGAGCTCGATGAGCAGCACGCCGCCGATGATGAGGGCGATGCCGGCCAGCATCGTGCGCGTCAGCGGGTCCCGGAAGAGGACGCGGCCGAGTATCGCGGTGAGGGCCACGCCCGTCGCCGCCCAGATGCCGTACGCGACGCCGATGGGGAGGCCGAGCGAGAGAGCGCCCGCGAGCATCGAGAAGGCGGTCACGTAGCCGACCGCGACCACCGCGTACCAGCGCTTCCGGCCGTCGGTCGCGAGCTTCAAGGAGATGGTCGCGGCGACCTCGGTGACGATGGCGATCGCGAGCAGCAGCCAGGCCATCAGCGGGCCTCGCCGGTCGGGGTGGCGCGGATGGGCGCGGCGGTCGCGGCGGATGCGGCGGCCGCGCGGGCGGCGTGCGCGCGCTGCGAGCCGAGCTCGACGAGCAGGACGCCCGCGACGATGAGCACGAGGCCGAGGATCATGAGGCCCGTCAGCGGCTGCCCGAACAGCACCGTCGCGCCGACCGCGGTGAGCGCGACGCCGGACGCGCCCCAGATCCCGTAGGCGACGCCGACGGCCATGCCCGCCTTCAGCACGCGGGTGAGGAACCAGAACGCGGTGAGGTATCCGGCGACGACGAGCGCGTACCAGCCGGGCACGTCGACGGCGGCCTGCAGGGCGAGCGCGGCGGCCACCTCGGAGACGATGGCGGCGCCGAGGAGGAGCCACCTCACGATGCGGCCCTGCGGCAGGGGAAGCGGGAGCGGGAGGTCATGGGAAGACCGTATCGCTGGATTAGGCCAGGTGGCCCAATCACGGGTGCCGCGCAGGTCGCTCCGAGCCGATGCGCAGGGGCGCGGTCGGCGTCAGACGCCGGGCAGCGTGAGCGTGATGATCCCATCGCGCACCTCGACCGTCGTGCCCCGGTGGTCGCGCACGCGGGGGAGGCCGACGGTCGCGTCGCTCGCGTGGTCGCCCACGACGACGACGCGCATGCCCGCGGCGAGGCCCGCCTGGATCCCCGCCTCGGCGTCCTCGTAGACGATCGCGTCCGCGGGGTCGACGCCCAGGCGCGAGGCCGCGAGCAGGTAGCCGTCCGGGTGCGGCTTGCCGTTCGCCACGTCCTCGGCGGTGACGAGCAGGTCGGGCACGCGGACGCCGGCGCCGGTGAGGCGGGCGCGCGCGAGCTCGCGGCCGGCGCTCGTGACGAGGGCGTGGGATCCGGCGGGCAGCGCGGCCACGAGGTCGCGGGCGCCGGGGATCTCCACCGTCGCGGGGCTGCCGTCGAGCTCGAGCCGGTCGAGCTCGGCGAGGAGGGCGGGCACGTCGCTGTCGGCGGGGGCGAACCGGGCGACGCTGTCGGCGGCGCGCACGCCATGGATCCGCCGCAGGAGGTCGGCCGGGTCGTGGCCGAAGCGCACGGCGAGCATCGTCCAGATCTCCTCCACGAGCGCGGTCGAGTCGACGAGCGTCCCGTCCATGTCGAGGAGGAGCGCGCGGGCGGTGAGCGTGACGGGGGAGGACATGCGTCCAGTCTCCCGGACGGCGCGGGTGGCGAGCGGGTGTGGAAAGGGCCTCCTCGTGCCTGCGGGGACCGGCGATCGTGGTCCCATGCCCCTTCCGCTCCGGATCCTGTTCTCCTTCGCGCGCGGTCAGGGCCACCTGAACCCCCTGCTGCCGTTCGCCCGCGCCGCACGCGCGCGGGGCCACGAGACGGCCCTCGCCGGACCGCGCGAGCTCGTGGCGGGTCGGGCGGACTTCGCGCCCCTGTTCCCGAGCGACACCGGGGCGGCGCGCACCGAAGGCGGCACCGGCCGCCTCGTCGTCGCGGATCCCCGGCGGCCGTACGCGCAGGTGGAGGAGGTGTTCCTGGGCGAGGCGGCGCGGACGGCCGCTCGGAGCGTGGATGAGGCCATCGCCGGCTGGACCCCGTCCCTCGTCGTCTGCGACGAGTTCGACTTCGGCGCGATGGTGGCCGCGGAGCGCGCGGGGGTGCCGGTCGTCGTGGTCGAGGTGACCGCCTCGGCGTATTCGGGCTGGCGGCCGTCGGTGGCGCACGCGCTGGACGCGCTGCGGACCGAGGCGGGGCTCGCGCCGGATCCCGGGCTCGCCATGCTCGCGGGCGACCTCCTCGTCGTGCCGTTCCCGGAGTCCGTGGCCGGTGCCGGGCCGGGCGCGGCCTCCGGCGCGGAGCCGGCGCCGCGGTCCGTGCTGCGGGTGCGACCTGAGGCGCCCGAGACGGCAGACGACCACCCGGCCGTGCGGTGGCTCGCCGCCGGCGACGAGCCCTGGCGCGTCTACGCGACCCTCGGCACGCAGTTCAACACGCGCTCAGGGGATCTGCTGCACCGCATCCTCGACGGCCTCGCGACCACGGACGCGCGGGTGCTGGCGACGATCGGGCCGTGCGTGGATCCCGCTGCCTTCCCGGGCGCGACGCCGCGCCGCCGCCTCGAGGGGTACGTGCCGCAGGGCGCGGTGCTGGAGCGCGTCGACGTCGTGATCACGCACGGCGGATCCGGGACGGTCGCCGGCGCGCTCGCGGCCGGCGTCCCGCTCCTCGTGCTGCCCATGGGCGCCGACCAGCGGCTCAACGGCGAGCGGATCGCGCAGCTCGGGGTCGGCCGCATGCTGGACGCGGCCACCGCGACGCCCGAGGAGATCGCCGAGGCGGTCCGCGAGATCCGGGGCGTGCCGTCCTTCGCGGATGCGGCCGGTCGGATCCGCGACCAGATCGCGGCCCTGCCCCCGGCGGCCGACGCGCTCCCGGCCTTCGAGGCCCTCGCGCGCCGCTGACGTGGTCGAGAGGGCGCTCCTCGTGCTGTCGGTCGTGGGACTCGTCGGCCTGATGGCCTGCTTCGTCTGGATGACGGCACGCGGGATGGTCGACGACCGTCGGCCGACGCGGCCCATGCTCGTGACGGGCTTCGCGTGCGCCCTCGCGGGCTGGGGCTCGATGCTCATCCGCCTCTTCCTCTTCTGAGGCCGCCTGCCGCTGTCCCCTCCCCGCCCGCACCGGTTACGGCTCCCGCCGGGCCCGGCCGGCCGCTGCGGGCCGCCCGTAGCCTGGGGGCATGGCGGGATCCACCGGGCGCGGGCGCGCATCGCACCATGTCGTCATCGGCGCGGGGCTCGCGGGGGCGGCCACCGCCTGGCAGCTCGCGAGCCGCGGGCACGAGGTCACGGTGCTGGAGCGCGACCGGCCGGCGAGCATGCTCGGCAGCTCTCACGGATCCGCGCGCATCCTCCGCTACGCCTACGACGACCCCTTCTACGTGCGCCTGATGCGCGACGCCCGCGTGCTCTGGGACCGGCTCGAGCGCACCACGGGCTCGCGGCTCGTGACCCCGACCGGATCCGTCGACTCCGGCCTCGTGCGCCGCCCCGCCGAGCTCGCGCGGGTGCTCGAGCGCGTCGGCATCGAGCACGAGCTGATGACCGCGCGCGAGGCCGAGGGGCGCTGGCCCGAGATGTCCTTCGACTCCGACGTGCTGTTCCACCCGGCCGCGGGCGTCGTCGACGCCGAGACCGCGGTGCGCACGATGCTCGACCTCGCCGTCGTGCACGGCGCCGTCGTGCACGAGGGGTGGGAGGCCGTGTCCGTCGAGCGGGTCGGCGCGGGCTTCGCCGTGAGATCCGTCGACGGCCGCCGGGTCGAGGGCGACAGCGTGATCGTGGGCGCCGGGGCGTGGCTGCCCGAGCTGCTCGGCGGCGCGCTGCCTCTGCCGCGCGCCGCGCTCGACCGCATCCCACCGCTGCGCGTGCGGCAGGAGCAGGTGTTCCACTTCCCGTACCGGCAGGGTGCGTACATGGACGGCCCGCCCGCCCGGTCCGTGCCGACCTCCATCCACATGGACGAGCGCATGCAGGTCTACGCGCTGCCCGGCGGCCGCGACGCCGACCACCGCGGCCACAAGGTCGCGGAGTTCGACGGCGGGCGCGTGATCCCGTCGGCCGCGCACCAGGACGGCGTCGTGGATCCGGTCAACCGCGCCCGCGTCGTCGACTGGGTGCGCCGCAACCTGCCGGGCGTCGAGCCCGTGCCGTACGCGGAGGCGACGTGCCTCTTCACGAGCACGCCCACGGAGGACTTCGTGATCGACCGGGTCGAGGGGATCACGATCGTCTCGCCCTGCTCCGGCCACGGCGCCAAGTTCGCGCCGCTCATCGGCAGCCTCGCGGCGGATGCGGCGACCGGCGAGCGCGTCGGGCCCCGGTTCGCGCTCGCGCCCTGAGCGGCCGGGTCGCCGCTCGCGCGGTGAGCGTCAGACCTTCTGCGGCCGCCCGCGGCCGCCGGTGCGCACGCGGGTCCGGCCGGGAGCCCTCTCCTCGGCGCGCTCGGCCGCCCGCTCCCGATCCGCCGCCAGCCGCGCCAGCTCGGCGCGCAGCTCGTCGACGCGGTCGTCGCGCCCCTCCGCGGGGAACGCGCCCGGCAGCAGCTGCGGGCTGAGCCGCGCGCGCACGATCTGCTCCAGCGCCGAGTCGCGCGCGATGACCAGCACCTCGCGGAGCGCCTCCGGGTCGCGCGAGAGGGCGCCCAACCGCTCGACGATCTCCTCCGCGATCTCGGCCCGCAGCCGGAGCCCGGGCACGTCGCCCTCGCGGTAGTCGTCGGGCCGGCGTCCCTTGCCGTCGCGCAGCGCCGCGCGGTCGCGGGCCATGCGCAGCCGCTCGGCCTCGCCGCGCTTCTCGCCGATGAGCTCGGCCAGCTCGCCGCGGAGCGCCTCGATGAGCGATTCCTCGTCGTAGGGGCGGCGCTCCCGGAGCGTGCGCAGGATGATCAGGTTGACCATCTGGATCCGGAGCGCGACGCCCACGAGGAGCAGCGCCTCCTCGACGAGCACCTCCTTCTGCGCCGGATCCGCGGCGACGCGGGCGGCCACGGACGGCGGCGGGGCGCCGGGCTTGGAGGGCTTCGCGGGGCGGATGCGGGGCCGGGGCATGACGTCCTCCCGGTCCGCTCGCTCCACCGGCGAGGTGCTCCCAGATTACGCGCAACGGCCGACGTCGGGGCGGGCCGTGCCCCCATCCCGGTGCCGATCCGCGGGCGTCACCGGTGGTCGTCGCCCGGCCGCGTCAGCCCATCCGCCGCCGCAGGAACGCGAGCGTGCCGAGCTCGTCGTCGATGCCGCCGCCGTCGTGGCCGTTGTACTCCCACTCGACGATCTCCTTCTCGCCCGCGTAGGAGTTGAAGGCGCCGTAGACGGTGGAGGGCGGGCAGGTCGCGTCCATGAGACCGACCGAGAAGCGTGCGGGCGCGGTCGCGCGGCGAGAGAAGGCGACGCCGTCGAAGTACCGCAGCACCGCGTGCACGTCCTCGCCGCGACCCCGGTGCGTCTTCAGGTAGTCGACGACCTCGTGGTACGGGTACGCGTCGGTGATGTGGGTGGCCCGCTCGATGTCGCAGAGGAACGGCACGTACGCGGAGACCGCGGCGACGTCGTCGCGGAGGCCGGCGACGGCGAGGGCCATGCCGCCGCCCTGGCTGCCGCCCTGCACGGCGATGCGCGCGGGATCCACGACGTCGAGCGACCGGGCGACGTCGACCGCGCGCACGGCGTCGGTGAAGAGGCGGCGGTAGTAGTAGGTCTCAGGGGACGCGATGCCGCGGGTCATGAAGCCGGGGATCGCGGGTCCGGCCTCGCCGTGGTCGGCGGTGTCGCCGGCGCTCCAGTACGAGCCCTGGCCGCGCGTGTCCATCTGGAGGTGCGCGAAGCCGGCGGCCGCGTAGATCAGCGTCTCCTCGGCGCGTCCACGACCGCCGCCGTAGCCGACGTAGGAGACGACGGTGGGCAGCGGGCCGGTCGCGCCCGCGGGGGTACGGAGCCAGGCGCGCACGTCGGTGCCGCCGGATCCTGCGAAGGTCACGTCCTGCACGTCGACGAGCGCGAGGTCGGTCTCCACCGGCGCGAGCCGCACGTCGAGGTCGTGGCGCGCGGCCTCGGCGAGGGTGTCGGCCCAGAACGCGTCGAAGTCGTCCGGGTCGACGTGGCTGCTGACGTGCGCGCGGGCGGCGTCGACGGGTTCGATGAGCATGGGTCCTCCGGGCGTTCGGCGGTGGGCGGGTCGGCGTCCGCGTGCCGTCGGGCCGCGTCGCCTCGCTCATCATGCCCCGGTCAGCGGAAGAGCGGCGTCCCCTCGGCGGGATCGGCGAGCTCGGCGTCGAGGAAGGTCCAGATCCACTCGAGCGCCCGTGCGTGGTCGAGGCCCGGCGCCTTCTGGGACAGCTGCGTCGCGATCCCGTCGCTGTAGGCCGCGAGCTTGAGCGCGACCTCGGGCGCGTCCACCGTCCGGAACGCGCCGCCCTCGACGCCGCGGCGGATGGTGCGGACGAGGCATGCCTCCCACACGCGGATGCGCTCCAGGCGGTCGGCGGACAGCCCGGGCTGGCGGGCGACGGCGGTCCAGTAGTCCGACCAGAGGCGCCAGTGCGCCTCGGCCTCCTCGGCGCCTGTGAAGAGCGGCTCGACCAGCAGGCGGATGCCGTGGACGGGATCCGGATCCGCGTCCACCTCCTCGACGATCGACGCGTAGAACCGGTCGGTCTCGAGCACGACGACCTCGTCGAGGATCTCCGCCACGCTCGCGAAGTGGTACGTCACGGTGCCGACGGAGACGCCGCCCTCGGCCGCGATGTCGCGGAGGCCGGTGGCGGTGAGGCCCTGGCGGAGGATCACCGCGCGCGCCGCCTCGACGATCATCGCGCGCCGCACCTCGGGCTTCTCGCGCTTGCCGCCGCGGCGGGCGGCGGTCGCGGTCGCCGTCGTGCCCGCGGTCGCGGTCGTGCCCGTCCCCGCGCTCACGCGGAGGTCCGCGGCACGAGGTCGTCGAACACGCGATCGGCGACGAGCACCTCGGGCGCGCCAGGGCCGCCGTCGCGCGCCCACGCCCGGAGCGTGTTGACGACGCGGAAGGCGTCGGCGTCGGCGGTCACGCGCGAGGTGGTCTCGAGGCGCGCGCGCCAGGTCGGCTGCTCGAGGCCGATCGCCCAGCGCGACTCGGCGACGGCCGACGTCGGGTCGCCGTCGGTGATCCGGTACGTCTCGCGGCTCGACTCGGTGAAGACCAGGCCGTCGGGGTAGATCCGGGATCCGCCGTAGCCGGGGTCGACGTCGAGGGTCCACTCGCCGGTCGCGACGTCGTGGGTGACGCTGCGCTCGGGCAGGCCGGAGTCGTCGGGGATCCGCTGGATCGCGATGGGCGTCGACCGCTCGGGCTCCTCGAAGCGCACGCCGTCGTCCTCGGTGCGCGTCCAGACGGGCAGGGTCACGGCGCTACGGGAGGGCGCGACGACGAGCGTCGCCTCGCGGGCGTGCGGCCAGATCCACGGCCAGTACGCCGACGACACCGCGAGGCGCAGCCGGTGCCCGGCCGGGAACGCGTGGCCCGTGGAGACGAGCGGCACGCGCACGGTCTCCTCCTCGCCCGGCACCATCGGGTCGATCCGGGCGCGGTCGATCCGCGTGTTCAGGTTGAGCGCGCCGCGCGTCACGAGGGTGGACGACCCGTCGGGCGCGACGTCGCAGAGCCGCACCACGAGGTTCGCGTCCGGCAGGTCGCTCGTGACCGCGAGGTCGACGAGCACGTTGCCGAGCACGTCGAGCGGCTCGTCGAGCAGTAGGTCGAAGCAGACGGAGAGGCCGTCCTCCGCGCGCTGGTCCGGTGGCAGGTCGGTCGGGTTGCCGAACGGGAAGAAGCGGCCCGCGTCGAGCCCGGTGCGCTGGGGCGAGCGGACCACGACGGCGTCGCCCGCGGCGGCCGGCCCGTGGAACGCGGCGAGCGGCAGCACGGGCTGCGCGGCGACGGACTCGGGCGGCGGCCACGACTCCGCGGCGACCCAGCGCCCGGTGCGCTCGGGGTAGCTCGTGGCGGGCGGCTCGGAGTCGCTGAGGAAGGCGCGGAGCGCGGGATCCGACTCCACGCCGGTGTCGACGCCCTTCAGCCAGCGGTCCCACCAGCGCAGCGTCTCCTGCAGGAAGCCGATCGACGGGCCGGGCGCGAGACCGCGGTCCGGGTACTGGTGCGACCAGGGGCCGACGATGCCCTTCGCGGGCCCGGGCAGGTTCTCCACGAGGCGCAGCACGGCGTCGCGGTACGGATCCGCCCAGCCGCCGACCGCGAGCACCGCCGCGTCGATCGACGAGTAGTCCTCGCACACGCTGCCATGCCGCCAGTAGTCGTCGCGTTCCTGGTGCGCGAGCCAGGTGGGCGTCATCGGCCGGTTGGACTCGAGCCGCTCGCGCCAGCGCCCCACCCAGCAGTCGCCCACGACCTCGGGCCGCGGGGGCCGCGAGTTGAACGCGAACATCGTCGCGCCCCATGCGGCCATGTCGATGCCGAGCACCGCGCCGCCCATGTAGTGCACGTCGTTGTCGAACCGGTCGTCGGTGGAGCACACCGTGACGACCGCCTTCAGGGCCTCCGGCGCGCGGGCCGCGAGCTGCAGGCCGTTGAAGCCGCCCCACGAGATCCCGAAGACGCCGACGGCGCCCGTGCACCAGTCCTGCGCGGCGATCCACTCGATCACCGCGACGCCGTCGTCGAGCTCCTGCGCGGAGTACTCGTCGACGAACAGGCCGTCGGAGGATCCGGTGCCGCGGATGTCGACGCGGATGGACGCGTAGCCGTGCGCCGCGTACCAGGGGTGCCGCTCGCTGTCGCGCGGGGCCGTCCAGTCGTCGAGCCGGTAGGGCAGGTACTCGAGGAGCGCGGGGACGGGCTCGTCGGTCGCGGGAGCCCAGACGCGGGCGTGGAGGGGGGTGCCGTCGGGCATCGGGATCCAGACGTCGCGATGCGTCACGGCGTCGCCGGTCTCGGTCGCGTTCGCGGTCGTCTCGTGCGCGGCGTCGGTCATCGTGCGTCCTCCCAGTCCCGGATCCGGTGCCCGTCGCCGAGCTCCCTCCACCCGCCACCGGCGGCGTCGCGCCAGGTGGCCGTCACGTCCTCCACCCGCGGCAGCTCGGTGGCGCCCGGCTCGAGCGTCGCGGCGAGCAGCTGCCGCGTGTACGGGTGGTTCGGCCCCTGGAACACGCGCTCGGTCGGGCCGATCTCCACGATCCGCCCGCCGGTCATCACGGCCACGCGGTCCGCGACGCCGCGGACGACCGCGAGGTCGTGGCTGATGAAGAGGCAGCTGAGGCCCTTGTCGCGCTGCAGGCGGGCGAGGAGATCCAGGATCTCGGCCTGCACGCGCACGTCGAGCGCGGTCGTGATCTCGTCCGCGATCACGAGCTGCGGACCCGCGGCCAGCGCCCGGGCGATCCCCACGCGCTGGCGCTGCCCGCCCGAGAGCTGGTTCGGGAGCCGTGCAGCGAAGTCCGGCGACAGCCCCACCTCGGTGAGGATCTCGCCCACGCGCTCGGCCGATGCCCGGCCCGTGAAGAGCTTGAGCGGCCGCGCGATCGCCGCGCCGACGGTCCGCCGCGGGTTGAGCGAGGTGTCCGCGTTCTGGAACACGAGCTGCACCGCGCGCCGGAGCGCGGGCGACCGGCCCGCGACCGCGGAGGTCAGGTCGCCCTCGACCCCGTCGCCCTGGAAGCGGAACGTGCCCGACTCGGTGGGCACCAGCCCCGCGAGGGCGGTCGCGAGCGTGGTCTTGCCGCTGCCGGACTCGCCGACCACCGCGAGGGTCTCGCGCGGCGCGATGGTGAACGACACGTCGGACACCGCGGGCGGCAGACCGCGCGCGTACCGGACGACGAGGCCGTCGGCGACGACCATCGGGGTCACCTGGTCGTCAGCCGAGGCCGGGGCCGGGCCCGCGGCGCCGGGGCCGCCCGGGATCGCGGCCAGCAGCTCCCGCGTGTACGGGTGCTCGGGCGACGCGAACAGCTCGGCGGTCGGCCGGTGCTCCACGATGACGCCGTCGCGCATCACGGCGATCTCGTCCACCATCGTCGAGACGACGCCGAGGTCGTGGCTGACGAGCAGCACCGCCATGCCGAGCTCGCGGGCGAGGTCGCGGATCAGGGTCAGCACCGCCGCCTGCGTCACCACGTCGAGCGCGGTCGTCGGCTCGTCGAGCACGAGCACGCGGGGGCGCGCGGCGACGGCCATCGCGATCGCGATGCGCTGCTGCTGCCCGCCGGACAGCTGGTGCGGGTAGCGCCGCACGATGGTCGCGGGGTCGGGCAGGCGCACGAGCCGGATCAGCTCCTCGACCCGCTCGTCCTCGCTCGGCAGCCCGTGGCTCTCGAGCGCCTCGCGGAGCTGGCGGCCCACGCGCATCGACGGCGTGAGCGCCTGGCCGGCGTTCTGCGCGACGACCGCCGCGGTGCCGCCGCGCAGCTCGCGCGTCGCGGCGGGCGAGAGGGCGAACACGTCGTCGCCGGCGACCTCGACGGCTCCGCCCACGATGCGGGATCCCCGGCGCAGGTGCGCGAGCAGCGTCCGCGCGACCGTGGACTTGCCGCTGCCCGACTCCCCGACGAGCCCGAGCGCGCGCCCGGCGCGGATCTCGAAGCTCACGCCGCGGACGACGGGCACGTCGGTGCGACCGGCCGCGTACGAGATGGCGAGGTCGGCGACGCGGACGACGGTGCCGAGCCGCACCTGGCCGGTGAGGGTGTCCTCGACGTTGCCGGGCATCATGCGATCCCCCTCTGCGCGCGGTCGACGCCGAGCGACTTGCTGAGCCCGTCGGCGCTGAGGTTGAGGCCGACCACGAGGGTCGCGAGCGCCACGATCGGGGCGAGCGTGCCGAGCGGCACGACCGTGAGGGCGGTGCGGTTCTCCTGCACCATGAGCCCCCAGTCGGGCGTCGGCGGGTTCGCGCCGAAGCCGAGGAAGGAGAGCGAGGAGATCAGCAGCACGATCCACGAGGCGCGCATCGCGTACTCCACGAGCACGACGTCGAGCACGTTCGGGAGGATCTCGCGGAACACGATGCTCAGCGGGCGCTCGCCGCGGGCGCGCGCGGCCGTGACGTAGTCCTGCGTGATCACGGTCCGCGCGGCGCCGCGCACCACCCGCGTGACGGCGGGCGCGTAGACGACGGTCACCGCGAGCACGATCACCCAGAGGCCGGATCCGAAGACCGTCACCACCACGAGGAGCGCCAGGATCGACGGCACGCTCAGCAGCGCGTCCACGATCCGCATCACGACCTCGTCGAGCCAGCCCTCCGCGTATGCGGTGACGCAGCCGACGACCGTGCCGACCGCGACCGCGATGGTGGTCGCGAGGAAGGTGACGACGAGCGCGTACCGGCCGCCGTTGAGGACGCGGGAGAGCACGTCGCGCCCGTACTGGTCGGTGCCGAGCCAGTGCGCCCACGTCGTGCCGGAGAGCACGTCGGTCGAGTCGGTCGCGACGGGGTCGTGCCCGGCGATCCACGGCGCGAGCACCGCGAGCACGACGTGGATCGAGATGATCGCGAGCCCGACGGAGAGCGCCGTCGACGCCCGGAGCGGTGTCGTCCAGCCGCGCAGGCGGCCGCCTCGGCGGGTGGGCAGGGGCGTCGCGGTCATGCGCGGGCCTTCCGTCGAGGGCTGGGTCGGGCGGCGGAGCGGGCGGGCCGGGTGCGGCGCGCGCTCTGCCTCGTGCGGAGCCGCGGATCCAGCGCGAGGGCGATGAGGTCGGCCGCCAGGTTGCAGACCACGTAGACGGCGGCGCTCAGCAGCGCGATGGCCTGGATCGTCGGCAGGTCGCGCGTGAAGACCGACTCGAGCATGAGCTTGCCCATGCCCGGGTAGTTGAAGACGTTCTCGACCACGACCACGCCGCCGAGCAGCCAGGCGACGTTGAGCGCGACGACGTTGAGCGTCGGCAGCAGCGCGCTCGGCACCGCGTGCCGCCACACCACCTGCCGGGTCGTGAGGCCCTTGAGCTCGGCCGTGGTGACGAACTCCGAGGCCATCACGTCGATGGTCGAGGAGCGCATGGTGCGCACGATGTAGGCGGCCATGGCGAGCGTCAGCACGATCACCGGCAGCGCCACCGAGGGCAGCAGCTCGGCGACCGTCGCGTCGCTCCCACGGAGCACCACGGCGGGGAACACGGGGATCGTGATGGCGAACAGCAGCACGAGCACGGTGGCGACCATGAACTCGGGCACGCTCATCACGACGAGGCTCACGATGCTGATGACCGAGTCGCTCGCACGGCCCCGGCGCACTCCAGCGACGACGCCGAGCACGAGCGACAGCGTCACGCCGACGAGCATCGCCGGCACCGCGATGAGCATGCTGTTGCGGAAGGCGACGACGAGGGCCGGCGCGACCGGATCCCCGCTCACGAGCGAGGTGCCGAAGTCGCCGCGCGCGGCGCCGAGCAGCCAGTCGCCGTACCGCAGCCACACGTTGCGGTCGAGGCCGAGCGACTCGCGAAGGGTCGCGACGGCCTCGGGCGTCGCGTCCTGGCCGAGGAGCTGCTGGGCCACGTCGCCGGGCAGCAGCTGGATCGCGAGGAACACGAACAGCGACGCGAGCACGATCGTGAGGATCGCGGTGCCGAGGCGGCGGGCGACCTGCGCGGAGGCGTTCATCGACGGAATCCGATCGTGAGGTGGTCGAACTCGAAGCCGAACTCGCGGTAGTTCACGACGTCGCGGGAGATGCCCACGAGCCGGTCGCCGAACATGGGCGTCATGTCCGCGCTGTCCTCCACGACGATCCGCTGGGCGTCCTGGTAGAGCGTCAGCCGCTTCGCGTCGTCCATCGTGGCGCGGGCGTCGTCGAGGAGCGCGTCGAAGGTCGGGTTCGACCACGCGCTCTCGTTGTAGGAGGAGCCGGTGCGGAAGATCTGGTTGAGCAGCTGGTCGATGGGCCGGCCGGTGAACCAGTAGCTCACCATGAGCGGCTTCTGCATCCAGATCTCCGTGTAATAGGAGTCGGAGGACGCGTTCGTGACCGTGAGGTCGATGCCCGCGGCCTTCACCTGGTCGCGGTAGGCGACCGCCATGGGCGTGAACACCGACTCGTAGCTGGAGGTGTGGATCGTCGTCTTGAGCCCCGGCACGCCCGCCTTCGCGAGGAGCGCCTTGGCCTGGTCGGGGTCGTAGGCGCGGTCGACGTCGACGAACGCGGCGAGCGACGGCGGCACCGGGTTGTCCCAGCCGGCCGTGCCCGTGCCCTGCAGCGCGGTCGCGAGGATCTGCTCGGGGTCGTACGCGAGCTTCATGGCCTGGCGCACGAGCGGATCCTGGAACTCGGCGCTCGTGGCGAGCATCGGGATCGTGTACCACTGCGCGTTCTCGACGCGCGCGACCGTGGCGCGGCTCGACGCGGAGACGACGCGCGCGGTCGCGAAGTCGAGGTTGGTCTGCGAGATGAGGTCGATCTGCCCGGCGAGCAGCGCGTTCACGCGGGCCGTAGTGTCCTGGATGGAGGAGAAGTCGATGCCGTCGAGCACCGGCCGGCCGGCGAAGTGGTCGTCGAAGGCCTCGACGCTGCCGGATCCCGCGGGGTGGAAGGACGAGAGGCGGAACGGCCCCGTGCCGATGCCCGTGCTGCCGATGGTCGCGATCGCGTCGGCCGGCACGATGTAGCACTGGTAGGCCGTGAGCAGCGACGGGAACTCCGCGTTGGGGGTCTTCAGCTGGAAGACGAGGGTGTGCGCATCCGGCGCCGACATGCTGCCCGGATCGAGCATGTCGCCGAGCACGCCGCCCTGCGGGGAGGCCGTCGCGGGATCGATGACGTGCTGGATGGAGGCGATCGCGTCGGCGGCCGTGAAGCGCGTGCCGTCGTGGAAGCGCACGTCGCGGCGCAGGCGGAAGGTCCAGGTGATGCCGTCAGCGGATGCGGACCACTCCTCGGCGAGGTCCGGGATCGTCTCGCCCTGCTCGTCGAGCTTGACGAGCCGGTTGTAGAGGGCACCGAGGTACTCGTACGCGGAGAGCGAGCTGGCGGAGTCGAGGGTCTCGGCGGCGGATGCGGCCGGGCGCGCGACGCGGAGGCGGCCGCCCTGCACGGGCGTGCCGGTCGCGGCGGCCTCGGGGATGGTCGTGCTGCTCGCGCCGGTGGCGCACCCGGTGAGGGCGAGCAGGCCGAGGCCGGCGATCCCGGCGGTGCCCGCGAGGATGGCGCGACGGCTCGGCGTGCCCGGCCGGTCGGGTCGCGCTGCACGGTCGGCGATGCGGATGGTGCGCGAGCTCGCGTCCGCGAATGCGGTGCGGGTGGTGACGATCGATGGCATCGGGACGGGCCCTCCTCGTTATCGTTCAGGTGAACGATAGGCGAGATGCGGGCCCGTGGCGAATGCGGGGGCGCGGCGTGAGCCCCGCGCTCCGCTCCTGTCAGCCCTCGCCGACGCCCGCGCCCGTGCCCGTCGTCGCGAGGCGGTGCCGTCGATCACGGATCACGAGCGCTGTCAGGAGGAGCAGCGCAGCGAACCCTCCGCTGGCCGCCGCCGTGACCGCACCGGGGTCGTCGGGGATGCTGACGCAGAGACCTCCCATCGCCATGAGGAATACGGCCGCGAGGACGAGGGGGGATCGCCGGGCATGGCGGAAGCCGTCGAGGTGCCGCTCTCGTCCATGACATCGCGCTCCCGCCGACGCGCGTCCTTCGAGCATGTCGAGGACGGTCGACAGGCCCGCTGCGATCCCCGTGGTGATCAGCACCACTGCCACGTCGTCGCGTCGCACGAAGGCGATCACACCCGCGGCGGCGAGCATCAGCGGGTGCAGCTCGAGGTAGACGGTGGACCTTCCCGACCCTGACGTCGTGGCGCCCTGCCCTCGTCGGCGTTCTCGCGCGTCGAGGAGGAAGGACGCGAGAGCCCAGCACGCACCGAGCGCCATGACCCGGGACACCCTCTCGGACATGACGAGGCCCAGCGTCGCCGTCGTCGCGAGCGTCAGGTGGTAGAGGATCCGGGATGGCTTCGCCCTCATGCGCAATTCGCGTGCTCCGTCCACACGAACGCGCGACCGCTGCCGATCCGCGTCTGGTAGCAGGCGTAGAAGCCGAACCTGTTCGACTGGTAGATGCGGTGGACGAGGTCGACGATCGAGAACACGTTGGGAGATCCGATGGCCGCGCAGAGCCACCCGATGAGCTTCGCCGCGGGAGCTGCGAGACGACCGGCGGCCTTGCAGATGCCGAAGTATCCCGCGCTCAGGAGGAGGGCCGCCACGGCGGTGACCTCCCGCATCTGGGAGCCGAGCAGGTTCACGTAGAACCCGACTCCCTGGGGTGCGTTGGCCAGGCCGAAGGTGACGAGCGGATCCACGACGACAGGGTATGCGGCGCCTTCCGCGTCGATGGTCTGGACCAGGGTGTCGCCTTCGAGGGCGAAGCGCGTCGGGATCGAGCGCCCCGCCGCGTCCACCGCCCACGGGTCCGCGATGTGCCCCGCGCTGATGCTGCCCGAGCCGGATCCGAGCGCGGCGACGATGTCGTAGCCCGCCCCGCGGGGCACGGCCCGGAAGCCATCCGGGAGGTCGAGGGCGAACGACGTGACGTCGGCTCCGTCCCGGAGGACGGTGACCGCCTGCGTCTCTCCCGGTGCGACCCGGACGAGGGAGTCGTCGGTGTCCGAGGGTGTCACGCCGACGTCGCCGCCGGCCGTGTGCGGGAGCGCGGATGGATCCACCGCGTCGGGTGCCGTCCAGTCGGCGGTCGATTCCGCGCCCTGGCCGACGGCGTCGAGCGCGCGGGCGACGAGCGCCTGGGTCGAGGTGTCCCCTGCGGTGTCCGCCGCCGAGGCGGCCTCCGCGGTGAGGCCGTTCGCGGCGACCGCGATCGTGAGGGCGAGGAGCGCGATGGCGCTCCGCGGGCGGATGGGCATGAGGTGTCCGTTCGTCGGGGATGCAGATCGGCATCGCCCGCATGCTAGGACACGGAAGATCGGGTCACGGAGGATCGCTCCACAGGGAGCGCGTGCCTCAGCTCACGTGCACATCCGGCCGTCGGGCCCGAACAGGCTCCGCCCGCCGCAGCACCTCGCGCGTGACCGGGGCGACCTCGCCCGTGCCCGTCACGAGGAAGCGGAGGAGGTTGCCGACGGGGGATCCCTCCGTCCACTCGAAGTAGACGCCGGGCTTCACGCCCGTGAGGTCGCGCACGGCGAGGAGCACCGCGGCGATGGTGTTGGGGACGTTGCCGCTCGTGACCTGGAGCACGCGGAAGCCGCAGCGCACGATGCCGCGCACCACGAGGTCCTCCTCGAACTCCGACGAGTCGCCCGGGGTCACCTCGAGGAAGATCACGGGCGCGCGCGCCGGGATCCCGCTGTCGCGTCGCTCGTCGCTCGCCTTGCGGCGGTACTCGGCGATGCGCTCCTCCTCCGTCAGCGCCTCGTCGGGCTCGTCCGGCTCGTGGGCGATGATGCTCACCGCGCCGTAGTCCTCCGCGTCCTCGATGACGAAGGCACGCGCCCGCTCGTCCATCGTGAGCGAGGTCGCGCGCAGCTGGAACGAGCGCTGGATCCGGCTGACGATCGACACCGCGAGGATCCCGAGGATGAACAGCGCCGCGATGCGCACGCCGTCCGGCCGCTCGATCACGTTGACGACGGTCGTGTACGCGAACACCGCCGCGATGACCGCGAAGCCGACGGTGCGCTTCCGCTGTCCCGCCTTCCTCGCCGACAGCGTCACCGCGACCGAAGCCGAGGTGATGAGCATGAGCACGCCGGTCGCGTAGGCGCCGGCCTGCGCGTCCACGTCGGCCTGGAAGACGAGGGTCACGATCACGGCGATGGCCGTGAAGACCAGCACGAGTGGGCGGACGGCCGCGGCCCAGTGCGGCGCCATGCCGTAGCGCGGCAGGTAGCGCGGCACGATGTTGAGGAGCCCGGCCATCGCGGAGGCGCCCGCGAACCAGAGGATGCAGATCGTGCTGATGTCGTAGAGCGTGCCGAAGCCGTCGCCGAGGAACTGGTGCGCGAGGTAGGCGAGCGCGCGGCCGCTGGCCTTGCCGCCGTCCTGGAACTCGGCCTGGGGGATCAGCAGGGTCGTCACGAAGCTCGACGTGATGAGGAACGCGCTCATGATGAGCGCCGCCACCGTGAGCAGGCGCTTCGTGCCGTGGATCCGGGCGCGCGGCACCCCGTCGGCGTCGTCCTCGCCGCGCACCTGCGGCATCACCGCGACGCCCGTCTCGAAGCCGGAGAGGCCGAGCGCGAGCTTCGGGAAGACGATGAGCGCGATGCCCACCATCACGAGCGGGTTGCCGTGCTGAGCCGTGAGGGCGAGCCACCAGTCGTCGATGACCTGCAGGTGCCCGGCGACGTGGAAGAGGGAGACGACGATCACGATCGCGTTGAGCAGCAGGAACGCGCCCACGAGCACGACCGCGATGGAGATGGCTTCCTTGAACCCGCGCAGGAACACGAACGCGAGCGCGGCCAGCAGCACGAGGGTCAGCAGCACCTCGTTGCCCTCGAACCACGCGGGGGCGAACGGGTTCTCGACGGCGTGCGCGGTCGCGTCCGCCGCCGACAGCGTGATGGTGATGAGGAAGTCGGTCGCTGCGAACCCGAGCAGCACGAGCACGAAGAGCTTGCCGCCCCACCACGGGAGGAGGCGCTCGAGCATCGCGATGGATCCCTCGCCGCGCGGGCTCTCGCGCGCCACGCGCCGGTAGACGGGCAGGGCGCCGAGCAGCGTCAGGAGGATGAGGACGAGCGTCGCGAGCGGCGACAGCAGCCCGGCCGCGACCGCCGCGATGGCGGGCTGGTAGCCGAGCGTGGAGAAGTAGTCGACGCCCGTGAGGCACATGACGCGCCACCACGAGTGCGTCTTCTCGACTGTCTCGGCGTGCGGGCCGGGGTGCGCGCCGGATGCGCCGGGCAGGCCGTCGAGGAGCCACGCGGTGATCCCGTCGCGGGCGCGCCGCTGCTCGGGCGCGCGCAGCAGCTTCGGCGCGCTCACGACCGGGCCGCCGGGGTGGCGGAGCGGGGCGGGGACGTCATCTGACCGTGATCCGGGCAGTGCACGGAGATCCTCCTGAGGCGGCGCCGGGACCCCGTCTCGCGGATGCGACGGTCGGGCCCGGCATCATCGTCGGCCCATGGTGCCACTTCCGGGCGGGAGGCGGGTGGGCGTGCAGGGTGCGGTCATGCGGGGGGACGGTTCGCGGATGGTCAGGGGCTCGCGGGAGCGGAGCGCGGCGGCACCCGATCGAACCGGCCGTCGACGAGCACGTACCGGCGCTCCTCGTCGGAGTCCGGATCCGTGTCGGGCACGCTGATCCACTCCTCCATGTGGATGGAGAGCAGGCGGAAGGCGGTGGTCCGCGGGCTGGCGTGCCGCCAGATGCCGCGGCCGTCGCGGCCGAGGACCGCGATGGCGCGGGTGACGGATCCGCGCGGGAGGTCCCAGCGCACGGCGGGCCGGCCGTCGGCGCGGCCCTCCAGGACGACCGAGGAGATGGTGAAGCGGGCATCGGCGAACGGCAGGTCCTCCTGCCGCAGGTGCTCGAGGAACAGGCGGCGGTCGTCGTCGGTGTCCAGGGGTCGATCCTCGCGGGTACGCGCCCGCCGCATCAGCGTGAGGCGCCCGCGCGCTCGACCGGGGATCCGCCCGTCGCGGTCGTCACCCGCCGCTGCGAGCCTGGGACGCCCACAGCTGCGCGGCGAGCCCGACCGCGATGAAGCCGGACATCAGCGCGCCCATGGCGGTCGCGGTGCCGCCGAGGGCGCCCGCGAGCGGCGTCGCGAGCCCACCGAGGCCGAACTGCAGGCCGCCGACGAGGGCTGAGGCAGTACCCGGGTGGCGATGGCCGAGCGCCTGCGTGAGGGTGATCGAGCCCGGGATCACCCACCCCCAGCCGGCCGTGACGAGGGCGAGGGCCGGCCAGACCAGCGCCGGGCCGATCCCCCCGACGGCCCCGACGAGCACGAGGGCCGAGCCGACCGCGCAGGTGAGCAGGCCGATCGTGAAGAGGCGGTCCTCGTCGAAGCGCCCGATGAGGCGGCGGAAGACGAGGGTCGACGCGATCATGCAGGACGCGTTGGAGGCGAACACCAGCGTGTAGAGGCCCTCGCCGAAGCCGTACTGCTCCTGGAACACGAAGGACGAGGTGGCGATGTAGGAGAAGAAGCCGATGGTCGCGGCACATCCGGTGATCAGGTACCAGCGGAAGCGGGGGATCCGCAGCAGCTCGGCCATGCGGCCGAGGACAGCGCGTGGAGAGGTGCCGCCCGCGCCGGTGCGCACGAGGGTCTCGGGGAGCAGGCGCGCCGCGGCGATCGTGAGGGCCAGGCCGAGCGCGGCCAGCACGACGAAGGCGGCGCGCCACGACCAGACCGTCAGCACGACGCCGCCGACGAGCGGCGCGACGACCGGGCCGACCGAGTTGACGACGGCGAGCGTCGCGAAGAGGCGGCTGCGGAGCGCGCCGGTGGAGGCGTCGCCGACCATGGCGCGGGCCGAGACCGCGGCGGCAGCACCGCCCAGGCCCTGCACGACGCGGGCGAGGATCAGCGTCGTCGCGTCGGGCGAGATCGCGCAGACGATGCTGGCGAGGGTGAAGAGGGCGGTCCCGGCGAGGAGGATGCGGCGGCGGCCCGCACCGTCGCTGATCGGCCCGATGACCAGCTGCCCGACGGCGAACGCGACGAGGAAGGCGGTCAACGTCAGCTGCACGGATGCGGTCGAGGCGTCGAGGTCGGCGGCGATGGCCGGCAGGCCGGGGATGTAGAGGTCGGTCGCGAAGGGCGAGATGCCGACGATGAGGGCGACGGTGAGGAGAGGGCCGCGGCGCGCGGTCCACGACGTGCGCGGGTCGGGTTCGGGGTGCCGGGCGTCGTCGCTCATCCGTCCCGACAGTAGACCGGTCGCCGCCGAGCGGCTCCTCCACGGGCGTCCCTGTCGTGCTGTGCAGCGGGAGCATGGCGGGCCGAGGCGGGCCCTAGATTCCACGGACATCCTTCCGCGTCCGCGACTCGGTGGCGGATCCGTCCTCGGGTACCCGCGTGACCCGGACGACCACCTCCTCGAGAAAGCAGGATCACCATGCCCATCCGCCGTACCCGCTCCATCACTGCGCGCTCCGCGCTGGCAGTCGGCGCCCTCGCCGGTGCGCTCGCGCTCACCCCGCTGGCCGCGACCGCTGTGCAGGCAGCACCCGTCGTGCAGGGCGCGGCTGCGTACGTCTTCCACCCCAAGGGCGCGGACGTCTGCGTGCCCAAGAACGACCTGAGCAAGTACTTCTTCTGCCACGACATCCACCACTGATCGGTCAGGGCTGCCGCCTGCGCGCCCCTGAGGTGGGCACGGGCGGCATCCCGGTCCCGGGTACCGTGCCCGGCGACGGCCGCCCGCAGCTCGCGATGCCGCCGCCGCGCGATGCGCCTAGCCTCGATGGGGGCACGCCGCACCGGCCGCCCCCACCGCATCCACGAGGAAGAGGAACGCGCATGACGACCTGGCTGATCACGGGATGCTCCACCGGACTCGGGCGCGCCTTCGCGGTCGAGGCGCTGGAGCGCGGGCACGACGTCGTCGTCACGGCGCGCGACGCCGCGAACGCGCAGGACCTCGCCGACACCTACCCCGAGCACGCCCTCGCGCTCGACCTCGACGTGACCGACCCGGCGCAGGTGTCCCTCGCGGTCGACGAGGCGACGGCCCGCTTCGGCGGCGTCGACGTGCTCGTCAACAACGCGGGCTACGGCTACCGCGCGGCGGTCGAGGAGGGCGACGACGAGGACGTCGCGCGCCTGTTCGACACCCAGTTCCACGGCAGCGTCCGCATGATCAAGGCCGTGCTGCCCGGCATGCGCGAGCGCCGCAGCGGCACGATCGTGAACCTCTCGTCCATCGGCGCCGCACGCACGGGCGCCGGATCCGGCTACTACGGCGCCGTGAAGGCCGCGATCGAGCAGATGACCATGGCGCTGCGCACCGAGCTCGAGCCGCTCGGGATCGTCGCGACGGTGGTGGCGCCCGGATCCTTCCGCACCGACTTCTCGGGCCGCTCGCTCACGCAGTCGTCCACCGTGATCGACGACTACGCCGAGACCGCCGGCAAGCGCCGCAAGGAGAACGACACCACCGACGGCACGCAGCCCAACGACCCCGCGCTCGGCGCGAAGGTGCTCGTGGACGCGGTCGAGCAGGGCGCTCCCTTCTACCTGCTGCTCGGCGGCGATGCGGTCGAGATCGTCACGGGCGCGCTCGACGACCTGCGCACCGACGTCGACGCGTGGGCCGAGCGCAGCCGGTCGACGGCGTACGACGCGAGCTGATCGTCTCGACGGTCGAGCCGCACGGCGCGGTGCGGCTCTAGCGGTCGTCGGCCTCCGGGGGCTGCGACGGGGCGTCCGAGCCGGTCGCAGCGGGTCGCGTCCTCGCCCTCTTCGGGCGCACGCTCATCACGAAGAACGTGATGCCGAGGATGATGAACGGCAGCCCGGCAACGCGGGTGTCGTCGAGCGTCAGCATGAGGACGAGGCCGAGCATCGCGAACGTGATGCCCAGCGAGGCGTTCGTGCTCGAGGAGTCCTCCTCCTCGGCGGGCGGGGCGGCGGGATCCGCGGGTGTCGTCGGTTCGCTCATGCGTCCACGCTAGGGAGCCGGGCGTCGCGCCCGCGTCCGCCGGACGGGGGACGCGCGCGGCGGAGCCCGGTCAGAACCGCCCCTCCAGCTCCAGCAGCGTCGTCTTCGCCGCGAGCCCGCCGATGTAGCCGCCGAGCGTGCCGTCGGAGCGGAGGACGCGGTGGCAGGGGATCACGACGGGCAGCGGGTTGGTCGAGCACGCCGTGCCGACCGCGCGCGTGGCGGCCGGGCTGCCGGCGGTCTCGGCGACCTCGCGGTAGGTGCGCGTGGATCCGTACGGGATCTCCGGGAGCAGCCGCTGCACCCGGTCGCGGAAGCCGGTCGACAGGCGTCGGTCGAGCGGGAGGTCGAACGCGCGGCGGCGGCCGGCGAAGTACTCGTCGAGCTGGCGGGCGGCCTGGTCGAGGCGCTTGGGGGCGCGCAGGATCCGCGGGCCGAGCCGCCGGGCGAGGTCGCCGAGCACGGTGTCGTGGTCCTCGCGGGAGTAGGCGACGCGGATCAGGCCGCGGTCGGTGGCGGCGAGGAGCAGCGGGCCGACGGGGGAGTCGATCGTGGTGAAGCCGACGTCGAGGGCGCCGTCGGCCTCGGCACGGTCGGCGAGCCGGAGGCGGAGGGCGTCGAGGGCGGGCGCGGTCGGGTCGGCTCGCTCGAGCGCGGCGGCGTCGAGGAAGGGGATGGTGTCGTCGGGATCGGTCACGGTCGTCCTCCTCGGGTTGATGCGGATGCGGGTGATGGCTCGCGCGGGGACGGGGGCGGATCCGCCCCCATCGTCCGCCGGAGGCTCGCCACCCCGTCCGCCGCCGCGCGCCGCACGGCCTCCGGAGTGCCGCCGACGATCGCCGCGACCTCCGCGTGCGGGAGCCCGCCCAGGTACCGGTACGCGACCGCGAGCCGCTGCCGCTCGGGCAGGGCGGCGACCGCGCGCCAGAGGTCGGGGTCGCCGGAGTCGGGCACGCCGAGGTCCGAGACCCGCTCTGGCACGTCGTCGACGGGGATGGCGCGGCGGCCGCGGGCGCGGATCGCGTCGAGGGCCTTCCGGTGCGCGATGGTGACGAGCCAGGCGCGCACGTCGGCGCGGGGGCCGAGCCGCGGGTACGCGACCAGCGCCGACAGGAACGTCTCCGACCACGCGTCCTCTGCGTCCGCGTGCCCGCCGAGCACCGCACGGCACACGCGGAGCACCACGGCGCCGTGCTCGGTCACGACCCTGTCGAACGGCTGCATCATCTCCACACCGGGTAGACGCCGGGGCGGGGTGATCCGTGAGGTCGGCGTGCGGATCAGTCTCGCGGATCCCGCGGGCGGCGCGACAGCCCACGGCGTCGCACCGTCCGCCTGCGGACGCGCCGTGCGCCTCCTCGACGTGTCCGATGCTCCGCCCGTGCGCGCCGTAGGGACTACCCGTGACGGTCCCCGGGGATGACGACCTCGAGGCCGCCGGTCGCGAGGATGGATGCGCGGCCCACCCCCGGCCGCGCGCTCCGCGAGGAGCATCCGCCGCCGGCCCGTCCCCCCGGGCCGGCGGCGCACACGACGGAAGAGGATCCGCATGGGCAGCACGCTGAGCTCGGCCGCACGCGACGACGAGCAGGCGGTGCCCGGCGACGCACCCCGCGTGCTCCGCGTCTTCGTGGTCGACGAGGAGGCGCCCATCACGCAGCTGCTGTCGCTCGCGCTGCGGATGGAGGGCTGGGACGTGCGCGTCTTCGCCACCGGCCGAGCCGCGATCGACGCCGCCGTCGAGGACGCGCCCGACGCGATCCTGCTCGACATGACGCTGCCCGACGTCTCGGGCGTGGAGGTCGTCGGCGAGCTGCGGCGCGCGGGTGTCGCCAGCCCCGTCCTGTTCCTCACCGGCCGCGACTCGCTCGAGGACCGGCTCGCGGCCTTCGGCGCGGGCGCCGACGACTACGTCACCAAGCCGTTCGGCCTCGAGGAGGTCGTCGAGACGCTGCGCGTGCTCTTCCGCCGTCGCGGCCTGGCCCCGGCGATGATCACCGCGGGCGACCTCGTGCTCGACCCGACCACGGGCGAGGCGTGGCTCGCGGGCGTGCCGCTGGAGCTGGATCCGATGGACCTCGTCGTCGTGCAGGCGCTCGCCGAGGAGCCGACGCGTCGGCTCTCCCGCCGCGAGCTCGTGCACCGGCTGACGGACGCCGGCTGGGACCTCGTCGCCCCGCGCGCGCTCCTCGACCTGCCGTCCGTGACCGGCAGCCGGGCGGGCCGCGATCAGGTCGCGCTGATCGCCGTCGCGGGCGACGACCTCGTGCTCGCGCCCGCCGTCTGACGCGCGGGCCCGCGCCGCGGTGCCCGAATGGCCGGCCAGCGGCCACCCCAATCCGGGGGCCGACGCGGCGAGTCACCCCCGCAACTCCGGGGATCAGGAGTCACACGCGTCACACTGCTCGAATAATTTCCCCAGGTGGGTAGCAGATATCCCTACAGTCGGGAGCGGGGAGCCGAACCTCCCCGACGCGTCCTCGAGACCCCGAGCGCGTCCCCTCCACCGCACGATCGCGGCACAGCAATGGCGCGCCCGGGCGGTCCTGCACCACTGGAGCTGTCATGACCCGTCCCACCCCCGCCGCAGGTCGCGGCAGGTCGTTCCGTCGCGCGGCCGCCGGCGCCTGCCTCTCGGCGTCGCTCGTGATCCTGCCCCTCGCGATGGCGCCCGCCGCCCACGCCGAGACCGCCCCCGTCGGATCCGCGCCCGTCGCCGTCGAGACGCCGGCCGTCGAGGCCTCCGCGGTCGAGACCCCGGCCGCGACGCCGACGCCCGCCGTCGAGACGCCCGCCGCCGACGCGACGCCGACCCCCGCGCCCACCGAGACCGCAGACGAGACGGCCCCCGTCGCCGACGCCCCCGTCGAGACCACGCCGACCCCGGCCGTCCCGACCGTCCCCGGCGCGCCCACGACCGGCCTCCCGACGCTCGAGCCGACCGTCCCCGTCGTCGAGCTGCCCTTCACCTGGACCACGCCCGACCGCGGCGTCGCCCTTCCGATCAACGAAGCCGTGCCGTTCGCCGGCACCGGCACGGCGGGCAGCATCGTCACCGCGAGCTACTTCAACGCCGTGGGCGTCAAGTCGATCGCCGGCATCGGCATCGTCGGCGAGGACGGCACGTACGCGTTCCCCGCGAGCTTCACCGAGCTGCTCCAGGACTCGAAGACCGCGAGCGTCACGCTGACGCAGGTCGGCCTGGACCTCACCGTCAAGGGCGAGATCCGCGGCCTGGTGCGCTTCGCCGAGGCGCCCGTCGGCCCGTTCGTGCGCGCCGAGGCGTCGTTCTCGACCATCTCGCCGATCTCCGTGGCGCAGGCCACGAGCATCCTCGGCGGCCTCAAGGTCAACGCCACCGGCTACCTCCGCTACGAGGCCGTCGAGGTCACGGTCACGGCGCCCGACGGCCGCGTGATCCAGATCAGCGACGAGAACGGCGGCGTCGGCGTCGGCACGCGCTCGCTCAAGGACCTCGTGCGCGCCGACGTCGACGGCACCTTCGCGCAGCCGATCATCCTGTTCGGCGACATCCAGCCGGGCACCTACCAGGTGTCCGTCGCGGGCCTCGAGTCGGGCCTCACGCAGGGCGGCACGGTCGAGCTGACCGGCGAGGACGCGGGCGGACCGGTCATCCCGGGCGTGCCCACCCCGACGCCCACCGTGCCCTCGATCGACCCCGCGGGCACCGCCCCGAAGCCGATCACCAAGCCGGCCGCGCACCACGACGACACCCTGCCCGTCACGGGCACTGACGGCGCCGCGGCCCTCGGCCTCGGCGGCCTCGGCGCGCTCCTGGCGCTGGCCGGCGCGGGCACGCTCGTCGCCCGCCGCCGCATGCGCTCCGCGGAGTAGCGGCACGGCACGACCCGCATCACGCACGACCGGCGGCCGGATCCCTAGGGGTCCGGCCGTCGTCGCGTCCGCGCCGCCGCCTTGTCCCGCCCCGCGGCCTCCCCGTAGGTTTGACGCGACCCGCAACGAATCACCCGCGCGCGGATCCGCACCCCCGTATGAGACGAAGGAGTCCCATGTCCGACACGCAGCCCGCAGCGACGCCCACGGAGACCGGAGGCGCCCTCGGCGTCGCGATGATCGGCCACGGGTTCATGGGCGCCGCCCACTCGCAGGCCTGGCGCGTCGCCCCCGCGTTCTTCGACCTGCCGCTCGCGCCGCGCATGGTGTCCGCCGTCGGCCGCGACCGGGCGCGCACGCAGGAGTCCGCGGACCGCTGGGGCTGGGATCGCGCGGAGACCGACTGGCGCGCGGCCATCGAGCGCGACGACATCGACGTCGTCGACATCTGCTCGCCCGGGAGCACGCACGTCGAGATCGCGGTCGCCGCCCTCGAGGCCGGCAAGCACGTGCTGTGCGAGAAGCCGCTCGCCAACACCGTCGAGGAGGCCGAGATCATGGCGGCCGCCGCGGAGAAGGCGGCGGCCAAGGGGATCCGCGCGATGGTCGGCTTCAGCTACCGCCGCGTGCCCGCCATCACGTTCGCGCGCGACCTCGTCGCCCAGGGCGCGATCGGCGAGCTCCGCCAGGTGCGCGCGCTCTACCTGCAGGACTGGCTGACCGACGCCGAGGGCCCGATGACGTGGCGCCTCGACAAGGAGGCGGCGGGATCCGGCGCGCTCGGCGACATCGGCGCGCACATCGTCGACGCGGTGCAGTTCATCACGGGCGAGCAGCTCGACGCGGTCAGCGGCCTGCTCCGCACGTTCGTCGAGGAGCGCCCGCTGCTCGCCGAGACGCGCGGCCTCGGCGGCGTCGCGTCGAGCGAGCGCGGCCAGGTCACCGTCGACGACGCGGCCTACTTCACCGGCAAGCTCGCCGGCGGCGCGCTCGCCAGCTTCGAGGCGACGCGCATGGCCACCGGCCGCAAGAACGCGCTGCGGCTGGAGTTCAGCGGATCCGACGGCGCCATCTCCTTCGACCTCGAGCGCCTCAACGAGATCGAGCTGTACGACGCGACCGCGCCCGCCGACCGGCTGGGCTTCCGGCGGATCCTCGTGACCGAGCCCGAGCACCCCTACACGGCCGCGTGGTGGCCCACCGGCCACGGCCTCGGCTACGAGCACGCGTTCACCCACCAGGTGCGCGACCTCGTGCACGACATCGCCGCGGGCCAGGAGCCCCAGCCGTCGTTCGCCGACGGCCTCCGGGTGCAGCGCGTGCTCGACGCCGTGGAGCGCAGCTCGGCCGACGGCAGCGCGTGGAAGACGGTGGATCCGACCGCGAGCTGACGCCCCCGGGCGCTCGCGTACCCTGGACCGGACGACCGGGAGGCGGACGGGTGCAGGCACGGCAGGAGCGGACGCTGCGCGCCGCGCTGTCCGCCTTCGTCTGCACGCTCGTCACGGCGACGCTGCACGCGGCGGCCGGCGGCGGGATCCCGCATCCGCTCGTGCTGGCGCTCGCCCTCGTGCTCGGCGTCGCGCTGTGCTTCGGGCTCGGCGGCCGCCGGGTGACGCTCGCGCACCTCGTGCTCGCGATCGGCGCGACCCAGGGCGTGCTGCACGCGGCGTTCACGTTCGGGGGATCCGCGATCGGGTCCGGCCCCGGATCCGGCATGGACATGGGCGGCGCGGCCTCAGGTGCCGCGTCCGCGTCCGTCGGGCACTCCCACGCGCACGCCGCGGCCGACGCCGCGCGCGCCCTCGCCGGTCCCTCCGCGATGGCCGGGATGCCCGCCGACCACGACGGCGCCATGCTGCTCGCCCACGTGATCGCCGGCCTCGTCAGCGTCTGCTCGCTCCGCGCCGGCGCCGACGCGATCCGCCGGGTCGTGCGCGCCCTCGCCCTGCGGGTCGGCGCGGCCGTGGGCGGTGCCGTCGGGATGCTCGTCGGAGCCGCGGTGGCCCTGGCCGCCGCGCTCGCCGAGCCGGCCGCCGCACCCCGGCCGCGCCGGCTGGCGACCGACCTCCGTCCCGTGCGGCTCGAGTCGCTGCTCGCCGCGCGGATCCGCGGACGCCGCGGCCCGCCGCTCGCCGCGCTCGCCGCCTGATCCGCGCCCGCCGCTCCCCCGGAGCCCGGGCGCGGTCCCGCGCCGTCGCGCCGACCCGTCCCTCCCGCATGCCGCGCACCCCGCGGCGGTGGCCGCGGGGGTCCGTCGTCGTGCCGCCGCGCGCCTCCCGCACGCCCGGATCCCGCACGGACACCCGTGCCTCCACCGAAGGACAGCCATGCCCTCCCGCACCACCCGCACCCCCTCCGCCTCGCGCCGCGTCATCGCGGGCGCCGCGGTCGGCCTCGCGCTCGCCCTGTCGGCTCCGCTCGCCGCCTCCGCGCACGTCGAGCTCGACGCCTCGTCCACCGCCCCCGCCACGCTCAGCGTCCTGACCTTCGCGGTCGGCCACGGCTGCGAGGGATCCGCCACCACGTCGCTCGCGATCCGCTTCCCCACCGACGTGCAGGCCGTGAAGCCGACCCTCGCGCCCGGTTGGTCGGTCGCCGAGCAGGAGGCGGCCGACGCCACGACCGTCACCTACACGGCCGACACCCCGCTGCCCGACGCCCTGCGCGCGACCGTGCAGGTCGAGGCGCTGCTGCCCGTCGACGGCGCGGCCGGGGACGTCGTGACGTTCCCGACGCTGCAGACCTGCGTCGCCGGATCCACCGACTGGGCCGAGACGCCCGCCGCGGGCACCGAGCCCGACCACCCGGCGCCGGCGATCACGCTGACCGACGCCGCGAGCGGGACGGGCGGCGGCATGGCCGGCATGGGCTCCTCGGCGACGGGCACGGAGGCCGCCGCGGGCTCCACCGCCGTCACGCCCGTCGACCCGGTCGCCCGCCTCCTCGGCCTCGGCGCCCTCGTGGTGGGCGTCGTCGCCGTGATGCTCCTCACCATCGGCATGCGCCGCCCGCAGCAGGGCGGCCGTCGATGACCGCCGTGGACGACCGCGCGGCCGCCGCCGGTCACGCCCGGTCCGCCGACGCGCCCATCTCGACGGACGCCTCCGCCGCGACCCCCGCGGTCACCCGCCCGCAGCGCGGCTGGTTCATCCCGCTGCTGCTGCGCCTGCACTTCCTCGCGGGGATCCTCGTGGGCCCGTTCATCCTCACCGCGGCCCTGAGCGGCGCGGCCTACGCCCTCGCGCCGACGGCCGAGCAGATCGTCTACGCCGACGAGCTGCACGCGCCCGCGACCGGATCCACCGTGCCGCTCGCCCAGCAGGTCGAGGCCGCGGAGGCCGTGGTCGGCGGATCCGGCACCCTCGTCGCCGTCCGCCCCGCCCCCGCGCCGGGCGACACGACGCGCGTCATGTTCACGGGCGACGGCCTCATCCCGAGCCAGACCCGGGCGATCTTCGTGGATCCGGCGGACGCGTCCATCCGCGGCGACCTGCCCGTCTACGGCACGAGCGGCGCCCTGCCGCTGCGCACCGCGATCAGCCACTTCCACCGCACGCTCGGCCTCGGCGACCCCGGCCGCCTCTACAGCGAGCTCGCCGCGAGCTGGCTCGGCATCGTGACCCTCGCGGGCCTCGGCCTGTGGGCCGCGCGCTGGCGTCGGTCCCCGCGGAAGCGCGACCTCGTGCGGCCGGACGCGAAGGCCACCGGCTACCGGCGGATCCTCTCCTGGCACGCGTCGACGGGCGTGTGGCTGGTCGCGGGCGCGCTGTTCCTGTCGGCCACGGGCATCACGTGGTCGCAGTTCGGCGGGCAGAACGTGACCGACCTGCGCGCCGCGCTCAGCTGGCAGACGCCGACGCTCACGACCGCGCTCCCGGGCGCGGGTGCCGGCGCGGCCTCGGCGGCGGATCCGCACGTCGGCCATCATGCGTCCGCCGCGCCCACGACGACGCCCGCCGTGGATCCCGCGACCTTCGACGACGTCCTCCGCGTCGCGCGCGGCGTCAACGTCAACACGGGCCTCGTGGAGATCACGCCGCCGAAGGACGCGAGCACGGCGTGGACCGTGAGCGAGATCCAGCGCAGCTTCCCGACCGAGGTCGACCAGGTTGCCGTCGACGGCAGCACGCTCCAGGTCGTGGGCCGCACCGACTTCGCCGACTACCCGCTGCCCGCGAAGCTCGCGCGCTGGGGGATCGACACGCACCAGGGATCCATGTTCGGGCTCCCGAACCAGCTGCTCCTCGCGGTGACCGCGCTCGGCATCGCCGCGATGGTCGTGTTCGGCTACCTCATGTGGTGGAAGCGCCGGCCGGGCGTCGCGCGCCCGGGTCGTCCGGCTCCGGCGGGCGCGCTCGTGCGGGCGCCGTGGTGGGGGATCGCGGCGGTCGTCGCGGTCGGCGTCGGCGTGGGGCTGTCCCTGCCGCTGGTCGGGATCCCGCTGGTCGGCTTCGTGCTGCTCGACGCGCTGATCACCGCGGCACGCGTGCACCGGGCGGGCGCTCCCGCCTGACCCGCCACGTCGGCCGGCGTCGGCCGGCGCCGGTCCGGTCCCCAGCGACTCAGCGGCCGGCCGGCGCCGGCCCGGTCGACGCGGCCACGTGCAGGAGGCACGGCAGGAGCGCGTGCGGCAGCTCCGTGGCCGTGCCGTCGAGCCGCGCGAGCAGCATCTCGACGGCGAGCCGGCCGAGCTCCGGGCCCGGCGCGTCCATGGTGCTGAGGGCGGGCTCGACGAGCGCGCCCACCTCGGTGGACGACGCGAGCGACAGGATCGACACGTCCTCCGGCACGCGCCGCCCCGCCGCGTCGAGCCCCGAGATGAGGCCGCGCGCCGCCTGGTCGTTGAGCAGCATGACCGCCGTGATCCCCGGATCCGCCGCCAGCAGCTCGCCTGCCGCCGCGCGTCCTCCCACCGGCGTCGGCGCGCATCGGGCCACGGCGCCGCCGAGACCGCGCGCCGCCGTCTCCTGCAGGAACGCCCGCTCGGTGCGCGTCGTCGGCCCGTATCCGCGCAGCGGCCCGCGCTCGAGGTCCTCCACCATGAGCCCGAACCGGCGGTGCCCGAGGGCCTGCAGATGGTCGATCCCGTCGGCGACGGTCCGCTCGAAGTCCATGTCGACGAAGGGCAGGTCGTGCGTGTCCGCCGTGCGCCCGATGGAGACGAACGGCACCTCGAGCGCCGCGAGCTCCCGGATGCGCGAGTCGTCCATGCGCACCTCCATCACGATGACGCCGTCGACCAGACGACCGCTCACCAGGTCGGACACGTCGTCGGGCGACGTGCCCGTGGGCCAGAGCACGAGGTGGTACCCGAGCTCGGACGCGCGCGTGGCGGCGCTCATGAAGATCTCGAGGGCGATGCGGCTGAGGCGCTGCACGTCGGCGGGGAACAGCAGCGCGACGATCCGCGTGCGCTTGCTGGCGAGCGCGCGGGCCACGACGTTGTTGCGGTAGCCGAGCTCCTGCATCGCCTCGGTGACGGCCCGCCTGGTCGGCTCGGACACGGCCTTGGTGCCGTTGACGACGAAGGAGACCGTGGCGATCGAGACCCCCGCGCGCGCGGCGACCTCTCGCATGGTCGGGATGGCGGCTCCTCGGGTTCGGGCGGCGACGGGCGGGCGATCGGCCGGTCGCGTGCTCAGCGTATAGCGGGCGTCGCGCGGCGGTGCGGGTCGGTCGGGGCGCGGAACCGCGAGACGAGGATGAGCGCGCCCGTGATCGCGCAGACGGCGAGCGTGAGGCCCACCACGTACGCGGCGACCATGCCGTACCCGCCGGGAGACGAGTCCGGGTTCAGGAACCCGTACGGGTAGTAGGTGGCGGTGCGGAAGACCTCGTCGCCGGTGAACGGGCCGCGGGCGAGCGTGACGAGGATCCACGCGAGCGGGAACGCGATGACGCGGCCGATGGCGCCCGCGCGGAGCGGACGGCGGTCGGGCGCGAGGATCCAGTCGAGCAGCACGATCAGGGGCACGGCGACGTGCACGATCTGATCCGCCCAGTCGAGCTTCAGCGGCTCCGGCTGGGGCTGGCCGCGCAGCAGCGCGTTCCAGACGATGCCCGTGATGACGAGGTAGACGGTGGAGGCGAGCCGCAGCGTGACCCAGCCGGCCCCCGGATCCGCCACGCGGCCCCGTGCCAGCCGCACGCCGCCGACGATCAGCACGACCGCGCCGAGCAGGTTCGCGTCGACGGTGAAGAACAGGGCGAAGTCGAGCGACTTCCCGGCGATGCCGGTGACGCCGAGGTCCTGCCAGTAGGCGTAGTTGACGTGGTACTGGGCGATGACGCCGATGACGGCGGCGATCGCGGTGGCGATGCGGACGACGGAGAAGAGGATGCGCACGGATGAGGTTCCCACGATCTCGCCCCCGCCACCGCCGGGCGTCCCCGGTCGCGTGGTCGGGCCGCTCACGCCGGGGCCGATCCGCGTCGGGCGCCGGCCACGCGACGGCAGGCCTCCTCGACGCCGCGGGCGTGCGCGGCGGGGGCGACCTCGGCCGCGAGGTGCCTGGCGTCGCGGGCGGGGCCCTCGAGCAGGCGCCGGTCGGCGGCCAGCCGGAGGATCGACGCGGCCAGCCCCTCCGCGTCCGTGTCGTCGGCGAGCAGCGTCGCCCCGCCGAACTCCGTGGCGAGGACGGGGTCGCTGACGAGCGCCGGGCGTCCCTCCGCGAAGGCCTCCATGGCGATCATCGGCTGGTTGTCGAAGCCGAGCGAGGTGATCACGGCCGCGTGCGCCCCGCGGAGGAGCGCGGTCACCGTGGCGGTCGACACGCGGCCGTGCACCGTGACGCCGGGTGGGACGGCGCCGCGCGGCCGGCCGCCGGCGAGGTCGAGGTGCACGGCGTCCGGCCCGGACAGCTCGGCGACCAGCCCCGTCGCCTCGAGCATCACGTCGAGCCGCTTCTCGGGCGCGAACCGCGCCGCCCAGACGAGCCGCAGCGCGCCGCTCGCGGGGAGCTCGGCGGACGCCCCGCGCGCGGTGCAGCTCGTGTTCGAGAGCACCTCGACGGCGGGCAGGCCCGCGCGGCGCAGCGCGACGGCCTGGTGCGCGGAGGGCGACAGCACGAGGTCGGCCTCGCGGCAGACGGCGAGGGTCATGCCGCGGAGGGCGCTGTCGAGGCGGCGCGGGGCGAGCTGCACCCGGGGATCCGGCAGCCCGGTCATCGCGCGGTGGACGGCCGTGACGGCGGGTGCGAGGAACCCGCCCCACGCCGGGCCGCGCAGGAAGAAGGTGTGGACGGTGTGCAGCGTCGGGATCCCCCGCTCGCGCCCGAGCCGCAGGGCGGTCGCCGCGAGCCCGTGCTCGGAGTGCGTGAGGACGAGGTCGGTGCCGGACCGGTCCATCAGCGCGCCGAGGTCGCGGCGGGTGGCGGCGTCGGCGCGGATCACCGGCAGGCCGAGGAGGGGCACGGGCAGGGTGGGCGCGACGTCGTAGAGGGCGACGCCCGTCCCGTGCAGCTCGCGGACGGAGGTCGCGTCGGGTGCCGCGACGGTGACCGCGTGGCCCGCGCGCGCGAGCGCGAGCGCCTGCTGGACGACGGCCGTCTGGGCCCCACCGAGGTAGGAGAAGGCGTAGTCCATCACGAGGAGGGGTCGGAGGGTGTTCATCGCGGCTGACGCTAACCGCCCGCGAGGAGAAGCGGCGGACGCCTGGGGAGACCCGGCCGGGTCGGGATGATCCGCGCGCGGGTGCGGCGGATCTGGTACCGGAGCGCGCCGGCACGCGCGCCAGCGGGATCCCGCGTCGACGGCCGGCGGGCCTAGGCGGAACGCGCCGCCTTGACGAACGCGACGACCGCGTTGGCGTGCCCGTGCCCGAGGCCGTGCTCGGCCTTCAGCCAGGCGACCACCTGCATGTGCGGCTCGGCGTCGAGGCGCGCGTCGGCGAGGTCGATCCAGTGCTGGACAGGCTGCCCGTACGTCGTCTCGATGCTCGGGAAGTAGGAGGCCGGCCCCTTCGCCTTCTGGCGGTCGGGCGGCGGGGGCGGGGCGACGATGCCGTGCGGGCTCATGCTGCGACGGTACCGGCGGCGCGCGGTCGCGGCCAGGGCGGGTGCCCGGTCCTGCGCGTGATCCGACCCTGTCGGCCTTCACTAGGAAGTGCTACTATCCAGCTGTTCATCCACCACGTCATCGATGGGAAACCGATGTCTCGCGACCTTGCAGAGCGACCGCCCCGCGGAGTGGTCCTCGCCGTCACCGCCGCCTCCCTGCCGATGTTCATGGCAGCCCTCGACAGCCTCGTCATGACGTTCGCGCTGCCGATCATCAAGCAGGACCTCGACGCGACCGTCGAGCAGCTTCAGTGGTTCGTCAACTCGTACAGCGTGGTGTTCACCGCGTTCATGCTCCCCGTCGCGGCGCTCGGCGACCGGATCGGCCGCCGCCGGGTGTTCCTCGCCGGCGTCGCGCTCTTCACGCTCGCGTCCATGGGCGCGGCGCTCTCCACGAGCTCCGACATGCTCATCGCGATGCGCGCGCTGCAGGGCCTCGGGGCCGCGGGCATCGTCCCGCTCTCCCTCGCGCTCGTCTCCGCATCCACCACGCCGAAGGTCAGGCCCATCGCGATCGGCGTGTGGGGCGGCGTCAACGGACTCGGCATCGCGGCGGGGCCCATCATCGGCGGCGCCGTCGTGGAGGGCTTCACCTGGCCGGGCATCTTCTGGCTCAACGTGCCCATCGGCGTCGTGACCATCGCGCTCGTGGCGCTCGCGCTGCGGGAGTCGAAGGGCACCGGCCTCGGGTTCGACGGCGCCGGATCCGTCCTCGGCATCGTGTTCACCCTCCCGCTCATCTGGGCGGTCGTCGAGGGGGAGGAGCGCGGCTGGTCGGCTCCGGAGATCATCGGCGCCTTCGCCGTCTCGGCCGCGGGCCTCGCCGCCTTCATCTGGCACGAGCACCGGAGCCCGCGCGCGTTCCTGCCGCTGCGCTTCTTCCGCGAGCGGGCGTTCGCGCTCGCCAACGTGGGCGGGCTCCTGTTCAGCGCCGGCGTCTTCGGCGCGATCTTCCTGCTCAGCCAGTTCCTGCAGGTGTCGATGGGCTACGGCGCGCTCGAGGCCGGCCTCCGGGCGGCGCCGTGGACGCTCGCGCCCATGGTCGTCGCGCCGCTCAGCGGGTTCATCGTGCAGCGGTTTGGCGTGAAGCCCGTGCTCATCACGGGGCTCGCTCTCCAGGCGGGCGCGATCCTCGTCATCGCCTCCGTGGTGGAGGCGCAGACCGAGTACGGCACCGTCGTGGTCCCGATGGTCGTCGCGGGCATCGGCATGGGGCTCACCCTCGCGCCGCTCGCCAACGCGGTGCTCACGGGGCGCCGGGACTCGGAGCACGGGATCGCGTCGAGCGTGAACAGCACGCTCCGCCAGCTCGGCATGGCCGTCGGCATCGCCCTGGCCACCGCGATCTTCGTCGGCAACGGCGACTACCTGCCCGGCCAGCCCTTCGTGGACGGGATGCGCCCCGCGCTCATCACGTGCGGGATCATCACCGGCGTGGGCGCCATCGCGATGTCCGCCCTGCCGCGCACCGCCAGGTCCGCGGCCGCACCGACCCCGAGCAGCACCGGAGGCGACGCCGTCGCCGACCCGGCCCGGCCCGCGCGCGCGGGCGCCACCGTGTGATGGAGGAACGACCATGCCGATGATCCCCTGGACCTCCGGGCCCGCATCCCGGACCGCGTCCGCGTCCGCGTCCGCCTCCGCCGAGGTCGTGATCATGGCCTCGCGGTTCGAGCTGACGACCGTGCGCGCGGTGCCGGCGTTCTTCGTGCACTCCATCAGGGCGTGGCTGCAGGCGCGACGCACGGCGGGCAACGTCGGGGTCGCGCTCCAGGCCCTGCCGCTCAAGCGCGAGTTCTGGACGCTGTCCGCGTGGGAGTCGAAGGAGGCGATCTACGCCTACGCGCGCCAGGAGCCGCACGCCACGGCGCAGCGGAGCCAGACGAAGAGCATGAGGTCGAGCGTGTTCGTCTTCTGGGAGGCGCCGAAGGCGTCGCTCCCCGCCGAGTGGCCGGAGGCGCGCACGCGCGTGCACGCGAGGCTCGCGGAGCGGTAGCGCGCGACGGGCACGGGAGAGGGGCGGCGGGCATCGGCTCGCCGCCCCTCTCCCGTGCGTTCGCGGATCAGGCGGGCACGGCGTCCGAGGGAGCCGCCGCCGGGGCCGCCGCCGCCCGCGCCGCGAGGAGGGTGCGGGCCGCGCGCGTGCCGGACGTGAAGCCGGCCTCCTGGGATCCGATGACGTCCCAGCCGAGGTCGGACGAGTGGAAGTACGAGCCCGCGAGCGCCACGCGGTCGCTCGTGGTGAGCCGGTGGACCCCCCTCTGCAGCTGCCGGAGCGGCAGGTCGATGATCGGGTGCTGGACCCGGTGGTCGGCGATGACGTGCTCGGGCGCGATCTCGCCCGCCTAGTCGAGGGTCACGACGTAGTCGCCGCCGACTCGAAGCCCTGCAGCTTGTTGAGGTACCAGGCCACGTACGGCACGGGCCCGTCCGCGCCCTCGGCGTCGCCCGCCGCCGTGGTGACGGTGAGCGCGTAGCCGACGTGCCCGCCGCGGACGGCCGTGGCGACCACGGCGTCGCGCGTCACGAGCGCGCGGGCGACGCGGCCGGCGGCGACGTGATCCTCGAGGGCGCCGCAGCAGATCCGGGGCGTGTAGAGGAGGTGCGGGCCGGCGCGGATCGCGTGCTCGAGCACATTGACCGGCCGGACCCCGCGGCGGGAGCGCTCGACGGCCTGCGCGAAGCCGGCGGGGCGCATGCCGAGCCGGTCAGGCCTCGCCGCGCTCCATGGTGAGGCCCTTCTCGTGGTGCGCGACGCGGCGGAGGGCGAGCAGCACGGGCTCGTAGAGCGCCGTGCCCAGCACCGCGAACTCCACGGCGCCCTGCGGGTCCGACCACGGGACGCGCGAGAAGTCGGCGTCCGCGATGTCCCGCACCGCGTCGACGTAGGTGCGGATCTGCGACTCGTCGAGCGGGATCCCCGCCTCCTCCGCGAGCTCCAGGGCGCGATCGAGCTGCGCGACGGGCACGGAGTCGGCGGTGTGCTGCACGCCCAGGCGGTCCAGCAGGGCCTCGGTCGCCGCGGTGGAGCGCGCCGGGGCGGCCTCCCCGGCGGCGGAGCTCGAGCGGTCCCCGGTGGGGAGCGCGGCCGTGGCCTTCCGCATCGCGCCCACCACGCTCTGGTGCGGATCCGCGACGAGGTCGAGGATCGTCCCGGCCTGCTCGATGGTGACGCCGACCACGTGGATGAGCCCGCGGACGAGGCGCAGCCGGGCCAGGTGGGTCTCGTCGAACGCGGTGCGGCGCGCGTTGACCTTGACGCCCGGGTGGAGCAGCCCCTCGCGCAGGTAGTACTTGATGGTGGCGACGGAGCAGCCGGATCGTTCGGCGAGCTCGGAAATGGGCAGGGCGGTCATCCTCGAATGATAGGGAAACTATCTACAGGGCGCCCGAGAGGACGTCACGCGGACATCACGGACGTGCGCCGCAGGCCATTCCCGGCCTGTTTCCGCAGGTTGCGGGAATGCGCGCATCGCATCCCGCGTCGTCCCTGTGGAAGATCTCACCACCCCTGCGCGTTCTGACCACGAAGCGGATTCCCCGCCGTTCCCCTACGCCCAGCCCCAGCGCTTCAGCAGGAGCACGACGAGCACGGTCGGCTTCATCCACGGCACCTCGCCCACGCGGTACTCCTCGGCGCGCGCGAGGCGCTCGGCCAGGTCGGGCCGCAGCTCCCGGAGGTAGGGGCGGGCCTTCGCGGCGTGCACGGAGTCGGAGACGATGCGGATGGTGTCGGCGTCCTCGAGGAACGGGATCGCGTTGGCGATGTTCTCGCGCGTGCTGGTGCTCGTGTCCTCGAGGACGAGCGGGCCCCGGTAGCCGAGCTCGTCACGGGCGTACCTGGCGAGGATCCGGGCCTCGGGCTCGGTGCCCATCACCGACCCGCCGCAGAGGATGAGGGTGCTCGAGGTGGCGCGCGGATCCATCGAGCGCAGCCCTGCACGGACCCGGTACCGGTTGATGGCGTTGGCGCGCGGACCGCGGTTGCCGTAGCCAAGCACCACGATCGCCTCGCGGCCGACCTCGGTGCCCGGCCGGCGGGGGTCGAGCCCGCGCGTGCTGGCCAGGCGGTGCGCGACCTCGCTGGCGACGAAGGCGACCGCGGCGGAGGCTCCGGCGGCGACGAGCAGGGGGCGGGTCCGCATCCGCCCAGGCTACGCGCGGGATCCGCCCGGCCCCCGTGGTTCAATGGTCCCGCCTCCTGCGGGAGGGGCCTCCCGCGGGAGGCACGGCGGTGGGGCTCGCCGTACCCGAACCTCGACACCCTCGTCGACGACAGTCCCTGTCTCTTGGCTAGCCATGCCATCCGAGATGGGAGACCCCATGACCGACCACCCGCAGCACCTCGACAGCGTGCCCCTCGACAGCGACGTCGAGGTGGACGACGATCCGGGTCGCCCGGTCCACCTCCGCTGGTCGTCCCTCGGCCTCGTGGCGCTCGGCGGCGCCGTCGGCACGGGGATCCGCGAAGCGCTCGCGCTCACCTGGCCCGCGCCGGCCGGGGCCATACCCGTGACGATCCTCCTGATCAACGTGGTCGGCGCGTTCGTGCTCGGTGCGCTGCTGGAGTCGCTCGCCCGCCGCGGGCCCGACGAGGGCAGGCGCCGCGCGATCCGCCTCCTGGTGGGCACGGGCGTGCTCGGCGGCTTCACCACCTACAGCTCGCTCGCGACCGACGCGGCGTCGCTCACGGGATCCGCGCTCGGCGTCGCGTTCGCGTACGCGGGGCTCTCGCTCGTGGTGGGCGCCGCGGCGTCCGTCGCGGGGATCGCCGCGGGCGCCGCGATCCACCGCCGCACCGCGGCCGGCCGCGCGACGGGGGCGGCGTCGTGACCGGCCCCCTCGTGTTCGCGCTGATCTGCGTGGCCGGCGGCATCGGATCCGCCCTCCGCCTGCTGCTCGACGGCGCCATCCGCGGCCGTCTCGGCGCCGCGTACCCGTGGGGCACGACCGTCATCAACGTCACCGGATCCCTCGGGCTCGGCCTCCTCACGGGCGCGGCCGCGCAGGCGGGCCTCCCGCACGACCTCCTCCTCATCCTGGGCGGCGGCCTGATGGGCGGCTACACGACATTCAGCACCGCGAGCCTCGAGACGGTGCGGCTCGCGCAGGCGGGCCGGGTCGGCGCGGCGCTCGCGAACGGCGTCGGGATGCTCGTCGTCTGCGTCGCGGCGGCGGGCCTCGGGATCGCGGTGGGCGGGGCGCTGTGACGGCCCTCGCGCCCGTGGGTCCCGCGGACGTCGAGGCGCTGCACGCGTTCCTCGCGGCGGCGGACCTCACGGTCACCGGGCTCGACGACCCGGGCGTGCGGCTCTGGATCCGCCGCGACGGCGACGGGCGGATCACCGGCAGCACCGGCTTCGAGCTCAGCGCGGGCGGGCGGCACGCGCTGATCCGCAGCGTCGCGGTGGACCCCGCCCTGCGGTCCGCGGGCCTCGGCTCGACCCTCGCCCGGCACGCGCTCGCCGAGGCGGCGGCCGCCGGCGCTGGGCGCGCGTGGCTGTTCTCGCGCAGGTCGGGTCCGTTCTGGCGCGGCCTCGGCTTCCAGGAGGCCGATCGCGACGCGCTCGCCGCCGCGCTGCCCGATGCCCGCCAGGTCGTCGCGTTCCGCGCGACCGGTCAGCTGGCGCGCGAGGTCGCGTGGTCGCGGTCGCTCGGGGCGGCGGAGTCTCCGGATCACCGCGGATGACGGGCCCGGTCTGCGAGGCCTACGCCGCTCGCGCCGAGGAGTACGCGGAGCACCTCGGCACCCTCGACGCGGTGCACCCCGCTGACCTCGCGCTCGTCACGACGTGGGCGGACGGCATCACGGGCCCGGTGCTCGACGCCGGCTGCGGACCCGGCCACTGGACCGCGCACCTCGCCTCCCGCGGCCTCGACGCGCGCGGCGTGGATCTCGTGCCGGCCTTCGTCGCTCACGCCCGCGCCGCGCATCCTGGCGTCCCGTTCGAGGTCGGCGACCTGGATGCGCTCGATGCCCGGGATGCCGCTCTCGGCGGCGCGCTCGCCTGGTACTCGCTCATCCACCACGCGCCCGACCGCGTCGCCGTGCCGCTCGCCGAGCTCGCGCGGGTCGTCCGGCCGGGCGGCGGCCTGCTCGTCGGCGCGTTCGCCGGCACGGTCACCGAGCCGTTCGACCACGCCGTGACGCGCGCGTGGCGCTGGGAGCCGGATGAGCTGGCCTCGCGGATCGAGGCGACGGGCTTCGAGGTGGACGAGCTGCACACGCGCACGGCGACCGGGCAGCGGCCGCACCTCGCCATCGTCGCGCGCCGCCGCCCGGACGCTCCCGCCTAGGCTCGCCGGATGAGCAGCGCGGAACCCCATCCCGACCCCGAGCTCGTCTGGGCCACGACCGACCGCCGCGACCTGCACCGCGGCCGCGTCGTCCTCGTCGAGCACGACGTGCTGCTGCCCGACGGGTCCGCCTCGCGCTACGAGGTCGACGAGAGCGTGCCGTTCGCGGTCGCGACCCTCGTGATCGACGGCGACGCCGTGATCCTCTCGCGCCAGTACCGGCACCCGCTCGGCCGGTGGATCCTCGACCTCCCCGGCGGTGCGGGCGACGCTGCCGAGCGACCCGTCGACGCCGCCCGCCGCGAGCTCGAGGAGGAGCTCGGCCTCGTCGCGCCGGAGATCCGCCCGCTGCGCACCTACGCCGTGAACCCCGGCCGCGCGTCCTGGCTCGTGCACGTCTTCGCCTGCACGACCCCGACCACGGCGGGCACGGCCGACCGCTCCGACCCGTCCGAGCAGGTGCGCCTCGTCCGCATGCCCGTCGTGGAGCTCGATGCGCTCATCGCCGCGGGCGGCATCGAGGACCCGACCCTCCTGATCGCCCGCGCGGCCGCCGCCGAGCAGGGGCTGCTGCCGCCGGTCGCGCCGGCGCGGTAGCCCGACCCGTCAGCCCGCGCGCCCCCGCAACGCGATCCGCGCGATCCGGTCGCACAGCTCCGGGTACCCGATGCCGACGGCCGCCGCCGACTGCGGCAGGAGGCTCGTCGCGGTGAGGCCGGGCAGGCTGTTGGCCTCGATGATCCAGAGGGCGCCCGCGTCGTCGAGCCGGAAGTCGGAGCGGCTGTACCCGGCGAGCCGGAGGATCCGGTGGGCGGCCAGCGCCGCCGCCCGCGCCTCCTCCGCCACCTCGCTCGGCAGGTCGGCCGGGAACGTCTCCGCGATCGCGCCCGCCTGGTACTTCGCGGCGTAGGTGAACGCCTCGTCCACGGGCACGCCGATCTCGCCCACCGCGAGCGCCTCGCCGTCGAGCACGCCGACCGTCAGCTCGCGGCCGCGCACGAACCGCTCGACCATCACGGTGCCGTGCCGCCGCGCCAGCTCGAGCGCGGCGGGCAGCTCCGCGGCGGCGCGCACCACGGAGAGCCCGACGGTGGATCCCTGCCCGGTCGGCTTCACGACCACCGGGAACCCGAGGGCGGGCTCGACCGCATCCGGCTCGGGGTCGATGATCCAGTCGGGCGTCCGCACGCCGCCGGCGCGCAGCAGCGTCTTGGCGACGTCCTTGTCCATCGCGAGCGCGCTGCCGAGGGAGCCGGATCCCGTGAACGGGATGCCCGCGAGCTCGAGGAGCGCCTGCAGACGGCCGTCCTCGCCGGATCCGCCGTGCAGCGCGAGGAACACCAGGTCGCTGTCGCGGAGGTCGGCCGGCAGGCGCAGCACCGCGGCGGACCCGCCCGTGGCCGCGGTGGCCAGCTCCGCGGACGTCGGCGGGCGCACGCCGACGTCGGGGGTGAGGATCCGCGCCTCGGCGGCGGCGGCCAGCGCGCCCCGCGCGGTGTCGACCGCGACCACCTCGTGCCCGAGCGCCCGGAGGGCCGGGACGACCTGCGCCGCGCTCGCGATGGAGACGTCGCGCTCCTCGCTCTCGCCGCCGAAGAGCACAGAGATCCGCATCCCGCGACCCTATCGGCGGGCCGCGCGGCGGAGCGACGCGCCGCGCTCAGCCGCGCGGGAGCGCCGCGATCGCGTCGACCACGAGGTCGGGCCGCGTGACGAACGGGTGGTGGCCGGTCGGCAGCTCCACGGCACGCGTCGCCCGGGCGGCGTGCGCGCGCTGCAGCTCGACGGAGGTCGTCCGCGCACACCAGGTACGTGGAGTCGACGCCGCGCCAGCCGGCCGCCGTGGTCGGCGTGACGAACGCCCCCGCCGCCTGCCGCGTCACGCGCGCCCAGGCCTGCTGCTGCGTGGCGGGATCAGCGTCCTGTAGGAAGCGCGCGCCGAACGACGCGACGTCCAGCCCTGCCACCCGGAGCGCCCCGTCGCCCGCGTCCTCGAGGGTGACGGGGTCCGCCTCGCCGCCGAGGATCAGCGCCTGCGCCTGCCCCACGTCGGGCAGGTAGGAGGAGATGAGCACGAGGTGCGCGACGGCCGCGTGCGGGCCCGCCTCCGCGATCACGGTGCCGCCGTAGGAGTGGCCGACGACGATCGCCTGGCCGTCGTCGATCCCGTCGAGCGCGCGCCGCAGCGCGGCCGCATCCGCGACGAGGCCGCCTGCCATCTCGCCTGCGGTCGTCTCGCCGCAGGACGGCAGCGCCAGCGCGCGGCTGCGGATCCCGGTCCGCTCGCGCAGCAGCTCCGCCGTCGCTCCCCACCACCAGGCGCCGTCGCGCACCAGGGCGCCGTGCACGAAGACCAGCTCCATCGTCAGCTCCCTCCGTCGCGCAGCGCGTAGGTGAGCAGCGCGTTGCCCGCGCTCGTGATCTCGGAGCGCCGCAGCTCCAGCCGCGTCACCGGATCGCTCGGCTCGAACAGGCGACGGCCGGCGCCCGCGACGACCGGGTGGATCATCAGGGTCAGCTCGTCGAGCACCCCCGCGAACAGCAGCTCGCGCGCGAGGGAGATGCTCGCGAAGACGCCGATGTCGCCGCCGTCCGTGCGCTTCAGGTCCGCGAGGGCATCCACGACGTCGCCCTCGATGAGGGTCGCGTTCCAGTCGAGCTCGCCGGTGAGCGTCGTCGACGCGACGAGCTTCTCGATCGGGTTGATGAAGGCGCCGAACGCGTCGTCCGCGGGCGCCTGGGGCCAGTACGAGGACCACTCCTCGTAGCCGTGCCGTCCGAGCACGGCCGTGGTCACCGTCTCCATGAGGCGGGCCATCCCGGCGCCGAGCTCGGCGTCGAAGCTGTCGAACTGGAACAGGTTCGGCGCCTCCACGACGCCGTCGACGGACGCGAACAGTCCTGCGGTGATCCGGCGCATGCGGCTCCTCCTCGAGCTGGCGGGTGTGGTCGCCATGATCCGCGCCGCGTGGCCCCCGGTAAAGGGGCGGCGCGCACGGGGGCTTCTCCGGCTCGCGTTCACACGGCCGCAACACGCGTGCATCGCCGCGGAAACGCGTGCTGCCTAGTGTCGTGTGCAACGGCGATTGCAGAGCTCGTCCTCCGCGACGGCGATTGCAGGAACCGTTCCTCATCGATCCGTCGCGCCGGCCTCCCGCCGGCGCACCTCGCGAAGGGACCGCCCATGACCACGACCGTCGGAGAGAGGACGAGGTCCATCGTCGGCCTCCGCGGCGTCGCGCCGGTGGCCGTCGCCGCCCTCGTGATCGCGCTCGTCGCCCAGGTGATCGGGTCACGGACCCTGCCGCTCGGATCCGCCTCCATCGTCTTCTTCCCGATGGTGTGGGGCCTCCTCATCGCCGCCGCCCTGTCCTTCCAGCGGATCCGACCGGTCGGCCTCGGCTTCCAGCGCATCGCGAACGCGTTCGTGGGCGTCGCCGTGCTGTTCCTCGTCGCGCGGCTCGCCTTCAACATCGGGCCGAACATCCCCACGCTGCTGCAGGCCGGACCCGCGCTGCTGCTGCAGGAGATCGGGCACCTGCTCGGCACGGTCGCGCTCGCCCTGCCGCTCGCCGTGCTGCTGCGGATGGGCAAGGCCACCATCGGCGCGACCTTCTCGCTCGACCGCGAGCCGGCCTTCGCGATGGTGAGCGAGAAGTACGGGCCGGACTCCGACCAGTACCGCGGCGTGCTCGCCATGTACGTGTTCGGCACGCTGTTCGGCGCGGTCTACATCACGCTGCTGACCTCGCTCGTGGCGTCGGCCGACGTGTTCGACCCGCTGGCGCTCGCGATGGGCGCGGGCGTCGGATCCGGGTCGATGATGGCCGCGTCGACCGCCAGCATCATCGCCGCGTACCCCGGCCAGCAGGACGCGATCCTCGGCATCGCGGCGGTCTCGAACCTCATCACCACGGTCCTCGGCGTGTACGTCGGCATCTACGTGGCGCTGCCGCTCGCCGACCGGTTCTACCGGTTCCTCACGCGGAAGCAGGCGGCGGCCGAGGCCGCGTCCGGTCCCGCGCCGGTCTCCGCCGCGACCGAGGAGGCGAACCGCGCCTTCCGGGAGCGCGTCGCCGAGGCGGCGGCGCCCGTGGACATCCGGCCGTGGATCACGATCCCGATACTCGCGGTGGTGGGCATCGGCACCGCGTCGATCTTCGCGGGCGGCGTGAGCTGGTCCATCGTCGGCGGCTACGCGATCCTCATCGCCCTGCTGCTGGTGAGCCAGCTGCTGGCGAAGGTGACGCGCAAGGTGTCCGCGATCGTCTTCGTCACCACCATCGGGGCGCTGGCCTCGAGCCCCTACTCGCCCATCGGCGCCGAGCTGACCGCGGTCGTCACCTCCATCGACTTCCTCTCCATCGCGTGCGCCACCCTCACGTTCGCGGGCCTCAGCCTCGGCAAGGACGCGGCGCTGCTGAAGACGGTCGGCTGGCGCATCGTGCCCGTCGGGCTCGTCGCCATCACGGCGTCGTTCCTGCTCTCGGCCGTCATCGCGGAGTTCGCGCTCGGGTTCTGGGCGTGAGCGCCGCGGATCCGCTCGCCGACTGGCTCGACGAGCTCGAGCCGACGAAGGGGCACACGCCGTCGCACGCCCGCATCGCGCGCGTGCTCCTCGAGAACCAGCAGCTCGCGTCGTACTCCGAGATCGCCGAGATCGCCCAGCGGGCCGAGGTCAACGCCAGCACCGTGGTGCGGTTCGCGCAGGCCCTCGGCTTCCGCGGCTGGCCCGAGCTGCAGCAGGAGCTGCGGATGCGGTACCTCGCGACCCTGACCTCCGAGGAGACCCTGCGCGAGCACCCGGCGGCGGCGTCGGGCGCGGTGCACGCGTCCATCCAGCGCGACGTCGCGAACCTCGGGCGGGCGCTCGAGTCCATCGACCCGGCGGAGGGCGACGCGGCCATCGTGGCGCTCGCCTCCGCCGGGCGGATCCTGGTGGTCGGCATGGGCTCGTTCGGCGCGCCGGCGTCGATCCTCGCGCACCTCGGATCCGTGATGGGCTACCCCGTCTCCTTCGAGGGCCGGGGCGGCGCCCACCTCGCGGCCGCCATGACCGCGCTCGGCGCGGACGACGTGCTCGTGGTCGTGAGCCTGTGGCGGCCGATGCGCGATGTGCTCGCGGCGGCGACCGCGGCCCACGCGGCGGGCACGACCGTCGTCGCCATCACCGACATGCGCCGGGGCCGCCTCGCCGCCAGCGCCGACCACGTGCTCGTCGTGCCCAGCGAGGGCGTCTCGTTCCTGCAGTCCACGGCGGCGACCACGTCGGTCGTCTACGGCCTGCTCAGCGGGATGGAGTCGGCGCACCCCGAGCGCAGCCGCGCAGCCCTCCGCCGCACGCAGGAGCTGTGGCAGCAGCTCGGCACCTTCACGGGCTGACGCGCCCGTCCGCATCCCACCCGCTTCGACCCGCCGCACCTCGCGGCACCGGAAGGACCCATGAGCCCCACCGACCCGCTCGACCCCACCACCCCGCGGCGCATCGGCGTCGTCGGGCTCGGATCGATGGGCGGCGCCATGGCGGCGTCCCTCGCCGGCCGCGGCTGGGACGTCGTCGGCTGCGACCCGTCCGCGGCGGCGCGCGAGGCGGCGGAGGCGCGCGGCCTCGCCACGGTCGCCGGCGTGTCCGCCCTCGCCGGGATCCCGTACGTCGTGCTCTCGCTGCCGTCCGCGCGCGTGGTCGAGGCGACGGTGCCCGCGCTCCTCGCCGTGCCCGGCACCGTGGCCGTCGTCGACACCACCACCTCCGAGCCCGGCACGAGCGCCGCGATGGCCGCGCTCGCCGCCGCGCACGGCGCCGCGTTCGTCGACGCCCCGGTCTCCGGCGGCAACACGGGCGCGGCCGCGGGCACGCTCGCGTCCTTCGTCGGCGGATCCGCGCCGGCCGTCGACGCCGCCCGCCCCGTCCTCGAGGCGCTCACCTCCGGCGGCTGGCGCCACGTCGGCCCCGCTGGATCCGGGAACGTCGTCAAGCTCCTCAACAACATGCTCGTCTCGGTCAACCTGCTCGCGGTCGCGGAGGCGATGGACGTGGCCGCGGCCCACGGGATCGACCTCGACACCGCGGTCGCCGCGCTCAACACGGCCACGGGCGCGAGCACGGTCAGCCAGCGGATGTTCCCGGACCAGATCCTCAACGGCCGCTTCGGCTCCGGCTTCGCGCTGGGCCTCATGGCGCGCGACGTGGCGCTCGCGCACGACGTTGCCCGCGCGACCGGCGCCACCCCCGGCCTCTTCGCCGAGACGGACGCGCGCTGGCAGCAGGCGCTCGCCGCCCTCGGCCCGCGCGCGGACTTCGTCGCCGCGACCTCCACCTTCACCACGGCGACCACCGCCCTGGATCCCGCGCAGCTCCCCGCGCGGAAGGACGACACCGCCAGATGACCGCCCCCGACCCGACCTCCCGCACCGCGCTCCTCGACGCGGTCGACCCGACCGCGCACCCCGCCCGGCGAGCCCGGGACCTCATCGCCCACGCGTTCTCCGACGGCATCGGCACGTGGGCCGACGGGCGCGTGCACCCGGGATCCGGACCCGCCATCGACCTCGTCGACGCCGCGACGGGCGAGCTCGTCACGAGCTACGCGGATCCGGGGGCCGAGGGCGCCGAGACCGCCCTCGCCGCCGCGACCCGCGGGGCGCGCACGTGGGGCGCGATGGATCCCTACGACCGGGCCGCGATCCTCCGCGACGTCGCGCGCGCCATCGGCGAGCACCAGGAGGAGCTCGCCGTGCTCGAGACGGTGACGACCGGCAAGCCGATCCGCGACGCCCGCGTCGAGGCCGGCCGCGTGGCCCAGATGTTCGGCTACTACGCCGGCTGGGCCGACAAGGTCACCGGCCAGACCATCCCCGTCCCCGGCGACTGGCTCACCTACACGACGCGCGTGCCGTGGGGCGTCGTGGTCGCGGTCACGCCGTGGAACTCGCCGCTGTTCACCGCCGGATGGAACTCGTCCGCCCCGCTCGCCGCCGGCAACGCCGTGATCCTCAAGCCCAGCGAGTACACGCCGCTCAGCACGATCCGCCTGGCGCAGCTCGCCGAGGAGGCCGGCTTGCCTGCGGGCGTGCTCTCGGTCGCGGTCGGCGCGGGCACGACGGTCGGCGCCGCGCTCAGCACGGACCGGCGCGTGGGCAAGCTCAGCTTCATCGGATCCGTACCCGTCGGCCGCACGGTCGCGCAGGCGGCGGCGGGCGCCGGGATCCCCGTCGTGCTCGAGCTCGTCGGCAAGAGCGCCAACATCGTGTTCGCCGACGCGGACCTCGACCAGGCCGCGCGCGGCGCAGTGAGCGCCGTGTTCTCGGGCGCCGGCCAGTCGTGCGTCGCCGGATCCCGCCTGCTGGTGGAGCGCGGCGTGCACGACGAGCTCGTGGCGCGCATCGTCGCCCAGGTCGACGCGCTCCGGCTCGGCGACCCGCTCGACCCCGACACCGAGATCGGCCCGATCATCTCCCGCCGCCAGGTCGCGACCATCCGCTCGCTCATCCAGGCGGGCCAGGAGGACGGCGCCACGCGGCTCTCGGGTGCGACGCCCGCCGCCTCGGTGGCCGACGGCGCGCTCGCGGACGGCAGCTGGATCATGCCCACGATCCTCCACGGCGTCGAGCCCGGCCACCGGCTGGAGACCACCGAGGTCTTCGGCCCCGTCCTCGGCGTCTCCGTCTTCGACACGGAGGAGGAGGTGGTCGCGCGCGCGAACGCCACGGGCTTCGGCCTCGCGGGCGCCGTCTGGACCTCCGACGTGTCGCGCGCGCACCGCGTGGCCGCGGCCGTGGACGCCGGGACGTTCTGGATCAACGCCTACAAGTCCATCCACGTGGCCGTGCCGTTCGGCGGCTTCGGGGAGTCCGGGCACGGGCGCTCGTCGGGCCCGGGCGTGCTCGACGAGTACACGCAGCAGAAGGCGGTGTGGGTCCCGACGACGGCACCGGCCGCGCCCTTCCCGTCGATGCGCGGCTAGCCGGCGGCGCGCGCTCCCGGAGCGGCCCGCCTGAGGGGACGGGCCGCTCCTCTGACGGACGCATTGCAGGTTAACCGCTTTACAGGCATGGTCGCGCGGTGTTAGCGTCGCCGCCATCGGGTCAGCGACGACGCCACCCGGATGCGTGCGAGCTGCGGATCACGGCGTCGTCAGGGCCCGGATCCACCGCCACCTCAAGGAAGAGACCACGCGATGTCCCCTCGATCCACCGCCCGCCGCCGCCTCGTCGGCGCCGCCGCCCTCGCGGCCACCGTCCCCCTCGTTCTCGCCGGCTGCTCCGGCGGCGGGGGAGGCGGATCCTCGTCCGGCGGCGATCCGACGACCATCACCGTCACCGACTACTACAACGAGGGCAACGACGACACCGTCATCGGCGACACCCTCACGAAGTGCGGGGAGTCGCTCGGCGTCACCATCGAGCGCACGTCGATCCCGGGCTCGAGCCTCATCCAGAAGGTGCTGCAGCAGGCGTCGTCGAAGACGCTGCCCGACGTGCTCATGCTCGACAACCCCGACCTGCAGCAGATCGCCGCGACGGGAGCGCTCGCCCCGCTCGAGGACTTCGGCATCTCGACCGACGGCTACGCGAAGGGCGTCGTCGACGCGGGCACCTACGAGGGCAAGACGTACGGCCTCGCGCCCACCGTCAACACCATCGCGCTCTTCTACAACAAGGCGATGCTCGCCGACGCGGGGATCCAGCCGCCCACCACCTGGGACGAGCTGAAGACCGCCGCCGCCGCGCTCAAGGACGGCGACCGCTACGGCATCGCCATGGACGCCAACGCCACCTACGAGGGCACCTGGCAGTTCCTGCCCTTCATGTGGTCGAACGGCGGCGACGAGAAGGACATCGCCACCCCCGAGACCGCGGAGGCGCTCCAGCTCTGGACCGACCTCGTGAAGGACGGCTCGGCGTCGCAGAGCGTCGTCAACTGGACCCAGTCCGACGTCAACGACCAGTTCATGGCCGGCAAGACGGCGATGATGATCAACGGCCCGTGGCAGATCCCCGCGCTCACCGAGTCGGGCGTCGACTACGGCATCGCGAAGCTCCCCGCACCCGAGGCGGGCGGCACCGCCGTCGCCCCGCTCGGCGGCGAGGTGTGGACCGTGCCGCAGACGGGCGACAAGGCGAAGCAGGCCACGGCCGCGAAGGTCGTCGAGTGCCTCAACTCCGACGAGAACCAGCTCGACATGGCCACCAAGCGCTACACGATCCCGTCGAAGACCGCCGTCGCCACCGAGTTCGGCCAGCAGGTGCCCGAGGAGCAGGTGTTCGTCGACCTCGTCGCCGACGCCCGCGCGCGCACCGGCGAGCTCGGGGCCGAGTGGCCGAAGGCCGCCACGAAGATCTACACGGCCGTGCAGTCGGCGCTCACCGGCCAGTCGTCGCCGGAGGACGCGCTGAAGAACGCCGAGCAGGGCTGATGGCGACGACCGCCGTCCCCGCCCGCCCGACCGCGCAGGCGGCAGGGCGGGCCCGGGGCGCCGGGGAAGCCGCCGTCGCGCGGGGTCCCGTGCGCCGCCGTCCCCGCTTCCGGTGGGAGCGCTTCTTCCAGGTGATGTTCCTGGTGCCGGCGGTCGTGTACCTCGTGCTCTTCTTCGGCTTCCCGGTCGTGAAGAACATCGTCATGAGCTTCCAGGAGTACACGACGACCACCTTCTACACGGGCGAGGCGCCGTGGGTCGGGTTCGCGAACTACGCGTCGGTGCTCTCGTCGGGGATCTTCTCGACGGCGCTGCTCAACACGTTCCTGTTCACGGCCGGGTCGATCGCCGGGCAGTTCGTGATCGGGCTCGTGCTGGCGCTGTTCTTCCGCCGGTCCTTCCCGCTCAACGGCCTGCTGCGGGCGCTGCTGCTCCTGCCGTGGCTGCTGCCGCTCATCGTGTCGAGCGCGGTGTGGAAGTGGATCCTCGACCAGGACTCCGGCGTGCTCAACCAGGCGCTCCTCGGGTCGGGGCTGGTGCAGGACCCGGTGCCGTGGCTCACGAGCCCTGCCTTCGCGCTGATCACGGTGATCGCGGTGAACGTGTGGATCGGGATCCCGTTCAACACGACGATCCTCTACGGGGGCCTGCAGGACATCCCGCCGGAGCTGTACGAGGCCGGATCCCTCGACGGGGCCACCGGCTGGCGCGGCTTCCGGCACATCACCTGGCCGCTGCTGCGACCGGTGGTGGGCGTCGTGCTCGTGCTCGGCGTCGTCTACACGATCAAGGTGCTCGACATCATCCTCGGCCTCACGAACGGCGGGCCCGCGAACTCGACGCAGACCATCGCGACGCAGTCGTACACGCTCTCGTTCCAGCAGTTCGACTTCGGGTCGGGCGCCGCCCTCAGCAACATCCTCATCGCCATCTCGGCGGTGTTCGCGGTGGTCTACCTCCGCGCGAACAGGAAGGCCGTCGATGACTGACACAGCCGAGCGCCTCGCCCCCGCCCCGGCCCGCCGGGTGTCGTCGGGCTCCCGCCGACCACGCGCGGACCGCAGCTGGATCGGCACGGTCGTCGGGATCGCGCTCCTCGCCGTGATGCTGTTCCCCGTCTACTGGATGGTCAACATCTCGCTGCAGCCCGCGGGCCCGGCGATCCAGGCCGCGTGGTTCCCGTTCGAGGCGCAGTTCAACGGCTACGCGACCGCGCTCTCGGAGCAGGGGCAGGCGCTCGGCACGAGCCTCGTGATCGCGCTCGGCAGCGTGGTGCTCAGCCTCGCCATCGCGACCCCGGCGGCGTACGCGCTGGCGCAGTTCAAGTTCCGCTGGATCAACCTGGTGCTGTTCGGGATCCTCATCTCGCAGATGATCCCGGGCATCGTCGTCGCGAACGCGCTCTACGCCGCGTACAACGACCTCGGGCTGCTGAACTCCATCCCGGGCCTGATCCTCGCGGACTCCACGGCCGGCATCCCGTTCGCGATCCTCATCATGCGGGCGTTCATGGCGGGCATCCCGCCGTCGATCATCGAGGCCGCGAAGGTGGACGGCGCCGGGAACTTCCGGGCCTTCCGCTCGATCGTGCTGCCCGTGAGCCTCAACGCCGTGATCACGGCCGGGCTCTTCACGTTCCTCTTCACCTGGAGCGACTTCCTGTTCGCGCTGACGCTCACGACGACGGACGACGTGCGCCCGATCACGCTCGGGATCTACCAGTACATCGGCACGTACACCGCCGACTGGAGCACGGTGATGGCGACGGCCGTGCTCGCGTCGCTGCCGGCGATCGTGCTGCTCCTCGCGGCGCAGCGCTTCATCGCGGCGGGCGCGACGGGCGGCGCGGTCAAGTGATCCGGCTGCCGCTCGCCCGCGCCCCTGACGCGGCCCGCGCCGCCTCCGACATCCCGCACGACCCCTCCGAGAGAGAGACACCATGACCGACACCGCATCCCCGCTCCGCGTCACCGTCTGGGGCGAGAACCGCCACGAGCAGATCGAGCAGCACGTCCGCGACCGCTACCCGACCGGGATGCACGGCGCCGTCGCCGAGGGCGTGCAGGAGAACCTGCCCGACGCGCACGTCGAGATCGCGACCATGGACCAGCCCGAGCACGGCCTCACCGAGGAGCTGCTCGCCCGCACCGACGTGCTCACCTGGTGGGGCCACGCGGCCCACGCCGAGGTGGACGACGAGGTCGTCGCGCGCGTGCACCGCCACGTGCTCGACGGGATGGGCCTCATCGTGCTGCACTCCGGGCACTGGTCGAAGATCTTCACGAAGCTGATGGGCACCACGTGCACCCTCCGCTGGCGCAGCGAGCACGACCGCGAGCTGGTGTGGACCGTGAACCCGCAGCACCCCATCACGCGCGGCGTGCCGAACCCGATCGTCATCGACGAGCAGGAGATGTACGGCGAGTACTTCGACGTGCCCACGCCCGACGAGCTCGTCTTCATCTCGGGCTTCACGGGCGGCGAGGTGTTCCGTAGCGGCATGACCTACCGCCGCGGCTTCGGCCGGATCTTCTTCTTCTCGCCCGGCGACCAGGACTTCCCCGTGTACCACCACCGGGACGTCCGCCGGGTGATCGCCAACGCGTGCGAGTGGGCGCGGCCCGACCGCCGCGAGACGCCCACGCTGCTGCGCTACGAGCTCGGCGAGTACTACGACGGCACCGACTACGCCGGGGCGCTCGAGCGATGACGGCCGTCGAGGAGCGCACGGGCCCGGCTCACCGGATCGTCGCGCCCGCCGACGGCGCGCGCCTGCGGGTCGTGCAGGTCGGCGCGGGCGGCATGGGACGGCAGTGGCTGCAGACCATCGCGGAGGACCCCGACGTCGAGCTCGTGGGCGTCGTCGACCTCGACGAGGAGGCGGCGCGGGCGGGCGCGTCCGCGCACGGGGCGTCGGCGGAGGCGTCCACCGACCTCGGCGAGCTGATCGCCCGGGTCCGGCCCGATGCCGTCATCGACGTCACGATCCCGCGCGCGCACCACCCCGTCACCACGCAAGCGCTGTTCGCCGGGATCCCGGTGCTCGGCGAGAAGCCCGTCGCGCTCACGGTCGCCGAGGGGCTGTCGCTCGCGGCGGCCGCGGAGATCACGGGCGAGCTGTTCATGGTCAGCCAGTCGCGCCGCTACAACGACCACCTCGTCGCGCTCAAGCGGCGGGCGGCCGACCTCGGCGGCGTCGGGATCGTGACCACCGAGTTCTTCAAGGCCCCGCGATTCGGCGGGTTCCGCGAGGAGATGGACGACGTGCTGCTGCTCGACATGGCCGTGCACCAGTTCGACGCCGTGCGGTACCTGCTCGACGCGGATCCCGTGAGCGTCTACTGCGAGTCGTACAACCCCGCGTGGAGCTGGTACCGCGGCGACGCGGGAGCGACCGCGGTCTTCGCGTTCGAGGGCGGCGTGCGGTACGTCTACACGGGCAGCTGGTGCAGCCCGGGCGCGGAGACATCGTGGAACGGATCCTGGCGGGTCAGCGGCGCGCACGGCACCGCGCTCTGGGACGGCGACCACGACCCGACGAGCGAGATCCCGGAGGCGCCCGGCGGCCCGCCCGCGGAGCCCGCGGCCGCCGAGTCGGTGGGCGTGGAGATCGCCGGCTCGCTCCGCGCGTTCGTGCGCGCGCTGCGCACGGGCGAGCGGCCGCACGGAGAGGTGCACGGCAACGTGATGAGCCTCGCGATGGTGGAGGCCGCGATCGAGTCGAAGGACACGGGCCGGCGGCTCGCGATCGACGACGTGCTCGAGCGCGCCTACGCGACCGCGCTCGCCGACGAGCGGCGCGACGACGTGCGCGCCCGGCTCGAGGCGTGGCGCGAGCGGGGCGTGCGGGAGGCGCTCCAGGGGTCGCCGGCGACCGCTGGCCGCGCGGGCCCCGAGGGCGTCGCCGCCGTCGCCCGCCCGGCCGCCGCCGGGTAGCCTCGTCGGGTGGGGATCCAGTGACCGGGCACGAGACGGGCGACGCCGCGCGCGCGCCCGAGCCGCTCGCGTCGGTCGTGGATCCCGCCCGGTCGGTCCCGCTCGCGCCGGATCCCCGCTCCCGCGGCACCACGCCCGACCACGTCCGCCGCTCCAACCTCGCGACCGTCCTCCAGATCGTGCACGAGACCGGGCCCGCGTCCCGCTCCGAGCTGACCCGCGAGACGGGCCTCAACCGCTCCACCATCGCCGCGCTCGTGGGCGAGCTGCAGGAGCTCGGGCTCGTCGTGGAGTCGGAGCCGCCCGGCACCAACCGCGTCGGCCGGCCGAGCCCCATCGTCTCCGCGGATCCGCGCGTGGTCGTCTTCGCGGTGAACCCCGAGATCGACGCCGTCACGGTCGGCCTCGTCGGCCTCGACGGGGTCGTGCAGGAGCGCGTGCGCCGCGACACCGACGGGATCCCCACGGCCGCGCAGGCCGCCGACCTCGCCGGCGCGATCATCGCCGAGCTGCGCGCCCGCCTGCGCGCGACCCGGCCCGACGCGCGCGTGCTCGGCATCGGCGTCGCGGTCCCCGGCCTCGTGCGCTTCGACGGCGGGCTCGTGCGCCTCGCGCCGCACCTCGGCTGGGTCGACGAGCCGTTCGCCGCGCTCCTCGCCGAGGCCACCGGGCTGCCCGCGCTCGCCGCCAACGACGCGAGCCTCGCGGCCGTCGCCGAGGGGCGGTTCGGATCCGGCCGGGACGTCGACGACCTCGTCTACCTCAACGGCGGCGCGTCGGGCGTCGGCGGCGGCGTGCTCATCGGCCGCCGCCCGTTCGGCGGCGCGGAGGGCTACGGCGGCGAGCTCGGCCACACGCTCGTCGACTCCGGCGGCGAGCTCTGCCACTGCGGCGCGGTCGGCTGCCTCGAGACCACGGTCGGCCAGGACGCGCTGCTCGAGGTCACGGGCCTCGAGCGCGCCCGCGCCGACGAGCTGGGCGACGTGCTCGCGGCGGCGCTCGAGGCGGGGGATCCGGCCGTCACGGCGGAGGTCGAGCGGCAGATCGACAACCTGGCGGTCGCGCTGCGCAACGTGGTCAACATCTTCAACCCGTCGCTCGTGGTGCTCGGCGGGTTCCTCGGGTCGCTGCACGCGGCGGATCCCGACCGGATCCTCGCCCGCGCCACCGCCCAGGCGCTCCCCGGCGCCCGCGAGGCCCTGCGGATCCGCCGCGCGGCCCTCGGCCCCGACCGCCTCATGATCGGCGCGGCCGAGCTGGCCTTCGCGCGCGTCCTCGTGGATCCGTCCGCCGTGATGCGCGCCGCCGCTGACGCGGAGCGCACGACGGCGTGAGCGCGCCGGTGGATCTCGTGATCCTCGACTGCGACGGCGTGCTCGTCGACAGCGAGGTGCTCGCCGTCGAGGTCGACAAGCGCGTCCTCGCCGAGCTCGGCTGGGACGTCACGACGGAGGAGATCGTCGAGCGCTTCGTCGGGAAGTCGCACGCGACGTTCACGGCGGAGGTCGCCGCGCACCTCGGCCGCGACCTCGCCGACGACTGGGATGCGCCCTACGACCACTGGTACGCCGACGCCTTCGCGGAGCACCTGCGTCCGGTTGACGGGATCGAGGAGGCGCTCGACGCCATCGCCCTGCCGACGTGCGTGGCGTCCAGCGGCGGCCACCACAAGATCCGCGCGAACCTCGCGCGCACGGGTCTGCTCCCGCGCTTCGACGGCCGGATCTCGAGCGCCACCGAGGTCGCGCACGGCAAGCCGGCGCCCGATCTCTTCCTCCTGGCGGCGTCGCGCATGGGCGTGGATCCCGCGCGCTGCGTCGTCGTCGAGGACAGCCCGTACGGCGTGCAGGGCGCACGGGCGGCGGGCATGCGCGCGCTGGGCTACGCGGGCGGCCTCACGCCGGCCGACCGCCTGCGCGACGCCGGCGCCCTCGTCTTCGACGACATGCGGGATCTGCCGCGGCTGCTGCGCGGGCGCGCGGGCTGAGCCGGCGGTCGCGACCGGCCGGCCGACGAGGATCCGGTCACCCCGCGCCGACGGCCCGTCGCCGCACCGCGCGCACGACGAGCGCGCCGAGGATCCCGACGACCACCGCCACCGCGAGCCGCCCGAGCACGCCGCCCTCGCCGCGGAGCACCGCGCCGCCGACCATGCCGCCCGCGTCGAGGAGCTCCAGCGGATAGCGCAGGAGCACGCGGTTGCCGAGGGCGTAGGTGACGCCGACCACGATGGCCGTGCCCAGCCAGAGCAGCAGCACCGCGACGACCGATCCGATCACGCGGCCGACCGAGCGCAGGCCGGTGAGCGCGACGGCGATGCCGAGCACGACGGGCGGCACCCACGAGATCACCGGCAGGATCGCGTACGCCGCGTCGCTGAGCACCCCGGTCGGGCCCGGGGACACGAGCCCGCCGAGCCACTCGCCGAGCAGCACGACCGGGAACGCCGCCGCGACGACTGCGAGCCCGGCGGGCGCACACGCGAGGAGCGCGGCGACGACGGCTGCGAGCAGGATCATCGCCGCTGTGCCGCCCACGAACGCCACGAGGTAGACCTGCGCCTCGCTGATGCTCGCTCCCGTGCGGTCGCCCGCGCCCGAGACGTCGTCCATGCCGAGCCCGTCGGCCGTGACCGCGGACGTCTGGACGAGCGACACGACCTGCGCGGCGAGCAGCCCCGCGACCACGAGCCACGACCCGTGCCGGGGGAGGCGCGTCCGCAGCACGCGTGCGGCGGCGCCCGCGAGGCCGCCGCCCACCAGGATCACCGCGGCCAGCAGGCCCGCCGTGTACTGGTCGAAGGGCAGCAGCGCGAAGGGCATGTCGGCGGCGGACGTCACGTCATCCGCCCACAGGTCCTGCGGCGGCAGGCGCAGCCCGGCGAGGATCCACGGCAGCAGGCCGAGCGCCGCCGCGGCGACGCCCGCGGCCAGCGCGAGGAGCGCGCCGCGTACGCCGGGGACCGCGCGATCCGCCGGCCGGTCGAGGGTCGTGCCGGGCGCGGTGTCGGGCGTCGTCATCCGCCCACGCTATCGACGCGGTCGCCGCGACCGCGCGCCCCCGATCGGGCCGGCCTGTGCACTCCGGCGTCCGCCCGGGCGCGTCGTCTGCCTATGCTCGCGGCACCCGACCGACCGACCCGACCGCCTGACCCGACACCGCGCCCGACATCCTCCGCCCGCTCCTGAAGAACGGATCCGCCATGCCCCGCCGCGCCCTGCTCACCACGTCCGCGTTCGCCGTCACCCTCGCCGCCCTCCTCGGCGCCGCCGCGCCCGCCCAGGCGTGCCCGCGCGACCCGGCGGAGCAGCAGGCGGTCACCGCCGTCGCGTCCGCCGCGCTCGACCGCCTCGAGATCGCCGACGACGTGGCCGCGTCGAAGTACCTGTCGGGCAAGGCCGTGGCGGATCCCGCGCGCGAGCAGGCCGTCGTCGACGCCACCATCGCCGCCGCGAAGGCCGACGGGGTCGACCCGGTCGCCGCCGAGCGCATCATCCGCGCGCAGATCACGGCGAGCAAGCAGGTGCAGTACGCGCTCATCGCCTTCTGGCACGCGAACCCCGCGCAGGCGCCGACGACCGCGCCCGACCTCACCACGAGCGTCCGCCCGCGCATCAACGCGGTGGATGCGCGCCTCGTCCCGGCCATCGGCGCCGCGTCCGCCGCCCTCGCCGACCCGGCGTGCGGCCACCTCGTGAAGGACGCCCGCGGCCAGCTCGGCCAGGGCCTCGACGACGCGCACCGCAAGGCCTTCCGCACGGCCCTCGCGACCGTCTGCACGCCGGAGTCCTGAGCCGGCCCACCGACCCGGTCGGGCCAGCTGCCCCGATGCGCTGACCCGGCCGACCCACCCACGCGCGCGTCCGCCCTCCGGGGTGGACGCGCGCGTCCGCGCGTGGACCGCGGCTGCACGTCGTCCGCGTCAGGCGCCCTGCCCGCGCGGCCCGAACATGATCACGGCGACGCCGAGCAGGCAGACGACGGCGCCGATCACGTCCCACCGGTCGGGCCGGTAGCCGTCCACGACGGCGCCCCACACGAGCGAGCCCGCGACGAACACCCCGCCGTAGGCCGCGAGGATCCGCCCGAACGACGCGTCCGCCTGCAGCGACGCGATGAAGCCGTACGCGCCGAGCGCCATCACGCCGAGCCCGGCCCACCACCACGGCCTGCCCTCGCGCACCGCCTGCCAGACGAGCCAGGCGCCGCCGATCTCGGCGACCGCGGCGAGGGCGAACAGGATCACGGTGCGCAGCAGCATGCTCCGAGCATGGCGGACGGTCGCGCAGGGGTCGGCGCGTCACCCGGTCAGGCCGCCGTCACGCGGTCGACGCGATGTCCGCCGCGAACGCCGCCACCCGGTCCCGCAGGTCGTCGATGAGCTGGGCCGTCGCCGCCGCGGGGTCGAAGCCGAGGTACGGGATCGGCCGGGGCTTCCGCACGTTCGCGTTGCACTCGAAGTCGGTGCAGACGAGAGTGCCGACGGTGTTGCCGTTGCGGCCGGCGGCGCCCGCCCGGCGCGCGCCGTAGAAGACGACCGGGTTCGGCAGGCGCACGTCCTGGCACCACGTGCACTGCGCGCGGGATCGCGGTGCGGTCGCGGACTGCTGGAGCAGCACGCCGATCAGCTCATCGCCGACGGGCGCGACGACGATGCCGCGCTGCGGCGCCTTCGGGTCGCGCCAGCCGAGGAAGTCGAGGCGGTCCCAGGCGAGGTCGGCGAAGCCGTCGGGCAGGTGGAGGTCGCGCCGCTCGCGCTGCGAGGCGTTGACGAGCGATGCGCGGATGTCGGATTCGGTCAGGGGGAGCATGTGGTGCCCTTCGTGCGGGGTCGCGGCGGTGCCGCGGGAACGGGTGTCGGGGGTGCGGCCGGATCCTCGGGATCGACGGCGCGCCGGGTGCGGCCGGCCCTCGTGGGGCGCGGCGACGGATCCGGTGGCTACCTGGTGCCGACGGACGTGCCGCCGACGACCTCCCCACGCCCCGAGGGCGCCGCGCTGCTCGTGATGCTCACGCGGCAACGGTACCCCCGCGTGAGGGAATCGATCACGCGCCGGCGCGCCGAGCGTCAGCGCGACCAGGCGTACGGCGTGGTCGTCGAGCAGGCGATGAGGCCGGAGCGCTCGAGGATGGGGCGGGAGAAATCGGTCGAGTCGCTGTGCATGAGGGTGCGGCCGGCGGCGAGGGCCGAGCGCGCGCGGGCCGCGGTGAGCGCGCGGTATATGCCGCGGCCGCGCCACTCCGGCACGGTCGCGCCGCCCCAGAGGCCGGCGAAGTCGGATCCCGCGACGGGCTCGAGCCGGCCCGCCGACACGATCCGTCCCTCGGCCTCGGCCACCCAGAGCTCCATGCCGTCGTCGAGCCGGAGGCGGTGGAGGATCGCGTCGGCACGATCCGCGGACACCGCTTCGCCGAAGACCTCGTCCTGCATGGCGCTCATCGCCCGCACGTCGGCCTCCGCGGTGACGCGCCGGAGCGTCACGCCCGCGGGCAGCGGCACGTCGACCGCGAGTGCCCTGGCCTCGCCCAGCATGATCGACTCGCGCTCCTCGGCCACGAACCCGTTCGCGCGGAGTATCCCGTCGAGCCCGGGCGCGTGGTCGTGGCCGCGGGTCTTCCACTCCACGGTCGTGATCGCGGGGTCGTCGCGGTAGCGCGCGAGCGCCGCGGGGACGAGGTCGCGCAGGCCGGCCTCGTCGAGTCCGCCGAGGTCGGCGTACGTGATGAAGCCGCGCCCGCCGGGGAAGACGACGAGGCGCAGCGGGCCGAGCAGCCGCACGTCGAGCGCGCTCGGCGTCTCGGCGTCGGTGCGGAGCTGGGCGTCGTAGGCGGCGAGGAGGGCGGCGGCGTCGGTGGTGGGCATCGGGCTCACCGTACGGGCTCCGGCAGCCACCGGATCTCGATCCGCACGGCGTCCTTGACGAACGCGATGCGTGCGCCGGCGTCGTGCTCGCGCCCGTCCACGCGCACCGAGGCCGCCCGCGGCAGCCGCAGGGCAGTGCCGCCCGCGGGCGCCAGCCAATCCGCGCCCGGCACGCGCCGCACCGTGAGCGACGCGCCATCCGGATCCCAGTCGAGCCGGTCGACGACCAGGCCGCCGCGCGCGCGGAGCCCGGTGACGGATCCGCGCGCCCAGGCCACGGGCAGCGCCGGGAGGACCGCGAGCGACCCCGCGTCGGATCCCAGCAGCATCGCCGCGACGAGCGCGGGCAGGCCGCCGCTCGCGTCGAGGTTGAAGATGCGGCCGGCGTCGTGCCGGCTCGTGAGGGCGGGGCTCCAGTGGTCGACGGCGAGCCACTCCACGCACGTGAGCGCCGCCTCGCCGTCGCCGAGGGCCGCGGCCGCGAGGCCCACCTGCACCAGGCCGAACGCCATGCCCATGCGGCCGGGCGGCGCGGTCGGGTCCTCGGCGCGCCAGGCGATCTTCGCGGCGACGGTGGCGGCGGCCGCGGCGCGGAGCCGGGCGGACTCGTCCCCGTCTCCGACGAACGCCGGATCGATCTCGTCCCAGAGCGGGTGCAGCTGCGACGCGTGGCGGTGCGCGATCCGCTCCCGCCAGCGCGGATCCAGCCACTCGGCGAGCGTGCCGTCGTCGGCCACGCGGTACGGCGGCAGGTCGCGGACGACCGCGGCCCAGCGCGCGTCGAGGGAGTCGTCGCCGCGTGCCCGGCCGAGCAGGGCCGTGGCGCGGGCGGCGTCGCGGAGGATCGACACGTCCATGGTCGCGTCGGTCGCCGCCGGCATGCGCTCGCCACCCGGGGTGTTCTCCGGCGAGTAGGAGGGCACGAGGCGGCGCACCCCGCCGACCATCACCGTGGCGGTCTCGGCGAAGCGCAGCACGCCCTCCGCGAGCTCCCACAGCCGGTCGTCGACGATGCCGCGGTCGCCCGTCGTGGCGACGGCGTCGGCGGCGACGCGGAGGATCCAGCCGCCGCAGCCCTGCCAGAACGGCATCGGGTAGTCGGCGTCGAAGTGGTCCGCCCGTCCGTGCGTGGACATGCGCGCCGGCAGCAGCGTGCCCTCGGCGCCGTAGATGCGGCGGGCGTTCTCGCGGAAGTCGTCGAGGTGGGGGAGCACCAGCTCGAGCAGGGTGCGCGCGAGCTCCGGCGTGCCGGTGGGGATGAGGCTCGCGATCCCGCCGTTCTGCACGTTGCCGTTGAGCGTGTAGTCCGCCGACCAGGCCGGGCGCCAGGTGCCGTGCCACACGCCCTGCAGCGTGGCCGGCAGCTCGCCGGTGGAGGAGATGATCGCCGCGCGGCCGCTGGTGTACGCGACCTCGACGACGCGGCGGCGGGCCGCGGGGTCTCCGGCGCGGGCCGCCGCCCAGAGGCCCTCGGTGGTGGGATGCGGGTCCGCGTCGGCGTCGTCCGCGGGCGCCTCGCCGTGGAGGTCGAGGGCGGATGCCGCGACGAGCCGGCCGTGCGTCGCGCGTTGCGCGGCGCGCAGCTCGTCCCACGCGGGCGTCGTCGCCGGAGGGCCGTCGGGCGTCGGCGCCGCGGATGCGGGGCCCACGGCCACCGCCAGGCGCAGCAGCGCCGTCGCGCCCGGGCCGGTGCGGACGGTCATGCGCGCGGATCCGCCGTCGACCTCCCAGGCGCCGCCCGCGCCGCCCGTGCTGCCCGCGCCCTCCGCGCTGCCCGCGCCCGGCGCGTCGACCGCCGTGACCGACCGCAGCGCGTCGTCCCCCGCGCCGGCCTCGGCCGCGAGGATCCCGCGCGCACCGCCCGCCAGGGATGTCCGGACCGCCGCGGACGCGTCCGGCCCGCCCGTGTACAGCGCCGTCGTGTCGCCCGCGCCGAGGCCGAGCTCGACGACCGTCACGGAATCCCGGTCGGACTCGAGCGCCAGCCAGCAGACGGATCCGTCGCGCGGCGCGACGAGGCGCAGCGCGTGACGGCCGCCCGCGAGATCCGTCCACTCGACCGCCGCCTCGCCGCCGACCGGGTCCATGGTGCGACGCATCCCCGCCACTCCACCCGCGGTGCGGATCACGAGGGTCGCGCAGATGCCGAGCGGATCCGTCCATACGAGATCGTCGCCGTAGCCGCTGTCCCGCGCGCCCGCCATGAGCTCGGCGGTCGCGGTGTCGGGGTCGCCGGCGAGGAGGGCGCGACGGATCGCGTCGAGGCGGGGCCGGAGGTCGGGCGCGTGCGGCCGCGGGTTCACCGGCGGGAACCAGCGCTCGTGCGCGAGGGAGACGGTGATCGCGTCGGCGGGCCCGTGCGCGACGGCACCGAGGCGGCCGCTGCCGACGACGATCCCCTCCTCCCAGGTCGGTGCCGCGGTCGCGGTCGTGAAGACGGTCGCGATCGTGGATGCGGGGGAGGTCGGTCGGTGCGCGTCGTCGCGCGAGGGCGATCGGATGATCGGGTCCTTCCGGTCGGACGGTCGGTCGGCCGTGCGTCGTGGGCGGTACCACGGTAGCGAGCGGCACCGCGGCGGCGGGCGGGCCGTCCCGGGCGGAGGGCGGGGGCGGATCCCGACGGCGGTCCGCCGGTCCGCCCTAGGATCGCGGGATGCTCGGACCTCTCCAGCGCCTGGATCCCCCCGCCCGGCGCATCCTCATCGGCGCGCCGTCGGGCGCCGGCAAGACCACGCTGGCGCGGCGGATCCAGGAGCGCACGGGCACGCCCCACACCGAGATGGACTCCCTCTTCCACGGTCCCGCCTGGACCGAGCTGCCCACCTTCCGCGACGACGTCGAGGCCTTCTCCTCGCGCGAGGCCTGGGTCACCGAGTGGCAGTACACGACCCAGCTCGGGGACCTCGTGCCGTCGCGCGCCGACACCCTCGTCTGGCTCGACCTGCCCGTGGCGGTGCAGATGGGGCGCCTGATCCGCCGCACGGTCGTCCGCCGCTGGCGCCGCGAGCCGCTGTGGCACGGCAACGTCGAGCCGCCCATGCGCACCGTCCTCACCGACCCCGACCACATCGTGCGGTGGGGATGGCGGGGGCGCGCGAAGGTACGGAAGCGCGTCGTGCTCGCGGCTGTCGAGCACCCTCATCTCCGGATCGTGCGGCTGCGGTCGACCCGCGAGGTCGACGTCTGGCTGCGGGGGCTGCCGGCCGTGGGTCAGCCGCCGGTGCCGCCGGCCGCCGCGGGGTAGAGGTCGCTGCACCACATCCCGGCCGGGACCGGGCCGTCCATCGTCAGCTGCGGGAACGAGCCGAGCTGCGGCGCGTCGGACACCATGTCGGCGCCGTTCACGGCGGACCAGAGCGTGCCCGCGAAGTCCTCGCGCGTCGGATCCTGATCCGTGGCCCACAGCGCCACGCGATCGTCGGACACCGGCCCGCCGTCAGGGTCGTCGCCGACGGGCCCGATCGTCCCGGCGAGGGCCCAGACCTGCTGCTCGTCGTCCCACCGGGTCTCGAGCCCGTCGAGCCGCAACCCGGGGAACGGCCCGTCGTGCGCCGCGATGCTCGCGTTCACGGCTGCGAGCGCGGCGGGGGAGGCGTCGTCGCACTCGGCGTATCCGCCGCCGGCCGCGCTGTCGGGCGTGGGCGTCGGCGTGGGCGTGGGATCGGCGGTCGGCAGCACGACGGGCGGATCCTCCGCCGCGAGCCCGTCCGCCCCGCCGGGCGTCGCGCACCCGCTCATCGTGAGGACGGCGGCGGCGCAGAGCCCCGCCCAGGCGACGGTGATCCGCGGAGCGCTCATGCCCCGACGCTAGGGGGTCACGCGGCCCGGGCGGCGGGCTCGCGGCGATCCGCACCCGGAGTGGGGTGGTCCGCGGCGGACGAGCTGTTCTCGTCGCGCACCGCCCGCACGCCGCGCCTCCGTCACCAGCACCGCCGCCACGCCCGCGCCGCACAGCACGAACCCCGCGAGCGTCACCGCCGTGATCCGCTCCCCGAGCAGGAGCGCGCCCGCCGCCGCGGTCGTCGGCGCGACGAGGAACAGCAGCGCGTTGAGCGCCGTGATCCCCACCCGCTCGAGCAGCCACCAGTACAGGCCGTACGCGGCGAGCGTCGGCACGAGCGCGGCGACGGCGGTCGTGATCCAGAACGCCGGATCCGCGGGCGGCGCCAGGGTCCCGGTCGCGACCGCGACGACCACGAGCGCGGCCGTCGTGACGACGACGTGCACGGTCAGCGTCACGAGCACGGGTGGCCGGCCCTGCGACCGGCGCTCGAGGAACGTCCCGGCGACGAGGCACGCCATCGCCGCCGCGGGCAGCAGGTACGCGACCGGATCCGCATCCGCCGCCCCCGCCTGCGACCGCACCACGAGCACCACGCCCACGGCGCCGAGCGCGAGCCCGGCCCACTGCGCGCCGCGCACGCGGAGCCCGAGGAGAGGCCCGACGAGCGTCGCGACCACGAGCGGCTGCACCGCGTCGATGAGCGCGGTCGTCCCCGTCGCGATGCCCGCGCCGATCGCCGCGTACACGAACGCGCAGTAGCCGAGCTGCGCGAACGCGCCGATGAGCGCCTGCCGCCCGAGCATCCGCGGAGCGATCCCCCGGGCCGCGCCGGTCGCGACGAGACCCACGAGCAGCGCGGCGAGCGGCGCGAACCGCCAGACGAGCAGCGTCGTCGCGGGCACCTCGACCGTGCCGACGGCCGCGATGAGGAACCCCGAGCTCCACGCGAGCACGAACCCGGTGGCGGCCACGACGGTCACGAGCGATCGAGGTACACCGATCTGTCTACTTCCCATGGGCCTGACTATACAGAACGGTATAGTCGGCGTGTGAAGACCCCCGTCCCCGACCTCGCCCCGCTCACCCCAGGAGCCCGCCGCGTGCTCGACGCGGCGTCCGAGCTCTTCTACGCGCGGGGGATCCACGTGGTCGGCGTCGACGCGATCGCCGCGGCCGCCGGCGTCACCAAGAAGACGATCTACGACCGCTTCGGCTCCAAGGAGCAGCTCGTGGTCGCGTACCTGCAGCACCGCGACGCGCGCTGGCGCGAGCACCTCGCGGCGCGGCTGGCGCGCACGCCGGAGCCGGGGATCGACCGCGTGGTGGCGGTGTTCGACGCGGCCATCACCTGGGCCGTCGCGAACACGCCCAAGGGCTGCAGCGCGATCAACGCGCGCGCGGAGCTGGGTGCCGGCGACCTCGGTGCCGACGACGACGGCCACGACGTGCTGCCCGAGGTCATGCGGCAGAAGGCCTGGCTGCACGAGCTGCTGCGTGACCTGTGCCACGAGGCCGGGGTCCCGGACGCTGCGGCCACCGCCCGCACGCTGATACTGATCTACGAGGGCGGCCTCGTGACGCTCGGCATGGGCACGTTCGCCCACCCGATGGCGGTCGCGCGCGACGCGGCCCGGGCGCTGCTCGAGGCGGCGGCGTCGCCGGGAGCCGGACGGTGAGCGACCAGGCGACCTGCCCGTTCTGCGCGCTGCTGCGTGGCGAGCCGCTGGTCGCGCCGCTGCCGCAGGACGTCGTCGCCGAGCGCGATCGCGCGGTCGCCGTCATCGCCCCGCGCTGGTGGCCGCGCAACCGCGGGCACGCCCTGGTGGTCCCGCGGGTCCACGTCCGCGACCTCTACTCCGTGACGCCCGACGACCTGCACGCCGTGATGGACCTCGTGCAGGAGGTCGCCGTCGCGATGCGCGCGGCGTACGGCTGCGCCGGCATCTCGATCCGCCAGCACAACGAGACCGCGGGCGGCCAGGACGTGTGGCACCTCCACGTGCACGTGTTCCCGCGCGCGGAGGGCGACGATCTGTACGGATCCGCGCCGCTGCCCGGCTTCGCGTCGCCCGAGGAGCGCCTGCCGTTCTCAGGCCTGCTGCGCGAGGAGCTGTCCGCTCGTCGGCGGAGAGGTCCTGCGACCGGGACGCCGCGGCCCGACCCGGCCTAGCGTCGGAGGCACGAGCCGCGCGCGCACCCGACGCCCGGCCGCCCATCCGTCCGATCCGCAGGAGGAGAACCATGACCACCATCGCCATCGTGGGGGCCGGTGCTGGCCTCGGCGCCGCCGTCGCCCGCCGCTTCGGAGCCGAGGGCTTCGCCGTCGCGCTCATCTCGCGCAGCCAGGAGCGCGTCGACGAGCTCGCGCGCACGCTCGCCGACGAGGGGATCACCGCCCGCGGGTACGCCGCGAACGTCCGTGACCACGTGGCGCTCGCCGCCGCGCTCGACCGTGCGGCGCAGGAGCTCGGCCCCGTCGAGGTGCTCCAGTACAGCCCGCTGCCGCAGAAGGAGTTCCTGCGGCCGGTGCTCGAGACCACCCCCGGCGACCTCGTCGGCGCGTTCGAGTTCTCCATCCAGGCGCCCGTCGCCGCGGTGCACCAGGTGCTGCAGGGCATGCGCGTGCTCGGCCGCGGGACCGTCCTCTTCATCAACGGCGGGACCGCCGTGCAGCCGCTGCCGAAGTACGCCGGCACCTCCATCGCCTTCGCGGGCGAGAGCGCCTACGGGCAGATGATCCACGAGGCGCTCGCGGGCGACGGGATCCACGTGGGCCAGCTGATCATCCCGGGCGCGATCATCCCGGGCCACGAGGAGAAGGACCCCCGGGTGCTCGCGGACACGCTCTGGTCCATGCACCAGGAGCGCGGCGACTTCCGCCGCTTCGCCGCCGACATGGACGACGAGTAGACAGCGCGTGCGGAAGGGGAGGGGGAGCGACCCGGATGCGCTCCCCCTCCCCTCGGCCGTGCGGCCCTGAGGCCGTGCCGGCGGCTACTTCGTCGGCGTGGCCTTCACCAGGAACTCGACCGTGCCCTGGTCCTCGACGCTCACGAAGCCGAGGCTCGGGGCCTGCACGCCGTAGTCCGAGAAGGTGACGGGGATGGATCCGCTCACCTGCACGCCGTCGCCCGAGAGCGCGGCCTGCAGCGGCACGGTGACGGTCTGCGTGACGCCGTGCATGGTGAGCTCGCCGGTCGCCTGGACCGTCGCGACCTGACCGTCGGCGGGCACGGCCGCGTCGACGGGCTGGGTCAGCGTGAAGGTCGCGTCCGGGTACTTGGAGACCTCCATGGCGGTGCCGCGGAAGTACTCGTCGCGGGGGGCCGCGTCGGTGGCGATGCTCGCGACGTCGACCTTCACGGTCGCGGCCGAGAGGGTGGATCCGTCGACCGTGATGGATCCGGTCACGTCCTCGGTCTTGCCGACGACGGTCACGTCGGTGCCGTTGAGCACCTCGGCGACGCGGTACCCGGCGGTGCTGCCGGTGCCGATCTGCCACTCGCCGGACAGGTCGCTCGTGTCGAGCGTGGAGTCGGCGGGCGCGGCCGAGACGGACGGGGCGGCCGCGGGGGCGCCGACGATCACGTCGCGGTAGAAGGCGGGGCCGAACGCGGCGGCGCTGACACCGAGCACGACCACCACGGCCGCGCTCGTGCCGAGGATGATCTTGGTCTTCTTCTGCATGGGGGTCTCCTGATCCGGATGGTGCTCATCTGATCGCCGCGAGAGGCTGCGCCGACATCAGGGACGACGGACCAGCCGCGGAGATCGTTCACGGGCTCAGGGTCCTGCCAGGTTCGCGGATCCCCTGAGATGATTCCCGCGAGCGGTGAACCATCCGGCCGTCCGTCTCGTCGTGGAGGGAGGAGGCACGGATGACCACGGAGAGCACGGCCCGCATGCGGGCGCTGCACGATGCGCACGCTCCCGCGCTGCAGCGGTACGCGCTGCGGCTGACGGGGGATCCGGCGCTCGCCGAGGACGTCGTGCAGGAGGCGCTGCTGCGGGCCTGGCGCTCGCCGGCGATCCTCGCGGAGGACGACGAGTCGGCCCGCCGGTGGCTCTTCACCGTCGTGCGGAACCTCGTGATCGACGACAGGCGCAGCGCCTGGCGCGGCCGCGAGACGCCGACGGACGTGCTGCCGGAGGATCCCGTCGCCGACGCGTCCGACGCCATCATCGACCGCCTGCTCGTGGCTGAGGCGCTCGCGTCGCTGTCCGCCGAGCACCGCCGCGCGGTCGTCAGCTGCTACCACCTGGGTCGCACGGTCGTTGAGACCGCGGAACGCGAGGGCGTCCCGCCCGGCACGATCAAGTCCCGCCTCCACTACGCGCTCAAGGCGCTCCGGCTCGCCCTGCAGGAACGAGGAGTCACCCGATGAACGACCGCGCCGACGACATCCACGAGTGGGATGCCGCGTACGTGCTCGGCAGCCTGAGCGCCACCGACCGCGCGCTCTTCGAGGCCCACCTCGAGGGCTGCGACGCGTGCATGCGCTCCCTCGCCGAGCTCTCCGGCCTGCCCGGCGTGCTGCGGATGCTGCCCGTCGAGGAGGCGATCGCGCTCATGGACGAGCCCGAGGCCCCCGCCGTGCCGCAGCCCATCGCCCCGGCGCAGGACGCGCCCGGCCACCGCGTGCCGCGCCGCCGCCGTCGTCCCCTCGCGGGTGGCGCGCGCCCGCCGCTGTCGCGTCGCACGGGCAGCTGGATCCTCGCGGCCGCCGCCGTCGTGCTCCTCGTCGGCGGCGCGGGCCTCGGCTCCGCGCTCCGCGCCGGCGTGAGCGGGCCCGTCGCGGATCCGTCCCCGGCCTCCTCCTCGGCTGCCGGGGATCCGTCCGGGGACCTGTCCGAGGGCCTGCCCGCCGACGCCGTGAGCATGCGCTCCGATCTCGACGAGGGCGTCACCGCGAAGCTCGCCCTCACTCCGCAGCCCTGGGGCACGCGCTTCGACTGGAGCTGCGAGTACGCGGGCGGCGGCGTCGGCCAGGGTGCCTACGACCTCGTCGCGATCGACGACGACGGCACGCGCACGGTCGTCGCCAGCTGGGGTGCGGGCCAGGCGGAGTCCCGGCTGCTCGCCGCCACCTCCAGCCTCCCGATGGATCGGATCCGCACGGTGCAGATCACGCCCTCCGACTCCGACGTGGTGCTGGCGAGCCGGGACCTCTAGGCTCCGGTGCCCATGAGCCGACTCGTTCGCCGATCCGCTGCCGCCGACGTGGCTGCATGCATCGCGGAGTGCCTGGCGCAGGGGAGGCGCGACCACGCGGTGCGCCACTTCATCCAGCTCGCCGACGATCTCGCAGCTGCGCACGGCGAGGCTCGCGCGGCCATCGGGGCGGCCAGGCCGGAGACCACGGGGGAGCGGTGCTGGGACGCTGCCATCGCCGCTCTCGTCGAGCATCGCCTCCTCGAGGAGGGTCTACGGGTCCCGGCGTGATGCTCGACCCTGACACCCTCACGAGCGTCTAGTCGGGCGGTCGGCCACGACGGGACGGTCCGCGCATGTTCGCGAACGGCAGGCGCCCTTCGTGGTGCGCCATGGAGTCGGAGAGCATCTCGCACTCCTCATCCGACGCCCGGCGCGCAGGTGCGGTCTCCCGCCATGCGACGAGCAGCTGCGCGGCGTCGTCGAGGTGCCAGATCGCACGTCCCCCGCGATGCGCGATGGCCTTTCCCGATCCGAAGGCCGCGTACTCCCGGAGCCGTGCTCGGAGTCCACGTCGGATACCCGGCGCTCGCCCGGCCTTGCCGACGTAGACGACGGCGCTGCCCGCCACCCATTCGGCCTCGAGCCGCTCGGGCGGATACGACGGATCACGGCCCGTGAACGATCCGGCCGGGCTCACGGGGAGGAAGGCGGGAGGAGTCAGGGCCGGCCGCGCGACCACGTAGACGCCGCTCGCCTCCGGTGCGTCGTCCACAGCGCGGTCGAACGGCACGAAGCCCTCGAAGCCCGCTCCGCGCAGCCCGGCGACGCTCCAGTCCATGGTCGAAGGCCACGGCGTCGGGCAGCCGTCGACCGGATGATCCGATGCCTGGGATGAGTCCCCGCCCACCCCTGGCGCGCCGCCCCCGCCGCCCCGTAGCCTGGCGTTCCACACCTGAGGAAAAGCGAGCGGCGAGGATCCGATGAGCGACCCGGCAGCGCAGGCCGACGTGCCCGCGATGAGCGACGCCGACGCGGCCGTCGTCGCCGCCCGCTGGAAGCGCAACGCGGCCCTCTTCCTCAGCGGCCAGACGGTCTCGCTGTTCGGCTCGATGCTCGTCCAATACGCGGTCATGTGGTACGTGACGTTCGAGACCCGGTCGGGCCTCGCGGTCGCGCTCTACGCGGTCTGCGCGTTCCTGCCGCAGGGTATCGTCTCGATCTTCGGCGGCACCCTCGCCGACCGCATGAACCGCCGCGTGCTCGTCATCGTGTCCGACAGCTCCATCGCGATCGTCACGCTCGCCCTCGCCCTGCTGATGATGAACGGGGTCACCGACCTCTGGATCATCCTGCTCGCGGTCGCCGTGCGCTCCGTCGGCGCCGGGTTCCAGACGCCCGCGGTGCAGGCGATGATCCCGCAGATCGTGCCCCCGGAGCAGCTGCTGCGGGTCAACGGGATCTTCGGCACCATCCAGTCGGCGATGGCCCTGCTCGCGCCGGCTGCAGCGGGCGCGATCTTCGCCGCCTACGGCCTCGTGCCGCTCTTCTTCGTCGATGCGATCACGGCCGCCATCGGCATCGCGTTCCTGCTCTCGGTCGCGGTGCCGACCCTCGCGTCCATCGCGGACAAGACGTCGACGTACCGCGAGGACCTCGTCGAGGGGATCCGCTACATCGGCGGCGACCCGGTCGTCCGCTGGCTGCTCGTGGTCTTCGCGTTCGTCTTCCTGCTCACGGTGGCGCCGACGATCATCACGCCGCTGCTCGTGGCCCGCACCTACGGCACCGAGGTGTGGATGGTGGCGGTGCTCGAGATCGCGTTCAGCGTCGGCATGCTCGGCGGCGGCGCGCTCGTGTCGACGCTGTTCGCGAAGTCCGACCGCATGACGCTGATCCTCGTGAGCTGCTTCGGCTTCGCGGTGTTCACCGCGGGGCTCGGCCTCAGCCCCGACCTCTGGGTGTTCTACGGCTTCACGTTCGCGATCGGCCTGTTCGTGCCGCTGTTCTCCGCGCCGTTCATGACGCTCGTGCAGGAGACGGTCGCGCCCGAGATGCACGGTCGCGTCTTCAGCTACGTCGGCATCGTCATGGCGCTCGCGACCCCGATCGGCGCGGTCGCGTTCGGCCCGCTCGCCGACGTGCTCAGCGTGCAGACGCTGCTCGTCGCGGCGGGGATCATCACGGTCGTCGTGATCACGGTCGCCATCTCGCTGCCGTCCGGCCGTGCCGCGATCCGGCTTGCCCGCGCGAAGAGGTCGGAGGCGGATGCGGAGGACGCGGATGCTGGGCCGGGTGCCGGACCCGGCGCGACTCCGATCGACCCGGCGCGCGGGGCGCCCGGCTCCTAGTCCTCGGCTGGTTCCGTCCAGCCGCGCTCGGTGAGCTCGTCCGCGTACGCGGCGACCGCCCGGCCGTACTCCGGGAGGGTCGCGGCCAGCCGCCGCAGCGCCACGGCCAGCGCCTCCGCCGGACGGCCCGCGTCGTGCAGGGCGAGCGCGAGGAACGCGTCGCGGGCGGGTGCGTGCGCGTCGTCGGGCATCGCCTCGAGCAGCGCGACCGCCTGCTCGGCCTCGCCGACGTTCCGCAGGGAGCTCGCGAGCTGGATCACCGCGAGCGGCCGGTGCTCCGGATCCAGACCGCCGTCGAGCGCGGTGCGGTAGAGCGGCACTGCCTCCGCCTCGCGCCCCACGAAGTCGTGCGCGCACGCCAGCTCGAAGTGCGCCCGCGGATCGTCGGCCGGGCGCTCGGCGGCCAGCGCCCGCATAGCGGCGACGGTCTCGTCCGCGCGCTCGTCGTCGGCGGTCGCCCAGAAGGCGGCGACCCGGGCGTCCCAGTCGTCGTGGTCCATGCGCCCAGCCTGTCAGGCGCCTGGCCGGTCAGCGGCTGCGCGCCGGCGGCGGCCCCGTCGTCGCCCGCCGCACGAGCCGCGTCGGCAGCTGCACGTGCATCGCCTCGGGCCCGGTGCCGGACATCAGCGACATGAGGAGATCGACCGCGGTCGTGCCGAGGCGCTGCATCGGCTGGCGGATCGTGGTGAGCGCCGGGGTCATCTGCGACGCCTCGGGGATGTCGTCGAAGCCGATGACGGAGAGGTCCTCGGGCACGCGGATCCCGAGCTCGGCCGCCACCTGCAGGATCGCGATGCCCGAGAGGTCGTTGGCGGCGAAGATCGCGGTCGGCCGGTCCGGCATCGACAGCAGGGCGCGCGCCGGCTCCCGCGCCGCCGCGGTGAGGAAGAGGCCCGCGCGCACGAGCGCCGGGTCGAACGCGATGCCGGCGTCCTGGAGGGCTCGTCGGTAGCCGGCCTCGCGCAGGCTCGCGGAGCGGAGGTCGGGGCGGCCGGCCAGGAAGCCGATCCGCCGGTGCCCGAGCTCGAGCAGGTGCCGGGTCGCCTGGAGCGCGCCGCCGAGGCTGTCGGACTCGACGCTCGGCAGGTCGGCGGGGCCGGTGTGCGGGTCGATGGACACGACGGGGATGTCGGTCTGCGCGGTCACGACCGTCGGCGTCACCATGATCGCGCCGTCGATGAGGGTGCCGCTCAGTCGGCTGAGCGACCGGCGCTCCCAGCCCGTGTTGTCCACCTGCCGGGAGCCGCTGTAGGCCAGGAGGTCGTAGCGCGAGCTCCGGAGGGCCGCGCCCACGCCCTTGAGGATCTCGGCGCTGAACGGCTCGAAGCCCGCCACCAGCACGCCGATCACGCCGGTGCGGTGGGAGCGCATGCTGCTCGCGACGAGGCTCGACTCGTAGCCGAGGCGCTCGACGACCTCCATCACGCGGCGCGACGTCTCGACCGAGATCCCGTAGCGCCCGTTCACCGCCTTGGACACGGTGGACACCGAGACGCCGGCGGCGGAGGCGACGTCGTGGATGGTGGCGCGGCGGGACATGGACTGGACCCTACGCCCGGAGAAAAGGATTTCGAAAACGTTTGACGAAGATCGGAGCGCGACCGAGACTGGCCCGACCGGCCCCCGTCACGACGAAGCGACGACGCGACGACGCGACAGAGGGCCCGGACCGAGTCGCACCCCACAGCACCAGGCACGCGGCTCGTGCACGTCCCCGCCCCGACACCCGCCAGGGTGCGCTCAATGAAGAGACAGGTAGAACGACATGAAGGCACGGAAGATCCTCACGGGATCCGCGGCCCTGCTCGTGGGGGCCCTCGCCCTCACCGGCTGCAGCGGCAGCGGATCCGGCAGCGGCGACGACGGCGGCCCCGTCGAGATGACGCTGTGGCACAACTCCACCACCGGCCCGGGCAAGGCGTTCTGGGACAAGACGACCGCGGACTTCAACGCCGCGCACCCGGGTGTCACGGTCACGCCCACGTCGATCCAGAACGAGGACCTCGACGGCAAGCTCCAGACCGCGCTCAACTCGGGCGACGCGCCCGACATCTTCCTGCAGCGCGGTGGCGGCAAGCTCGCCGCCACGGTCGCGGCGGGACAGGTCATGGACATCACCGACGGCATCTCCGCCGACGTGAAGGGCCAGATCGCGCAGAGCGCGTTCGACGCGAACTCGATCGACGGCAAGGCGTACGCCATGCCCGTCGCCGTGCTCCCCAGCGGCATCTTCTACAGCCAGGACCTCTTCACGGCGGCCGGCATCACGGAGACGCCGAAGACCATGGACGAGCTGGACGCGGCCGTCGAGAAGCTCAAGGCCACGGGCGTCGCCCCCATCGCGCTCGGCGCGAAGGACGCGTGGCCCGCCGCGCACTGGTACTTCAACTTCGCGCTCCGCGAGTGCAGCTCCGCCACGCTCGAGAAGGCCGCCACGGACAAGGACTTCAGCGACGACTGCTGGATCAAGGCGGGCCAGGACGTCGAGGACCTCGTGGGCACGAACCCCTTCAACGACGGCTTCCTCACCACCGCGGCGCAGCAGGGCGCCGGCTCCTCCGCCGGCCTCATCGCCAACAAGAAGGCGGCCATGGAGCTCATGGGGGCCTGGGACCCGGGAGTCATCGCGGGCCTGACCCCGGACACCAAGCCGCTGGCCGACCTGTCCTGGTTCCCCTTCCCGGAGATCTCCGGCGGCGCGGGCGAGCCCGGCTCCATCATGGGCGGCATCGACGGGTACTCCTGCTCCGCGCAGGCCCCGAAGGCGTGCGTCGACTTCCTCAACTACATCGGCACCGCCGACGTGCAGAAGGAGTACTACGCGGCCTTCAACGCCCCGCCCGTGAACACCGAGGCGCAGACCGCGGTCACCGAGCCGTACCTGAAGGAGATCATCGCGGCCTACAACGACGCCCCCTACGTCTCCCAGTGGCTCGACACCGTCTACGGCCTGAACGTCGGCAACGCGATGAACGTCGGCGTGGTCGACCTCATGGCGGGCGACGGCAGCCCGGAGAAGCTCATCCAGACCGTCGGCGACGCGGCCAAGAAGGCCTAGGCGACCCGACATGGCTATCCGCGAGAGCTCGCTCGACGAGCAGCGTCCCGCGGCTGATCCTGCACACCCCGAGGGCGGCGTCGCGACGACGCCGCCCTCGGCGGTCCGTGCGCGACGCCGCGGCCTCGGCTGGTCCGGTCGCCTCGAGGTCCTGATCCTCGTCGGCCCGGCCCTCCTCTTCTTCCTGGGCTTCGTCATCTACCCCGTGGTGATGGCGGCCTACTACGGCTTCTTCAGCTGGCAGGGCTTCGGCCCGCCCACGGTGTTCGTGGGCTTCCGGAACTACATCACGATCCTCCAGGACCCCACGTTCCACGAGGCGCTGATGCACAACGCCGTCATCGTGGTGCTGTCGCTCGTGCTCCAGGGCCCGGTCGCGATCCTCGTGGCGCTCCTGCTCAACCGGAAGCTGCGCGGCCAGTCGATCATCCGCGTGCTGATCTTCGTGCCGTACGTGATCTCCGAGGTCGTCGTCGGCACCGGCTGGAGCCTCATGCTCCAGGGCTCCGGCGCGCTCAACGGCTTCCTCGCGAACATCGGCCTGGCCGACCTCCAGCAGGACTGGCTGGCCAACCCGGACATCGCGATCTGGTCGCTCATGACGATCATCACGTGGAAGTACATCGGCTTCGCGGTGATCCTCTTCCTCGCCGGCCTCCAGGGCATCCCCGAGGAGCTCAGCGAGGCGGCCGCCATCGACGGCGCGTCGTACTGGCAGATCCAGCGGCGCATCACGCTGCCGCTGCTCGCGCCGACGCTGCGCATCTGGGCGTTCCTGTCGATCATCGGCTCGCTGCAGCTGTTCGACCTCGTCTACATCATCTGGGGCCAGTACATCTCGGCCACCGCGGGCACCTCGACCATGGCCACGTACCTCGTGGCCAACGGGCGCGGATCCGGCAACTACGGGTACGGCAACGCCGTCGCCGTGGTGCTGTTCCTCATCTCCCTGGTCGTCGCGCTGATCTACCAGCGGTTCGTCCTCAACCGCGACACCGCCGGCGCCCTCACGGGTGCGGGAAGGAAGAAGAAGTGACCGCCGTCACCGCGGCTCCGCGCAACGCGGACCTGGATCCCACCTACTCGGCGAAGGCGCCGAAGCCCAAGCGGGCGAAGACTCCCGGCCAGGGGAACAACCCGATCCCCTACCTCGTCGCGGTCGTGCTGATCGCCCTGATGCTGACGCCGGTGGCGTACATCATCCTGGGCGGGTTCCGCACGAACGCGCAGATCACGACCGACCCGGCGGGATTCCCGTCGCCGTTCCAGATCCAGAACTACCTCGACGTGCTCGGGGGCTCGATGTTCTGGCGCCAGGTGGGCAACTCGCTCATCGCGGCCATCGGCACCACGGTCGGCGCGGTCGTGCTCGGCCTCATGGCGAGCTACGTGCTGGCGCGCTACACGTTCTTCGGCCGGGGGGCGCTCTACGCGCTGTTCGCGTCGGGGCTCATGTTCCCCATCACGGTGGCCATCACGCCGCTGTACATCGTGATCCGCTCGCTGGGCCTCACCAACTCGCTGCCGGGGATCATCCTCCCGCAGATCGCGTTCGCGCTCCCGACGACGATCATCATCCTGGTGCCGTTCCTGCGGGCCATCCCGGACGAGATCCAGGAGGCCGCGTTCATCGACGGGTGCAGCCGCATCGGGTTCTTCTTCCGCATGGTCGTGCGGCTGTCGATGCCCGGCGTCATCACGGTGGGCATCCTCGCGTTCATCGGCAGCTGGAACAGCTACCTGCTGCCGCTGTTCCTCCTGAGCGACGCGTCGATCTACACGCTGCCGCTCGGCGTGCAGTCGTTCTCCTCGCAGTACTCGGTGGACACGGCCAAGGTGCTCGCGTTCACGTCGCTGTCGATGATCCCGGCGCTGATCTTCTTCTCGATCTTCGAGCGCCGCATCGTCGGCGGCCTCACCGGCGCGGTGAAGGGGTGACCGGGGCGGAGGCCCCTGCGCCCGGCGCCGTGGAGCTCCCCGAGGTCTCGGAGCGCGTGCGCGAGCTGCACGCGCGCATGACCCTCCAGGAGAAGCTCGCGCAGATCGTCGGCTACTGGGTCGACCAGGGCGGCGAGGTCGTCGCGCCCATGCAGGGCGAGATGGCCACGACCGGCAGGTACGAGGAGGCGACCGAGCACGGCCTCGGGCACCTCACCCGCGTGTACGGCACGCGGCCGGTGGATCCGGTCGAGCGCGCGTCCTGGCTGTGGGCCGAGCAGAGGCGGCTGCGGACGGAGACGCGGCTCGGGATCCCGGCGCTCGTGCACGAGGAGTGCCTCACCGGGCTCGCCGCGTGGCAGGCCGCGACCTTCCCCACGCCGCTCGCGTGGGGCGCGTCCTTCGACCCGGGTCTCGTGGAGGAGATGGCCGCGCTCATCGGTGGGTCCATGAGGGAGCTCGGCGTGCACCAGGGCCTCGCGCCCGTGCTCGACGTGATCCGCGACGCCCGCTGGGGCCGCGTCGACGAGTGCATCGCGGAGGACCCGTACGTGGTCGGCACCATCGGCACGGCGTACGTCCGCGGGCTGCAGTCGGCCGGGATCCACGCCACGCTCAAGCACTTCGTCGGCTACTCGGTCTCGCAGTCGGGTCGCAACCACGCGCCCGCGCACGTGGGCCCGCGATTCGTGGAGGACGTGCTGCTGCCGCCCTTCGAGATGGCGGTGCTCGACGGCGGGGTGCGCTCGGTCATGAACTCCTACGCGGAGATCGACGGCGCGCCCGTCGGCGCCACCCCCGAGTACCTGACCGACGTGCTCCGCGGCCGCTGGGGCTTCGACGGCGTCGTGGTCTCCGACTACTTCTCCGTCGCGTTCCTCCAGGTGATGCACGCCGTCGCGGGCGACCGCGGCGAGGCGGCCGAGCTCGCGCTCGCCGCCGGCATCGACGTGGAGCTGCCCACCGGCGACGCGTACCTCGCGCCGCTGGCGGAGCGGATCCGCGCCGGGCTCGCCGACGAGTCGCTCGTCGACCGCGCGGTGCTCCGCGTGCTCGCCGAGAAGGAGGAGCTGGGGCTGCTCGACGCGACCTTCGAAGCGCCGCCCACGAGCATCGACCTCGACACCCCGGCCCACCGGGACGTCGCGCGTCGCCTCGCGGAGGAGTCCGTGGTGCTGCTCGCGAACGACGGCACCCTGCCGCTCGCGTCGGCCGACCGGCCCGCGCCGCGCCGCATCGCGCTGATCGGCCCCAACGCCGACAGCGCCGAGGCGCTCATGGGCTGCTACTCGTTCGCCAACCACGTGCTCGCGCACCACCCGGGCACCCCGCTCGGGTTCGCGATCCCGACCGTGGCCGAGGCGCTGCGCGTCGAGCTGCCCGACAGCGAGCTGGTGCTCGTCGCCGGCGCCGAGGTGGAGGGCGACGACCGCTCCGGCTTCGACGCCGCCGTCGACGAGGCCTGCCGCGCCGACCTCGCGGTCGTGGTGGTCGGCGACCGGGCGGGCCTGTTCGGCCGCGGCACGGTCGGCGAGGGCAACGACGTCGAGAGCCTCGACCTGCCGGGCGTGCAGCGCGAGCTGGTGGAGGCGATCCAGGCCACCGGGACCCCCGTGGTCATGGTGCTGCTCACCGGCCGGCCGTACGCGGTGGCGTGGGCGATCGAGGGCGAGTCCGCCCCCGCGGCCGTGCTGCAGGCGTTCTTCCCGGGCGAGGAGGGCGGATCCGCGATCGCGGGCGTGCTCTCCGGCCGGGTGTCGCCGTCCGGCCGACTCCCGGTGTCGCTCCCGCGCTCCGCGGGCGCGCAGCCGTTCTCGTACCTGCACCCGATCCTGGGTGGCCCGTCGGAGGTGACGAGCGCCGATCCGACGCCCGTGCTGCCGTTCGGGCACGGACTCTCGTACACGTCGTTCGCGCGCACCGGCCTCGCGGTCGCGGCGTCCGAGGTGCGGGCGGGGGAGTCGTTCACGGCGACCGTCGAGGTGCGCAACACGGGCGACCGCGACGGCACCGACGTGGTGCAGCTGTACGCCCGCGACGTGCAGGGCAGCGTGACGCGGCCCGTCGCGCAGCTGCTCGGCTACCTGCGGCTGGACCTCACCGCCGGCGAGTCCGCGCGCGTCCGGTTCGAGGTGCCCACCACCCGCCTCGCCTTCACCGACCCGCGGTACCGCCGCATCGTCGAGCCGGGCGCGGTGGAGCTGTGGGTGGGGCCGTCGAGCGCCGTGCGGGAGACGGAGGCGGCGATCGAGATCGCCGGACCCGTGCACCACGTCACGATCGCGGACGAGCGGTACGTGCGCACGTCGGTGGAGCCGGTCGGCGCGTCCGCGGGCGCGCCGGCCGTCCCGGAGCGGGTGCTCGAGCCGAGCTGATCCGGCCGACTCCGGCCCGCAGCGCGGAGCCCAGGCGCCACGTCCTCGCGACGCGGCGACCGGGGCTCCGTCGTGCGGCCGGCCCGACGCCCGGACGTGGATCGCCCGGTCGCGGGTCGTCCGGTCGCGGGTCGTCCGGTCGCGGGTCGCCCGGTCAGCCGCGCGCGAGGTGGTCGCGCACGCCCTCGGGCTCGCGGCCGAGGAGCTCGGCCAGGAGCGGGTCCGTGCCCGCGAGGAAGCCGCCGGCAGCCGCGAGCGGGAGCCCCAGGAGGAAGCGCGCGACGGGGGCGGGCGTGCCGACGGCGACCAGCCCGGCGATCCAGTCCTCGGCATCCACGACCTCGAGGCGCACCGGGCGGCCCGCGACGTCGGACGCCAGCTCCGCCACCTCGGCCATGGTCGGCGCCGCGCTCGCGGTGAGGGTGACCGGACCGTCGGCGGGCGCGTCCTGGAGCAGGATCCGCGCGGCGCCCTCCGCGGCGTCGGCGCGCGACGTCCAGGAGACGGGGCCGTCGGCGGGGACGCGGATCACGCCGGTCTCGCGCCAGGCGCCCAGCAGCAGGTCGATGCTGTGCAGGTAGAAGCCGTTGCGGAGCGCCGTCCACGGGATGCCGGAGGCCGCGAGGATCCCCTCGGTGGCGGCGTGGTCGCGGGCCGGGGCGAAGGGCGAGTCGGGGGCGGCGCCCTGGTGGCTCGTGTAGAGGATCCGTCCCACGCCCGCCTCCGTCGCGGCCTCGACGGCGGCGCGGTGCAGCGCGACGGCGTCGGCGCCCGGATCGCTGGCGGAGACGAGGAGCAGCCGGTCGGCGCCCGCGAAGGCGGTGGGGAGCGATGCCGCGTCGGCATAGTCGCCGCGGCGCACCTCCACGCCGCGGTCGGCGAACGACCGCGCGCTCGCGGGGTCGCGTGCGACGACGGCGATGCCCGCCGCGGGGACGGTCCGCAGCAGGTGCTCGGCGGTGGCGCCGTTGAGGGCGCCGGTGGCTCCGGTGATGACGATCATGTGCGTGCCTCTCGTTCGTCTCGTGTTATCGGTGGTAACGATCGAAAGGTAGCACGGGAACTACCGCGCTAACACCCGTGCGTTATCGTCGGTCCATGACCACCGACGCTCCCGCACCCGACGAGGCCGCCGCCGACCCGCGCGCGGGCACGCGCGACCGCATCGTCGACGTGGCCGCCGACCTCCTCCGCGCATCCGGCCGGGCGGCCGTCACCACCCGCGCCGTCTCCGAGGCCGCGGGCGTGCAGGCCCCCACCATCTACCGGCTGTTCGGCGACAAGGAGGGGCTCCTCGACGCGGTCGCGGAGCGGGAGATGACCCGGTTCAGCGCCGCCAAGGCGGAGGCCGTGCGCGCCGCCGCGGCGGGCGCGGCCGACGCCGTCGACGACCTCCGCGCGGGCTGGGACGCGACGATCGCGTTCGGGCTCGCCAACCCCGACCTCTACGCCCTCATGAGCGACCCGGCCCGGGGACCCGGCTCCCCGGCCGTGCGCGCGGGCGTGGCCCTCCTCGAGGAGCGCGTGCACCGGGTCGCGCTCGCGGGACGCCTGCGCGTCGCCGAGCCCGTCGCGGTCGACCTCCTCCACGCGGCCGCGACGGGTGCGCTGCTGTCCACGATCCGCCGCCCGGCCGCCGACCGCGACCGGGTCCTGGTCGACGTGATGCGGGAGGCCGTGCTCGAGCGCATCCTCACGCCCCCGCCGGGAGGCCGCGCCCGCCGCGAGCCCGGCCTCGTCGAGCGCGCCGTCGCGCTGCGTGCCCACGTGGCCGACGCCGACCGGCTCAGCACGGGCGAGCGGACGCTCCTCGCGGAGTGGCTCGACCGGATCGCGGCGGCCCGCTGATCCACCGCCACGCGGCGCGAGCGCCCCGGCGGACCGCCCTCAGGCCCCCGCCGCCTCCACCGGCGCCGTCGTCAGCGCCTGCAGGCCCGTGACCCGGAGCAGGTCCAGCCGCGCCTCGTCCGCGCTGCCCGGCTCGGCCGTGTAGACGACGATGCGCAGGTCGCTGCCCGGCACGGAGAGGGTGTCGCAGTCGATCGTGATGGGGCCGACGGGCGTGCTCGTCACGGTCTTCCGGCTCGACCGGTGCTCGGCGACGCGGGCCTCGCTCCAGCGGCGCGCGAACTCCGGCACCTCGGCGCGCAGCCGGGCCACGAGCCGCGCGAGCGCGCGGTCCGCCGGGTAGCGGCCCACCGCCGTGCGCAGGTCCGCGGTGAGGTCGCGCGCGAACTCCTCCTCGTGCACGGCGTCGAAGTCGGTACCCGCGTGGCCCTGGGTGAAGTAGGTCCAGACGAGGTTGCGGTCCCAGCCGGTGCGCGTCGACGGATCCCCGTTCAGCGCCGCCCACAGCGGGTTCCACAGGAGCAGGTCGTGCGTGGCGGTGAAGACCGCGAGCGGCACGTCGCCCAGCCGGTCGACGATGCGGTGCACCCCCGGCGTGATGTGCCGCGGCACCTCCCCCCGACCGGGTGGGGCGACGCCCGCGACCCGGTGCAGGTGGTCGCGCTCGTCCTCGGTGAGGCGGAGCGCGCGGGCGAGGGCACCGAGCATCTGCGGCGACGGGTTCACCGACCGGCCCTGCTCGAGCCGCACCACGTAGTCGACGCTCACGCCGGCCAGCGCGGCGAGCTCCTCGCGGCGGAGGCCCGCGGTGCGGCGGTGGGATCCCGCGGGCAGGCCCACGTCGGCCGGCTGCACGCGCTCGCGCCAGGAGCGGAGGACGCTCGCGAATTCGGTCATGCCCCCATCCTCCGCGTCGGCGGGCGGATCAGCCTGGTACCGCCGGTCCTCCCGTCGACCGGTGTCTGGGCGATGCGGCGACCGGGGCGCAGGCTCGACCCATGACCACCACACTGATCACCGGATCCAACCGGGGCCTCGGCCTCGAGACCGCCCGCCGCCTCGTCGAGGCCGGCCACACCGTCCACGCAGGCATGCGCGACACCGCAGACGGCGACGCCGCCCGCGCTCTCGGCGCCCACCCCGTGCAGCTCGACGTCGACGACCAGGCGAGCGTCGACCGTGCGATGTCGGAGCTGCCGGAGCTGGACGTGCTCGTCAACAACGCCGGCATCCTCGGCACCGCGCAGGGCGTCGACGACCTCACGCCCGAGGCGATGCTGGCGGTGCTGCAGACGAACGTCGTCGCCGTGGTGCGGGTGACGCAGGCGGCGCTCCCGCTGCTGCGGGCGTCCGACGCCCCGGTGATCGTCAACGTCGCCTCGGGCGTCGGCTGGCCGCGCGCCCTCCGCGGCGAGGACACCGACGAGCGCCACGTGCTGACTGTGCCGTACGCGACCTCGAAGGCCGCCCTCATCACCGCGACCGTGCAGTACGCCAAGAACCTGCCGGGCTTCCGGGTCAACGCCACCGACCCCGGGTACACCGCGACCGACTTCAACGGCAACAGCGGGCACCAGACGGTGACCGAGGGCACGGACGCCACCGTCGCGATGGCGCTCGTCGGACCCGATGGGCCGACGGGCGAGTTCCACAGCCGGCACGGGCGCATCGAGTACTGAGGCGGGGGCTCCGGCTCGCGACGGACCCGCCTCCCGCGGTCGCGCCGCTGCCGGGTAGCGTCGGACCGTGACCTGGCCCGCGCTGCACATCACCCGATCCGTCGACGCCGACGTGGCGTCCGTCGTCGCCGTCGCGGGGGATCCCTCGCGGCTGCCCGAGTGGGCGGCGGGCGTCAGCTCGGGGATCCGGCTCGAGGGCGGACGCTGGCTGTCGGACTCGCCGATGGGCGCGATCGAGATCGCCTTCACGGGCCCGCGCGAGCTCGGGATCCTCGACCACGACGTGACGCTCCCCGACGGCACCGTGGTCCGGAACCCGCTGCGCGTGCTCCCGAACGACGGCGGCAGCGAGGTCGTGTTCACGCTCTTCCAGCGCCCGGGCGTGACCGACGAGGAGCTCGCCGCCGACGCCGCCCTCGTCGCCGCGGACCTCGACCGGCTCGCGGCGCTGGTCGTCCGCGCCTAGGCCTCTCGCCCGCTGGCCTTCGCCGCCACCGTCGACGCATGTCGTCCGCCTTGCTGCCTCGAAGGATCGCATGGCCCGGCTCGACTAGCAGGACTCGACCGCCGGCTACTAGCGCCGGTTAGAGGATGAGTCGGTCCTGGAAGGTTTTGACGGCCTCTACTCAAGGAAGGCTATATGTATATTGATTATTTGTGAGTCTTTTTTCCCTTAATCTAGGCTAGCGTTCTTTTCTCTGATCGCGATCGGGGTAGCGCGGTTATCGCGCGTGAGATGCAAACTGATATCGAAACGTTGCCGGCCTGAACCATATACGCCGGTGTGCCACCGATCGACCGCGCAACACCATGAGGTTGGTGTGCGGGCTGCATCTCGACGTATCGAGGAGTACCGCACTGGCTGCAATTGTGCAATAGTTGTCAGATTCGTATATTTAGGAGCTAAAATGCCCGGCGCTTTGACCCCAGCGAGACTTGAAATCATGGGCCTGTTTGGCCACATAGATCACAATATTGAGTTTTCGAAGGCCGGAGTAAGTATTCTCGCAGGCCCAAATGGTTGCGGAAAGACGCACGCGTTGCGCATCTTGCGGGCGACGTTGGCCTTAGATTTCCATGAGTTGCTCGCTCTACCGTTCAAGTCAGCAGTCCTCCAGCTCCAAGATAATTCGCATATTTCCTTACTTAAAGAGTCTACAAAAACAGAAGAACTTGTGCGAATATCTCGAAGTGACCACAATAATAATCACCTCGGAGCAACTCGAGCATCGACTCAACACTTTGATCCGTCGGCGGCGCAGGAGTTGCCTCCGTGGCTTCATCCCCTCGACGACGACTTATGGATGGACGAGCGTACGGATCGCATTTCCACGACCCGGGACATCGAGCGCCGCTTAGGAATACGAGTCCCAAATAGAAATGCGCGCGCAATGTTGATTCATACAAACCCCTGGCTGGAGGACCTCCGCTCTGTTCCTGAGTCAGTCTTCATTGACACAAAACGACTCGACACTATGCCGTCTCTTCGAGATGACGATTCCTACCTACCGCCCAGTCGTAGAAATCTTAAGGGGGCTGCCGCCAGAATCAGTCAATACACGGACCGAGTGCGGGTACAGATTCACGAGGCAAAGAATAAGTCTCTTGAGGCGTCGCAGTCGGCTGATGAGCGCTTTGCCTTTAATCTCATGAACATGGCACACGAAACGGTGAAGCAAGGATACATTGAAGCCGAATATGCGCGACTCGCGCAACTAAACGCTGCTTTGAGTCAGAACGGCTTGTCGGGAAAGCCGATCGACGTCAAGTTGCGCCCGAAAATGAACCCTACCGAGAAGAGGGTCCTGAATCTTTTCTTACGGGATTGGGTAAAAAAGCTTGAGCCGCTCTTGCCGATTCATGAGAGACTCACCATCCTTACAAGGATCATAAACGATAAGTTCCACGATAAGCACATGACCGTTGAGAACGACGGTGAACTCCGATTCCAGCGCGATGGTGTAACGATTCCCGTCTCGCGTCTTTCGTCGGGGGAGCAGCATCTCCTCGCTCTATTTTCTCAGCTACTCTTTGCGGCATCCCGGGGTTCGACCGTTCTTATTGATGAGCCTGAGATCAGCCTTCATGCAGCCTGGAAGCACTCGTTTGTTGCGGACATTGAGGAAGTGGCGGCCATCTCTGGTCTATCAATTGTGATGGCGACGCACTCTACAGCCGTTATAAATGGACGCTGGGAAATCGTATCCGAACTTGGCTTGGGGGAGTATTAATGACGCAGTCGCTCCGAGATCTCGATTACTTACCGGACCGAATTCGCCATAGCCGACAGTCGGACCGACGCGGAGTGGTTGTCGTGGAGGGTCCCTCCGACCAGCGCCTCCTAGACAGGGTTGCAGGAAAGCGTTGGGCCACTTTCCCTGCCGGCACTCGCGATGAAGTGGTTGTCGTAGTGGCTCAAACTATCGAACTTGGAGTCGTGCGCGTAGCTGGCTTAATCGACCGTGATTTTGATGACCTTGCTGAGCGATCTTCCAGGGAAGGCATGCCTGTTGTCTCATTTAACGAGGCAGACCTAGAGGCAGAGCTAGTTCGTGCGGAGTATTTTGACGATGTAATCAAGGAATTAGCAAGTCCGACAAAACTCGCGGCGAACGGCGGCGTCGAAGAGCTCAGGCGTTTGGCCATAACGTTTGCCATGCTCGTAGGGTTAGTTCGCCGGCAAAATGCTCTTCGGGGATGGGGTATTAACTTTAATAGCGTCGAGCTGCATCAGCGAATTGATACTAAAAACTTGGCCTTAAAGCTCAGCGGCTTTTGTGCGGTCGCGAGCCAAGCGTCTGGAGGAACGGTTACGGCCTCAGAACTTAAGGCTATTGTAGAAACCGAGATCGCATATCCTCCGGAAGCGGGCGCGTTTCGGGGAAAAGATGCATTAATCCTCGTCCAAGTCGCACTCAAGCGCAAATGGGGCGATAAGCGCATTGAGGATTGGGACGTGCTGCCGGCGATGCTCCGCGTCAGTATCGACGGGCGAATACTAACTTATGCCCCCTTTGTGTCTATTGAAGAGCTTGTGGCTGAAGATGACGCGTGACACCGGCCAATAAGTAATTTTCCTCATTTTCACTAGGAGGCACCATTGTCCCCGAACGCGATGCACTGTGTTCAGCCGGTAATACGAGCACGACCGCGGTCAGCACGATGAGCGGCGGCACGGCGAACCCGAGCGCGATCAGCGGGTGCTCCGTCCCGAGCGCCGGCCAGTCCATGTCCTCCCACCGGTCGGCGAGGAGCAGCAGCACCGCCATCACGACGAGCTCCGTCGCCAGCACCCCGATGGTGATGCGCGTCGCCGACCTCATGCCGTCCCCTGCCGTGTGCCGAGCCGCCACCCTCGCATGGTTCCTGCACCCGGGGAAGGCGCGCGCCCCCGCCGGGCCCCGCGCCACACTGGATCCATGAGCACCGCCGCCGACGCCCTCGCCCGCCTCGTCGAGGGGATCGACCGCGAGCGGCTCGGCGCGTACGGCGCGGTCGTGCGGATCGGCGACGACGATGCCGCGCACCGCTGGCGCAGCGACGACCGCGAGAACCTGTACTCGGTGTCCAAGGGCGTGTGCGCGCTGGCCGTCGGCATCGCGGTGGACGAGGGGATCCTCCATCTCGGCACCCGCGTGCCCGAGCTGCTGCCCGACCTCGACCTCGGCGCGGGCGTCGGCGAGGTCACCGTCGAGCACCTCCTCACCATGACGAGCGGCGTCGACTTCGCCTGGTTCGGCGACGAGCCCGTGCCCGGCCCCGACCTCGCGCAGGCGATGCTCGGCCGCCCGAGCCGCGGCCGAGTCTTCCAGTACAGCGACGCCAGCCCCTACGTCGCCATGCGGATGCTCGCCGCGGCCGTCGGTGACGTGCGCGACTGGCTCCTCCCGCGCCTCTTCGAACCGCTCGGCATCGACGACCCTCAGTGGCACCGCTGCCCGCTCGGCTTCATCGTGGGCGGCAGCGGCCTCGAGCTCCGCACCGGCGAGCTCGCGCGCATCGGCCGACTGCTGCGCGACCGCGGCGCGTGGGACGGCCGGCAGCTCGTGAGCGCGGAATGGATCGACCGGATGCACGGATCCTGGGTCGGCACCGGCGCCGATCCCACCACCCCCTTCGCCCGCTACGGCCTCGCGACCTGGGACGGCCCGGGCGACGCCTGGCGCCTCGACGGCCGCTACGGCCAGTACGTGCTGGTCGACGGATCCCGCGACGCGGTCGTCACCATCACCGCCCACGAGGAGGAGCGGGACCATCGGCTCGCGGAGCTGGCGGTGGCGGCCGTCGCGGAGGCCGCGCCCGTCGGCGGCTGACCTGCTGGCCGCCGCCGCGACGTCAGTCGACGGGCGCCGTCAGCGGATCCGGCTCCCGCCGCGTCCGCCCCGCGTCGGACACCACCGCGAATCCCTCGCGCGCCCAGCACTCGAACCCGCCGATCAGCTCCTGCACGCGCGTGTAGCCGAGCGTCGCGAGGGTGAGGGCCTCGCGCGTGCTGCCGTTGCAGCCGGGGCCCCAGCAGTAGACGACGACCCGCGCGTCCCGGTCGGGCAGCTCGGCTGCGGCTCGCGCGGCGAGCTCCACGCCGAGGATGTGGACGGCACCCGGGATCCGCCCCTGCGCCCACGAGGCGCCCGAGCGCACGTCGACCACGAGCGGCGCGGCACCGTTCGCGCGGTCGGCGGCGAGGTCGGCCGGGTCGGTCTCGTACGTCAGCTTGGCGGCGAAGAAGTCGGTCGCGGAGAGGCTCGTGTGCATGCCTCCATCGAAGCGCCGGGGCCGGGGACGAGGAAGGGGCGTCGCGCGGCATCGGGGCCGTCGCGCCGCGGATCGCCCGGTAGCTTCGGCGCCATGCCGACGAATCCGCCGCTGACCCTCGATGCCACCGATCACGCGATCATCGCCGAGCTCCAGGGCGACGGCCGGATGAGCGTGGCGCAGCTCGGCCGCGCGGTCTCGGCGCATTGATAACTTTATCAGCGCATGAATGGCTTGATAAAGTTATCAGCATGCGCGATTCGACGGACAACCCCTTCAGCCCCGGCTCCGACACGGTCCCCGAGGTCTGGGCCGGCCGCACGGAGCAGCTCGGCGACTGGCGCGACGTCGTGCGCCCGCGCATCTCCAGGGGGCTCCCCGAGCGGGGCCGCACGATCCTCGGTGAGCCGGGGCTCGGCAAGTCGTCGCTGGTGCGACGCATCGCGCAGACCGCTGCTCGAGCCGGGGACTGGGTCACGCCGCAGCTGCGCATCCCGCTCGGCGCCGACCCGTTGAAGGCGGTGGCGACGGCGGTGCTCGAGCTGGCCGACACCGCGGGCCTGGCCGCCGCGCGGGAGAGGCGGATCAAGGACGCCATCAGCCGCGTGGAGACCGTGGCGGTCCACGGCATCTCGCTCACGCTGGGTGGGTCGGCGGCTGGCTCCGGGCCGGAGCCCTACGCGGCGCTGACCGAGCTGGTCGTCGAGGTGGGGCGCGCGGCGATGCGCCATGACCATGTCGCCCTCATCCACGTGGACGAGGTGCAGAACATCACCGACGAGAGCACGCTCTCCCAGCTCCTCATCGCTCTCGGCGACGCCAACACCCACGAGGAGGCGGTCACTCTGCCAGGTGGCGCGAAGGTCGCGAGGTCCCTGCCCATCGCGGTCTACCTGACCGGCCTACCCGACTTCGAGGACCGGGCCGGAGCGCACAAGGGGGCGACCTTCGCACGGCGCTTCAGGACCACCGTCCTCGCGGCGATCGACGACGACGACATCCGCGCCGCGCTGCAGGACTTCGTCGTACCGGGATGGGAAGTGCCCGACGGGCGCGGCGGCACGCGACGGATCCGGATGGAGGCGGATGCCGCTTCCGCCATCGTCGACGTCTGCCGGGGAGAGCCCTTCCTGTTCCAGCTGGCCGGAGAGCGGGCCTGGTACGCGGGCGCGGGCGCGGTCATCACGCGCGAGCACGTCCTCAGCGGCTGGCGGGGCGCCGAGCGGGAGGCGACCGCGCACGTGGAGCGGATCCTCGACCGGTTGCCCGATCGGGAGCGCGCGTTCGTCGAGGCGATGGCTGGACTCCCCGCCGAGGATAGGACGCTCACCCGCATCGCCGCGGAGGCGGGTCACGCCAAGGCCACCGAGGCGGGCACCACCGCGCGGCGTCTCGACACGGTGCGGGGGATCATCCATCGCGGCACGGCGTACGGCTTCCGGCACCGGGCGATCGAGGCGTACCTCACGAGCGGGTGGCCGCGGATCGGCTGAGTCCTCCGGTCCTCATCACGTGCTGCCGGTGTGCCGTCGTCAGTCGGGAATCCACCCGCTGAGCGCCACCACCTCCGCCGCGATCTCCGCGACCGTCCGCCCGTCGGTCGCGACGCGGTGCACCGCGTCGGCGGAACCCGCCTCCAGTCGCGGCGCCGCCGCCGCGCTCCGCGCGATCGCATCCGCCAGCCCCGACCCGATCTCGCGGCTGGCGAGCCGAGCGGCCGCCGTGGCGTCGTCCGCCGTGAGCAGCACGCCGACCGCCTCCACCTCGCCGCCGAGCGCCGCCGTGAGAGCTGGCAGCTCGAGCACGCTGACGGTGTTCGTGTAGATCACGCGCGTCCAGCCCGCCTCGCGGTAGTTGCGCCATATGGCCGCCAGGTTCCGCTCCGCCAGCGGGATGCCCTGCCGCCACGGCTCCGGGTGCGCCTGGTCGAGCGCGTCGCCCTCGATGAGGGCGTGGGCGACGTCGGCCGCCGCGAGGATCCGCGACACCTCTGCCGCCACCGTCGTCTTGCCGACGCCCGAGCGCCCGCCGAGGAAGAGCGCCTTCGTGGGGGATCCCGAGTCCATCCCGCCAGCGTCGCACGGGCCGGGACGGACGCGCCGCCGCCCGCGTTGACACGTCCCCCGCGCCCCCGCGAGAATGGACCCGCGTTGCTCTTACAACGTTGTAACGGCTCGGATCCACCCGGCTAGCCCGGCGTCGATCGGCCCCGCTCCCGATGAAGTGAAGGACCACTCCATGACCGACGCCCCCTCGACCACCGACGCCTTCCCGTCGGCCGACGCCCGCATCGCCATCGACCGCACCGCCGTCGTCGCCCCGGTCAACCGCCGCACCTTCGGCTCGTTCGTCGAGCACCTCGGCCGCTGCGTCTACGACGGCATCTACGAGCCCGGCCACCCCACCGCGAACGCGGACGGCTTCCGCCTCGACGTGGTCGACCTCGTCAAGGAGCTCGGCTCGAGCACCATCCGCTACCCCGGCGGCAACTTCGTCTCCGGCTACCGCTGGGAGGACGGCGTCGGCCCGCGCGCCGAGCGCCCGAAGCGCCTCGACCTCGCCTGGCACTCGCTCGAGACCAACGAGGTCGGCCTCGACGAGTTCGCGCGCTGGTGCGAGCTCACCGGCAGCGAGCTGATGATGGCCGTCAACCTCGGCACGCGCGGCGTGCTGGAGGCCCTCGACATCCTCGAGTACTCGAACCACCCGGGTGGCACCGCCCTCTCCGACCAGCGCATCGCCAACGGATCCCCCGAGCCCCACAACGTGAAGATGTGGTGCCTCGGCAACGAGATGGACGGCCCGTGGCAGGTCGGCCACATGACCGCCGACGACTACGGCAAGCTCGCGAACCGCACCGCCGGCGCCATGAAGATGGTGGATCCCACGCTCGAGCTCGTCGCGTGCGGCAGCAGCGGATCCGGCATGCCGACCTTCGGCGAGTGGGAGCGCACCGTGCTCGAGCACGCGTACGACAACGTCGACTTCATCTCGGCCCACGCCTACTACCAGGAGCGCAAGGGCGACCTCGGCAGCTTCCTCGCCTCCTCGCTCGACATGGAGTACTTCATCCGCACGGTCGTCGCGTCGGCCGACCAGGTCAAGTACCGCCGCAAGAGCGACAAGACCATCAACATCTCCTTCGACGAGTGGAACGTCTGGTACCTCGACGAGCACCAGGAGTCCGGCGTCATCACCGAGGGCTGGCCCTACGCGCCGCACCTGCTCGAGGACGTCTACTCGGTCGCGGACGCGGTGGTGCTCGGCAACCTCATGATCACGCTGCTCAAGCACAGCGACCGCGTCACGTCGGCCAGCCTCGCGCAGCTCGTGAACGTGATCGCGCCGATCATGACGGAGACCGGCGGCGGCGCATGGCGCCAGACCACGTTCTTCCCGTTCTCGGTCACGAGCCGGCTCGCGCAGGGCGAGGTGCTGCGTCCGCGGATCGACGTGAGCACGTACGAGACCGAGGTGCACGGCACCGCGCCGCTCGTCGACTCCGTCGCGACCTTCGACGAGGCCACCGGCCGTGCCGCGGTCTTCCTCGTGAACCGCAGCCTGTCGGACGCGCTCACCATCGAGGTCGACGTCGCCGGCCTCGCCGTCTCCGAGGTGCTCGAGGCCGTCGGGATCCACGACGAGGACGTCTACGCGAAGAACACCTTCGAGGACCGCGAGCGCGTGGGCCTGACCGAGAACGCGTCGGCGACGCTCGCCGACGGCACCCTCACGATCACGCTGCCGCCCGTGTCGTGGACGGCCGTGTCGCTCGGCTAGTCGCACCTCTCTCCACCACGCGCCCGTCGCGCCGCACCCGCGGCCGGCGGGCGTCGTGCGTGGGGCCTCAGCCCCGCGGATCCGACCGCAGCAGCGCCATGACGATCACGTCGACGGCCTCTCCGTCGAAGCGGAAGGCGCCGCGGAGGCGGCCCTCCTCCACGAAGCCCGCGCGCTCGTAGACGCGGCGGGCGCGCGGGTTGAAGTCCATGACCTCGAGGGAGATCCGCTCGAGGTCGGTCGCGGCGAACGCGTGGTCGACCAGCATCCGCACGGCCTCCGAGCCTAGGCCGCGGTCGCGGCCGGCGGGACCGATGAGGATGCGGAGGTTGGCGCTCCGGTCCTCGGGGCTCCACTCGTTGATCACGGCCTCGCCCACGCACGCGTCCGTCGCGCGGTCGACGAGGGCGAGGTCGAGGCGGTCGGGCTGGTCGGCGCGCGTCGCGTACCAGGTGCGGGTGCGGTCGTCGAGCGTCGTCCGCGCGGCCATCTCCGCGACCTCGGCGCCCGTGTGCGCGGATCCGGTGAGGCGGATCACGTCGGGGTCGGCGAGCACGGGGCCCATGGCGTCGACGTCGGCGGGGGAGAAGGGGCGCAGGATCACGCGCTCGCCCTCGAGGCGCGGGACGGCGGGGAACAGGCGGGGCTCGGCGCTCATGGATCCATCGTGCCGTGCGGTGGAGGCCGCCGTCGCCGCGCGCGGGTCAGCGCCCGTCGCGGCCGCGGTAGAGCGTCATGAGCGTCGCCGAGATGCGGCCGCCCGGGCCGAGCTTGTGGCCGTTGGCCTCGAGCCAGGCGCGGGCGGCGGCGCGCTCGCCGGTGGGGGCGGCGCCGACGCCGGCGGCACGGGCCGGCTCGTCGCGGATCGGCGTGATCGTCACGGTCGTGCGCCGCCCTGCCGCGACGTACGGCGCGAGCGCGGCGCGGAGGGCACGTGCACCGGCGGGGTCGAGGTTGATCTCGTGGACGATGCCGTCGAGGCCGAAGCACACCGCCTCGGTCGCGCTGTCCGTGGTGTCGTCGCGCGGATCCACGTCGTCGGTCATGCCGTCTCCTCGAGCTCTCGATTCCCCTCCGGCAGCCTAGGTCGCCGCGACGACATCGCATCGGCACAGATGAGAACGGTTCTCTTCTAGGCTGGGCGGATGGATCCCCACGCGAACGCCCGCCCGTCCGTCGTCCGCGGCGGGCTGGCCGTCACCCTCGTCTCCGCCAGCGACCTCGGGGCCGCGTCGCGCGTCGCCGCGGCCGCGGTCGGCGCACCTGCATCCGCTGCTCCCGCCGTGGTCGAGGCGCCGGGTGGCGACAGCGGCGACCTCGGCGCGGACCTCGCCGACGGCCTCATCGCGGACGTCGACGACGGGCGCCGCGGGCTCGCGGTGGTCGCGCTCGAGCCGGCGGCGGATCCGCTCGAGGTCGCGCTCGTGCTGGAGCACGTCGTCGAGGCGCGGCATCCCGGATCCACGCCCATCGGCATCCTCGACGTGGTCGCGGTCTCCTCCGTGGTCGAGATCCGCGAGCTGCTGCTCGAGCCCGGCGACACCGACACGACGCCGTTCGACGCAGCCGAGCGGCTGGCCGGGCGGCTCGAGTGCGCGAGCGTCGTGGTGCTCGACGACCTGGATCCCGACCGCCCCACCCCCGACGCCCGCCGCGCCGTCGCCCTGCTCGCCCACCTGGCCCCGGATGCCCGCGTCGTCGCCACGGCCGACCGGGCGTCGCTCGCGCCGGCGCCCCTGCGCATCGGTCGCGGGCGCGCTCGAGGGCTCGCCGCGGGCATGGGCTGGCAGGTCGCGCTCGCGGGCGAGGCTGCGCCGACGTCCGCCGGCGGGATGGGCGTCCACGTCTTCCGCGATCCGCGCCCGTTCCACCCCGGCCGCCTGCACCAGGCCGTCGCGCACGACCTCGTGCCGGGCCCGGTCGGCCGGATCGTGCGCTCCCGTGGGCTCGTGCGCCTCGCGACCCGGCCCGCGACCGTCGGCTCGTGGGCGACCGCGGGCGACGTGCTGAGCCTCGATCCGACGGCGATGCGCAGCTGGGACGCGGACTCGCCGGCCGGGCAGGAGATCGCGTTCGTGGGCGAGCACCTCGACGGCGCCCTGCTCGACGGGATCCTGGGCGCCTGCCTCCTCGGGCCCGCCGAGCTGGTCGCGGGGCCCGCCGAGTGGCACGGCTACGCGGATCCGTTCCCCGCTTGGGACACCGAGCACCGGCACTGACGCGGCCCGGCGCTCGGTGCACGGCCTTGCCGATCCCGCAAGGAGCCGTGCGCGAGGCGATCGGAGGCGTCAGGCTCGGACCATGGAGATCACACAGGGAATCGACGGACGGCACGAGTGGGACGCGGTCGTCATCGGCGGCGGCGCGGCGGGATCGAGCGCGGCGCTCATGCTCGTCCGGGCCCGCCGCAGCGTGCTGATGGTGGACGCCGGCCAGCCCCGCAACGCGGTCGCCGCGCACATGCACGGCGTGCTCGGCCACGACGGGAAGCCGCCGCGGCAGCTCCTCGCGGAGGGGCGGCGCGAGATCGAGGGCTACGGCGGCGTCGTGGTCGACGGGCGGGTGGAGCGGGTCGCGGCGCTCGACGACCCGGACGGGCCGCGCTTCCGCCTCACCCTCGACGGCGGCGCCGCGGTCACGGCCCGTCGCGTGATCCTCGCGACCGGCCTCGCCGACGTCCTGCCCGAGGTCCCCGGCCTCGCCGCGCACTGGGGCGCCGGCGTCGTCGTCTGCCCCTACTGCGACGGCTACGAGGTGGGCGACCGCCGCATCGGCGTGCTCGCGACCGGGCCCGGCAGCCTCCACCACGTGCAGATGCTCCGGCAGTGGTCGGCCGACGTCACCTTCCTCGTGGCGGGCGGCACGGCCGACGGCGCGCCCCTCGCGATCGACGCCGCCACGCGTGCGGGCATCGACGCCCGGGGGATCCGCGTCGAGTAGGCCGCGGTCGTCCGCGTGCTCGGCGAGCGGGGCGCGCTCGAGGGCGTGGAGCTCGCCGACGGGCGGACCCTCCCGCTCGACGCGCTCTTCGCCATGCCGGGCGTCGCGCCCCGCGACGGGATCGCCCGCGCGCTCGGCGCCGCGACCGAGGACACCCCCTGGGGCCCGTTCGTGGCGGCGGATCCGATGGGCCAGACGAGCGTCCCCGGTCTCCTCATCGCGGGCAACGCCTCGAGCGGATCCGCGAACGTGCCGGTGGCCATGGCCGCGGGCACCATGGCGGGCGCGATGGCGAACGCCGGGATGGTGACGGAGGACGTCGCGATGGCCGTGGCGCTCGCCGACGCGCCGACGCCCGCCGTCGGGCGGTAGCGCTGAGTCGGATCCCGAAGTAAAGTTGAGTCCACACGACTCAAGTAGAACCGAGAGAGGAACCCCGTGGCCAACATGCAGGGCGCGCCCGCTACCGACGAGAACGCGAAGACCGCGCTCGAGCAGTACGGGGTGAACCTGACCGAGATCGCGAAGAGCGGCAAGCTCGACCCGGTCATCGGACGCGACGCGGAGATCCGGCGCATCAGCCAGGTGCTCACGCGGCGCACCAAGAACAACCCGGTGCTCATCGGCGAGCCCGGCGTCGGCAAGACCGCCGTCGTCGAGGGCCTCGCGCAGCGCATCGTCGCGGGCGACGTGGCCGACTCGCTCAAGGGCAAGCAGCTGGTGTCGCTGGATCTCGCCGCTCTCGTCGCGGGCGCGAAGTACCGCGGGGAGTTCGAGGAGCGGCTCAAGGCGGTGCTCAAGGAGATCGACGACGCCGACGGCGAGGTCATCACGTTCGTCGACGAGCTGCACACGCTCATGGGGGCGGGCGGCGGCGAGGGATCCGTCGCCGCGTCGAACATGCTCAAGCCCATGCTGGCGCGCGGCGAGCTGCGCCTCATCGGCGCCACCACGCTCGACGAGTACCGGCAGTACATCGAGAAGGACGCCGCGCTCGAGCGCCGCTTCCAGCAGGTGTACGTCGGCGAGCCGAGCGTCGAGGACACGGTCGCGATCCTCCGCGGTCTCAAGGGCCGGTACGAGGCCCACCACCAGGTGCCCATCACGGACGCGGCGCTCGTCGCGGCCGCGTCGCTCTCCAACCGCTACATCCCCGCCCGGCAGCTGCCCGACAAGGCCATCGACCTCATCGACGAGGCCGCGTCGCGCCTGCGGATGGAGATCGACTCGTCGCCCGTCGAGATCGACGAGCTGCGGCGCGCGGTCGACCGCATGCGGCTGGAGGAGCTCGCGCTCAAGCGCGAGAAGGACGAGGCGTCGAAGGCGCGGCTGGCGAAGCTGCGCGAGGACGTCGCGGCGCGCGAGCAGACCCTCGGCGAGCTGCAGCGGCGCTGGGAGGCGGAGCGCGCGAGCGTCAACCGCGTCGGCAAGCTGAAGGACGAGCTCAACGAGCTGCGGATCCGCGCCGAGCGGGCGCAGCGCGAGGGGAACCTCGAGAAGGCGTCGCGCCTGCTCTACGGCGAGATCCCCGTGATCGAGCGCGAGGTCGCGCAGGCCGAGGCCGCCGAGTCGGTGCCGTCGGCCGAGGACCGCATGGTCAACGAGCAGGTGACCGCCGAGGACGTCGCGGCGGTGGTCGCGGCGTGGACGGGGATCCCCGTCGGCCGGCTGCTCCAGGGCGAGACCGAGAAGCTGCTGCACCTCGAGCAGGAGCTGGGCAAGCGGCTCATCGGCCAGAAGCAGGCGGTGCGGGCCGTCGCGGACGCGGTGCGCCGCACGCGCGCCGGCATCTCGAATCCCGACCGGCCCACCGGATCCTTCCTCTTCCTCGGCCCCACGGGCGTCGGCAAGACGGAGCTCGCGAAGGCGCTCGCGGAGTTCCTGTTCGACGACGAGAAGGCGATGGTCCGCATCGACATGAGCGAGTACGGCGAGAAGTTCGCCGTCTCGCGCCTGGTGGGCGCGCCTCCCGGGTACGTCGGCTACGAGCAGGGCGGCCAGCTCACCGAGGCAGTCCGGCGGCGCCCGTACTCGGTGGTGCTGCTCGACGAGGTCGAGAAGGCGCACCCCGAGGTGTTCGACGTGCTGCTGCAGGTGCTCGACGACGGCCGCCTCACCGACGGCCAGGGCCGCACGGTCGACTTCCGCAACGTGATCCTCGTGCTCACCAGCAACCTCGGCTCGCAGTTCATCAGCGACGCCACGCTGCCGCTCGACCAGCGCGAGCAGGCCGTGCAGCAGCTCGTGCGCCAGACGTTCAAGCCGGAGTTCGTCAACCGGCTCGACGACATCGTCGTATTCCAGACGCTCTCGATGGACGACCTCGCGCAGATCGTGGAGCTCTACATCGACCGGCTCGGCGTGCGGCTCTCGGACCGTCGGCTCTCGCTCGGCGTCACGCCGGACGCCCGCCGCTGGCTGGCCGAGCGCGGCCACGATCCGCTGTACGGCGCGCGTCCGCTGCGCCGGCTCATGCAGCGCGAGATCGACGACCGCCTCGCGCGCGAGCTGCTCGCGGGCGACATCCGCGACGGCGACGCCGTGCGGGTCGACCTGGCGCCCGACGGCGACGGCCTCACGGTCAGCCGCGCGTGGAGCGACGAGCCGGAGGATCAGGCGCCCGGCGCCTGATCCCCGTGCGGCCCGCCGCGGGCCCCTCCCGGGTGCGCGGCGGGCCGTCGTCGTGTCCGGCCGGGATCAGACCGCCGTCACCCGCAGGATCGCGATCGACTCGGGCAGCATCGCCGGTGCGTGCAGGCCCGACGCGGCCAGCGCGCGGCCGGTGAGCTCGACGCCGTCCCACCAGGCCGGGGCCGTAAAGCCGGGCTCGGGGGTGCCGACGCGCACGGGCTCCACGCGGTAGCGGCGCTCGGGATCCAGGCCCGGCAGCAGGAAGCGGCCGCGCGGGGAGACCTCGGAGCGGCCGATCGACGCGAGGAAGAACAGCGCGGAGGCGGCGTCCGACGCGACGGCGCCGTAGACCAGCAGGGTCGGGTCGCTCTCGTCCGCGCGGACGACCGTGCCCGTGTGCATCAGCGCGCGCTCCTCCTTGTAGAGGGCGATCCACGCCGCCAGGTCGGCGTTCTCCTCGTCGGTGGCCTGCGCCAGGTCCCACTCGATGCCGAGGTGGCCGTAGAGCGCCGAGCCCGCGCGGAACGCGAGCCTGTGGGCACGGCCCGTGGTGTGGCTGACTCCCGAGGCGATGTGGGAGCCCATCAGCTCCGGCGGGAGGAGCTGCATGGTCCAGCGCATCATCGTCTGGCGGTCGAGCGGGTCGATGCAGTCGGAGACCCAGACGCGGTCGGTGCGCTCGAGCACGCCGAGGTCGACGCGGGATCCGCCCGACGAGCACGACTCGATCTCGAGGCCGGGGAAGCGCGCCTTCAGCTCGTCCATGAGGCGGTACGCGGCGAGCGTCTGCAGGTGCACGCCGGCCTCGCCGCGCGGCGAGATGCCGGCATCCACCAGGTCGCGGTTGTGATCCCACTTGATGTACGCGATGTCGTTCTCGGACAGGATCGCGGTCATCCGCTCGAGCACGTGCGCGTACGCCTCCGGGATCGCGAGGTCGAGCACCTGCTGGTCGCGGGCGCGCACGGGGAGGCGGCCGCCCGTGGCCATGATCCACTCGGGGTGGGCGCGCGCGAGGTCGGAGTCCTCGTTCACCATCTCGGGCTCATACCAGATGCCGAACTCCATGCCGAGGCCCGTGACGTGGTCGATGATCGGGCCGAGGCCGTCCGGCCAGACGCCCTCGTCGACGTACCAGTCGCCGAGGCCCGCGTGGTCGTCGCGGCGGTGGCGGAACCAGCCGTCGTCGAGCACGTAGCGCTCGACGCCGAGGGCGGCAGCGCGATCCGCGAGGTCCGTCAGGCGCGCGAGGTCGTGGTCGAAGTAGACGGCCTCCCACACGTTGATCGTCATGGGCCGGTCGCGGCGCGGGTGCGTGTCGCGGGCGCGCAGATGGCGGTGGAAGCGGGCGGCCTGGTCGTCGAGGCCGTCGCCGTAGGCGGCGTAGACCCACGGGCTCGCGTACGACTCGCCCCGCGCGAGCCGCACCTCGCCGGGCAGCAGCAGCTCGCCGCCGCCGATCACCTGGCGGCCGGTGGAGAGGCGCTCGGCGTAGTGGCGGTGGTTGCCGCTGAAGGCGACGTGCACGCCGCGGACCTCGCCCTGCCGGAAGCCGAAGCCCGGCGTGCCGACCGACAGGAGCGTCGCGGCATCGGGTCCGGTGCGGCCCTTCCGGCCCTCGCGCTCGTGGATCCCCACCACGAGCTCCCGGCGCTGCGGCGTGCGCTCGAGGCCCCAGCGCCCGGCGAAGTCGAGGATCTCGCGGGCCTCGGCCGGCAGGGGCAGGGCGAGCGTGACGCCGCCGACGGAGTAGGTCCCCTCGCCGGTGTTGGTGACCTCGGCCCGCGTGCGGACGAGTCCGGACGCCAGCAGCTCGACGTCGAGCGCGAGTCCGAGGCCGGCGACCTCGTCGACGGCGTCGACGTGCACGAGGGCGGGGCCAGTGGATGCGGATCCGGGCCGTCCGTCGGCGCCCGCGGGGAGCGGATCGCCGTCGACGGTGGCGGACGCGACGCGGAACAGCGGCGACCAGTCGGCGCCGTCGCGGTGGCCCTCGAGGCCGGGCTTGCCCGTCCAGGAGGTGTGGGCCTCGGGGAGGATCGCGAGGCGGATGGGGTCGTCGGCGACGCTGCCCGCGATGGGCTCGACGGCCGCGAGCGCCAGCGTCGCGAGGTCGGCCGCGGTGGTGTCGCCGAGATCCGCGCCCCAGTGCACGACGGCCGGCAGGCGGCCCTCCGTGAGGTCGAGGACCAGGGAGACGCCGGACGCCCGGAGGTGGAGGAGGGCGGAGGGGACGGCGGTGTCGGGCATGGGGGCTCCTCGCGTCGATGCGGGTGGGATGCCCCCATCCTCGCGGGTCGACGGGGTGCGCGCGCCGAGGAGGCGCGCGTGCCGTCAGTCCAGGTCCTCCAGCCCCGGGACGGCCATGCCGTCCTGCCGGTCGGCGCTCACGCTGGTGCTCGACTGCGACTGGCGGGCCCGGACGGTGAGCGCGCGGATCCGGTCGACGGCCTCCGGGTCGCGCAGCTCGTCCTCCGCGGGGCCGGCCGGCTCCACCACGATCTGGCTGGCCGGGCCGATGAGGATCGCGACCGAGCCGACGCCGCCCTCGGGCAGCCACACGGGCACCGTCACGCTCTCCGCGGCCGTCCCCTCGCGCGCGAGCGCCCGCGCGCACTCGACGACGGCCCGGGCGATGTCGTCGCCCGTCAGGTAGCGCCCGTCGGCGTAGCGGATGGTGTGCACGCTCTCAGTGAAGGCCCTCCGCCGCCGCCCGCCTAGGGGGTTGCCGCGGGCGGCCACCGGGTGGAGGGTCCGCCGCGCATGCGGGCCGGCCGCGCGCCCTCGGTACGCTCGGCGGATGACCTACGTCGCTCATCCCGATCGCTACTCGTCCATGCCGTACCGCCGCTCCGGCCGCTCGGGCCTCAAGCTCCCCGAGCTGTCGCTCGGCCTCTGGCACAACTTCGGCACCGCCCGCCCGATCGACACCCAGCGCGCCATCGTCCGTCGCGCGTTCGACCTCGGCATCACGCACTTCGACCTCGCCAACAACTACGGCCCGCCTCCCGGCAGCGCCGAGACCGCGTTCGGCCGGATCCTCGCCGAGGACCTCCGCCCGTACCGCGACGAGATCGTCATCTCCTCCAAGGCCGGCTACCTGATGTGGGACGGCCCCTACGGCGAGTGGGGATCCCGGAAGTCGATGCTCGCGTCGCTCGACCAGAGCCTCGGGCGCATGGGCCTCGAGTACGTCGACGTCTTCTACTCGCACCGCCCGGATCCGGAGACGCCCATCGAGGAGACCATGGGCGCGCTCGCGACCGCGGTGCACCAGGGCAAGGCGCTCTACGCCGGCATCAGCAACTACTCGCCCGAGCAGACGGAGCGCGCGGTCGCCGCGCTCGCGGAGCACAAGGTGCCGCTGACCATCCACCAGCCGAGCTACTCCATGTTCAACCGGCACGTCGAGGGCGGGCTGCTGCCCGTGCTCGAGGAGGCGGGATCCGGCTGCATCGTGTTCTCGCCGCTCGCGCAGGGGCTGCTCACCGACCGGTACCTGTCGGGATCCATCCCCGCCGACTCGCGGGCCGCGACCAGCGGGTTCCTCGACGAGTCCGCGGTCTCGTCCGTCTACCTGGAGCGGGCGCGCGGCCTGCAGGCGGTCGCCGAGGGGCGCGGGCAGACGCTCGCGCAGCTCGCGCTCTCGTGGGTGCTGCGGCACCCGGGGATCACGAGCGCGCTGATCGGCGCGTCGAGCGTGGAGCAGCTGGAGCAGAACGTGGCCGCGGCCGGCGCCGCTCCGCTCACCGACGACGAGCTCGCGGCCATCGAGCCGTTCGCGGTCGACGGCACCGGGCGCTGATCCGCGGATGACGGACTCGCCCGCCCCCTCGCCCGCGCTCGCCGACCGCGTCGCGCGGCTGCTCGACGTGCAGGGGATCGTCGACGGCCACGACGACCTCGCCTGGGCGCTCCGCGAGCGCGCGGTGCGGGAGGGCGGGCCGAGCGCGTCCGTCGGCGACGACGTGATCGCGCGCCTGGCCATCGAGGATGCGGTGCCCGGCCTGCACACCGACCTGCCGCGCCTCGCGCGCGGCCGGGTCGCGGCGCAGTTCTGGTCCGTGTGGGTGCCGGACCTGCCCGGCGTGGATCCCGTGCGCTCCACCATCGAGCAGATCGACGTGGTGCGCCGCCTCGTCGCCGCGCACCCGGACCGGCTCGCGCTCGCCGTGACCGCCGACGACGTGGACCGCGTCGTCGCGTCGGGCCGCATCGCGTCGCTGATGGGCATGGAGGGCGGCCACTCGATCGGCGGATCCCTCGGCGCGCTCCGCACGATGCGCGCGCTCGGCGTGCGGTACATGACGCTCACGCACAACGCGAACGTGGCCTGGGCCGACTCGGCGACCGACGCGCATGTGCACCACGGGCTGAGCCCGGCGGGCGAGCGCGTGGTGGCCGAGATGGAGCGGATCGGCATGCTCGTCGACCTCTCGCACGTGTCGGCCGACGTGATGCGGCACGCGCTGCGGATCGCCCGCCGGCCCGTGCTGTTCAGCCACTCGGGCGCGCGCGCCGCGTGCGACGTGCCGCGGAACGTGCCCGACGACGTGCTCGCCGCGCTGCCCGCGAACGGCGGCGTCTGCATGGCCACGTTCGTGCCGCAGTTCGTGTCGCCCGCGGTCGCGGCGTGGCACGAGGAGACGCTGGCGCTCGCGGCGGCGGAGGGCGTGGATCGGCGCGACCACGAGGGCGTGCAGGCCGTCGCCGCCCGGCGCCCCGGGGGAGCGGCCGCGCGCGACGCTGGCCGACGTCGTGCGGCACGTGGAGCGGATCCGCGAGGTCGCCGGGCCCCGGCACGTGGGCCTCGGGGGCGACTACGACGGCGTCGACCGCACGCCCGACGGGCTCGAGGACGTCTCGCGCTACCCGGCCCTGATCGCGGCGCTCGCCGGGCGCGGCTGGTCGGACGACGACCTCCGGGCGCTCGCGGGCGGCAACGCGCTGCGCGTGCTGCGGGCGGCGGACGCGGACGACGACGTGTCGCGGGGCGCGGCGGACGCGTGGGCGCTGGCGTGAGCGGGGGATCCGACGCCGGATCCGAGGCCGCCGCCGTGCGCGCCATGGACCCGCGCGCCGCGGCCGCGATGCTGGACGACCTCGCCGACCGCGGCTGGCCGGCCGAGACGCGCGAGCTGCACGGCGGGTGGATCCTGCGCGCCGCGGGAGGCGTGACGAAGCGCGCGAACTCGGCGCTCCCGGCCGGCCCCGTCGCCGACCCGGACGCCGCGCTCGACGCGGCCGAGGCCTTCGCGCGCCACCACGGCATCGACCCGTGCGTTCAGGTGTCGCCCGCGTCCGAGCCCGCCGACCTCGCGTCCCGGCTCGCCGCCCGCGGCTACGTCGCCGAGGCGCGCACGCTCGTGGAGGTCGCCGACGCCGCTGCGGTGGCGGAGCGGCTGGCGGGCGCGCGACCCGCGGATCCCGCGCTCGTCGTCACGGTCGCGGACGCGCCCGACGACGCCTGGCTCGACGCGTGGTGGAGCGTCGACGGGCGCGGCGGATCCGCGGAGCTCGCCGTGGCGCGCCGGATCCTCGAGCGCGGCCCGTCGGTCTACGCGGCAGTGCGCGACGGCGACGGCGACCGCGTGCTCGCCACCGCGCGGCTCGCGCTCGTGGGGAGCTGGGGCGGGTTCTTCGCCGTCGCGACGCGCCCCGAGGCCCGACGCCGCGGGCTGTCGCGGGCGGCGATGGCGGCGGCGGTCGACGCGGGGCTCGACCGCGGGATCACCGCGCTCTGGCTGCAGGTCGTCGCGGAGAACGACGGCGCTCGCGCGCTCTACGGCGGCCTCGGCTTCTCGACCGCGTCGCGCTACGAGTACTGGGCGCGCACCCGCCAGCCGTCCGCCGCGACGACGTCGGCGAGGAACCCCGCGTAGACGCCCGGCTGCCCGGCCAGCTCGTCGTGCGTCCCGCGCTGCACGAGGCGCCCGCCGTCGAGCACGAGGATCTCGTCGGCGCTCCGCACGGTGTCGAGCCGGTGGGCGATCACGAGCAGGGTCCTGTGCCCGCGCAGGAGCCGGATCGCCTCGGCCACGGCCGCCGCGCTCTCCGCGTCGAGCGCCGCCGTGGCCTCGTCGAGCACGACCACGGGAGCGTCCTTCAGGAGGACCCGGGCGATCGAGACGCGCTGGCGCTGGCCGCCCGACAGCTGGCGGCCGCCCTCGCCCACGGGTGTGTCGAGGTCGAGGCCGTCGCCGAGCGGCAGGCCCGCGCGGCGGAGCGCATCGGCCACGGCCGCGTCGTCCGCGTCGGGATCCGCGATGCGCACGTTGTCGCCGAGCGTCCCCGCGAGCAGGTGGACGTCCTGGAAGACGGTGGACACGTGCGCGGCCACGTCGGCCAGCGCCATGTCGCGGACGTCGACCCCGCCGATGCGCACGGCACCGCCGGTCACGTCGGCGGCGCGGGCGATGAGCCGCGCGACCGTCGTCTTGCCGGATCCGGACGGCCCCACGAGCGCGGTCATGCGGCCGGCGGGCAGCGCGGCGTCGAGGCCCGAGACGGCCTCGGTCGCGGATCCCGGGTAGGAGAAGGACACGCCGTCGAGCTCCACGTCGGCGCCGTCGGGCACGCGCGTCGCGCCGGGCTGCGGCTCGGGGATGGGGGCGGCGTCGAGGATCCGGGCGACGGCCCCGAGGTCGCGCCGCGCGGCGCGCACGCCGACCGCCAGCTCCGCCGCCTGGCCCACGAGGTCGGCAGCGTGGAAGACGAGCACGAGCGTCGCGACCGTGCGCCCCGGGTCGACGGGGCCGCCGAGCACGCGGGTCACCGCGATGGCGAGCGCCGCGACGAGGACGACGCGCATGACGGCGCCGAACGCGACCAGCCCCGCGACGGTGCGGCCGATGAGCGCGCGCGACGTGGCGCGGTGCCGCACGAGGATCGCGTCGACGAGGCCCGCGTCGCGCCCGGTGCGCCCGTGCGCCCGCAGCACGTGCTGCGCCTGGGCGAACTCGACGACGCGCTCGCCGATGCCCGAGTCGGCGTCGGCGCGCTCGGCGTCGGCGCGCGCCGCGATCCGGCCGCCGACGCGGAGGGCCAGCGCCAGGACGGGCGCGAGCACGAGGAGGGCGACGCCGAGCGGGGGATCCAGCACCAGGAGAGACGCCGCGATCACCGCGGGCACGACGGTCGCGGTGATGAGCGGCCGCAGCAGGTAGGCGGGCACGCCCATCGACGCGAGCACGCTGCCGCCCGCCGCGGCCGTGAGCTCCGCGCGGTGGGTGGCGTCGAACCAGGCGAGCGGCAGGCGCACCACGTGGTCGCCGATGCGGTGGTGCAGCGCGTTCGCCGCCCGGACGCCCGCCCCGAACGCGGCCGACTGCGCTCGGGCCTGCACGGCGAGGTGCGCCGCGGCGAGGAGCAGGAAGAGGGCGATCCACGGCCACGCGGACGCCGGATCCGGGCCGAAGAGGCGCTCGAGCACAGGCACGAGGGCCACGACCGCCGCGCCGTGCAGCACGGACGCCGCCGCCATCCGCGCCACGACCGGGCGCAGCTCCCGCTCGCCCTCGGGCCCCAGGGTGCGCCGGGCATCGTCGATCGCGCGCATCAGCGCACCTCCTCATGGGTCTCGCCGGGCGCGGGCGCGGGCGCGGGCCCGGTCGCGCCGGCGCGCAGGAGCCGCGCGTACAGGCCGTCCCGGGCCAGGAGCTCCGCGTGCGTGCCCTGCTCCGCGACGCGGCCGGCCTCCATCACGACGATGCGGTCGGCGTGCTCCACCGTCTCCAGCCGGTGCGCGACGACCAGCACGGTCCGGCCCCGGGTCGCGGAGGCGAGCGCGCGCTGCATGCGCGCGGCCGTGCTCGGGTCGGCGTGCGCCATCGGCTCGTCGAGCACCAGCACCGGGCAGTCGGCCACGAGCGCGCGAGCCAGGGCGACGCGCTGGGCCTCGCCGCCGGAGATGCCGCCGCGCGGATCCAGCACGGTGCCGTACCCGTCGGGCAGCCCGTCGATGACGTCGTCGACCTGCGCGATCCGCGCGGCGGCGCGCACCTCGTCGAGCGACGCGTCGGGGCGTCCCAGCCGGAGGTTCTCGAGCGCCGTGTCGCGCAGCAGCACCGTGTCCTGCAGCACGCAGCCGACCTGCGCGTGCCAGGCCGACGGGGTCGCGTCGCGAACGTCGACGCCGCCGAGCTCGAGGGTGCCCCGCGTGGGCAGGCGCAGGCGGGCCACGAGGGCGGCGAGCGTGGACTTGCCGGAGCCGGACGGGCCGACGACCGCGGTCACGGATCCCGGGGACAGCTCGAGGTCGACGTCGCGGAGCGCGTCGCGCTCGCCGTCGTAGGAGAAGCAGACGCCGCGGAGCACGAGGCCGGCGACGTGGCGGGCGTCGGGCTCGCGGGGCTCGGCGACGTCCGGCTCGACGGGCGCGCGCAGCACCTCGTCGACGGCCTTCGCCGCGTCGACCGCGCCCCGGATGGCCTGCGCGCGCGGGCCGATGACGCCCACGGGGGCCGCCATCGCCGGCGCGAGCAGGAGGAAGGGGGCGAGGTCCGCGGCGGGCAGCGCGCCGGACGCGACCATCGCGCCGCCGACGGGCACGACGAGGGCGAGCACGCCGATGGGCGAGACGGTCAGCCAGGACGCGGTCGTGGCCGCCGTGGTGCGCGCGACCCAGGCGCCGAAGAACGCGGCGAACGCGTCGACCGCGCGCAGGTAGCGCGCGTGGGCGCGGCCGGGCCGGCCGAAGGAGCGCACCACCTGGATCCCGTCGGCGAACTCCACCACGCTGCCCGCGATCTCGGCCGACGCGCGCCCGTACTCCGCCATGGACGACATCGCTCCCGCCATCGCCCGCGCGAAGAGCACGACGCCGGCGACGAGCGGCAGGAGGCACGCGAGCGCGAGCGGCACGTCGAGCGCGAGCAGGTAGACGAGCGACGCGACGGTGACGACGACGAGCCGCGTGACGTCGAGGAGCGTGTGCGCGACGAGCGCATGCAGCGCCGCCACGTCCTGCTGCACGGCCTGGCGCACCTCGCCGGCGTCGTGGTCGTCGAACCAGGCGAGCGGGACCAGGCCGAGCCGCGCGACCACGAGGCGCCGGAGGTCGAGCTGGAGGTCGGCGTCGGCGAGGTGCGTGAGCGTGTCGGCGGACGCTGCCAGCAGGAGGCCCGCGATGCCGGCGACGACGGCGAGCATGACGCCGCCCCACGCCGGGGGACCGCCGGGGTCGGCGACCGCGGCCCGGCCGATCTCGGCGACCGCGACGACGGCGACGAGCCCGCTCGCGGAGGCCGCCGCCTGCAGCAGCACGGCCGCCGCCAGCCGGCCGCGGACCGCCCTGACGGCCCCGGCCACGGTCGCGGGGGGATCCGTCGCGTCGGCCGCGTCCGGGGTGTCGGCCGCGTCCGTCATCGGCCGAGCACCGCGACCTCGGTCGCCGCCCCCTCGGCCCCGCCGCGGAGCACGGTCCACGACCGGCCCGCCTCCCGGGCGAGCGTCGCCTGGTCCAGGCTGTGCCATTCGTATCCCCCTCGGACCTCGCGCACCGTCCTCGCGCCGTCGAGCACGAGCCAGCGCGTGGTGAAGCGGGTGGCGCCGTCGCGACCGGGCTCGGCCGTGGTCCACCACTCGTAGGCCTGGGTGCCGATGCGCTCGCGCAGGAGGCGCGTCGCCGGCAGGGAGCGCGCGCTCGTCCCCATGAGGTCGACCACGATCACGCCGCCGGGGACCAGGCGCTCGAGGCAGCGGCGCCACAGGTCGGCCCGGGCGTCGCTCCCGAGGTGGCCGGCCACGCCGATGAGCACGACCGCGCGGATCCGCTCGGGCAGCGCGAGCTCCTGCGCCGTCTCAGGGCGGATGGTGACCCGGCGGCGGAGGTCGGGATCCTCGTGCACGCGGCTGCGCAGCACGGCGCGCATGACGGGGGAGGGCTCAGCGGCGAGGATCGGCGCGCGGGGCACGAGGTGGGCGAGCAGGCGCGTGACGCGGCCGGTGCCCGCGCCGAGCTCCACGACGGTGCCGGGGTCGGCGTCGTCGTCCGCGTCGGCCGCGGCATCCGCACCCGCCGGGACGACCGCCAGCGCCTCGGCGAGCACGCCCGCGAGCGCCTCCGTGTGGCGCCGGGCGACGAGGTCGTAGAACTCCGCGCCCGGGGAGTAGTCCTGGAGATCCAGCGTCACGGGAACATCGCCTCCGCCGGGGCCGGGAAGGCGAGCGCGGGATCCAGCAGGGACGCGATCGCCTCGACCACCTCGGCCGGCCGCTCGGCCAGGTAGAAGTGGCCGCCGCGGAACACCCGGAGGCCGGTGCCGCCCGCGTCGCCGTCGCCGTCGCCGTCGCCGTCGCCGTCGCCGTCGCCGAGCCGGTGCCACGCCTCGGCCTCCGCGGGCCGCAGCTCGGGATCCGCGTCGCCGCTGAACACGCTCACCGGGCAGCCGGTGCCGGGCCCCGGTGCCGTGCGATGCGTCTCCACGAGCCGGTAGTCGTCGCGGAGGCAGGCGAGCACGGTGCGGCGCATGTCGTCGTCGGCGAGGATCTCGGGCGCGGTCCCGGAGTGGCGCTCGAGGTCGGCGAGGAGCGCGGCGTCGTCCTGCCGGTGCAGGGTGCCGCCCCACCGCACGGTCGGCGCGCGGCGTCCCGACACGACGAGACGGGCGGCGGGGCGGCCGCGCGCGGCGAGGACGCGCGCGGTCTCGTAGGCGACCAGGGCGCCCATGCTGTGGCCGAAGAGCACGACGGGCAGGCGCTCGGGCAGCGCGTCGACGGCCGCCGCGACGTCGGCGGCGAGCGTGTCGAGGTCGGGGCTGAGGGGATCGCCGTAGCGGTCGCCGCGGCCCGGGTACTGCACCGCGAGGACCTCGACGCCCCGCGGCGCGAACGGCGCCCAGCCGCGGTAGGCGGACGCCGCGCCGCCCGCGTGCGGCAGGCACACGAGGCGGATGCGGGCGTCGGGCGCCGCCGCGATGCGCCGCAGCCAGCCGCCCTCGTCGCGCGGGGTCTCGATCATGGTGCGGCTCCTCGCTGCGGGGTGGGTCGGGAAGGAGCGTAGCCCTTGTTGAGAATCATTCGCGACAAGGGTGCCGCGCGGTGTGGACGGCGGCGCGTCACCCGGCGGGCGGATCCGCCGGCCGCGGCACGAGCGCGCCGAGCGGCAGCGACGCGCCGGCCGCGGCGGGCAGTCGCACGAGGTCCATGCCGGCCTCGCGGGCGAGCTCCTCGAGGCCCACCGGATCCCAGGAGTACGCGTCGTGCACCTCGCGCTCCCGGCCCCCGGGCTCGCGGCTGCGCCATCGCGTGCGCAGGTCGAGCAGGCCGCCGGGTGCGGGATCCGCCCGGAACCACCACTCGACCTCGTCGTCGCCCACGCGCGTGCGGGCCAGCCGCGACTCGGGCACGCGCGCCCCGGGCTCGAGCCCCATCGTCTCGACGACGACGAGCCCGCCCGGGAGGAGCCGCTCGGCGATGCGCTCCCAGAGCCGGGCGCGCTGCCCGGCATCGAGGTGGCCGAGCACCCCGCAGAGCAGCACCGCGGAGATGCGGTCGGGCAGCTCGAGGTCGGGCGCGGATCCGGCGGTCACGGTGACGCGCTCCTGGAGTCCCGGGGCGTCGAGGATCCGCGCGGTCAGCACCGCGCGCAGCGGCTCGGACGGCTCGGCCGCCACCACGAGCGCCTCGGGATGCGCGCGGGCGACGGCCCGCGCGATGACGCCCGTGCCCGCCCCGATGTCGAGCACGGGCGCCGCGGACAGGTCCCGGCCGTCGAGGAGGCGGCAGACCGCGGCCGCCGTGAGCTCGGCGTGCTCGGCGGCGGCGAGGTCGAAGAGCTCGGCCGCGGGGCCGTAGGGGTCGGCGGGCGCCGGATCGCCCGGGCCCGGGTCGGCGGCCGGGCCGGACGCCCCGTGCCCGCCCGCGGGTGCCGCCTCTGCCGCGGGCAGGATCGCGGCGGCCGTCACGCGTGGCGGCTCGCCCGGCCGGATGCTGCGCGGCGGACCGAGCCGGCGGATGAGGTCGACCCACGCGCGGGCCATCGTGATGTCCGCCTGCGCCGCGCGGAGGGCGTCGCCGTCACCCGAGCGGATCTCCGCCACGAGCTGCGTGAGCGCGTGCGCCACCGCGTCCGGCCACACGTCGTCGAAGAGGTCGCCCGCGGTCGGGGCGGGCGCGTCCGGCCACGAGGAGAGGCGCGGCAGGGCGCGCCGGGCGGGATCCCCGTCGAGGTCGAGCCGGTCGGCCGCGTCGCGCCGGGTGTGCAGCGCGGGGCTCCAGGTGACGGGCCCGTGCACGTCGGCGAGCGTCAGCACGCCCGCCTCCGACGCGAGCGCGATGCGCGGCCAGAGCAGCGCGTGGTTGTCGCGGTCGGCGGGGTGCAGCTCGTCGTGCACGCGCAGCGAGAGCGGGATGCCGCCGACCACGCCCTCGATCGCGGTGAGCGGCGACGGCCGCGCCTCCAGCGCGGTCAGCTCGCGCGGGCGCTCCACGGGATCCGTGAACGCCCACGGCCGGAGCCCCCCGACCGCCAGGCCGAGGATGTCGACGAGCGGCTGCAGCAGGTGGACGGGACCCGCCGCGTCCACGTGCACGATCGGGCTCCTGGCCCGCAGCCGCTCTGCCGACGCGAGGAAGCCGCGGGTCGCGCGGACGTGCCGGTAGTGCGTCGAGAGGCGGTAGCGCACGCCGGCCGTCCGTGCCGCCCGGGCGGCCGCGGTGATCTCGTCGGGGTGGGCCGGGTGCTCCTGCAGCACGTGGATCCCGCGGGCGAGGAGCGCCAGCACGAGCTCGGATCCGGGCCCGCCCTGCACGGCCGACCCCACGGCGACGGAGGCCAGGTCGACGTCGGCGGGCAGCTCGGCGACGTCGGTCCAGAGCGGCACGCCGTGCGCGGCCGCGAGGGCGCGGGAGGCGCCGCCGCCGCGCGCGAGGACGCCGGCGAGCCGCAGGCCGGGGACGAGCCCGACCGCGCGGAGGTGGATGCGGCCGAAGCCCGTGCCGCAGACGACGACGCGCAGCGGGCGGTCGGCGGCGTCGCCCGTCACAGGTCCTCCTCCACCATCTCGCCCGCGTCGCCGGCGTCGTCGATGCGGGTGACGGTGCTCGCGCCCGAGGCGACGACGAGGTCGAGGACGCGCTGCGGATCCAGCACGTCGTGCGCGAAGCCGACGCCCGGCGGCACGGCGCCCGCGCGGATCTCCCGCACGGTGATGGCCGCGAGCCGTCCGGCGAGCACGTAGCTGTCGTCGCTGTGCAGCACGATCGCGCGCTCGACCGGAGCGCCCTCGTCGTCCGTGCCGTCGACGGAGACGGCGAGCACGTGGAACGGACGGTTCCCGAGCAGGTCGAGGTCGCCCGCGCGGATGAGCGCGTCGGCGGCCGCTGCTGCGCCGTCCTCTCCCGCGAGCAGCGCGGGCAGCCGGTTGAGGGCGTCGCGCACGGCGGGCCCCGGGTGCACGTTCCACCACCGGGCATCCGCGAACCCGCGCCCGCGCCCGCGCGCGATCCGCTCCGTCTCCGCCGACAGGTACGGCTGCAGCGCGACCCGGCCCGCGAAGAACGGCGCCGTCGCGTCCTCCTCCGCGCGCAGCGCGCGCTCGACGCGTCGGCCGCCGGACCACGCGGCGAGCGGCGTGCCGTACGCGGTGGATCCGGGGCCGCCGGCCGCGAGCGACAGCGGCACGTCGAGCGCGACCCCGGGGGAGCACGCCTCGACGCCGCCCACCCAGCCGCGCAGTCGGAGCGGACCGCGCAGCCCCTCGGCGGCGAGCCGCGGCAGGAGGCCCGAGAGGCCAGGGACCACGCCCGTCGACACGACCGCGCGGCGGCCGTCGCGCACGGCGTCCGCGGCGAGACCGCGCGCGACGAGGCCCGCGCGCACGGGCTCCTCGCCGCAGACGTCCACGTAGTCGGCGCCCGCCTCGAGGGCGGCGGCCGCGATCCGGTCGCCGAACGCGAAGGCCGGCGCGGCGCAGTGCACCACCACGTCTGCCCCGCGGCAGAAGCGCGCGAGCGCGTCGTCGTCCATGAGATCGACGGTCACGGTCTCGACCCGGCCGCCCACCTCATCGGCGAGCTCGCGGAGCGGGGCCTCGCGACGGCCGCCGAGCCGGAGCGGCTCGTCGGACGCGGCGCGGAGGGCGAGCACCGCGGGACGCCCGACGGCGCCGGACGCGCCGATCACCGCGATCACGCGATCACCGCCCCGCCCGTGACGTTCGTGAGGATCGACAGCACGCGCGGCGCGTGCTCCACCGACAGGCAGTCGTAGTGGTCGCCCGGGATGTCGACGATGTCGAGCTCGCCGAGCGCGAGCTCCTCCCAGTAGTCGGTCACCGCCTCCCTGCTGCCCGGGAAGGGGTACGCGCCGCTGTGCCGGAGGAACGTGATGTCGCCCGCGTACGGATCCGGCCGGTAGCGCGTGATCGCGAACACGCTCTGCCGGAAGGTGCGGAAGAAGCGCGTCATCTGCTCCGGCGTGTAGCTGCCGGACGCCGGCGGCACGACCTCGCACATCCGGGCGATGCGGGCCCGCCGCGGGATCCGCGACAGGTCGAGGAAGGCCCGGCCGATGTCGGCGAACTCGCCGTCGAGCGACGCGTAGCCGTCCGCGGGCATGACCCCGGGGGTCCTCTCGAGGATGCGCGCGCCCGCCGCGGCGATGCGCCACGGGTCGGCGGGGAAGCCGAGGTCGACCGGGTCGATGCCGATCATCATCGCGAACGAGTACTCGGACACCATCTCGTCGTCGAGCCGGAACGCGGGGCTGTGGCTGCTGATCGCGGTGAACGACGCGACGTCGGCGCCCGCCTCCGTGAGCGCGCGCGCCACCTCGGTGGCGACCAGGCCGCCGAGGCAGTAGCCGACGACGTGGAAGGTGCGGATCCCGGTCGCGAGGAGCTCGCGGGCGTACTCGGCGGCGATCCGGTCGATGAGCCCGTGCGGGTCGGCGTCGAGGAAGGCGTCGAGGTCGGGCACCTCCACGCCGTACAGCGAGCCGGTGCCGCGGGACCTCCGGCGGATCTCGGTCATGAGCGCGCGGTACGGCATGATCGTGCCGATCCCGGCGTGGACGAGCACGGTCGCCGGGCCGCGGCCGGATCCGGACAGCAGGCTGACGGCGGGCGTCGCGGGAGCGTCCCGGTCGCCCGCGCCGCCCTGGCCGGCCTGGCGCACGTAGCCGGCGAGCCCGGCGATCGTGGGCCGGCGCAGCATGTGGCGCAGCACGACGTCCCACTCCAGGTCGACGACCTCGGGGAGCTGCTCGCGCATCCGGCCGACGAGGCGCGCCACGAGCAGCGAGTCCCCGCCGAGCGCGAAGAAGTCGTCGTCGCGGCCGATCCCCGGGCGGCCCAGCAGCTCCGCCCACAGCTCCTGGAGGCGGCGCTCGACGTCGTCGCGCGGGGCGTCGGATCCCGCGGCCACGGCGGCCGCCGGCGCCCGGTCCTCCGCGAGCCGGGCGAGCGCGGCCCGGTCGACCTTGCCGTTCGCGGTGACCGGCAGCGCGTCGAGCACCTGCCAGCGGCGCGGCACCATGTAGTCCGGCAGGCGGTCGGCGGTGTGGCGGCGGAGCGATGCGGCCCGCAGCGGCACGCGGTCGGCCTTCACCTGCGCGAGCAGGAGGTGCTGGCCGAGGCCGGAGAGCGGATCCTCGTCCGCCGGCACCTGCTGGATTGCCCGGGCGCCGAGGTCGCCGAGCATCGCCCGCCATTCGTCGGCCGCGAAGAGCAGGGCGTCGTCGGCGAGCCGGGCGTCCGCGGGTCCGCCGGCGCGCACCTCCATGAAGTCGGTGGCGATCATGAGCGGCGGGTTGTCCTCGCGGGTGCTCTCGATCACGGCGAGGTGGCCGTGCGGGGCGAGGAGCCCCTGCAGGCGGCGCAGCGCGGCGGGCACGTCGGGCACGCCGTGCAGGCCGTTGGAGCAGATCACGACGTCGTAGGAGCTCGGGCGCTGGCCCTGCGGGAGCGGGTCGGCGGCCGGGTCGAAGGCCTGGAACCGCACGCCCGGCCGGTCCGGGTGGCGTTCGCGCGCCTCGCCGACGTGGAACATCGAGGGGTCGGTGAACACGTACTCGACGGCCCGACCCGCGAGCGCGGGGATCAGCTGGTCGGCCGCGCCGCCCACGCCGCCGCGCACCTCGAGGATCCGCAGCGGCTCGTCCGCTCCGAGCCCCCGCGCGTCGTGCCGGTCGGCGAGCGCGACGACCGCGGCCGTGAGCGCGGCGGTGAGCAGCCGCACGCCGAGGTTGTCGCGGTAGGCCGCGCCGATCGCGTCGCTCGGGGCGCCCGGGTAGAGCAGCTCGGCGATGTCGAGGTCGCCGCTCACGAGGTCCGCGAGCGCGCTGCTCGACGCCTGCACGTGGCGGAGCAGCTCGGCGCTCCAGCGGATCTCCCGCTCGGCCTCCTCCACCCGGGCCCAGGCGCGGGCGACCCGCTCCGGATCCGCGGAGAGCGCGCCGCGGTAGCGCCCGTCGGCGTCGCGCGCGATGCGCCCGCGCCGCTCGAGCGCGCGCAGCCAGCGGCGCACGACCACGCGGTGGGCGTCGCTCGCGCGCAGGAGGCCGGCGACCTCGTCCGCCGTGACGGGCGACCCCCGGTCGACGAGCGCGCCCGCCGTGGCGAGGGTCCGCTCGATCACGCGGAGCGCGTGCTCGTCGAACTGCGCGAGGAACGCGCCGAGGGCGTCCGTGTCCACGTCGGCGGCCGCGAGCTGGAGCGCGGCGCGCGCGGCGTCGCCGGGAGCGTGGTCCTCCGGGGCGTCGACGGGCGCGATCCGCTCGGGCTGCACGAGCCCGACGAGGTGCCGGCCCGCGGTCCCCTCGGCCACCTGCACCGCGCAGTCGGCGACGCCCGGGTGGGCGAGCACGGCAGCCTGGATCTCGGCCAGCTCGATGCGGTAGCCGCGGATCTTGACCTGCGCGTCCTCGCGCCCGAGGAGCTCGATGCTCCCGTCGGGCAGGTAGCGGCCGATGTCGCCCGTGCGGTACTCGCGGTCGCCCGTCGCGGGATCCACCCCGAACCGCTCGCGCGTGCGCTCGGCGTCGCCGATGTACCCGAGCGCCACGCCCGCGCCGCGGATGAGGATCTCGCCGGGCACGTCCTCGGGCCGGTCGCGCCCGAGGTGGTCGACCACGGCCAGCCGCTGGCCGCGCAAGGGCGTGCCGTAGGGGATGCTCGGCAGCAGCCGGTCGACCTCGCCGATCACGTGGTGCACCGACCAGATGGCCGCCTCGGTCGCGCCGCCGAGGCTCACGACGGTGAGCTCGGGGTGGCCGGCGCGCATGGCGTCGGGCAGGGTCACGGGGATCCAGTCGCCCGAGAGGAGCGCGAGCCGCAGCGTGCTCGGGGCGTCGTCGCCGGCCGCCGAGCCGTCCGTCGGGCCGCCCGTGGCGGCGACCGCGTCGCGGTAGTCCTGGAGCATGCGGGCCTGCGCGGGCACGGAGTTCCAGAGCGTGACGCGGTGGCGGGCGATGAGCGCGGCCCAGTGCGAGGGGTCGTCGCGCCGGCGGGGGTCCGGCAGCACCATCGCGCCGCCCGCGCCGAGGACGCCCAGCACGTCGAAGACCGACAGGTCGAAGCCGAGGCCGGCGAGGGCGAGCACGCGGTCGTCGGGGCCGACGCCGAAGCGCTCGCGGATGTCCACGAGCGTGTTGTGCGCGGCGTGGTGGGAGAGGATCGCGCCCTTGGGGGTGCCCGTGGACCCGGACGTGTAGATGACGTAGGCGGGGTCGGCCGGGTCGACGCCGTCGCGATCCGCGTCCGGCGTCGGCCGGCTGGCGGCGGGCTCGAGCGCGTCGACCGCGATCCGCTCGATCCCCGTCGGCCAGTCGTCGGGCGCGCCGACGAGGGCCTCCTGCGTGAGCACCTGCCGGATGCCGGCGTCGGCCAGCACGGTGTCGCGGCGGATCCGCGGCTGGGCCACGTCCACGGGTACGTAGGCGCCGCCCGCGAGGAGCACGCCGACGACGGCGACGACCTGCTCCCAGCCCCGCGCGGCGACGATGGCCACGCGGTCGCCCTGGCGCATCCCGGTGGAGCGGAGCCGCGCGGCCACGGCGGCCGCGCGCCGCACGAGCTCGTCGTGGGTCAGCGTGCGGTCGGGGGCGATGACGGCGGGCGCGTCGGGCGCGGCGTCCGCGGCCGCGAGGAGCGGCTCGTGCACGAGCGCGGGCGCGACCGGATCCCCGGTCTCGCCCACCCGGATCCGCCGCTCGCGCTGGTCGGCGGGCAGGTCGACGGCGCACGGCAGCTGCCAGGCGGCCGGGTCGTCGGCGAGGGCGCGCACGGCCCCGATGTAGGCACCGAACGCGGCGTCGGCCACGCCGTCGGCGAGGATCCCCTCCCGCACGTCCCAGCTGAGCTGGAGGCCGTCGGGCACGCGCAGGGCCTGGCAGTCGATCCACACCTGCGGCGTGCGCGTGACGGCCGCGGTGATCCGCCCGCCGTCGCCCGTGGGCGCGCTCGCCGCGTCCCCGGCGAGCGCGCTCGTGAAGACGACGGGCGCGAGCGCCACGTCGCGCGCGTCGCCGCCGCGCCTGCGGGTGAGCTCGGCGAGGAGCTCGGTGCCGCCGCAGAGCGGGTGGGCGAGGTCCTCGAGGAGGCGCGCGGAGAGGGCGCGCATCCGCTCCACGGCGGGCACGTCCTCGGTGAGGTCGACCTCGAGCAGCTCCACGGACGTGAAGTCGCCCACCACCTGCTCGGCGGCCTCGGGCAGGCCGCGGCGATCCGAGACGGGCACGTTGAGGACGAAGCGCGGGCTGCGGCTCCAGCGGCCCACGGTCTCGGCGTAGGCGGCGAGCAGGGCGCTCGTCGGGGTCACGCCGGCATCGGCGGCGGCGCGGTCGAGGCGCGCGGCCGAGGCCGGGTCGAGCACGGCGGACAGGCGGCGGAACCGGACGGGCGCCGCCATCGGGTCGTGATCCGCGAGCGGCAGCTCCGGCGCGGGCGGCAGGTCGTCGAGCCGCCGCCACCAGTAGGAGCGGTCGCGCTCGTACGCGGCGGACGCCGTGAGGGCGCGCCGGGCCAGCACGCGGTCGCGGAAGCCGGGGCCGTCGGGCGATCCGGGCAGCGCGGCGGCCGGATCCTCGACGAGCGCGCGCAGCTGGTCGAGCACGAGCTGCAGGCTGGCGTGGTCGAGCACGAGCAGGTCGACCGCGAGGTGCAGGCGCACGGCGTCGTCGGCGCGGGTGACGACGGCCCGGACGCGCGGCCAGCCCGGGTCGCGGCCGGTGCCCTGCGCGAGGTCCGCGCGCACGGCGTCGATGCGGTGGCCGATGGACGCGTCGCCGAGGCCGCGCAGGTCGTCGACGGGCACCTCGACGGGGCCGGGGTCGGCGAGCACGCGCTGCGAGCCGTCGGGGTGGACCTCGGCGCGCAGCATGCCGTGGTGCGCGACCAGGCGGATCCACGCGTCGACGATGCGCGCGGGATCCGTGGACGCCGGCCACGACAGATCGAGGTCGGCGCTGCACGCGACGCCGCCGTAGGGGTACGCGTCGGTGCGGCCGAGGAGGTAGGCGGTCTGCACGGGGGTGAGCGGGAAGGGGTCGTGCGCGGCGGCGTGATCGGCGGCGGCCGGATCCGCGGCGTCGGTGCCCGACGCGTCCCGCCGCCCCAGGATCGCGAGCACCTCGTCCCGGTGCCGGCGGATGAGCTCGCGCCGGTCGTCGTCGATCACGCCGCGCGGTCCGCGGAACCGGATCCGCCCGTCCTCCGCCCAGAGCCGGACGCCGCGGGCGTCGAGGTCGTCGATGAGCTGTTCAGCGTTCACAGGTCTCCGCTTTCGAAGAGGTCGGCGCCGGTCGTGGCCGGCGGTCGGGCGGGCGCGTCCGCGGTGGGTGCGGACGCGGGGGTGGTGGTCGCGGCGGTGGTGGTCGCGTTCGTGGCGACGAGCCGGTCGATGCAGGCGGCGTACGCCCGCACGGTCGGCTCCTCGAGGAAGCGGCGGACGCCCGCGTCGACGCCGAACCGGCGCTGGGCGGCGGTCACGAGCCGGAGCATGGCGAGGCTGTCGCCGCCCGCCGCGAAGAAGCCGGTGCCGGGCGCGGGCGGGGCGCCGAGGATCCCGGCCCACAGCTCGGCGAGGGCGGCCTCGGTCGCGGTGCCGGTCGCGGGCGCGGTGTCGGGCGCGGTGCCGGGCGCGGATGCGGACGCGAGGTCGGCGGCGGTCGCGGCGGGATCGGGCTCCGCGTCCGCGAGCGCCCGGCCGAGCGCCGCCACGTCCACCTTGCCGTTCGCGGTCAGCGGCCACGCGTCGACGAGGTCGGCGCGGTGCGGCATCGCGTAGGCGGGGAGCCGGTCGGCGGCGGTCGCGGTCGCCGCTGCCAGCACGGCGGCCCCGTCGTGCCCGTCGTGCGGCTCGACGGCCACGTGCACGCGGCGTCGACCGCCCGGCCCGTCGACCACGAGCGCCATCGCGCGCCGCACGCCGGGGGAAGCCGCGTGGGCGGCCTCGATCTCGCCGAGCTCCATCCGGTGCCCGCCGAGCTTCACCTGCCGGTCCGCGCGGCCGAGGAACTCGAGGATCCCGCCCGGCCGGTACCTGCCGGTGTCGCCCGTGCGGTACCAGCGGCCGCCGCCGAGCTCGACGAACGCGGCCGCCGTGCGCGCGGGATCGCCCCGGTAGCCGCGCGCGAGGCCGCGGCCCCCGATGACGAGCTCGCCCGGGACCCAGTCGGGGCAGTCCCGGCCGGAGGCGTCGAGGACGCGGAACGCCTGGTCGGGCAGCGGCCGGCCGTAGGGCGCGGACTGCCAGCCGTCGAGCGGGCCGTCCACCTCCCACGCGTTCGACCAGATGGCCGCCTCGGTGGCGCCGCCCAGCGCGACGAGCCGCGTGCCCGGCCCGGCCGCGCGGATCAGGCGCCCGTGCAGGTCGGTGCCCACGCGGTCGCCGGAGACGAGCGCCGCCCGCAGCGAGCCGAGCCGCCCCGGCCGGTCGTCGGCCGCGACGAGGAGCATGTCGAGCAGCATCGGCACCGTGTCCCACAGCGTGACCCCGTGCTCGTGCACCAGGTCGAGCCAGCGCGGGGCGTCGCGCTCCTCGCCCTCCTCGGGGAGCACGAGCGCGCCGCCCGCACCGAGGACGCCGAGCACGTCGAACACGGAGAGGTCGAAGTCGAGCGCGGACAGGGCGAGGACCCGGTCGCCCGGGCCGATCTCCAGCATCCGGGACACCGCGTCGACCGTGGACCACGCGGCGTCGTGCGTGATCTCGACGCCCTTGGGCTCGCCCGTGGAACCGGAGGTGTGGATGACGTAGGCGAGCGCCTCGACGGGCGGGCGCACCGGATCGGCGAGCGGCTCCTCCGCGGCCGCGTCGGCCGGGCGGAGGAGGGCGGGTGTGCCGGGCTCGTCGCCGCCGGCCGCGGGCGGGTCGTCGGCGATGACCAGGCGGATCCCGGCCGCGCGGTGGATGGCCCGCCGTCGCACGGGAGGCTGCCCGATGCCGATCGGCGCGTACGCGGCTCCCGCGGAGAGGACGCCGACGACGGCCGCCGCCTGGTCCGCACCGCGCGGCAGCGTGACGCCGACCAGGTCGCCGGGTCCGATCCGGCGCCGACGGAGCGCGCCCGCGATCCGCATGGCCCGGTCGGCGAGCTGGCCGTGGGTCACGACGCGCGTCGCCGCGCCCGTGCCCGTGATGAGCGCGGGCGCGTCGGGCGCCCGGCGCGCTGCCTCGTGCACGGCGTCGTGCAGGAGCCGGCCCGGTCGGGGAGCCGTGGGGGCGGCGGTCGCGGCGGCGCGGGCACGCGCCTGGTCGGCCGGGGGATCCACGGGGAGCGGCGCATCCCAGTCGGCCGTGGCGAGGTGCTCGAGCGTGGTCACGTACGCGGCGAAGAGCGCGTCGACGAGGCCGGGCGGGAACGCGTCGTCGCGGGCGTCCGCGTCGACCCGCAGCCCGCCGTGGTCCTCCAGCACCTGGACGTCGATGAGCACCTGGGGCGACTGGGACACGCCGTGGATCCGCTCGCCGAACGCCCCGGAGACGTCCGCCGAGACCCCGTCGCCGTCGCCGTCGCCGACGCCGGCCTCGTCGCCGACGCCGATCGCGCTCGTGAACACCACGGGCACCGGCGCCACGGCCGTGCCCGCGAGGCGCGCGCGCTCCCGCAGGATCCACGAGGCGGGGGCCTCGCGGTGGTCGAGGTCGCCGGCGAGGCGCTCCTGCAGCCCGCGGGCCGCCTCCGCCGCCGAGCCCGCGGCACGGTGGTCGAGCAGGGTCAGCGCGGTGAAGTCGCCGACCAGGCGGGGCATGTCGGGATGCGCGTCGCGCCGGTCGAAGAGCGTCAGCGTCATGGTGAGGTCGCGCTGCCCGGTCCAGCGGGAGAGCACGTGGCCGTACGCGGTCGCCAGCATGCTCGTGGGCGTGAGCCCGGCCGCCCGGCAGCGGTCGCGGAACGCGGTCCACCACGCGGCGTCGAAGCGGTGCGCGCGGCGCGTGAAGCGCGGGGCCGGATCCGCGGTGGCGAGCGGCAGTCGCGGGGCGTCGGGCATCCCGGCGAGGCGCCGCCGCCAGTGCTCCTCGTCGGCGCGCAGCCGCTCCGGGTCCGGCCGGGTCTGCAGCACGCAGTCGCGGAAGGTCAGCTCGGCGGGCGCGGGCGGGAGCGGGAGCCCGCGCACGAGGAGGTCGAGCTCGGTGTACAGGATCATGATCGACAGCGCGTCGACGACGGCGTAGTCGATGCCGATCGCGATGCGCGTGCGGATCCCGCCGCGGCCGTCCGGGTAGCGCAGCGCGTCGACGTCGAACAGCGGCCAGACGGCGAGGTCGTGCCGGCGGTGCGACGTGCGCTCCCGGAACCCCGCGAGGGCGGCGTCCACCGCGTCCGGATCCGCGTCGGCCGGCACGTCGCGCACGTCGACGCGCACGCGCGGCACCTCCTCGAGCACGCGCTGGGTGCCGTCGGGGCGGATCACCGTGCGCAGCGTCGGGTGCCGGCGGACGAGCTCGTCGAACGCGGCGGCGAGCAGGTCGAGGTCCTGGCCCTCGCCGTCGAACTCGGTGTGGTGGTAGGTGCCCACGCCGCCGAGCGGGATGCGCGGGTCGCGGCCGACCGCGTACGCGCGCTGCACGTCGGTGAGAGGGAAGGGGTCGTGGCGGTGCGCGGGATCCGGCACGATGCGGGCGCGCGCGTCGGCCGGCCCCGGGGCCGTGAGGTGCAGGGTCGCCGCGAAGTCGGCCAGCACCGGGTGCCGGAAGAGCGCGGCCACGCTCGCGTCGGCCGCACCCGCGACGCGCAGGGCGGCGACGCTGCGGGTCGCCTGGAGGGAGTCGCCGCCCGCGGCGAAGAAGGAGCGCCCGCGGCCGCAGGGGACGCCGAGCAGCTCGCTCCAGACGCGCTCGACCAGCCGCTCCTCGGGCGTGCGCGGGGCGTCGTCGTCCGGTCGCAGGGCGGGGGCGGGCCGCTCGGCGAGCTCCGCGACGATCCGCGCCCGGTCGACCTTCCCGTTGGCCGTGAGCGGCAGCCCGGCCCGCACGACGACGCGCGCGCACGCCATGGACGGCGGCAGCAGCGCGCCCGCGTGGGCCGCGACGTCGTCGGGCGCGACGACCGCGCCGGGCTCGGGCACCACCATCGCGGCGAGCGCGCCCGCGACCGCGACGACGACCGCGCGCTGCACGCCCGGGGCGGAGGCGAGCGCGGCCTCGACCTCGCCGGGTTCCACGCGGTGCCCGCGGATCTTCAGCTGGTGATCCGCGCGCCCGAGGGACTCGAGCACCGGCCGCCCCGCGTCGTCGCGCCGGTAGCGGGCGCGGTCGCCCGAGCGGTACCAGCGCGCGCCGTCGAGCACCGGGAAGCGCTGCGCGGTCAGCTCGGGCTCGCCGCGGTAGCCGCGGGCCAGCGCGTGCCCGCCCACGAGCAGCTCGCCGGGCACGCCGTCGGGGCGGTCGCGGCCGCGCTCGTCGACGACCCGGACGCGGACGCCGGGCAGCGGCTCGCCCCAGGGGAGGCCGCGCGCGGGCGACGCCGGATCCACGGGGGCGCCGACGCGCGCCTCGTGCACGGTCGAGTGGATGGTCGCCTCCGTCATCCCGCCGAGCGCGAGCAGCCGGGCGGCGGGCGCGCACGCGGCCAGGCGCGCCGGGAGATCCGGCCCGACGACGTCCCCGCCGAGCAGCACGAGCCGGAGGGGCAGCGGCCCGTCGCCGGTCGCGGTGAGCAGCATGTCGAGGAGCGCGGGCACGGTGTTCCAGACCGTGACGCCGTGCGCGCGGACGAGATCCCGCCAGCGGTCGGCGTCGCGGCGCTCGTGCTCCGCGGGCACGACGACCGCGCCGCCCACCGAGAGCAGAGCGAACAGGTCGTAGACGGAGAGGTCGAAGTCGAGCGCGGAGAGCGCGATGCCGCGGTCGTCCGGGCCGAGGGGCGCGACGCGCGCGAGCGACCGGATGGTGGCGACGGCGGCACGGTGGGCGACCTCGACGCCCTTCGGCCGGCCCGTGGATCCCGACGTGAACAGCAGGTAGGCCGGGTCGTCGGGGGCGACGGCGACGGGATCCGCGAGCGGCGCCGCGTCCCGGGCGGCGCCCAGCGCGACCACGGGAGGGCCGCCAGGGGACAGGCCCGCCGCGATGGCGTCGACCAGGCCGTCGTCGGCGAGGACGCAGTCGATCCCCCGCGCGAGCACCATCGCGCGGCGCGCGGGCGGCTGGTCCGGGCCGACGGGCGCGTAGCAGGCGCCCGCGAGCAGCACGCCGAGCACGGCGGCCACGCGGTCCGGCCCGGCCGGCGCGGTGATCGCCACGGTCGCGCCGGGGCGGACGCCGCGAGCGCGCAGCAGCCCGGCGACCCGGCGCGCGTTCTCGGCCAGCTCACCGTAGGCGACCACGTGGCCGTCGGATCCGATGACGGCCGTCCGGCCCGGATCCGCCGCCGCCCGGGCGAGGAACGCGGAGTGCAGGAGGCCGCCGTCCGTGTCGGGGGCCTCGTGCACGAGCGGCCCGGTGCCGGGTGCCGGCCGCTCGAGCTCGCGGCGCGCCCGCGCGTCCTCCGGGGCGGGGACCGCGAGCGCCGGCGTCTCCCAGGCGCCGGGACGCTCATGCGCGAGGCCGTCGACGACCTGCCGGTACGCGGCGAACGCGGCCTCCATCGCCCGTTCCTCGAGGATGTCGACCCGCACGTCCCAGTTCAGCAGCAGCCCGCCGTCGAGCTCGGTGACCTGCGCGTCGAGCCAGACCTGCGGGCCCTGGGAGATGATCCAGACCGGCTCCCCGAGCGCGCGGCGGATGGACGCGTCGTACAGCTCGCCCAGTCCGATGGCGCTCGTGTACACGACCGGCGCCAGCACGGGGCTCCCGCCGTCGCGGCGCGCGAGGTCGCGCAGCACGTCGACGCCGCCGTAGCCCGCGTGGGCGACGGCCTCGCGCACGCCCTGCTGGATCCGCCGCGCGTCGTCCTGGAACGACCGCTCCTCCCGCAGGTCGACGTCGAGGAGGATCGAGGTGCTGAACTCGCCGACGACGAGCTCCAGCCCCTCCTCGTCGCCGCGGTCGAGCACGGGGAGGTTGAGGAGGAAGCGGCCCTCGGCCGACCAGGCGGCCACGACCTCGGCGAACGCCGTCGCGAGCACGGCGGCCACCGTCAGCCCGCGGGCGCGCGCGGCGGCCTCGAGCAGGCGCAGCTCCTCCCGCCCGACCCTGTGGTGCAGGCGGCGGGAGCGCGGGTCGGCGTCAGCGCGTCCTGCGTCGTCGCGGACGGGCAGCGCCGGCCCCGCGGGCAGGTCGGGGACGCGCTCGCGCCACCAGCGCGCGTCCGCCGAGGTCCGGGACGCGTCGGCGCGCGCGGCCCGGGCGGCCAGCTCCGCGCGCACGTCGCGGTGGATCGCGGGCAGCTGCCGCCCGGGCTCCTCGACCAGGTCGCGGAGGTCGGCGAGGAGCACGCGGAGGCTGATGGCGTCGCCCGCGAGCATGTCGAGGTCGACGTGCAGGCGGCTGCGGCCGAACGGCAGGAGCGTCAGGTCGACGCGGAGCACCTCGCCGCGCTCGACGGCCATGCGACGGTGCGTGCCGTCGTGGCGCATCCGCTCGAGGCGCGCGTCCACCGCGTCGGCGTCCTCCGCGCGGAGGTCGTGGACGCGCAGCCGGGCGGCGGGCGGCTCCTCGTCGGCGGGCAGCGGCTGCTGCGTGCCGTCGTCCCGGAAGCGCATCCGCAGCGACGCGTGCCGGGCGACCAGGGCGGCGAGGGCCGCGCGCAGCCGCTCGGGATCCAGGTCCGCGCCGTCGAGCTCGACGTAGAAGTGCGCGGCGACCGACCCGGACGGCTGGCCGGGCTGCCGGCCGAGCCAGTACGCGTGCTGCAGCGGCGTGAGCGGCGACGGCGACGCGGGGTCGAGCGCGGGGGCGGCGGGGCGTGGGACGGGATCCGCGCCGTCGCCGTCCGCGGCGGCCTCGCCCAGCATGCGCGCCCACGCCCGGATCGTGGGGTCTGCCGCGAGCCGCGAGAAGTCGGCCGCGAGGCCGTCGCGCCGCCAGCGTCCCGCGAGGCGGATCAGCGCCGTGGACTCGAGGCCGAGGTCCACGAGGTCGTCGTCGAGCCCCACGTCGGCGGGGTCGAGGCGCAGGGCGCGCGCGACCTGCGCGCGGAGCGACGCGGGGGCGGGGACGGAGGGGATCCGCTCGGTCATGTGCACGCTCCTCGGGCTCGCGTTGTTGAGAACCGTTATCATATGGCTCGCTGACGAGCCGCGACGAGATCCGTCCACGGCATGAAGAGGACGCCGACACATGTACGAGCGCGAGCACGCCGAGCGCCCGGGTCCGGGGCCCGGTCGCGGATGCGTCGACTGGGTCGACGCGATGGCCGACGATGCCCGGGCGGCGGGGCAGGAGCCGGACGTGCGGCTCGACGGCATCCTGCGGCGGAGCGCCGCGCGCGTGCCCGACCGCACGGCCCTCGTCGGGGTCGGCGGGCGCTGGACCCACGCCGAGCTCGACGCCGAGGTCGACCTCGTCGCGCGCGGCCTCGCCGCATCCGGCGTCCTCCCGGGCGACCGGATCCTCCTGCAGCTCGCCGACGGCGCCGCCTTCCTCATCGCGTGGTGCGCGCTCGTGCGCGCGGGAGCCGTGCCCGTGCACGCCATGCCGGGCCACCGGCTCATGGAGCTCGCGCACCTCGCGGCCGGCAGCGGCGCGCGCGGCCTGGTCCTCGCGGAGCGCGTCGGCCGCGACGACGGCCGTGACCTCGCGGCCGGGGTGCGCGCGGCCTGCCCCGGGCTCGACCTCGTGATCCTGCACGGGTCCCGCCGCGTGGACGGCGCGCTGACCTGGGAGGAGGTCCGCGACCGGGGGCGCACGCCGGAGGGCGCCGTCGCCGCACCCGGATCGCGGCTCGACCCGATCGCGCCCGACGGCGCGCCCCGGCTCGGGCTCCTCCTGCACTCGGGCGGCACCACGGGCCTGCCCAAGCTCATCCCGCGCCACCACGCGGAGTACTCCTACAACGCGTGGGCGGCGGCGCGGGCGTCCGGCGTCGGTCCCGACGCGGTGCTGCTCGCCGTGCTGCCCGTGGCCTTCAACTTCACGCTCGCGTGCCCCGGCGCGCTCGGCGTCCTCGACGCGGGTGGCACCGTCGTGATCGCGCCCGACCCCGATCCCGCGACGGCCTTCGCGCTCGTCGCCCGCGAGCGCGTGACCCACGTCGCCCTGACCCCCACGCTGGCGCGGGCGTGGATCGACGAGGCCGCGCACGCGACCGCGGACCTCTCGAGCCTCCGCGTCGTCCAGGTCGGCGGCGCCCGGCTCGACGACGTCACGGCGTGCGCCCTGGAACCCGCGCTCGGGGCGACGCTCCAGCAGGTCTACGGGATGGCCGAGGGGCTCGTCTGCATGACCGGCCTCGGCGATCCGCCCGAGCTGCGCTGGAGCACGCAGGGACGCCCGATCAGCCCGGACGACCTGATCCGCCTGCGCGCCGCCGACGGCTCCCTCGCGGCCGACGGCGAGGCGGGCGAGCTGGAGACCCGCGGGCCGTGCACCCTCCGCGGCTACCACGCGGCCCCCGACGCGGACGCGACGGCCTTCACGCCCGACGGCTTCTACCGCACCGGCGACGTCGTGCGGCGGCTCCCGTCGGGGCACCTCGTCGTCACGGGACGCGCGAAGGACCAGGTGAACCGCGGCGGCGAGAAGTACGCGGCGGCGGAGGTCGAGCGATACCTGCTGGCGCTGCCGTCCGTGCGCGCGGCGGCCGTGGTGCCGGTGCCGGATCCCGACCTCGGCGAACGCGCCGTCGCGGTCATCGCCTGCGCGGGTCCCGCTCCCGATCGCCGCGCGGTCGTCGCGCACCTCCGCTCTCTGGGGGTCGCGGCCTACAAGCACCCGGATCGCGTGGTCGTGCTGCCCGAGCTGCCGCTCACCGCCGTGGGCAAGATCGACAAGGGCGAGGTCGCGGCGCTGCTCGCCGCGGGCGCGCACCACGAGGTCGACGGGGACACCCGTGCTTGACGCGATCCTCCCCGCCGGGGCCGTCCTGGCGGAGGAGCGCGGTCCCGCCGGCGAGCACGCGATGCACCCGGCCGAGGCGGGCGCCGTGGCCCGGGCGGTGCCGTCGCGTCGGCGCGAGTTCGCCGCCACCCGGGCCTGCGCGCGCACCGCCCTCGCCGCGCTCGTCGCGGAGGCCGCGCGCGGGGGCGGCGCCTCCCGGGCCGCGGCCGACGCCCCCGGCTCGTCGCCCGTCGCGATCCCGAAGGGCCGGGGCGGCGATCCCGTCTGGCCGCGCGGCGTGGTCGGCAGCCTCACGCACTGCGCGGGGTACCGGGCCGCCGTCGTCGCGGGCATCGACGCGCTGCGCACCATCGGGATCGACGCCGAGCCGCACGCGCCCCTGCCCCGGGAGGCCAGGGACATCGTCGGCCTCGCGGGCGAGCTGCATCCGCATCCGCCGCTCGGCGCCGGAGTCCACGCGGACTGCGTGCTCTTCAGCGCCAAGGAGTCCGTGGGCAAGGCGCACTTCGCCCGCTACCGCGAGTGGCTCGGCTTCGCGGACCTCCACGTGACGCTCCACCCCGACGGCGCCTTCACGGCGCGCCGGTCCGCGCCCGGCCCCATACCGTTCCCCGCCTACCGCGGCGGATGGTGCGTCACCGAGGGCCTCGTCCTCACGTGCGCGTGGCTCGCCGTCCCCCGCATCCCGTCCGCCGTCGCCCGCCCCGCCTGAAGGAGACCCCATGCCCGCAGCCCCCGTGACCCGCGTAGCCGAGCTCCGGATCACCCGCGACCCGCTCGGCGCCGTCGCCGACCTCGCGCGGGCCTTCCGCGACGAGCCGCACGTGATCCTCGAGGAGGCGGGGCGGTTCTCCTGCGCGATCGGCGCGTGGGCCGAGGTCGTGGTCGACCGGCGGGTCGTCCGCCTGCGCGTCCGGGGCGAGGCGGAGGTGGTCGTGCCGTGGCGGGATCGGCCCCTGCGCGTGGTCGACCGCCTGCTCGCGGGCCTCGGCCCCGACCGCGGGCGCGCCTACGGCACCGCGTGCTTCGAGCTGGCGCGCGCGCACGCCGGCATGCCGGTGGCCGCGGAGGCGGGGGAGCTCCTGCACGTGATCCTGCCGCGCACGGAGGTGGTCATCGCCGACGGCCTCGCGACCGTCCGCTCGGGGGACGCGCGGGAGGCGGCGGAGGTCGCGCGGATCCTGGGCGCGGCCGAGCCCGCGCCGTCGCCGTCGCCCGAGCCCCACCCCTGCCCCGCACCCGACCGCCCCGGCGTCGTCGATCCCGAGGAGGGCCGCGCGCGCTACCTCGCCGCGGTCGCGTCGGGCATCGCCGCGATCCACGCGGGGGAGCTGCAGAAGGTCGTCGTGTCGCGCCGGGTGCCCGTCACGGGCGAGGTGGACCTGCCCGCCACCTTCGTGCGCGGACGCCGGGCCAACACGCCCGCCCGCTCCTACCTGCTCGGCCTCGGCGGGATCGAGGCGGTGGGCTTCAGCCCCGAGATCGTCGTCGCGGTGGACGCGCGGGGCACCGTGCGCACCCAGCCGCTCGCCGGCACGCGGGCGCTCGTCGCCGACCTGATCGAGTCGCGGCGGCTGCGCGAGGAGCTCCTGTCGGACGCGAAGGAGATCCACGAGCACGCCATCTCGGTGAAGCTCGCGGTCGAGGAGATGGCACCCGTGTGCCGCCCGGGCAGCGTGCGCGTCGAGGAGTTCATGGTGGTGGAGGAGCGTGGCACGGTGCAGCACCTGGGATCCCGGGTGGCGGGCGAGCTCGCCGACGGCCTCACCTGCTGGGACGCGCTGGCCGCGCTGTTCCCGGCCGTCACCGCGTCGGGCGTCCCCAAGCGCGCCGCGTTCGACCTCATCCGCCGACTGGAGGGGCACGACCGCGGCCTCTACGCCGGCGCGGTCCTCCAGATCGAACCGGACGGAGCGCTCGACGCGGCCCTGGTGCTGCGGACGCTGTTCCGGCGCGGCGAGGCCACGTGGCTGCAGGCGGGCGCGGGCGTCGTGGGGGCATCGTCTCCGGCGCGCGAGCTCGAGGAGACGCGCGAGAAGCTGGCGAGCATCGCGGACCACGTGGTGCGCGCTCGCGAACCCGGCCGCGCGGCGCATGCGTCGGCGTCGGTGGATGCGGGCGCGAGCGCGGGTGAGCCCGGCGTCAGCGCGCGCGCCCCGCGCGGAGCCGCCGCCGGCCGGTGACGGCGCCGCGGCTCAGACCCCGCCGCCCCCGCCACCTCCGCCGCCGCCGCCGGAGGTCGCGCCTCCCGTGGATCCGCCGCTCGAGCTCGAGCCGGAGTACGTCCCGTGCATGCTCGACGACACCGACCCGAGGCTCGCCGCGAACACGGCGGGCGAGAACGGCGTCTGCCCGGCGTACCAGCCCGGCCGGTCCCGCGCGTGCTCGTAGCGGCGGCCGAGCTCGTCGGCCCACTCCTCCTCCTGGCCGGACATCGCGGCGTACGGCAGCAGCTCCTCGGTGAGGCGCAGCGCGTCGCGGTCGTCGCGCGGGAGGTCCCGCCGCTCGGCGCCCTCGGGCGACTGCAGCATGCGGATCCGGTCGGCCTCGGCCAGCCGGATGAACTCGCGGAGCCCCGCGAGGTGGTCGCGGAGGGCCATGCCGCGCTCGGTGAGCGGGTGCTTCACCAGCGCCAGGATCGTCACCGCCGTCGCGAGCACGCCCGCGACGAGGAACGCGATCACGACCGGCCCGCCGTACGCGTCCACCAGCGACAGCACGGCGAAGACGACCGCGGCGACCATGCCGAGCGACGCGGCGACCAGCAGCAGCGCGATCGTGCCCGTCGGCAGCGGCTTCCGGAGGCCGTCCGCGACCGTGCGCTTCGTGACGGCGGCCATCAGCTCGCGGATCCGCGCGGTCGCCTTCGCGTCGGTACGCGCCAGGTCCTTCACGGCCCCCATGCCCGCGCCGTCGCCGAAGACGGCCGCCACGAAGCGCCGCTCGTCGGGGTCGGTGACGCGCGACGGATCCACGAGCTCCAGCGAGTACGTCGGCTTCTCCCGGCCGCCGTCCCGCTCTAGGATCCGCACCGCCCCGCGCACCGCGAGGTCGAGTAGGAGCGCGGTGGTCGCGCGCGCCGCGTTCCCCGAGATGACGGAGGAGACCAGCACGCCGACGCCCTCGGGCGGGTCGTACTGGGCGACGATCGTGCCGCGGCCGGGCGCGTCCGACAGGCGCCGGCGTCGCAGCACGAGGGCGCCCGCGGCGGCGGCCAGCGCCAGCAGCGCGCCCGCGAGCGACAGGCTCGGCCAGGGCGCGGCGAGGAACGACGAGTCCCGCGGCGTGAACGTCCCGGGCTCGAACCCGATGCTGAAGCTCAGGTTCTCGCGCGGACCGAGGCCCTCCGCGGTGGCCGTGAAGCCGGCGTCCGTGCGCTGCATGTCCGCCGGGCCGTCAGCGCCCGCGGGGCCGGCCGCCGCGTCCGCCCCGCCGGTCAGCCGCGGGAGGAGCCCGGGCGCGATCTCGACGGTCGCCGTCACCCGCCCGAACGGCTGCGCCCAGCCGAGCCCGTTGACGTCCCAGTAGAACTCGTCGGCCGCCGTGTCCGCGTACGCGCGGGTCACGTCGTGCTGCTCGTACTCGATGACGTAGGTCTGCTCGCCGCGCACGTACGCGTCGTCGTCGGCGATGGTGAGCACGAGCGCGCCGTCGTCCGAGTCGGAGTCGAACCCACGCGGGACGCCCTCGCCGTCGGTCACGGACAGCACGCGGATGCCCGTCGGGTGGCCGTCGTAGTCGCGCACGAGCTCGCGGCGGATCCCGCGGTTCTGGTCCCGGTCGGGGAACTCCGCCACGAGCGTCTCGGTGGTGCGGAGCACCGAGCGGCCGTCCGCGTCCGCCGACAGCCGGTAGACGGCGTCGAACGACCGGAAGGAGAAGTCGTCCACGTCGGCGTGCGCCGGGGCGGCGAGGCCGAGCGGGATGGCGAGCGCTGTCAGCAGCGCGGCGACGACCGCGAGGCGGATCCGGGCGGCGCGGCCGGCGCGGATCCCCGCGCGCTCACGCACCGGTCGCTCCCGTGCTCGTGCCGGGCGCGGATCCGTGCCCCGCGTCGACCAGCCGCCACTCGGCGACGAAGTCGCGGACGCTCCGGGTCTCGAGGTCGAGCCGCACGCGCTGCAGCAGCCGGTCCGCCTCGTCGAGGTCGCCGGCGTCCGTGCGCATGACCTCGCGGCCCGTGTCGATCCGGCGGACGACGAGCTGCGCCTCCCGGCCGAGACCGCCGAGGTCCCCGCCCAAGCCCACGGCCGTGAGCGCGACGGTGCTGATCGCGCGCACCGCCCGTCGCACGGGCCGGCGCGGGCCGGCGTCCAGCAGCGCCTCGAGGACCTCGGCGGCAGCGGCCTCGTCCCGGCCGCCCTCGTCCCGGCCGCCCTCGTCCCCCGTGCCGGATGCGTCAGCGCTCGTCATCGTGCTCCCCTCGCGCGGCCCCCGCCGCTCTCGGAGTCAACCACGGGATCCGGCCGCCAGCAGGGCCGCGGCGTCGGCGGCGAGGCCCGCGTAGGCCGACTGCCTCTCGAGCCCCGACGCCTCGCGCGCCGCGGCCTGCACGACCACGGTCCACGTGTCGTCCCCGCGATCGACGAGGTAGGAGAGCGCGAGCGTGCCCACCGAGCTGCCGCCCTTGAACGCCACGTGGTCGAAGCGCGCCGGCTCGGGCAGGCCCGGGTTCGCTCCGAGGATCCCGCGCACGGGCTCCCCGGCGGGCGTCGCCGCCAGCTCGGCGAGGCGCAGGTGCGCGCGGGCGATGTCGTCCGGGGTCGCGAACCAGTCGGCGCCCTCGGTCCAGACGACGTCCGTGACCGCGGTGACCGGTACGTCGACGACGCCGCCCGGCAGCGCCTCGAGGAGCGCGCGCCGCTCGGCCGCGTCGCCGTCCGCCCACCGGGCGCGGAGCGCGCCGTCGTCCTGCCAGCCGATGCGGAAGAGGTCGCGCGTCGTCATGAGCGGCACGTTCCGCGGCGGATCCGAGTGGCCGAGGTCCACGAGCGCCGCCTCGACGGCCTCCCGCCCGACCGCCTGGATGAGCATGTCGGTGGCCGTGTTGTCGCTGATGGCGATCATCTTCTCGGCGGTGTCGCGGACGCTGACGACGGTGCCGGTCGGGGCGTCCTGCAGCTCGCCGGAGGGGAGGCTGCGCACGTCGTCGGTCACGGTGAGCGGGTCGTCCCAGCCGATGCGGCCCTCCTCGACCGCCTGCACGAGCGCGCCGAGCACGTAGAGCTTCACGATGGATCCGATGGGCCGCGCGTCGGTCGCGGCGACGCCGTCGGGCAGCACCTCGAGGATCCGCTCGCCCAGCTCCCCGCCGGATGCGCGAGTGACCGTGAGCGACACGTCGCCGCCGAGCGCGGCGGCCTGCTCCTCCAGCTCCGCCCAGCTCGTCGCGGGCTCGCGGTCGCCCTCGGGCTCGCCGAAGAACAGGCCCTCGATGAGCCCGGCGTCGTCGACCGCGACCGTCATGTCGAAGGTGCCGCCCGCCTCGCTCGCGATGGTGGTGACGGACTGCCCGCCCTGCTCCTCGTGCGCGGTCGCCGTCCACGGGCGGCCGGCGCGCACCTGCTCGAGCACGGCCGCGAGGTCCTCCGCCGACGCCGCGTCGAGCATCACCTGCGCGAGGCGCTCGCCGGTCCCCTGGACGGGCACCGGCTCCTCGGCGTTGACCGTGTCGAGCAGCCACTGCGCCTGCTGGCCGACGGCCGAACCCGGCAGGATCACGGGCTCGGCGACGGGCGCCGACGTCGCGGGATCCGCGGGGGACGCCGCGCACGCGGTCGTCAGGGCGGTCACGGCGGCGATCGCGAGGGCGATCGCGGTGCGCGTGCGACGGCGCGGGCGGGATGGACGGGTCGGTCGGAGCGGGGACGCAGGCATGCGTCCATCCGACAGGAACGGGGCCGCCCGGGCGTCCCCCAGGAGGGGGAATCGTCCGGGCGGCCCCGTGGGTCGCGTCGTACCCGGGTCTGATCAGCCGCGCGGCTCGACCCGGCTCTGGCCCGCGTCGCGACCGGAGACGACGTTCGTGTCGATGCCGATCGCGCCGTCGCCCGTGCCGATCGTGTGCTCGAGGATCTGGTCGAACGCCCAGTTCTCCGGGATCTTGACGCCCAGGTTCGCGCCCCAGCCGGTGGACATGTCGGCCACGTAGCTGAGCTCGGTGAGGTGCGCGGCGGCGAGGGTGCGGCAGATGCGGCGGCCGGCGTAGACGCCCACGCGGTAGGCGCTGCCGCGGCGCTTCAGCTCCGCGTGGATCCCGCGGAAGTACGGCTCGAGGTACGTCTCGACCTCGTCGCCCGTCGCGTCGAAGTCGACCGCGTAGTAGATGGGCGTGCCCGGCAGGAAGCCGAGGCGGCGGGCCGCATCGTCGGCCCGGCCGGCCGCCCGCACACCGAGGTCGTACGAGAAGTACGTGGTGTCGGTCCCGCCCTCCTGGAAGATCGGGAAGACCTTGAGGCCGCCCGCGAAGATCGCGTCGAGCTCGCCGTCCTGGATGCGCTTCTCCAGCGGGTCGGGGATGTCGGAGTTCGTGAGGTAGCGCCCGACGATGGTGTAGCCGGCGTCCTTCAGCGTTTTGGCGCGCTCGGCGGTGATGACGGTGATGCCGTCGGCCGCGTTGCCCGGCCGCGTCGGGTCGCCGTTGCTCGCGAGGAGCGCCGCCCACGTGCGGTAGTCGCCGAGGCCGGTCTCGGGGAGCGCCACCGTGCGCTGGAACTGGGAGATGCGCACGCCCTGCTCGGCGGAGAAGGTGCCGTCGACCGGCCCGTCCCACGTGCTCATGACCACGAGCGACGCCTGGAGCAGGTGCACGAGGTAGCCGGTGGTGTCGGCGGATCCCACGGTGAGGGTCGCCTGCTTCTGGAGCGTCGTGCGGGTGAGCGGGCCCATCACGCCGTTGGCGGTGGCCTCGTCGATGCCCATCTCCAGCTGGAGCGCGTGGATGAGGGCCTTGTGGGAGTCGCCGGTCCACACGCCGTCGGTGGTGACGGCGGGGAAGCCCGTGCGGGCGCCGTAGCGCGCGACGAGCTGCTCCTGGATGTCGCGGACGACCGGGCGGCCGTTCGACGCGAGCGGGACCTCGGGGATCGGGGTCGCGGGGGTCGTGGCCTCGTCGGCGTGCGCGGGACCCGCGGCGACGAGGGCGACGGGGACGGCGGCGAGTGCGCCGCCCAGGACGGAGCGTCGGGACAGGACGGAGCGTCGGGCCTGGTTCATCGGTGTGCCTCCCATGCCGGACCACCGATCAGACCGCCCGCGTTGCGGGCGACGAGTCCGGGGGACGGCGGTCTGCGATTGTCCGACGGCCTGATGGCGACGCGTGGTGCCGCCGGGCCGAGCGGGCGTGAACGGCCACCGTACGTGAGACCTGTCCGCGAGGCCGCCCGGCGTCCACAGGAGGAGCCGGGCGGTGCGGTGCGCGTCAGCCGTCGGAGGGCGCCGATGCCGCGGGGCCGGTCGGCCCGTCGGATCCGCCGTCGCCGGTGCCCCGGTCGCCCGGGCGCATGCGGTCGCGCGCGTGGTGCAGCGTGTCCGACGGCACGGGCGGCACGCCGCGCGACAGCCGCGCGATGCCGACACGCACGACGACCGCGGTGGCGATCCCGAAGAGCGCCAGCGTGATGAGCGTCGCCGCCCACAGCGGCAGCGCGAGCAGCAGGAGCGCCACGATCACCGCGGCGAGGAGCCCCAGCGAGACGAGGGCGAGCGCCACGCCCGCGCCGAGCATGATGGCGCCCGAGCGGGCGGACCGGGCGCGCTCGCCGATCTCGCGCTTCGCGGAGTCGATCTCGGCGCGCACCGCGCGGAGCAGGGGGTCGATGGCCTTCTGGGCGAAGGATCCGCCCAGCCAGCCGCCGCGGGAGGAGCTGTCGTCGTCGGTCATGGTGCGTCTCTTCTCTCGTGCATGGGTGGCAGACGACCGCCCCGGCGCGGATCGCGAGAGGATCCGTGCCGGGGCGGCCACGGGATGGATCAGGCCAGGCGGGTCTCGCTCGACATGCTCGAGCGGAGGCCGCCGGTGATCTGGATGACGACCGGCACCTCGGTGCCGAGCACCGCGTCGAGCCGGGTCACGGCCTCGTCGACCGTGCGGCGGACCGCGACGGGCGAGACGCCGCGGCGGGCGACCGCGGTGACGCGCAGCGTGGTGGCGTGCGCCACGTCGAACGCCGTGACGTCGACGGACACGATCGCGGAGTCGTCGCGGAGGGCGTCCCCGAGCAGCTGCTCGGCGACCTTCGCGTCGATGACGACGGATCCGCCGGTGGGGGTGGACGCGTCGCGACCGCCCTCGAGGCGCACGAGCGTCCCGGTGCGGCCATGCCCCTGGCGGAGCGCGAACCACGCGAGGACCACGATGAGGACGAGCGCCACGAGGGCGACGACCCAGAGGATCCACGGCTGCTCGCCGGAGAGCGCGTCGGCGACGGGCTGCTTCGCGTCGGAGGCGGCGCCGGAGACCGTCGACTGCACGTCGGGCAGCAGGCTGCCCGCGCCGAGCGCGACGCCCGCGGCGATCAGGACGAGCCCGACGACGATGACGAGGAGGCGGTTCAGCGCCCTGTTCGTGCTGGTCATGAGCCCACCTTCCCGTCCTTCGCGAGCGTCACCTTGGCGGTGAGCTTCGGCGTGTAGTCGTACCCGTCGAGCTCGGCGCGGACGGCCTGCTCGATGGTGGCCTTGTCCGGCGTGTACCCCGAGGAGGGCGTGAGCCGCACGAGCACCTGGCGCTTCGAGACGGAGACGTCGACCTGGTCGGGCGACACCTCGCCCGCGTAGCTCGCCGTGAGGGCGACCGAGCGGGCGATGACGCGGTCGTCGACGACGGCCGCCGTGCGTCCCACGCTGCCGCCGCGGCGTCCGCGACTGCCGGGCGTGATGCCCACGATGACGAGGACGAGCCCGACGATCGCGACGACGACGCCGATCGCGACGAGCGCGCCGGCCGGGGCCGACGCGGCGTCGAGCGTGGCCGACGCGAGGTCGGCGGGCGCGAGCAGCAGCGGCGCGGTGCCGACGGCCGCGAGGACCGACTCGGTTCCGAGCCAGGCGAGCACGAGGATCAGCAGCACGGCGAGCGTGATGGCGATCCCGGCGCGCGACGAGTGCGTCTCCCGCCGCACGAGGCGGCGGTAGGTGCTGTCGGTGCTCATGAGACCCTCCTGCGTTCCTGGATGCGCGCGCCCGTGATCCGGAGGTCGACCCGGCCCACGGTGGATCCCGTGAGGCCGAGCACGCGCTCGCGGACCTCGGTCTGCGCTGCGGTGAGGCGCTCCACCAGCGACCCCTCGCGGACCGGTCGGTCCGAGAGGGCGGGGACGCGGATGGGCGTGCGCGCCTCGACGGTGAGCTTGCCGCCGGCGTCCGTCAGCGTGACGGAGACGTCGCCGGCCGGCACCTCGAGGGCGTCCGCCGTGACGGCGGACACCACCCGGCGCACCGCGCGTGACGTGATCGTGGTGCGGCCGCGGGTCGCCTGCGACGCGGTGCCGGGCGTCCCGGGGGCCGCGATCGCGGAGCTCACGACGACCGGCGCCCGCGGAGGGCGTCGGCGAGGCCGCGGACGTCCAGCTTGCCCTCGAGGACGCGGCCGACGCCGAAGCCCACGGCCATGAAGATCAGGACGAGGAGGAAGCCGCCGAAGCCGAACGCGAGCCCGGAGAGCGCGAGGACCGCGCCGACGAGGAGGCCCGTGACGGTGGGGGTCACTGGACGCGCTTCTCGGCCGCGTCGTCGTCGGACGACTTGTCGGACGGGAGGTTCACGTCGGTGATCGTGACGTTGACCTCGGTGACCTCCATGCCGACGACCTGGTCGATGGCGTCGGTGATGGCGGAGCGCACGTCGTCGGCGACCTGCTGCAGGTCGACCGGGTACTCGGCGATGAGCGTGACGTCGACGGCGACCTGGGTCTCGCCGACCTCGACGGAGATGCCCTGGCCGCGGTCCTGCTGGCCGATGACGTTGCGGATCGCGCCGACGGCACGGGCCGCGCCGTTGCCGAGGTCGTGCACGCCGGCCACCTGGCGGGCCGCGATGCCGGCGACCTTCTCGATGACGCCGTCGGCGATGGTGTTCTTGCCGCCGGTGGTCCCGGTGCCGGTGACGCCGGTGGACGCGGACGTGGGGGTGATGCTCGACATGGTGTCTCTCTCTCGTGGTGGTCGGACGGTGGTGGTGGTGCTGCTGCGTGGCGCGGATCCGAGGGTGCCTCGCGATCCCGCCTCGTCATTCAGACGCATGGACCGGGTGGTTCGGCACGCGGTTCAGGCGACTCCCAGGGAGGGGGATCACCGCTTCGTCTGCCGGACACGGCCGGGGGCGGGAGCGGATACCGCCTGGCGCCCCTCAGCCGCGCAGCGTCGCGCTCGGCAGCTCGCCGAAGCGCTCCGAGTAGGACGCGGCGAACCGGCCGAGGTGGCCGAAGCCCCACTGCTCGGCGACCGCCCGCACGGTGGTCGTGGTGGGCGACGCGTCGCGCAGCTCGGCGTGCACGCGGTCGAGCCGGATCCCGCGGAGCAGCGCGCTCGGGGTCGTGTCCTCGTGGCGCCGCACGGCGAGCTGGAGCACGCGCGTGCTGATCCCCGCGGCCCGGGCCGCGTCCGCCGGCGTGATGGGCCGGTCGGCGTGGTGGTGCAGGTACTCGATGGCGGCGCGGACGGCGCTCATGCGCGGTGCCCGCATCTCCGCGCTGAACGGCACGTCGTGCCACGGGAACAGCTCGAGGGTGGCGCGCGCGACGAGGAGGCCGGCCTGCATCCGCAGCAGCGGGCTCGACGTGGCGTCCTGCAGCACGGGGCTGGCCTCGCCGACGGCGTGGCGCCAGGCGGTGGTCTGCTCGGGCGACGGCGGACGGGTGTGGTCGAAGACGAGGGGGCGCGATCGGCCCTCGTGCAGCTCCGCGGCGGTCTCCTCGAGGAAGGTCGCGTCGATGTGCACGAGGTTCTGCACGGCCGGCTCCGAGCGGAAGCTGAAGGACCGGCCGGAGGGCAGGAGGAAGGGGCGGGTCCCGCTGGAGCGGACCTCGTGCGAGCCGACGTCGACCGCGCCCGATCCCTCGCGCCACCAGGCGACGACGTAGTCGGGCAGCACGGGCAGGCGCCCCCAGTGCTCGGCCGGGAACACCGACGAGCGGAGCGTCACGTTCTCGTCGCCGACGAACGAGTAGCGGTACGAGAAGTCGCCCGGACCCTTCGCGGCGCGGAACTCGGTGCCCGGGAAGAGCGCGCCGTAGCGCGCGACGGCCTCGTCGATGTCCGTGCCGGCCATGTGGCCGCGGCGGAGCGCGGGGCTCGGGGACTCCGCGGCCCACTCCGCGAGATCCGCGTCCCGCTCGTCCGGCCGCCCGCCGCCCTCGTGGGGAGCGATGGTGTCGACGGTCGCGTCGGCGTCGTGCGCTCGGGCGGCAGGCGCCGACCGGGGGGTGCCCGGCAGGCCGATGCCGCCGGCGCGCTCGGGGTCGAGCGCGGGGAGCGCGTGCAGGGGAGACGACTCGCGATGGCGCCCGTCGGGCGCGGAAGCGGTGCTCATGGATCCTCCGTCCTGCGCGACCGGGATCCGATCGCGTGTCATGGAGTTGACGTTCCCGGCGGGGCGTTCGTCACGCTTCTCGTGGGCGATCCTCGTCCGGCCGCCGGGCCGGACGGGCCGGGTCGGGGCGCCTCCGTGGCGCCCCGACCCGCCCGCTGCCGCTAGTTCGCGGCGCTCGTGGTGATGCTGCCGTTGATGCCGGCCGGGTAGAACCCGCCGCGGTTCACGGCCTTGCTGTTCAGGTACACGATGTTGAGCACCTGGCCGGTCGTGCGGCTGAACGCGATGCTGTTCGCATCCGTGGGCACGAGGTTCGCCCCGCCGGCGACCGTGATGCCCTGGTCGAGGTCGGTGCGCCCGTCGAGCGAGTCGCGCGCGTTCGAGATGGCGTTGGCGGGTGCCGCCAGGCCGCGGGCGAACAGCTGCGAGCGGATGATGCCCGCGTGGTACGCCTCGACCGCGAGGATGCCGGCGGCGGCCTCGAGGTAGGTCTTGTTCGTGATGAGCGGCGCGGCGCCCTTGTACGCGGTCACTCCGACGTCCTCGAAGATGAAGGAGGCCAGCAGGAAGTTCTCCTGGTTGGCGAACGCGTCGAACGTCTGGGTGCCGCTGATGAGGCCGGCGGCGCGGGCCGCGGCCGTGAAGGCGGCGTCCAGGTCGATCGCGGGACGCGCGACCCGCGCGGAGCCGAGGGCGGCGCGCAGGAACTTGACGTGCGCCTTCTCGTCCTGCGCGATCTCGTACGCGTACTGGCGGATCGCGTAGTCCTGGAACTGGACCGCGCGGCCGCCGGTCACGGCGCCCAGGGTGCCGACGCCCGTGGTGTCGTTCGGGACGAGGCCGTTGCCGGTCACGGCGCGGAGGTAGAACTCGGCCTCGAGGTACTCGAGGTTGAGCGCGAAGTTGAGGACGGCGGCGTCCGTGACGGCTCCTGCGTCGGCCTCCGCCTGCGCGTCGGCGGCCTGGGCTCCGGTCGCGGGGATGAGGGCCGCGGCGCCGACGCCGAGACCCGCGACGCCCGCGGCGCTGAAGAAACGACGGCGATCCAGGGGCGACTGCGCGCTCCGGTCGATGGCCTGGCTGATGAACTTCTTGTCGAACATGGCACGCTCCGAGGAGGTCGGCGGTGCGCATGGCTCGTCCATGGGCATCCGCGTGGCTCACGATCCGCCCGAATCCCCATCGTGCGCAATGCCTTAGCGCCCCCATCCTGCTGGGATCCGGTCCCGGGCTACCGGTATGCGGGCCAGGCCCCGCGTCCGGGGGTGGCGCCCGGCAGCACGACGGCGGGGCGCCCGTGGGCACCCCGCCGTCGTCCGGTGTCGCGACTAGCTGCGGAAGCGGTCGACCCAGCCGGCGATCGGCCGCTGCTGCTCGCCCTGCTGCGCGGCGAGGATCACGAGCACCGCCGTGAGCGCGGGGATCGCCCACTGCAGCGCCTTCTGCTGCTTCTGCGCGCTGGCCAGCTCGTCCGAGGTGCCGGCGCCGGGCTCGGTCGTGCCCGCGGCGCCCTCGTCGGCGTGCTTCGCCATGCGCGCGCCGACGAGCGCGGAGTACAGCGTCACACCGGCTGCGCCGAGCGTCAGCACGGTCTTGGCCTTCGTGTTCGTGCGCGCCTCGCCCTGGAACTTCAGGCGGTCCTTGTTGGCGGCGATGAGACCGAGCCCGCCGATGGCGTGCGCGCCGAGGGCGGCGAGCTGCACGGGCGCCCAGCGGGCCCACCCGATGGACGCCAGGCGCACGCGCTCCTGCGGCTGCTTCGCCTTCGCGGCCGCGCCGTTGAGGCCGACGGCGCCCATGAGGGAGCCGCCGAACCAGGCCGCGAGGCCGAGGTCGTGCATGCTCCTGATGACGGTGTTGCGTTCTGACATGGTGCTTCTCCCGGTCGTCGTCGTGGCCGCCCGCCGGGCGACCGCTGTCTGTGAGCTGGACGCTACGCCCGGGATCGCGCAGTGTGTCGGCGGGCGGCGGATGCTCAGCCGGAGGGGGCGGGATGCTTCGCCAGGAGGACCTCGCCCCGCCCGTGACGACGACGAGGGCGCGACCCGGCCATGGCCGGATCGCGCCCTCGTCGTCGCGCGCGGATCGCGCCTCAGGCTCGGTGGATCCGCACCGTGATCACCTGGAACGCCCGCAGCACGAGCCGCACGCCGCGGCCGTCGGCCTCGGGCTCGAACGCGATCGACCGCGGGAAGCCCGCGCCGAGCGGCCGCTCGAGCACGTCGACCTCGGTGAAGCGGTCGGCGGCGAGGTGCGCCTCGAGCCGGGTCGCGGCGCGCGCGCCCGTGGACTCGTAGAGCCGCACGATCACGTCGCCCGAGCCGTCGTCGGCGAGCTTGAGCGCCTCGATCCGCACCGTGCCGCCGTGCACCGAGACGAGGCCCGCGGCGGTGGGCAGCGAGGACGGGACGACCGCGTCGGACGCGGGAGCGGATCCGACGGCGGCGGGTGCCACCTCGGTCGCGTCGCCGGGCCGCACCACGCGCACGGGCAGGTTCTGCTCGAGCCCCGCGTCCACCGCGCCCTCGATACCGACGCCCGGGACGAGCGCGTACTCGAAGCGGTGGTGGCCGATGTCCTGCACGGGGTCGGGGGAGCGGGCCGCGCGGACCAGGCTGATCCGCAGCTCGGTCTCCACCTCGCCCGTCACTCCCACCGAGCGCGTGATGTCGTGCCCGTAGCTGCCCGCGTTGGTGAGCGCGACGCCGTAGCCGGGCTCCTCCACGTGCACGAAGCGGTGCGCCATGACCTCGAAGCGCGCCTCGTCCCACGACGTGTTCGTGTGCGTGGGGCGGCGGACGTGCCCGAACTGGATCTCCGCGCTGTGGTGCTGCGCGTGGATCGTGAGCGGGAAGGTCACCTTGAGGAGCTTCTCGTCCTCGAGCCAGTCGAGGTCGGCGGTCGCGTGGATCCGGGCGTCGTCGGCGTGCAGCGACACCCGCTGCACGACGCGCGAGCGCCCGAACTGGCGGACGATCTCGACGGTCGCGCGGAGAGCCGAGTCCTCGACGAGCTCGACCGAGGCCGCCTCGACGAGGTCGGTGCGGCTCGCGCGGTAGTGCGCGTCGACGTCCCAGGCGTCCCACGCCGTGGGGATGTCCTCGTGCAGCTGGAGCAGGTTCGCGGCGCGGCCGGCGGGCACGAGCTCGCGGTCGGCATGCCGCAGGTCGGCGATCGAGGTGATGAGGCCGCGGGCGTCGAGCGTGACGCGCAGCAGGCCGTTGTCGAGGACGGTGCCGCCGTCGGCGCGCGTCGTGACGACCGGCGCGACGGGCTCCACCGCGACGAGCGGCGCGATCCCGCTGCCCGGCACCGCGACGAGCGCGAGCGCGGATCCGTCCGCCGCCTCCACGAGCGCGGTACGCGCGTGGCCGGTCGAGTTCACCGCGAACGCGCCGGATCCGTCGCCCTCGCCGTCCGTGACGGCCTGCGCCGTGACGCGCGCGATGGCGTCGGCCACGAGCGCGTCGAGCTCGGCGAGGCTGCGCGCGTAGTCCTCCTCGTTCTCCCGGTGCACCCACGTGATGGAGGAGCCCGGGAGGATATCGTGGAACTGCTGCAGCAGCGTCTGCTTCCAGAGCCGGTCGAGCGCCTCGTACGGGTAGTCGGCGCCCGTGCGGACGGCCGCGATGGTCCACCACAGCTCGGCCTCGCGCAGGCGGTGCTCGGCCTGGCGGTTGCCGCGCTTCTCGCGGGCGTGCGAGGTGAACGTGCCGCGGTGCAGCTCGAGGTACAGCTCGCCGACCCACACGGGCGCGTCCGGGTACTCGGCCTCGGCCTTGCGGAAGAACTCGTCCGGGTGCTCGACGATGACCTTCGGCGACCCCTCGAGGTCGGCCGTGCGGCGCTGGCGCTCCATCATGTCGCGCGTGGGCCCGCCGCCGCCGTCGCCGTAGCCGAAGGGCGCGAGCGACATCGTGGCGCGGCCCTTCTCCCGGAACTGCCGCACGGCGTGATGCGTCTCCTCTGCCTCGAGCGTGGAGTTGTAGGTGTCGATGGGCGGGAAGTGCGTGAAGATCCGCGACCCGTCGATGCCCTCCCAGAAGAAGGTGTGGTGCGGGAACGTGTTGGTCTGGTTCCACGAGAGCTTCTGCGTGAGGAACCAGTCGAGCCCGGCCAGCTTCGCGATCTGCGGGAACGACGCCGTGTAGCCGAACGAGTCGGGCAGCCACACGCCGTGGGTCTCGACGCCGAGCTCCTCCTGGAAGAAGCGCATGCCGTGGGTCAGCTGGCGGATCATCGCCTCGCCGCCCGGCAGGTTGCCGTCGGGCTCGATCCACATGGATCCGACCGGGTACCAGGTGCCGTCCGCGATGGCCTGCTTGATGCCCTCGAACACCGTCGGGTAGTTCTCCTTCACCCACACGTACTGCTGCGCCTGCGAGCACGCGAAGCGGAAGTCGGGGTACTGCTCGGCGAGCCGCAGCACGTTGGAGAAGGTGCGCGCGGTCTTGCGCTTCGTCTCGCGGATGGGCCAGAGCCAGGCGCTGTCGATGTGGGCGTGGCCGACGCCGCTCAGCGTGTGCGCGCTCGGCACGGCGGGACGGGAGAGCACGTCCGCGAGCTCGGCACGGGCGGCCGCGGCGGTGCCGACGATGTCGTCCATCGCGAGCACGTCGAGCGCGCGTTCGATCGCGCGCAGCACCTCGTGGCGGCGCGGCTCGGTCTCGGGCAGCTCCATCAGCAGCTGGTACAGCACCTCGACGTCGAAGCGCAGCGCCCACACCTCGGGCTCGAACACGGCGAGCTCGGCCTGGCGGAAGCGGTAGATGGGCTCGGCGGGCGCGGTGGCCTTGTCGCCGTAGGGCGTGGGCACGAACTCGTTGACGAGGATGTCCGGGTTGCCCGCCGCCTCCACGAGGAAGCGCACCTGCTCGCCGCCCGCGGCCTCGTCGGCGAGGCGCACGTAGGTGTTGCGCGGGTGGATCCCCTTGACCGGCACGCCGTCCATGGTGTGCACGAGGCACTCGGCCTGGTTGCCCGGCCAGTCGCCGATGAAGCCGGGGTCGATGAGCAGCTCGACCGTGCGGCCGGCCCACTCCGCGGGCACCTCACCCGTGACCTCGAACCACCACGTGGACCACGCGCGGCCCCACGGCTCGCCGATCGCGAACGGCGCGTACTCCTGCCGCATCGCCTCGGCGACGGGCACGGGCTCGTCCGGCGCCATCCACGCGCGGAGGGTCACGGGCGTCTTCGACGAGTACACGGCGGGGGTGATCCGCTCATCGAGAGCGCGGAGGATCCGCTCCTGGACGAGCTTCTGGTTCTGGTGCATGGGGGTCCTTCGGGAGGTCGGGATGCAGGCAGTCGGGTGGGCGCGGCGGGTGCGGCCGGCGCGTCAGCGGAGGTAGGAGAGCGCCGGGAACGCGTGCATCGCGTCCTCCAGCAGGGAGCGCGCGACCGTGACGGAGTCGACGAGCGGGTGGTGCGCGAGCGCGCGGACGGCCGCGGCGCGGGATCCGCCGAGGCCGGCCTCGATGGTCTGCCGCTCCACGTACTTCGCGTTGGTCACGAGGCCCACGCCGAAGTCGGGCAGCTCGGTGCCCGCGACCGGATGCGCGCCGGAGGCGTCGACGACGCACGGCACCTCGACCACGGCGTCCGCGTCGAGCGCCGCGAGCGTGCCGCGGTTGCGCACGTTGAGGATCAGGCGGGCGCTCTGGTCGTACGCGATGCCGCGCATGAGCGCGATCGCGACGTCCTCGTAGCCGCCCGAGACGAGGTCGTCCTCGTCGCGGTCGCCCATGCCGGCCGACTGCCGGTTCGTGGCCATGTAGGTGGTCTCGCGGTCGAGGCGCGTGCGCTCCCACAGCGCGAGCGCGGACACGTCGTGCCGGTGCTCGAGCTGCTCGTAGAACCGGCCCTGCTGCTCCACGAGGAACGCGCCCCGGGTCTGCGCGGCGAGCTGGTCGGCGTGCCGGACCTCGCGCCGGAAGTAGTAGTAGTGCAGGTACTCGTTCGGCACGGCGCCGAGCTCGGTGACCCACTCGGCGCCGAAGAGCCGGCCCTCCTCGAACGTGCCGATGAGGTCGGGGCGCGCCATGAGGTCCGGCAGCACGTCGCGGCCGTCGACGCGGAGGCCGCGCAGCCAGCCGAGGTGGTTGAGCCCCGCGTAGTCGATGACCACGTCGTCGCCCTGCACGCCGAGCGCGCCCAGGACGCGGCGGGCGAGGCCGATGGGGGAGTCGCAGATCCCGATGACGCGGTCGCCGAGCACGCGCGACATGGCCTCGGTGACGACGCCCGCCGGGTTCGTGAAGTTGATGACCCAGGCGTCGGGGGCCTGCACGCGGATCCGCTCGGCCAGGTCCATGACGACCGGCAGCGTCCGCAGCGCGTACGAGATGCCGCCGTAGCCGACGGTCTCCTGCCCGATGACGCCGTGCGCCATGCCGAGCCGCTCGTCGCACGAGCGCCCGGCCATGCCGCCCACGCGGATCGCCGAGAACACGAACGCGGCGCCCGCGAGCGCCTCGTCGAGGTCGGTGTGCAGCGTGATCACGGGGGCGTCCGCGTAGGCCGCCGCCTGCTCGGCGAGCACGCGCGCGACGGCCGTCAGGCGCACCTCGTCGGTGTCGTAGAGGGCCACGTGGTCGACGCGGCCGGCCTCGTGGTCGCGCAGCAGCGCCGAGTAGACGAGCGGGACGCGGAAGCCGCCCCCGCCCAGGATCGTGAGCCTCATGCGACGGTCACCGACACTCCCTTGTCCGCGAGGCACTGCGACACCCGCTCGTGCGGGGCGGCCTCGGTGATCAGCTGCGTCAACGACGCGGTGGGGGCGACACGGCCGGCGCCGGTGCCCGGGAACTTGGAGGAGTCGGCGAGCACCGTGACCCGGTCGCTCATCTCGGCCATGGCGCGCTTGATGGGCACCTGGGCCATCGTCGTGTCGCGCAGGTCGCCGTTGTCGGCGATGCCGCTCACGCCCACGAACGCGTGGTCGGCGTGCAGCATCCGCAGGCTCTCGGCGGTGAGCGGGCCGGACACCGAGCGGTAGACCGGATCCCAGTCGCCCGGCAGCAGGATGAGCCGCACCGACCGGTCGTCGCGCAGCACGTCGAACGCGGCGACGTTCGCGGTGATCACCGTGACGGCCCGCCCGCGCAGCTGCTCGGCGAGGTGCAGCGTGGTGGTGCCGATGTCGAGCACGACCGACTGGCCGTCCTGGATCTGCGACGCCGCGGTCCGCGCGATGCGCTCCTTGGCCTCGCGGTTGACCTGCTCGACCTCGGCGAAGGGCGCGTCGACCTCGACGAGCACGGCCCCGCCGTGGGTGCGCCGGAGCGCGCCCTGCTCGTCGAGGCGGGCCAGATCGCGGCGGATGGTCGCGTCGCTCGTGCCGGCGGCCTCGGCGAGCTCGGCGACCGTGGCGCTGCGGGTGGCGCGCAACCGGTCGAGGATCACGAACTCTCGGGCGTCTCTCATGATGTGAACATTAGCGCGCAGGATCAGTCAGAAACAATCTCGTAATGAACAAGGTCTTCCATCCTTGTGCTCACATGGGCTAGAAACGTCACTACCGGTCGGCGGGCACCCGTCGACCTCGTCCCGCTGGCAGCGTCGCCGTCGGCGGACCCGCACCGCTCGCCGCCGAGGCGGCGTCGCGGCCCACCCGAAGGATCGAGGTCCCCGTGCCCGCAGCCACGCGTACCGACCAGGCTCCCGCCGACCGGGCCCCCGCCGGGCTGCTCGTCGTCGGACAGCTCTTCGCGGACGTCGTGTTCGGCGAGCTGGCGGGCGGACCGCGGCCGGGCCACGAGATCTGGACGTCGTCCTTCGGGCACGGCCCCGGCGGCATCGCGAACTTCGCGGTCGCCGGCGCGCGCCTCGGGGTGCCGACCGCCATCGCGGCGGCCGTGGGCACGGATCCCTTCTCCCTCCTCGTGCGCGCCGCGCTCGCCGCCGAGGGCGTGACGCTCGACCACCTCGTGACCCTCGACGACTGGGCGCTGCCCGTCACCGCGTCGCTGAGCTACGACGACGACCGCGCGCTCGTCACGGGCGGCGTGCCCTGCCCGCTCGATTCCGACGAGCTGGTGCCGGGGGAGGTGCCGGCCGCCGCCGCGGCGCTCGTGCACCTGGATCCGCACCGCAGCTCCTGGATCGGGCGTGCCGCCGCCGCGGGCACCGACGTCTACGCCGACGTCGGCTGGGACCCGTCCGAGCGCTGGGACCCCGCCATCCTCGACCAGCTCGACGACTGCCACGCCTTCATCCCCAACGAGCTCGAGGCCGCCGCGTACACGGGCGCCGGCTCGGCCGTGCAGGCCGCCCGGGCGCTCGCCGCGCGCGTGCCGCTCAGCGTCGTGACGTCCGGATCCCGCGGCGTCGTCGCCGTCGACGCGGCCCGCGGCGAGGAGGTCGTGCGGCCCCCGCTCGCCGTCCGCGCGATCGACGCGACCGGCGCGGGCGACGTGTTCGGCGCCGCGCTCGCCGCGTCGGCCCGGCCGCAGTGGACGCTGACCCAGCGCATCGACTTCGCCTGCCTCGTCGCGGGGATCACGGTCACCCGCCCCGGCGGCGCCTCCGGGGCCCCGCGGCTCGACGAGCTCGTGCCCTGGCTGCGCGCGCATCCCGAGGCCGCCGAGCCCGGCCGCTACGACTACCTCGCCGACGCCCTCGACCATCCCGACGGCGCCCGCCTCCTCGCCTGACGCGGGCCGCCCCGCGCGGCCCACCCTCCGACACCCGCTCCCGACACACTCATCCCCACCGAATCGAGAACCACCATGTCCCTGTCCCCCACCCGCCGCTCCCGCGCCCGGCGCATCGTCGTCGGCGTCGCGACCCTCGCGCTCCTCGCGCCGGTCCTCGCCTCCTGCTCGTCGTCGTCGGGATCCTCGGCGGGCGGCCAGCTCGACCTCTGGATCTGGCCGGACGGCCTCAGCCAGACGGTGCTCGACAAGGTCCCGGCGGAGGTGCCCGGCACGACGCTCAACGTGTCCACCATCGGCGGCGACTTCAAGCAGAAGCTCGTCACCACGTTCACGGGCCGCTCGGGCCTGCCGTCCATCACGGGCGTCAAGGGCGAGGACATGCCCTACTTCCTCAGCGAGGACGGTCTCTTCGAGAACCTGGACGACCTCGGCGCGAAGGACGTCACCGACCAGTACCCGGCGTGGAAGCTGAAGGAGGCGACCACGAAGGACGGCCAGCTCATCGGCCTCCCCATCGACATCGGACCCACCGCCCTCTACTACCGGGCGGACGTCTTCGCGAAGGCCGGCCTGCCGAGCGAGCCCGCCGACGTCGCCGCGGCGACCGCCACGTGGGACGACTACTTCGCGTTCGGCAAGAAGCTCAAGGCGGCGACCGGCGGCGCGATCTTCGTGGACGCGTCGGACGTGTTCACCAAGTCGCTCGGCCAGGGCACCACCCGCTTCGTCGACGAGGACGGTGACTTCACGGGCGACAGCGACACCGTCAAGGCCGCGTGGGACCGCGCCGTGCTCGCCTGGAAGGACGGCCTCACCGCGAACGTCACCGACGGCAGCCCGGACTGGGCATCGGCCATCAGCAACGGATCACTCCCCGCGCTCCTCGGCGCCTCCTGGTACCAGGCCGACCTCAAGAGCGCGACCGCGGACACCTCGGGCGACTGGCGCGTGGCGCCCATGCCCGGCGGACCCGCGAACATCGGCGGCTCGTTCCTCTCCATCCCCTCGGGCACCAAGGACCCGCAGGCAGCCTTCGCCGTGATCAAGGACGTGCTCAGCGAGGACAACCAGGTCACCGCGTACGCCGACAAGGGCATCTTCCCGTCGGCCACCGCCGCCTACGACTCCCCGGAGCTGCAGAAGGGCGACGACTTCTTCGGCGGCCAGTCGACCGTCGGGATCTTCGCCGACGCCGCCGCCAAGATGCCCACCGCCTACACGAGCCCGTACGACAACCAGGTGCAGGCCGCGTTCGTCACCGAGCTGCAGAACGTGACCTCGCTCGGCAAGGACCCGGACCAGGCCTGGACCGACGCCGTCGCCGCCGGCGAGGCCGCCCTGAAGACCGCGAAGCAGTGATCCCCGTCGCCGTCCGCCCGGGAGGGCGCCCGCCCGCGCCCTCCCGGGCGGGCGCGGGGACCCGCGGGCTCCGCCGCACGTGGCCGTACTACGTCGCCATCGCGCCGTTCTTCGTGCTGTTCGCGATCTTCGGCCTCTTCCCGGCGCTCTACTCGCTCGTGCTCTCGTTCCAGGACTGGAACGGGCTCGGCACGGCCAAGTGGGTGGGCCTCGCGAACTTCCAGGCGCTCGCGGCCGACGGCACGTTCTGGCTGTCGATCAAGAACACGCTCGTCATCTTCGCGCTGTCGACGTTCCCGATGATGGCGATCGCGGTGGTCGTCGCGGCCATGCTCAACTCGGCGAAGCGGCTCAGCACCTTCTACAAGATCAGCTACTTCGTACCGAACGTCACGAGCGTCGTCGCGATGGCGGTGCTCTTCGGATCCATCTTCGGCGACAGCTTCGGGCTCGTGAACGCGGGGCTCCGCGCGATCGGCCTCGACGGGGTGGCGTGGCTCTCGACGCCGTGGGCGATCCAGGTGACCATCGCGATCCTCATCACGTACCAGTGGACCGGGTACAACGCGATAATCTTCCTCGCGGGCATGCAGGCCATCGGCACCGAGGTCTACGAGGCAGCCAAGCTCGACGGCGCGGGCGCCATCCGCACCTTCTGGTCGGTGACGCTGCCGCTGCTGCGCCCCACGATCCTGTTCGTGCTGGTGGTCTCGACCATCACGGGCCTGCAGAGCTTCACCGAGGCGCAGGTGCTCACGGCCTCCTCCAGCACGACGAACCCGAACTCGGGCGGCGCGGGCCAGGCCGGCCTCACGACCGTCCTGTACTTCTACCAGCAGGCCTTCAACTACAACCGCTTCGGCTACGGCGCCGCCATCGCGTGGGGCGTGTTCCTGCTCGTGGTGATCTTCTCCATCATCAGCTTCCGGCTCGGGTCGGAGAAGAAGGAGAAGGTCGTGCGGGCGCCCGGCACGAGGAAGGGGCACCGCGCATGAGCGCCACCGTCCACGCCGCGGGATCCGCCGCGGCCCGGGTCGCCGACCAGGCGTCCGGGCGTCCGCGCGCGGAGCGCACCGGCCGGCCCGCGGGCCGGCGCCAGCTGCCGCCCGGCCGGGTGATCCTGCACGGGATCCTGTTCGCGGGATCCATCGTCAGCCTCTTCCCGCTGTACTGGCTCGTCGTGATGGCGAGCAACACCACGAGCGACATCTACAAGTCGCCGCCCGTGCTCGTGCCGGGGCCGTACCTGTGGGACAACATCCAGGCCGTGTTCCGCACGATCGACTTCGGCGGATCGCTCATGAACACGGTGATCGTGGCCGTGTCCGTCACGGTGCTCGTGCTGTTCTTCGACTCGATCGCCGCGTTCACGTTCGCGAAGTACGAGTTCCCCGGCCGCCGCGCGCTGTTCGCGCTGCTGCTCGTGACGTTCATGCTGCCGGCGCAGCTGTCGGTGATCCCGCAGTTCGTCACGATGATCAACCTCGGCTGGGTCGGCCAGCTGCAGGCGCTCATCGTGCCGGCGGCGGCGAACGCGTTCGGCATCTTCTGGCTGCGGCAGTTCATCATCTCGAGCGTGCCGGACGAGCTCATCGACGCGGCCCGCATCGACGGCGCCGGGTTCTTCCGGCAGTACATCACGGTGTGCCTGCCGCTCATCCGGCCGGGCCTCGGGTTCCTCGGGATCTTCACGTTCATCGCCGCGTGGAACGACTACCTCTGGCCGCTCATCGTGCTGAACGACCCGGGCACGCTGACGCTGCAGGTGGCGATGAGCCAGCTGAACAGCGCCCACGGCAAGGACTACGGCATGGTCATGGCGGGCGCGCTGCTCGCGGTGATCCCGCTCATCGTGGTGTTCCTCATCGGCGCGAAGCAGTTCATCGGCGACATCGCGAAGGGCGCGCTGAAGTGACGGCGGCGTCGACGCGGCCGCCGCGGATCGTGGGCGTGGACGACGCGGCCGCCCTGGGGGTCGCCGCGGCCGACGCGGTGCAGGCGTTCCTCGGCGGGGACCCGGCGGGCGTGCTCGGGGTGGCGACCGGATCCAGCCCCGAGCCGCTCTACGCCGAGCTCGCCCGGCGGCACCGGGAGCGCGGCCTCGTCACCGACGGCCTCTCGCTCGTGGCGCTCGACGAGTACGTGGGGCTCCCGGTCGGGCACCCGCAGTCGTACCTCGCGTTCGTGCTCGCGCGCATCGCCGAGCCCCTGGGCGTGCCGAGCGCGCGCGTGATCGTGCCCGACGGCACGGCGGCCGACCCGCGCGAGGCGGCGCACGAGCACGAGCGGCGGATCCGACGGCTCGGCGGCGCGGGCCTGCAGATCGTGGGCATCGGCGCCAACGGGCACCTCGGCTTCAACGAGCCGGGCTCGCCGTTCGACGGGGTCAGCCGCGTGGTGCGCCTCGCGGAGGGCACGCGGCGCGACAACGCGCGGTACTTCGGCGGGGATCCCCGCCGCGTGCCGACGCACGCCATCACGCAGGGCATCGCGACGATCATGTCGGCCGGGCGGATCCTGCTGGTCGCCTCGGGCGCGCGGAAGGCCGACGCGCTCGCGGCGGCGCTCGTCGGGCCGGTCACGGAGGACGTGCCCGCCTCGATCCTGCAGCGGCACCCTCGCGTGACCGTCGTCGCCGACCGGGCCGCGCTCGCCGGGCTCGTGGCGCTCGCCTGACCCGCACCGCACCGCACCGGCCGATCAGCACCTGCCGCCCCCGCGCCTCGGCGCACCGACCTGCACGGGAGACCCGCATGTCCCACCTCGACGACGTCGCCCCCGGATCCGCCTCGAGGCTCGAGCCGCGCGCCCGGTTCGCGAGCGACGCGCCCGTCCACTCCCTCGACGGCGACTGGCGGTTCCGCCTGCTGCCTGAGGCGCCGGTCGACGCCGCCGGCCGCGCACCCGCGGTCGCGGATCCGGCGCTCGACGACGCCGCGCTCGACGCGGCCGGCTGGACCACGCTGCCCGTCCCGTCGCACTGGGTGCTGCACGGCCACGGGTCGCCCGCGTACACGAACCTGCAGTACCCGTTCCCCATCGACCCGCCGCACGTGCCCGACGCGAACCCGACCGGCGAGCACCGGCGCACGTTCGAGCTGCCGGCGTCGTTCGCGGACGCCGAGCGCGTGCTGCTGCGCACCGACGGGATCGAGGGGCTCGCGACCTTCTGGGTCAACGGCGTCGAGGCGGGCTGGACCACCGGCAGCCGCCTCACGACCGAGCTCGACGTGACGGAGCTGCTCGTCCCCGGCGAGAACGTGCTCGGGATCCGCGTGCACCAGTGGTCCGCCGCCTCCTACCTCGAGGACCAGGACCAGTGGTGGCTGCCCGGCATCTTCCGCCCGGTCGAGCTGCTCGCGCGGCCCGCCGGCGCGCTCGACGATGTGCGGGTGCGTGCCGACCGCGATCCGGCCGACGGATCCGGCCGCCTGGACGTGCAGGTGGACGGCGCGTTCCCCGTGGTGGTGCGCGTGCCGGAGCTGGGGATCCACGCGACCTGGGAGACCGCGGCCGACGTCGCGCCCGTCGCGATCCCCGCGGTCGACGCCTGGAGCGCCGAGCGGCCGCGCCTCTACGACGCGACCGTGTCGTCGCCCGGGGAGACCGCGAGCCTGCGGATCGGCTTCCGCACGGTGCGCATCGACGGCGACGCGCTGCTCGTCGACGGCCGCCGCCTCACCTTCCGCGGCGTGAACCGGCACGAGTCGCACCCCGAGCGCGGCCGCGTGTTCGACGAGGCCGAGGCGCGCGCCGACCTGGAGCTGATGAAGCGGAGCGGAGTGAACGCGATCCGCACCTCGCACTACCCGCCGCATCCGCGCCTGATCGACATCGCCGACGAGCTCGGCTTGTGGGTCGTGCTCGAGTGCGACCTCGAGACGCACGGCTTCTGGGACGTCGAGTGGCGGGACAACCCGTCCGACGACCCGCGCTGGCGCGACGCCTACCTCGACCGCATCGCGCGCACCGTCGGCCGCGACCGCAACCACCCGTCGATCGTGATGTGGTCGCTCGGCAACGAGTCCGGCACCGGGCGCAACATCGCGGCCATGTCGGCGTGGGTGCGGCGCGCGGATCCGACCCGTCCCGTGCACTACGAGGGCGACCTCACGGGCGAGCACACCGACGTCTACTCGCGCATGTACCCGACGCTCGAGGAGATCGACTCCGTGTGCGGCACGCCCGTCGCGAGCATCCACGAGACCACGGGCGCGACCGGCGCGAAGCAGCGCGCGAAGCCGTTCATCCTGTGCGAGTACGGGCACGCGATGGGCAACGGCCCCGGATCCCTCGCCGACTACGAGGACGCGATCGACCGCTGGCCGCGCCTGCACGGCGGCTTCGTGTGGGAGTGGCGCGACCACGGGCTGCTCGCGCGCACCGCCGACGGCCGGCCCTTCCACGCGTACGGCGGCGACTTCGGCGAGCCCGTGCACGACGGCCCCTTCGTGATGGACGGCCTGCTGCTCTCCGACGGCACGCCCACGCCCGGCCTCGAGGAGCTCGCCGCGGTCATCGCGCCGGTGCGCGTGCGGGTCGCGGCCGACGGATCCGGCGTGCGGGTCGAGAACCGGCGGCACAGCGCATCCACCGACGACGTCGACCTGGTGTGGATCCTCGCCCACGACGGCAGGCCCGTCGCCCGCGGGATCCTCGAGCACACGCCGCTGGCCGCCGGCGATGCGGCGACGATCCCGCTGCCCGTCGAGGCGCGCGCCGCCGGCCACGCCGAGGAGGCGCACGTGACCGTGCAGGTCGTCACGCGCCACGACGCGCCCTGGGCCGAGGCGGGGCACGTCGTGTCGTCGCACCAGGCGCTCGTGCGCGACCGGCCCGCGCCCCGACCGCGGCCTGCCGGGCGCTGGCGCGGCGACTCCCTCGGCGCCGGGACCTTCGACGCCCGCGGCGACCTCGTCGCGTGGGCCGGCGTGCCCGTGCGCGGCCCGCGGCTGGAGCTGTGGCGCGCGCCCACCGAGAACGACCGCGGGGCAGGCCAGGGGTCCTACGAGCTGGCCGAGCCCGAGCTCACCCGCGGCCGCGGCGCCGAGGAGACGCCGCCGTCGGCGGACCGGTGGAGGGAGCGCGGGCTGCACCGGCTCACCCACCGGCTCCTCGGCACGAGCCGCACCGACGGCGGCCTCGAGACGCGGATGCGTGTGCAGGCCGCGCACTCGGGCGCGGGCGTCGACGTCGCCTTCCGCTGGACCGCGACCGATCGCGGCCTCCTGCTCGCCACCGAGGTCGTGCCGTTCGGCGCGTGGGACTGCACGTGGCCGCGCGTCGGCGTGCGCATCGACCTGCCGGGCGCGCTCGCCGAGCATCCGGTCGCCTGGCACGGCACGGGGCCGGGGGAGTCCTACGCGGACAGCCGCACGGCCGCGCGCGTCGGCCGCTTCGCGTCGAGCGTCGACGGCCTCGCGGTCGCCTACGCCCGCCCGCAGGAGACGGGCCACCGGCCGGAGCTGCGCTCGCTCGTGGTCGGCGACGGATGCACGACCCCGCTCACCCTGACGACCGTGCCCGACGGATCCGGCCACCGCCCCGGCTTCCAGCTCTCCCGCTGGACCCCGCAGCAGATGACCGACGTCGGCCACCCGCACGAGCTGCCCGCCCCCGACGGCCTGCACCTCTTCATCGACGACGCCCAGCACGGCCTGGGGTCGCGCGCGTGCGGCCCCGACGTGCTCCCGCGCCACGCGCTCTGGCCGTCGCTGCGCACGTGTGAGGTGCTGCTGGGGTAGCACCGCGGGCCGGCGCGTCCGGCCACGCACGACGGATGCGGGCACCCGCGTCGACGGGTGCGCGCCGCGTCAGATCGTGCGGGTGGAGCTCGTCCAGCCGGCGACCCAGTCCGGCATCCGCGTGCCGTCGGGGGCCGGGCCGACGAGCTCGTCCAGCTCCGCCGCCGACACGGTGCCGCCGCCCTCGTGCAGGAAGCGGTTGCGGACCACGGCGCGCGCGGCGACCTGATCCCCGACGAGGAAGGTCTGCTCGACGTACGACCACCTGTCGTACGTGCCGAGGACCCGGCTCTCGACGACGAACCGCTGCCCGAGGGTGAGGGATCGGCGGTAGGTGATGGTCTGCCCCGCGACGACCGGGTACCAGCCGCGCGCGCGGATCCGGGACCACAGGCCGGAGCGGACGAGGAGGTCCAGGCGTGCGACGTCCATGATCGTGAGGTACCGGCCGTTGTTCACGTGGCCGAACAGGTCGAGGTCGTGGGGGAGCACGCGGAAGGCCGTCCGCGCGGTGTCCCAGATGCCCAGGCGTCCTCGGCGGCGGGCGGTGAGGCGCATGAGCAGCAGGCGCAGGTAGAGGTTCACGGTTCTCCGTTCGCGGGGAGGGCGACGCCGCCCTCCGTCGGGGCGGGTCCGGGCGCTGGGCACGACGCTACGGATCCGGTCGGCGGCGCGCGGCGGCGGTCCACATGGCGTGGGCCGCGTCCCGCTCCCGGTGCGCTCGTGCGCGGTCCCCGCGTCGACGGATCCGCTCCGCGACGGCACCGGGATCCGCCCACCCGCTGGCGCTAGGCTCCATGCGCGCGCATGGAAGTGATCCGTGCGAGAAGGAGCACCCCATGAGCACCACATACCGCGTCGGCTACCTCGTCGGCAGCCTGTCGTCCACCTCCATCAACCGGGCCCTGTCGCTCGCGCTGAAGCGCCTCGGCGCGCAGGCCGGCCTCGAGCTCACCGAGATCCCCATCCAGCCGCTGCCCTTCTACAGCGCGGACATGGACGGCGAGTACCCCGAGGTCGCGAACGCGTTCAAGGCGGCCATCGCCGACGCCGACGCCGTCCTCATCGTCACGCCCGAGTACAACCGCTCGGTGCCCGGCGTGCTGAAGAACGCGCTCGACTTCGCGAGCCGCCCCTACGGCGAGAACGCGTTCCAGGGCAAGCCCAGCGCGGTCATCGGCACGTCCATCGGCGCGGTCGGCACGGCCGTCGCGCAGCAGCACCTGCGCAGCATCCTGTCGTTCCTGGCGTCGCCCGAGCTCTCGCAGCCCGAGGCGTACATCCAGACCACCGAGGGTCTCATCTCCCCCGAGGGCGAGATCTCGAACGCCGGCACGGAGGAGTTCCTCGTCGGCTGGCTCCAGGCGTTCCACGCGCACATCGAGAAGAACCTGCAGGCCGTCTCCGCGTAGTCGGCGACGCACGACGCGAGGGGCCCGGGCGGGATCGCCAGGGCCCCTCGGCGTGCGCGGCCCCGGCGACAGGTGCCCGCCCTCGCGAGGTCGGCGGAGCGGATCGAGGCGCCCGTCGCCTGCTGGCCGAGCGTGCCCGCGCATGCTGGGTACCCTGAGCGCATGGTGACCATCCGCGATGTCGCTGCCGACGCGGGCGTCGCGCGCAGCACGGTCTCCTACGTCCTCTCGGGCAAGAAGAAGCTGCCCGACGCCACCCGCGAGCGCGTGCTCGCGAGCGTCAGCAAGCTCGGCTACCGGCCGGACCCCGCCGCCCGCGCGCTCGCGCTCCGGCGCACCAACATCCTCGGCTTCCTCGCCTCCATCGACCCGGCGTCGCGCGAGTCCGACATCGAGGTGTTCATGCGCTTCGTGCGGGCCGGGATGTACGAGGCCAACACGCGCGGGTTCGACCTGCTCATCATGGGCAAGGGCGAGGACGAGCTGCGCGGGGACGTGCTCGCGGACGCGCTCGTGGTGATGGACATCCGCGACGACGACCCGCGGATCCCCGTGCTCCAGGCCATCGGCCTCCCCACGGTCCTCGTCGGGCACCCGGGCCGCTCGTCCGCGTTCAGCGCGGTGGACCTCGACTTCGAGGAGGCCGGCCGCGTCGCCGTCGACCACCTCGTCGCGCTCGGGCACCGGGAGATCGCGCTGCTCGGATCGGGCGCGCCCGCCGCCCGGACGGAGATGGGCTTCGCCGTGCGCTTCCGCCGCGGCTTCACGGAGCGGTGCGCGCACCACGGCATCCAGGGCGCTGTCGTCCCCTCCGTCGGCGGCGGTGACGACGCGGCGGAGCGCTGGCTCGACGCGGCGCGCGAGGCCCTGCCCGCCGCGAGCGCGATCGTCGCCCACACGCCCGGCGAGCTCGAGCCGATCGCGGCGGCGCTCCGGGCGCGCGGCATCCGGATCCCCGAGGACTGCTCCCTCATCACGGTCGCACCCGAGGTGGTCATGCGCGCGGCCGCCCTGCCGCTCACCGTGATCGACCTGCCCGGTGACGAGATGGTGCGCCGCGCCACCGGCCTCGCGGTCGACGAGCTCGCGGGTGCGGCCGAGCCCGGCGTCCTCGAGCTGCTGCCCGCGGTGCTGGTCGAGCTCGGATCCACCGGACCGCATGTGCCGGGCGAGAGCGGATCCGCGTTCCGCTCCGTGAGCGCCTCCGCCTGAGCGCGGCTCGGCGCCCGCGCGTCGAGTGCCGATCATCACGATCGGAGAACCGGTTCGCCGAAAGTGTTGAACCGGTTCTCCAAACCACCTAGGCTCGCCGCGAAGCCGCCGTGACGGGCCGCTCCTCCCCGGCACCGCCGCCGTGGACGGAGACGGCTCCCGGCGCACGAGTACGTATTCAGAGAGGAATACCGTGATCAACACGCGCACCCGCGCCGCCCTGGCGGCCACCGTCGTCGTCACCGCAGGCCTGGCCCTCACCGGCTGCTCCACGGGGGGAGGCGGTTCGTCGGATCCGGACTCGCTCACCCTCTGGGACAGCTTCACCCAGTACGACGCGTCGTCGCCGTACGGGAAGCTCATCAGCGGCTGCGAGACCAGCACCGGCATCACCATCGACCGCACGCAGAACCCCGACAACGAGACCAAGTTCCTGCAGGCCGCCTCGTCGAAGACCACGCCGAACCTCATCGTGCTCGACAACCCGGCCATCGCCCGCTTCGCCGACACGGGCCTGCTCGTCGCCAACGACGAGTCGGGCCTCGACACCTCGAAGGTGCTGCCCAACGTGCTCGCCGCCGGTCAGCTGGACGGGAAGACCTACGGATCCTCCATCGGCGCGAACACGCTCGCGCTGTTCTACGACAAGGCCAAGCTCGCGGCCGCCGGGGTCCAGCCGCCCACCGACTGGGCGAGCCTCGAGGACGCCGCCGCGAAGACCACGCAGGGCGACGTGCAGGGCCTCGGCTTCTCCGCGATCGGCACCGAGGAGGGCACGTTCCAGTTCCTGCCGTTCTTCTGGGGAGCCGGCGCCGACCTGTCCGACATCTCCTCACCCGCCGCCGTGCGCGCGCTCACCCTCTGGACCGACATGGTGAAGGACGGGCAGGCGTCGAGCGCCAACGTCAACGCCAACCAGCAGGACATCCGCGACCAGTTCCTCGCCGGGAAGCTCGCGATGATGGTCAACGGCACGTGGCAGCTCTCCGCCCTCGACGAGGCGGGCATCGACTACGGCGTCGTCCCGCTGCCCGCGGAGGACGGCGGCGCCGCGCCCAGCCCCCTCGGCGGCGAGTTCGTCGAGGTGGTCGTGAGCGACGAGGCGAAGCAGGACGCCGCGGCGAGGTTCGCGCAGTGCATGATCGACCCCGCCAACCTGGCCGACTGGACCGCCGGCCAGTCGTACATCTCCCCGTACGCCGACGCGGCCGCCCAGCAGGCGTCCGCGGACCCGGAGCTCGTGCCGTGGGTCGACGCCGTGTCGGTCGCGCAGGGCCGCACCGCTGACCTCGGCATCGCCTACCCGGACACCTCGAAGGCGCTGTACCAGGCCATCCAGGAGGCGCTCACGGGCAGCAAGACGCCCCAGGCCGCGCTCGACGACGCCGCGGCGACGCTGAAGAAGTGAGCGGCCGCGTGATCGACCGTCCCCTCGCCCCCAGCCGGGGCGCGGGGACGGCGGGCCCGGCCGAGGGGCGGCCCCCGCGCCGCCGGCCGTACCGGACGGTGAGCGTCGTCGCCGCGATCGGGTTCATGGCGCCGGTCGTCGCGTTCCTGGCGATCTTCTTCGTCTACCCGATCATCCGCGGCTTCCTCCTGAGCCTGCAGGAGTACGGGCCGCGCGCGTTCGTGACGGGCGAGGCGCCCTACGTGGGCTTCCAGAACTACGTGACGATCCTCAGCGACAGCCTGTTCGCCACGATCGCCTGGCACACGGTCGTCTTCACGGTGGTCTCGCTCGCCGGGCAGTTCGCCATCGGCCTCGCGCTCGCCGTGTTCTTCACGCGCCGGTTCCCGCTGTCGACGACGTTCCGGTCGCTCATCCTGCTGCCGTGGCTGCTGCCGCTCATCGTCTCGGCGACGGCCTGGCGGTGGATGTTCGACCAGCAGTTCGGCATCATCAACTCGGTGCTCGGCACGCCGATCGGCTGGCTGAGCGACCCGTCGGTGTCGCTCTGGTCGGTGATCATCGCGAACATCTGGCTCGGGATCCCGTTCAACATGATCCTGCTCTACGGCGGCCTGCAGGGCATCCCGGAGAACCTCTACGAGGCCGCGGCGCTCGACGGCGCCGGCCGCTGGCGCACCTTCCGCAGCATCACCTGGCCGCTGCTGCGCCCCGTGACCGCGGTGACGTTGCTGCTCGGGCTCGTGTACACGATCAAGGTCTTCGACGTGATCTGGATCCTCACCAAGGGCGGCCCCGCCAACAGCTCGCACACCCTCAGCACGTGGGCCTACGAGAAGTCGTTCACCGACCTCGACTTCGGAGTCGGCGCCGCGGCCGGGGAGATCCTCGTGGTCGTCGCCCTCGTCTTCGGCCTCATCTACGTCAGGGCCCAGCGCAAGGAGGCGCAGTCGTGAACACCATCGACACCCCTGTCCGCCGGTGGACGAACGCCGTCATCGGCTTCGTCATCTGCGCGGTCCTGCTGTTCCCCCTCTACTGGATGCTCAACGTCTCGCTGACGAAGCCCCAGGACCTCATCTCGAGCACGCCCAGCCTGTTCCCCGCGGATCCCACGCTCGACGGGTACGCGCAGGCCATCTCGACGCAGCTGCCGAATCTGGTGACGAGCCTCGTCATCTCGATCGGGTGCGTGATCCTCACCCTCCTGATCTCGCTCCCCGCGGCCTACGCGATGGCGAAGTTCAGGGTGCGGGGCACGGGAGCGGTGATGTTCGTGTTCCTGCTCGCGCAGATGATCCCGGGCATCGTGCTCGTGACCGCCCTGTTCGCGATCTACGACGCGCTCGGGCTGCTCAACACGTACCCCGGGCTGATCCTCGCGGACGCCACCGCGTCCGTGCCGTTCGCGGTGATCGTGCTGCGCGCCTTCATGCTCGGGATCCCCGACGAGCTGCTCGAGGCCGCCCGCATCGACGGCGCCTCGAGCTGGCGCGCGTTCGTCTCGATCGTCGTGCCGCTCAGCCGGAACGCCATCGTCACGGCCGCGCTCTTCTCGTTCCTGTTCGCCTGGGCGGACTTCCTCAACGCGAACTCGCTCACCTCGGGCAACAGCATCGTGCCGTTCACGCTCGGGCTGTACCGCTACATCGGGTCCACGACGACGAACTGGAACGGGATCATGGCGACCGCCGTCATCGCGTCCATCCCCGCCGCCGTCCTGCTGGTCGTCGCGCAGCGCTTCGTGGCCGCGGGCGTCACCGCCGGTGCCGTGAAGGACTGAGCGGGGCGCACCCGGCGCCGCACCCGGGCACGACGACACGACACGACACGACGCACCACGACACCGAGGACGGGCACGCATGATCGACGACGACCAGCACTTCACGACCGACGGGACGCACCTCGTCTGGCGCGGCGACGGGGAGACCCTCGTCGTGGAGCCGTGGGGCCCCGACAGCCTCCGCGTGCGCTCCCGCATCATGGCGCCCGTGGCGGACGCCGACTGGGCGCTGCTGCCGCAGCCCGAGGAGCGCCCGCGCATCGAGGTCGACGGCGCGACGGCCCGGATCACGAACGGCGGCATCACGGCCGTGCTCGTCTCCGAGTCCTCCTACGGCTACCAGACCGGCTACGAGGAGAACCGCTGCCACGTGACGTATCTCGACCGGCACGGCGAGGTGCTGCTCGAGGAGATCGGCACGGGCGGCGCCCTGCACCTGCGGGCGCGCGAGCAGCGGCCGCACCTCGGCGGCGACTTCCGCATCACGGCGTCGTTCGCGACCGGGCCCGACGAGCGGCTGTACGGCATGGGGCTGTACCAGCAGGACATCCTCGACCTCGCCGGATCCACGTTCGAGCTCGCGCACCGCAACTCGCAGGCGAGCGTGCCGTTCGTGATGTCGAGCCGCGGCTACGGCTTCCTCTGGCACGACCCGGCGATCGGCCGCGCGACCTTCGCCGCGAACCGCGTCGAATGGACGGCGGAGACGAGCGAGCAGCTCGACTACTGGATCACCGCGGGCGACACCCCGGCTGACATCAGCCGCGCGTACGCGCGGGCCACCGGATCCGCGCCCATGATGCCCGAGCACGGCCTCGGCTTCTGGCAGTGCAGGCTGCGCTACTGGAACCAGGAGCAGCTGCTCGAGGTGGCGCGCGAGCACACCAGGCGCGGGCTGCCGATGGACGTCATCGTCGCCGACTTCTTCCACTGGCCGAAGATGGGCGACCTCCGCTTCGAGGAGGAGTTCTGGCCGGATCCGACCGCGATGGTCGAGGAGCTGCGCAGCATGGGCATCGAGCTCATGGTCTCCATCTGGCCGCAGGTGTCGCTCGAGTCGGAGAACTACGCGCGCATGAAGAAGGAGAACCTCCTGGTGCGCAGCGAGCGCGGGATCGACGTGCAGATGCAGTTCGAGGGGCCGAGCGCCTTCGTCGACGTCACGAACCCGGACGCGCGCCGCCACCTCTGGGAGACGGCGCAGCGGGGCTACGGCGCGCACGGGATCCGGCTGTTCTGGCTCGACGAGGCGGAGCCCGAGTACGGCGTCTACGACTACGACAACTACCGGTACCACGCGGGACCCAACGTGCGGGTCGGCAACGTGTACCCGCAGATGTTCTCGCGCGCGATGCACGAGGGGCGGATCCAGGCGGGGCAGGAGCCGGGCGTCGACCTGGTGCGCGCGGCGTGGGCCGGCAGCCAGCGCTACGGCGCGCTCGTCTGGTCGGGCGACATCCACTCCACGTTCGAGGCGCTCGCGCGGCAGGTGACCGCGGGGATCCACATGGGCGTCGCCGGCATCCCCTGGTTCACGACCGACATCGGCGGCTTCGCGGGCGCCCGCACCGACGACCCGGCGTTCCACGAGCTGCTCGTGCGCTGGTTCCAGTTCGGCGCCTTCTCGCCCGTGATGCGGCTGCACGGCGACCGCGGCCCGAGCGTCGAGGTGCGCGCGGCGGACGGGTCGCGCCGGGCTCCGAGCGGATCCGGCAACGAGCTCTGGAGCTTCGGCGAGGAGGTCTACGGGATCCTCGCCGGCTACGTGCACCTGCGCGAGCGGCTGCGGCCCTACCTCCGCGACGTGATGCGCGAGGCCCACGAGGACGGCCAGCCGGTGATGCGCGGCATGTTCCACGTCTTCCCCGACGACGCCGCGAGCTGGACCCTCGGCGACCAGTACATGCTCGGCGCCGACGTGCTCGTGGCGCCCGTGCTCGAGGCCGGCGCGCGCTCGCGGAGCGTGCACCTGCCCGCGGGGACGTCGTGGATCGAGGCATCGACCGGTGCCCGGCACGAGGGCGGCCAGCGGGTGGTCGCGGATGCGCCGCTGCACGTGATCCCGATCTTCGTGCGCGCGGGCGCGGCCGTGGAGGTGCGGCTGCCGGAGGGCGATCCCGTGGCGTGAGGGCCGGCCGCCCGGCGGTCGAGCGGTCGAGCCGCGTGGTGAGGTAAGGCTATGCTTACCGGCGGCCCGGGCTCCCCGCCGGGCCGCCGGCCTCGACACCAGGAGACCCATGCCCCGCGCTCGCGCCCTCGCCCGCCTCACCGCCACCGCCGTCACGGGACTCGTGCTCGTCGCCCTCACCGGCTGCGGCGCCTCCGAGGAGGTCCCGGCCGCTTCCGTCGCCGAGGCCGGCGAGGGGTCGACGACCTATCCGCTGACGCTGTCGAACTGCGGGCACGACGTGACCGTCGACCAGGCGCCGTCGCGCGTGGTGTCGCTCGACCAGGACTCCACCGAGATCCTGCTGTCGCTCGGGCTCCAGGACCGCATGGTCGGCACGGCGTCGTGGACGGATCCCGTGCTCGACTCGCTCGCCGACGCGAACGCGCAGGTGCCGCGCCTCGCGGACAACGCGCCCACCTACGAGGTGCTGCTCGGCGCGGATCCCGACTTCGTCACCGCCTCCTTCGGGCGTCACTACGGCACGGGCGGCGTGGTCACGCGCGACCGGCTCGCGGAGACCGGGATCCCCTCCTACCTGTCGCCGACGGACTGCGACTCCGACATCAGCATCAACGGCGGCGGCCAGCGCACGACCGCGCTCACGGTCGACGCGCTGTACCAGGAGATCCGCGAGATGGCGGAGGTCTTCGACGTGAAGGACCGCGGCGAGGCGCTCGTCTCCTCGCTCCAGCAGCGCGCGGCCGCGGCCACCGACGGCATGGACCTCGGCGGCGCGAAGGTCATGTACTGGTTCGCCGACACGAAGACGCCGTACATGGGCGGCGGGTTCGGAGCCACGTCCCTCTTGTCGCGCCAGGTCGGCGCCACCGACGCGTTCCCCGAGGTGCGCGACGACTTCATCGCGACGGGATGGGAGACCGTGGTCGACCGCGACCCGGACATCCTCGTGCTCGGCGACCTGCAGCGGGACCGGTTCCCGGGCGACAGGCTGCAGGACAAGATCGACTTCCTGAAGAGCGATCCGCTCACGCGCGACCTCACGGCCGTGAAGGAGGACCGGATGGTGGCGCTGCACGGCGCCGAGCTGAACCCGTCGATCCGCTTCGTGGACGGGCTCGAGAAGATCCGGGCCTGGTGGGACGCGCGCGGGGCGGAGCTCTGAGCGCGGCGGCCCCGCGGGCGCCGTTCGCGACGGCCGCCGCGCGGGTGCGCGCCCTGCCGCACGCCCTCCGCGTCGCGCTGCTGGTCGTGCTCGGGATCGTCGCGCTCGCGCTCTCGGTGGGCGTCGCCGTGACCCTCGGCCCGGCGGACGTGTCGCTCGTGAACGTGCGCGACATCCTGCTCAACCACGCGGGGTTGGCGCGGATCCCCGTGCGCGTCTCCGAGGACGCCATCGTCTGGCAGGAGCGCCTCCCGCGCGCGCTCGTCGCGGCGGCGTGCGGCGCGGGGCTCGGCCTCTGCGGCGTCGTGCTGCAGTCGCTGCTGCGGAACCCGCTCGCGGATCCGTTCGTGCTCGGCGTCTCGTCCGGCGCCTCCACGGGCGCCGTGCTCATCGGGGTGCTCGGCCTCGGCGGCGGCGCGATCGGCATGTCGGGCGGCGCCTTCATCGGCGCGCTCGTGGCCTTCGGCTTCGTGCTGCTGCTCGCCCGGTTCTCGTCCGCGGGCACGGCCGGGGTGATCCTCGCCGGCGTCGCGAGCACGCAGCTGTTCTCCGCGCTCACCTCGCTCGTCGTGTTCGCGTTCGCCGACTCCGACGAGACGCGCGGCATCACGTTCTGGCTCCTCGGCTCGCTCGAGGGCATGCGCTGGGACGAGGTCGGCCTCAGCGTCTCCGTGGTCGCGGTCGGCGCTGTCGTCTGCCTCGCCTACGCCCGCTCGCTCGACGCCTTCGCGTTCGGGGAGGAGGTGGCGTCGTCGCTCGGGATCCACGTGGGCCGCACCCGCATGATCCTCCTGGTCGTCACGGCCCTCCTCACCGCGACGCTCGTGAGCATCGCGGGCGCCATCGGATTCGTCGGCCTGGTGCTGCCGCACGCCGCGCGGCTGCTGTTCGGCCAGCGGCACGCGCGCGTCGTCCCCGCGACCCTCGTGCTCGGCGCGGTGTTCATGGTGTGGGTGGACGCGTTCTCGCGCCTCGCCTTCGCGCCCACGCCGCTGCCCGTCGGCGTCGGCACGGCGCTCGTCGGCGTGCCCGTGTTCATGCTGCTGCTGATGCGCGATCGGGGGCGCGCATGACGCTCGAGGCGCGGGGCGTCAGCTGGTCGCGGGGCGGGCGGATCGTGGTGGACGACGTCACGCTGGAGCCGGCGCCCGGATCCACCGTGGGGCTGCTCGGGCCGAACGGGTCCGGCAAGTCGTCGCTCCTCAAGCTGCTCCAGGGGGCTGCGTCTCCGGACTCCGGCCGCGTGACGCTCGACGGCGCCGACCTCGCGGGGATCCGCCGCCGCGACGTCGCCCGCCGGGTCGCGACCGTGACGCAGCACGGCGAGACCGAGGTCGACATCGCGGTGCGCGACGTCGTGCGCCTCGGCCGCACGCCGTACCGCACGCTGCTCGGCGGGGACACGGCGGAGGATGCGGCGGCCATCGACCGGGCCATCGCGCACGTGGGCCTCGAGGCGAAGGCCGACCGCGCCTGGCGCACGCTCTCCGGCGGCGAGCGGCAGCGGGCGCACATCGCGCGCGCCCTCGCGCAGGAGCCGCGCGAGCTGCTGCTCGACGAGCCGACCAACCACCTCGACATCCGCCACCAGCTGGAGCTGCTCGCCCTCGTGCGCGACCTGCCGGTGACCACGGTGGTCGCGCTGCACGACCTCAACCTCGCGGCGATGTTCTGCGACAGCGTGCTCGTGCTGCGCGAGGGGCGCGTGGTGGCGGGCGGGCATCCGCGCGAGGTGCTGACGCCCGAGCTCATCGCCGACGTCTACGGGGTGCGGGCGGTCGTGACGCACGATGCGGCGGTCGGCTGCTCGCGCGTCCTGTTCGACGCGGCTCCCCTCTAGGCGGGGCCCCGCCCGTCGCCCAGGATGGGAGGACGGCCGCGGGACCGCGGCGCTTCGACGACGAGGGGATCCGCATGGCCACGATCACGATCACGGGAGGATCCGGGCGCATCGCCACGAGCATCCGCCCCCTCCTCCTCGCGGCCGGGCACGAGCTGCGGCTGCTCGACGTGGTCGCGCCGCCGACGCCGCTCGCGCCGGGGGAGACCTCGGCCATCGTCGACACGACCGACGTCGACGCGTGCACGGAGGCGTTCCGCGGATCCGACCTCGTGGTGCACCTCGCCGCGCACGCGGCCGAGCGGCCGTGGGAGGCGATCCAGGCCGTCAACAACGACGGCGCGCACGCGGTGCACGAGGCGGTCGTGCGGGCGGGGGTGCCGCGGATCCTCGCGGCCAGCTCCATCCACGCGGTCGGCTTCCTGCCCGCGACCGAGGCCGCGCGCGAGGACGTGCCCGCTCCTCGGCCCGACACCTTCTACGGCCTGAGCAAGGTGCTGCTCGAGGGGCTCGGCAGCCTGTACGCCGACCGGCACGGGCACGTCGTGGTGAGCGTCCGGATCATGACGGCCGAGCCCGAGCCGTCGCAGGCCCGGAGCGTCTCGACCTGGCTCTCGCCGGGCGACGCGGCGCGGCTCGTGGAGGCCGTGCTGCGGTGGGACGAGCCCGGCCACCGCATCGTGTGGGGCGTCTCGCGGAACACCCGGCGCTGGGTGTCGCTCGCCGCGGGCGAGGCGATCGGCTACCACCCGGAGGACGACGCCGAGGTGTTCGCGCACCGCTTCCCGGAGCTCGGGGAGGACACGTCGCCGCCCGCGGGCGTGCTGCTCGGCTCGATCTTCACGGAGGTCGAGCTGGGCTCCGACATGGGCTGAGGGCGGCCGCCCAGGATGGAGATGTCTGCTCTTCCGGACAAGTTCACGGACGCGCCATCTCGGCACCACGGCGGTTCCATCCCGCGTTCCTAGCTTCGAGATCGACCCGCGCATCCCCCTCACCGCTCGCGGGTACCGACTCGAGAGGCACCTCCATGTCCCTGTCCCCCCGCACCCGCATCGGAGCCCTCGCGGCCTCCGCGCTCGTCGCCGCCCTCGCGCTCACCGGCTGCTCCGCCGGCGGATCCGACGCGTCGGCCGCATCCGCCGACTCCTCGGGCACCTGGGCCAAGTCCGAGGGCACCCTCGTCTTCGGCGCCACGCCCGACCAGGCCGGCTCCGACTCGAACAGCAAGCCGCTCGAGGACTACATCGCCAAGGAGACCGGGCTCAAGGTCGAGTACTACCCCACGGCCGACTACACCGCGCTCATCGCGGCTGCCGTCGCCGGCAAGATCGACCTGATGAGCTCGGGCGCCCTGCAGTACGTCATGGCCTCGAACAAGGGCGCCGAGATCGAGCCGGTCGCCGCGATGCTCACCTCGAAGGACGTCACCGACCCCGGCTACTACTCCGAGGCGATCGTGCCGAAGGGGTCCACGATCACCGACCTCGCGGGCGCCAAGGGCAAGACCGTCTGCTTCGTCGACCCGAACTCGACCTCCGGCTTCCTCTTCGGCCTGTACCAGCTGCAGAAGGCCGGCATCGACGTCACGAGCACGGGCTCCGACGCCAACGGCAACCCGCAGTTCGCGGACTTCACGCCCTACTTCGCGGGCGCGCACGACAAGTCGGCGCAGGCCGTCGCGTCCGGCCAGTGCGACGTCGGGTTCGCCGAGGACTCGATCGTCGAGCCCGCCGTGGCCGCCGGCCAGCTCACCTCGATCGGCAAGGAGTACGTGCCCGGCGGCCCGCTCTCGATCTCCTCGGCGCTGCCCGCCGACGTCAAGGCGAAGCTCACGACGACGCTCCAGGGCGCGTCTCTCGACGCGATCACGGCCTCCGGCGTCCCGCTGACCGACGGCTTCACGAAGGGCTACTTCGGCGCCCAGCCGGAGGACACGACGTACTACAAGGGGATCGCGGACCTCTGCGACTCCATCGCCGCCGCCAAGTGCGCGAAGTGACCCGGACGGACTGATCCGACCATGACCGGCACCACGACCTCCCCGCTCGTCTCCGTCTCCGGCGTCACCAAGGACTTCGGCGGCACGCGGGCGCTCCACGACGTCGACCTGACCGTCGAGCGCGGGGAGGTCGTGGTGCTCCTCGGCCTGTCCGGCTCGGGCAAGTCGACCCTCCTCCGGCACCTGGACGGCCTCGAGCTCCCGACCGCGGGCAGCGTCCGCGTCTTCGACCAGGACGTCGCATCCCTCGGCCAGCAGGACCTGCGCGCCCTGCGCGGTCGGGTGGCGATGATCTTCCAGCAGTTCGAGCTCGTGCCCTCGCTGACGGTGCTCGAGAACGTGCTCACGGGCGCGCTCGGCCGGCTCCGCGGCCCGCGCCTCGGCATCTGGACCTACCCCCGCGCCGCGCGCACCGAGGCGCTCGGCCACCTCGACCGCGTGGGCCTGCTCGAGAAGGCCTACGAGCGGGCCGACCGGCTCTCCGGCGGGCAGCAGCAGCGCGTCGCGATCGCGCGGGCGCTCATGCAGCGGCCCGAGATCCTGCTCGCCGACGAGCCCGTCGCGAGCCTCGACCCCGAGTCCAGCGAGCAGGTGATGCGCCTCATCCGCGAGATCGCCGCCGACGACGGCCTCACGGTGGTGTGCAGCCTGCACCAGGTGGACCTCGCGCTCGGCTGGGGCGACCGCATCGTCGGGCTCCGGCACGGCGAGGTCGTGCTCGACACCCCCACGCGCGGCATAGGCAAGGCCGAGGTGATGGAGATCTACGGCCGCGTGGCGTCGACGACGTCCGCGCTCGCCGCCATCGCGACCGAGCTCGGCGACGTGCTGCCGCTCGACGAGCCCGTCGGGGTGCGCTCGGCCGGTGCGCTCGGCGACCAGGGCCTCGCCCGCGGTCGGCGCGCGGACGGCACCCGGTGACTGCGGTCGCCGAGCGCCCCGGGGAGGCCCCGCCCGGCGTCCGACCCGACGTCGACGAGCGCGCACCGCGTCGGCGGCCCGACCGGCAGAAGGCGCTCGCGCTGGTCGTGGTCCTCGCCATGGTCGCCTTCGCGGTGCACGCGCTGACGACGCTCGACTTCACCTGGTCGAACGTCCTCCGCAGCGTCGGCAACGCCGCGAAGGTCTTCTCGCGCATGGACCCGATCAGCTTCCCGGCGCCCGGCGACCTCGCGTACCTGATCGGGCTCACGCTCGGGATCGTCGTGCTCGGCACGCTCGCGGCCGCGCTCGTCTCCGTGCCCGTCGCCTACGCGTCGGCGCGCAACACCACGCCGGCGCCGTGGCTGCGCGGGCTCGGCCGCACGATCGGCGTGGTGACGCGCGCGGTGCCCGACGTGGTGCTGGCCCTCGCGTTCGCGCTCGCCTTCGCCCTCGGCAGCCCGCTGCCCGGCATCCTCGCCATCGGGATCCACTCGATCGGCATGATCTCGAAGCTCTTCGCCGACGCCATCGAGCAGGTCGACGAGGGCCCGCAGCGCGCGATCCGCACCACGGGCGGCACGCGCGCGCAGGAGTTCTGGGCGGGCGTCTTCCCGCAGGTGCTGCCGTCGTGGATCGCCACGGTGCTGCACCGCTTCGACATCAACCTCCGCGGCTCCGCGATCCTCGGCTACGCCGGCGTGGGCGGGCTCGGCTACGCGATGAAGGTCGCGTTCGGCCAGTTCCCGGAGGGCTACGGCCGCGGGATCGGCATCGCGATCGTCATCTTCGCGCTGTGCGTGCTGCTGGAGGTCGTGTCGTCGTCCATCCGCCGCAGCGCGCTCGGGGTGCGACCCGCCGGGCGCGGGCTGGGCGACCGGATCGTGCGGCGCCTCACGCGCGGGCGCGCCCTGCCCGAGCGGGCCGGGAGCGCCGGCACCGCGCGCGCCGTGACCGTCGAGTCGATGCAGCGCCGGCCGTGGACGCCCGACCGGGTGCGCACCGTCGCGTGGTCGGCGCTCGCCGTGGTCGTCGTCGTGGGCGGCTACCTCATGGCCGACATCGACCTCGGCCAGATCACGTGGGAGTACGTCGGCCCCACCTTCCAGAGCTTCTGGCCGCCGAGCACCGGGTCGCACACGTTCGGCGAGTTCGCCGAGGCGCTGCTGGTGACGATCCAGGTGGCGTTCGCCGCGGCGCTGCTGTCGGTCGTGCTCGCGCTCGTCGTCGGGTCCCTCGCCGCGCGCAACGTCGCGCCGAGCCCCGCCGTGCGGAACGCCGCGCGCACCGTGCTCGTCGTGTTCCGCGGCGTGCCCGAGCTGGTGCTCGCGATCCTGCTGATCATGATCACCGGGCTCGGCAACCAAGCGGGCGTCGTGGCGCTCGCGTTCGGCGGAGTCGGGCTCCTCGGCAAGCTCATCGCCGACTCCTTCGAGGAGGTGGGCGCCGGACCCGAGCGCGCCCTCACCGCCGTCGGCGCGACCCGCGGGCAGCGCTTCCTCGCGGCCACCTGGCCCCAGGGGCTGCCGTCGCTCGTCGGGAACTCGCTCTACCTCGTGGACACGAACATCCGGGCGGCCACGATCCTCGGCATCGTCGGCGGCAGCGGGATCGGGTTCCACCTGACGAACGCCTCCTCCGTCATGACGCTGCACGGGCAGGTGACCACGCTCGTCGCGATGGTCTTCGTGAGCGTGCTCGCGGTCGAGGCGCTCGCCGCCTGGCTGCGCCGCGTGTTCCGGTGACGCCCGCCCTACCTGCCGTCGCCGTCGTCGGCCCGGGCGCGATCGGCACGTCCGTCGCCGCCGCGCTGCACGAGGCGGGGGTGCCCGTGCTCCTCTGCGGGCGCACGGCGCGCGACCGGCTCGTGCTGGTCGCCGACGACGCCACCGTCGTGGTCCCGGGGCCCGTGCGCACGGATCCGGCGGGGATCAGCGCGCCCGTCGACCTCGTGCTCCTCGCGGTGAAGGCCACGCAGGTCGAGGCGGCGGCGCCGTGGCTCCGGGCGCTGTGCCACGCGGGCACGGTGGTCGTGGTCCTGCAGAACGGGATCGAGCAGGTCGGGGACATCGCGCCGCACGTCCCGGGCTGCCCGGTCGTGCCCGCTGTGGTGTGGTTCCCCGCGGAGGCGCGGGCCGACGGGTCGGTGCTCCTCCGCGGCGACCCGCGCATCACGCTGCCCGACGTGCCGGCGTCGCGGGTCGCCGAGGACGCGCTCGCCGGCGGGCGGTGCCGGGTCGAGCTCGCGGCCGACTTCCGGACGGTGGCCTGGCGGAAGCTCGTGCAGAACGCGGTGGCGGGGATCATGGCCGCCACCGGGCGGCGGGCCGGCGTGTTCCGGCGGGACGACGTGGCGGGGCTCGCCCGGGGGTACGCGCGCGAGTGCCTCGCAGTGGCCCGGGCCGAGGGCGCCCATCTCGACGACGGGGTGGCCGACCGGATCGTCGACGACTTCCGCGCGGCCCCCGCCGACCAGGGCACCTCGATCCTCGCCGACCGGGAGGCGGGTCGGCCGCTCGAGTGGGAGGCGCGCAACGGCGTGATCCTGCGTCGGGCCCGGGCGCACGGCCTGCCCACGCCGATCGGCGACGTCCTCGTGCCGCTGCTGGCGGCCGCGAGCGACGGGCCCGGCTGAGCCTTCCGGTCGCGCGTCAGCCCTCGTACCGCTCCAGGAACGCCTCGGTCGGCAGGGCCCGGAAGTCGTCCAGGCGCGCGCGGAGGGTCGCGTGATCCCAGTCCCACCACGCGAGCCGCCGCAGGCGCTCGGCGATCTCCGGGGGCTGGCGGAAGCGGATCACGGTCGCGGGGACGCCCGCGACGATCGCGTAGTCCGGCACGTCGCGCGTGACGACCGCACCCGACGCGACGACCGCGCCGTCGCCCACGCGCACGCCCGGCTTGATCATGGCGCCGTGGCCGATCCACGTGTCGTGCCCGATGCTCGTGCGGCGGGATCGGCGGTGCTCGAAGAACTCCGCGTCGTCCTCGACGTCGTCCCAGTACATGGTGCTGCGGTACATGAAGTGGTGCAGCGTCGCCCGGTCGAGCGGGTGGTCGGTGGCGCCGACGCGCACGGCGCTCGCGATGTTGGAGAAGCGGCCCACGTCGGTGTGCGCGAAGTCGCAGAGGCGGTCGCAGTAGCTGTAGTCGCCGATCACGGTGTCGAGCAGGCGCGTGCTCGCGCCGATCTGCGTCCAGCGGCCGAGGTCGCTGCCGGACATGACGACGTCGGGGGCGATCAGGGGCTCCTCGGTGAGCTTCGTGGTCATGGGGTCTCCGTCCGTCCGCGGGGCGCGGGGTCGATGGGGTGGGGGAGCGGGGAGGCGGCCGGCGCGGAGGCGGCCAGCGCGGACGCGCGGGCCGCCCGGATGGCGCGGAGCAGGGCCTCGCCGCCCTCGGCGACCGTGCCGTGGTTCCGCACCTCGTGGTCGGCCACCCGGTCGGGCGCCGGATCCTGGCGGGCGAGCCGCCGGGCGATGTCGTCGGCGGCCTCTCGTCCGCGCTCCCGGAGCCGGGCGGCCCGCACGTCCTCGGACACCGTGATCCGCACCACGACCAGCCGCGCGTAGCGCGCCTGGAGCACGTCGAGCATGCTGCGGGAGACGTTCGCGACCACGGCGGCACCCGCGCGGACGGCGTCGTCGGCCGTGGCGGGGATCCCGTACGAGAGGCCGTGCGCGCGCCAGGTCACGGCGTAGTCGCCGCGCGCGGCCGCCGCGGCGAACTCCTCGTCGCCGACGGCGTCGAAGTCCTCGCCGGGCCCGGGCGGGCGGGTGATGGCGCGGCGGGGGAAGTGCGCGTCCGGTCCGCTGCGCGCGCGGGCCGCGGCGAGCAGCGCGTCCTTGCCGACCCCGCTCGCGCCGACGACGGCGACGAACGGGCCGGGGCCGAGGGGAACGGGAGCCGGAGCGGCGGGAGAGGCGGCGGCCGGCGAGGTGCCCGCGGAGACGGCGTCGCTCACGACACCCGCGCTCCCCGGAGGTGCACGCCGCGGACGACGGGCACGGTGCGGCCGCCGGGGTGCCGCTCGCTCGCGGGCACGACGTGGCGGTGCACGCGCACGAGGTCCGCGCGCGCGCCCACGCGGATCGACCCGCGGTCGTCGAGCCCGACGGCCCGCGCCGGGTCGCCGCTTACGAGGCGCACGCCGCGCGTGATGGGCAGGATCCCGTCGGCGTCGAGCTGCACGATCGCCTGCAGCGGGCTCGCGGGGACGTAGTCGGACGAGAGCACGTCGAGCAGCCCCAGCGCGAGCAGCTCGGCGGCCGCGACGTTGCCCGACTGGCTGCCGCCGCGCACGATGTTCGGCGCGCCCATGACGATCAGCTGCCCGTGCTCGCGGGCGGCGCGCGCGGCGACCTCGGTCGTCGGGAACTCGGAGATGCGCACCCCGAGCGCCGCGGACTCCTCGACGTGCGCGACGGTGGCGTCGTCGTGGGCCGCGAGCGTCACCCCGCGCGCGGTGGCGAGCTCGGCGATGGCGATGCGGTTGGGCGTCGAGTGCTCCGCGGCGACGTCCTGCAGCTCCTCCATGAGGGCGCCGATCCCGGCCTGGGACACCCGTCCGCGGCCCACCATGTAGCGCGAGAAGGCCTCGACGTCCGCGTACTGGCGCTGCCCGGGCGTGTGGTCCATGAGCGAGGCCAGGCGGACGGACGCGATGCGGTCGAACTCGCGGAACTCGGCGACCGTGCCCGGCGCCGCGACCTCGCAGCGCAGGTGGATGAGGTGCTCCGCGCGCAGCAGCCCGGCGGCCACGGCGTGCTCGATGGCCTCCGCGAGCGAGAGGGACAGCGTGGTGGCGTCGTCCCTGCCCTCGAGGGTGCCGATGCGGATCGCGTCGAAGACCGTGGTGACGCCGGCGCCGCTCAGCTGGGCGTCGTGCGCGAGGACCGCGGCGATCGGATCCCAGCGCGTGCCCGGCCGGGGCTGCGCGTGCGACTCGAGGTGGTCGGTGTGCAGCTCGACGAGGCCGGGGATCAGGAGGTCGCCGTCGAGGTCGTCTCCGGTGCCGCCGACCTCGCCGGCGGTGCCGGGGGAGATGTCGGCGACGAGGCCGTCGCGGATCAGGACGGATCCGTGCAGCACCTCGTCGTCGAGGACGATGCGGGCGTTGCGGAGGACGGTCTCGCGGCTCATCGGGGTCCTTCGGGGTCGGGCGCCGGGGTGGCGCGGGGGTGGAGCGGGTGCACGGAGCGCAGGCGGAAGGGGGCGCCGGGGGCGTCCTCGACCACGAGGGCGAGGGCGTCGACGGCGACCGGGCGGTCCGTGGCGTCGGCGAACCAGGCGACCAGGGCGGCCTCGGCGCGGGGGCGTGCGGCGGCCGGGATCCGGTCGGTGAGGGTCAGGTGGAATCGGAACCGGTCGAGCACGTGCGGGTAGCCCCAGGTCGCGAGCAGCTCGCGCTGCCGCGGGCTGAGGGAGGCGGGATCCCGGCGGGCGGTCTCCGCGTCGGTCGGGGGCGCGCGGAACCCGTCGAGCCGCATGACGACGTCGGCGGCGAGCGCGTCCAGCGCCGGGACCGGACCGGTCGGTACGAGCGCGAGGAAGCCGCCGAGCGAGGCGACCCGGAGGCCGGGCAGCGCGACGGGGTCACGGGAGCCCGCGAGGTCGGCGACCGCGGCCTCGAGCCCGTCGAGGTCGCGTCCGTCGGCGACGCGGAAGGGCGCCTTCAGCGTCCCGTGGAAGCCGTAGCGGCGGGCGTCGACCGTGACCGCGTCCACCTCGGCACGCGTCCAGCCGGCGGGCGCGCCGGGGGCGGGTGCGGCGGATCCGCCGACGACGGACCGCCCGAGCCACGCCTCGGCGCGCTCCCGCAGCAGGATCGCGACGGGGCCGTCCGAGCCGACGCCGGGGATGGCGTAGACCGCGACGCGGGTCATCGGGCGGCCACCGCGACGGCCGGCACGAACGCCTCCACGTCCACGGCCCGGTCGGCGACCGCGGCCCGCACCTCGGCGTCGTGGAAGATCCCGAGCATTCCGACGCCGGCGGCGCGCTTCTCGGCGATCAGCTCGACCACCACGTCGCGGTTCCTGGCGTCGAGCGACGCGGTCGGCTCGTCGAGGAGGAGCAGGGGCAGCTCCGGCAGGAACCCGCGCGCGACGTTCACGCGCTGCTGCTCGCCGCCCGAGAAGGTCGCGGGCGGCAGCGACCACAGCCGCTCCGGGATCGACAGCCGCGTGAGGATGCGCGCCGCCCGGTCGCGCGCGTCCTCCGCGTCGACCCCGCGCGCGACGAGCGGCTCGGCCACCACGTCGAGCGTGCCGACGCGCGGGACGCAGCGGAGGAACTGGCTCACGTAGCCGACCGCGTCGCGGCGGGCGGCGAGGACGGCGCGCGGCGGGGCGGTCGCCATGTCGACGTCGCCGCCCGGAGCGTGCACCACGATGCGGCCGCGGTCGGCGAGGTAGTTGCCGTAGACGAGCTTCAGGACCGTGGACTTCCCGGCCCCGGAGGCGCCGCCGAGGACGACGGCCTCGGCGCGGCCGACGACGAAGGAGAGGCCGTCCAGCACGGCGAGCCGCTGGCCGCCCTGCAGGTGCATCGTGAAGGTCTTGGCGACGTCGTCGACGGTGAGGATCGGGGCGGTCGCGGGCACGGGTCCGGGGGTGCTTCCGGTCATGGGGCGGATCATCCTTGCAGGATCGAGGAGACGAGCAGCTGGGTGTAGGCGGCCTGCGGGTCGTCGAGGACCCGGTCGGTGAGGCCGGACTCGATGACGCGGCCGTCCTTCATCACGAGCGTGCGGTGCGAGATGAGGCGGGCGACGGCGAGGTCGTGGGTGACGATCACGACCGCGAGGCCGAGCTCCGCCACGAGGCCGCGGATGAGGTCGAGCAGGCGCGCCTGCACGGAGACGTCGAGGCCGCTCGTGGGCTCGTCCATGAAGACGAGCCGCGGCGAGATGACGAGGTTCCGGGCGATCTGCAGCCGCTGCCGCATGCCGCCGGAGAACGTCGTCGGGTGGTCGTCGATGCGGTCGACGGGGATCTCCACGTGCCGTAGCCACTCGGCCGCGGTCTCGCGGATCCGCCCGTAGTGCCGCCACCCGTTCGTCATGAGCGGCTCGCCGACGTTGCCGCCCGCGCTCACGTGCATGCGCAGGCCGTCGGCGGGATCCTGGTGCACGAAGCCCCACTCGCTCCGCCACAGCCGGCGCACCGCGCTCTCGGACAGGTCGGCGAGCTCCACGACCTCGCCGTCGGCCAGCCGGTAGCGGATGCTGCCCTCGCTGAGCGCGAGCCGCTGGGAGAGGGTGCCGAGCAGGGTCGACTTCCCGGATCCCGACTCGCCCACGACCGCGAGCACCTCGCCGGGGTGCAGGTCGAGGTCGACGTCGCGGCAGCCGTAGCGGTCGCCGTAGCGGTGGGCGGCCCCGCGGACCTCGAGCAGCGGTCGGTCGTCGCTCATGCGCGCGCCTCCTCGTCGTGGGCGCGGGCGGCCTCGACCGTGCGCTCGCAGTGGTCGGTGTCGGAGCAGACGTGCATGGACGCGCCCCGGTCGTCGGTGATGACCTCGTCGAGGTACACGCCCGTGGATCCGCAGATCGCGCACGGATCCTCGAAGGACTGCGGCTCGAACGGGTGGTCCTCGAAGCCGAGGCTCTCCACGCTCGTGTACGGCGGCACCGCGTAGATCCGCTTCTCGCGGCCGGCGCCGAACAGCTGCAGCGCCGGGCTCATGTGCATCTTCGGGTTGTCGAAGCTCGGGACGGGGGACGGGGCCATGAGGTACCGGCCCGCGACCATCACGGGGTAGTCGTACGTCTTGGCGACGTGCCCGAAGCGCGCGATGTCCTCGTAGAGCTTCACGTACATCAGCCCGTACTCCTCGAGCGCGTGCAGGCGCCGGGTCTCCGTCTCGCGGGGCTCGAGGAAGCGCAGCGGCTCCGGCATGGGCACCTGGTAGACGATGACCTGGCCCTCGGCGAGCGGCGTCTCCGGGATCCGGTGCCGCGTCTGGATCACGGTGGCCTCGTCGGTGCGCGTGGTCGTGGCGACGCCGGCGACGGACGCGAAGAACTGCCGGATGGAGACGGCGTTCGTGGTGTCGTCCGCGCCCTGGTCGATGACCTTCAGCACGTCGTCCTCGCCGATCACGGCCGCCGTGACCTGCACGCCGCCCGTGCCCCAGCCGCGCGGCATGGGCACCTCGCGGCTCGCGAACGGCACCTGGAAGCCGGGGATCGCGACGGCCTTGAGGAGCGCGCGGCGGATCATGCGCTTGGTCTGCTCGTCGAGGTAGCCGAGGTTGTAGCCGATGAGGGAGGCGCTCATGCGCGGGCCCCCGCTCCGGCCGGCGCATCGGACGAGGCTTCCGGCGCCTCCTGCCGCTCGCGCCACTCGCGGGCCAGCCGACGCACGAGCACGAGCTCGGCCTGGAAGTCCACGTAGTGCGGGAGCTTGAGGTGCTCGACGAACCCGGTCGCCTGCACGTTGTCGCAGTGGCTGATCACGAACTCCTCGTCCTGCGCGGGGGCGGTCACGCGCTCGCCGAGCTCGTCGGCCCGGAGCGCCCGGTCGACGAGCGCCATCGACATCGCCTTGCGCTCGCTGCGCCCGAAGGCGAGGCCGTAGCCGCGCGTGAACTGGGCGGGCCGGTCGGCGCTGCCCGTGAACTGGTTGACCATCTGGCACTCGGTGACCTCGATCCGGCCGAGCGGCACCGCGAATCCGAGCTCGGGGGCGTCGAGCTCCACCTCGACCTCTCCCACGCGGATCTCGCCCGCGAACGGGTGCGTCGTGCCGAATCCGCGCTGCGTGGAGTAGCCGAGGCCGAGGAGGAAGCCCTCGTCGCCGCGGGCGAGGGCCTGCAGGCGCTCGGCGCGCGTCATCGGGTGCACGGTGGGCTCGCGCGTGATGTCCGCGGGCTCCTCGTCGTCCTGGCCGGGGTGCGAGTCGGGCTCGATGAGCGCGCTCTGGCCGAGGAGGTCGGCCACGCGCGGCATGGTGGCGCCCGCGTCGGCCGCACGCGAGGTCACGGCGGCCGGCTCGGCGTCGGTGAAGAGGCGGTGCGTGTAGTCGAAGGTCGCGCCGAGCTGCTGGCCGCCCGGCAGGTCCTTGAACGTCGCGGAGACGCGGCGCTGCGGCGGGAGCCCGGCGGTGTCGACCGGCAGCGTGCACCCGAAGCGCGGGAGGGTCGTGCGGTAGGAGCGGAGCAGGGTCACGGCCTCGAGCACGTCGCCCTGCGCCTGGATGAGGGCGCGCGCCGCGAGCTCCGGGTCGTGCAGGGACCCCTCCGTCATCACGCGGGACACGAGGACGCCGAGCTGGCCGGCGACCTGCCCGGCCTCGATCCGCGCGGATCCGGGGGCGCCTCGGCCCTCGGCGGCGAGCAGGGCGTGCGCGGCCGCGATCGCCTTCTCCCCGCCTTTGACGGCGACGTACATCAGGCCTCCGATCGGGGGTCGGCCGCCCGGAGGCGGGTGGTGCGGGGGAGGGCGGCGACGGATCCCGCGTCGACGAGCAGCAGGTCGACGCCGCGCGGGAAGCGCTCGCCGTTGGCCCGCCAGGCGTCGAGGAAGCCCTCGTCGGCCCAGGGGGCGTCGGCGATCGCGTGCCCGTCGATGCCGGGGCCCTCGGCCCGGATCCGCATGGTCCCGGCGGCGTCGCGGACGTCGAGGAGCGCGGTCGCGGAGCGGTGCGGCTCCTCGTCGGTGCCGGCGGCGAGCGCCGCGAGCGGGGGCAGGGACGCCGGGTCGGCGAGCACGAAGTCCGCGTCGGAGGCCGCGGTGACGAGGCGGACGCCGGTGTGGAAGGTGAGCCAGGAGGTCACCTCGTCGTCGGCCGCGCGGCGCGGGTCGAGCCACAGCGCCGACTCCTCGTCGAGCACGGTGAGGGCGACGGCGCCGAGGCCCGGGCCGAGACCGGCGGGCGCCTCGGCGGGGCCCGTGAGCGGCTGGATCCGCGTCGGGTGCGCGAGCGCGTCGAGGAGCGCGCGGAACGCGGCCTGCGCGCCGCGCGTCGCGTCGCCGAACCCAGGAGCGGGGATGCCGGGAGCGGGGATGCCGGGCGCGCGGCCCGTCGCCGCGGTCACCCGTTCTCCCGGGCGACCGTGAAGAAGTCCACGAGCGTGCTGCGGGCCTCGGCGGCGCGGACGTCGTCGGCCGCGGCGCGCGCGCGCTCGAGCGGCGCGACGACCTCGGCGAGCACACGGTCGTGCAGGCCCGCGTCGAGGAGCATCCCGTCGAACAGGGCCGCGAGGCGGGCGTGCTCGAGGTCGGATCCGAGGACGTACGAGCTGCCGAGCGCGTCCGCCGCCATGACGGGCCCGTGCAGGCGGAGCGTGGCGCGCGTGACGGTGGCCTCGCCGAGGTTGAAGCGCGCGCCGCCGGCGTCGACGCGGCCGCGCACCATGACGAGCCCGGCCTCCGGACCCCGGATGTGCTGCACGCAGGGCTTGGGCTCCCACGCGGTCCACGCGGCGTCGAGGGCCCCCACGTCGGCGGCGGAGAGGACGCGCATCCAGCGCTGCCGGGCGGCGACGTCCTCCCGTCCGGTGCTGCTGGTCGTGGTCGTCGTCATGGCCGCGATCCCTCCAAGTTGTCTGCTGATCTAGATAAGTCGAACGTAGTGGCCGAGGGGACGCGGGAACCCGCCCGCACGCGACGAGTCGGACGCGAGCAGGTGAACAGGTGGGGAACGCGGGCGGCGACCGGGCAGGCGGCGGCCCGCGGATCCGCGACGGCGACCGGATCCGGCGCCGCGACCGCCCGATAGGGTCGACGGGACATGGCGACGCAGAGCAGATCCACGAGCGGGTACTCCGCCTGGCGGCTCATCGCGGAGGAGCTGCGCGCCGAGATCCTGCAGGGCACCGTGCCCGCCGGGGCGAAGCTCTCGTCGGAGAGCGAGCTCGCCGAGCGCTTCCAGGTCCACCGCCACACCGTGCGGCAGGCCGTGGCGGCGCTCGCGACGGACGGGCTCGTCGTCTCGCGGCGCGGCAGCGGCACGTTCGTGACCGCGCACGACGTCATCGTCCACCGCATCGGCCTGCGCACGCGGCTCAGCGACAGTCTCGCCGGCCGCGGATCCGCGTCCACGGGCGAGCTGCTCGAGTGGGCCGTCGAGGATCCGCCCGCCGACGTCGCCGAGCGCCTCGCCCTCGCCGGTCGCCCCGCCCTCCGCCTCGAGACGCTGCGGCTCGTCGACGGCCGGCCCGTGGTGCGCGGCACGTCGTGGCTCGTGGAGGAGCTCGTGCCCGGCATCGTCGACCGCTACGGACCCGACGGGTCGATGACGAACGCCCTCCGCGCGGTCGGCGTCGACGACTACCTGCGCTCCGCCACCACCGTCACCGGCCGCCTCGCGACGGCGGCCGAGTCCGCGGAGCTGCAGCTGTCGTCGGGCGCGGTCGTGCTCGTGGTCCGCGCCCTCAACACGCTGCCCGACGGCACGCCGCTGCTCATCAACGTCACGCGCTTCGCGGCCGACCGCGTCGAGCTCGACGTGGAGCACAGCAGGGCCTAGGCGGCGGGCTGACCGCCGCCGCCGCGGACGTACGCTGAACGCATGCGGTCCTTCCGACGTGCGGGATCCGCACGCACCCCCGAGCCCGGCGACGGATCGATGCCCGACACCCGCGGCCCCGCGAAGGCGCCCCGCGCGAAGCTGCCCCGCGACGTGCTCGTCCTCGGCGTCATCGCGTTCTTCGTGATGGTCGGCTTCGGCGTGGTCGTGCCCGTGCTGCCCGTCTACGCCGAGAGCTTCGGGGTCGGCAGCTTCGAGGTCGGCGCGGTGATCTCCGCGTTCGCGCTCATGCGGTTCGTGATGAGCCCGTTCGTCGCGCGCCTCATCGACTGGAGCGGGGAGCGCACGGTGCTCGCGGTCGGCATCGGGATCGTCGCCGTCTCCTCGGGCCTCGCCGGTCTCGCGCAGGACTACGTGCAGCTCCTGCTCCTCCGCGGGGCGGGCGGCATCGGGTCGGCGATGTTCTCGGTGGCCGCGATGACGCTGCTGCTCGGCTCCACGGATCCGACCCGCCGCGCCCGCGCGATCGGCTTCTACCAGGGCGGCTTCCTCATCGGCGGCATGGCGGGGCCCGCGCTCGGCGCCGTGCTCGCGACCATCTCCCTGACCGCTCCCTTCTTCTTCTACGCGGCCACGCTCGCGGTCGCCAGCGTCATCGGGCTGCTGCTGCTCCGGCCGCGCACGCGCGACGTCGCCGCGACCGGCGCCGACGAGGTCGTGATCCCGTTCGGCCGCGTGCTGCGCGACCCCCGCTACCGGGCGGCGCTGCTCGCGAACCTCGGCAACGGGTGGGCGTCGATGGGCGTGCGCAGCGCGCTGATCCCGCTGCTCGTCGTGGCCGTGATCGGCGCGGATCCCTCGGCCGCCGGCATCGCGTTCGCGTGCGCCGCCGTGGTGCAGGCGCTCGCGCTCGCGCCGGCCGCGCGGTTCGTGGACACGGTCGGTCGCCGGCCCGCGATCGTCGGCGCGTACGGGGTCGCCGGGCTGCTGATGATCGCGATCCCGTTCGCGCCCGACATGGTCGTGCTCACCGTGCTGCTCTGCGTGTACGGCGCGGCGGCCTCGTTCATGGGCACCGCCCCGGCGGCCGCGGTCGGCGACGCCGCCGGCGCCCGCAGCGGCCGGCCCGTCGCGGTGTTCTCGATGGTGTCGGACCTCGGGGCCATCGTCGGCCCGCTCGTCGCCGGCTTCCTCGCGGACGCGTTCTCGTACCCGGTCGCCTTCGCGACGGGCGCCGTGCTGCTGCTCGCCGCATCCGCGTACGCGCTGCTGCGCATGCCGCGGGACGAGCGCGCGGCGGCGCCCGCCGCGAGCTGATCCGGTCGCCCCGCCCACCCTCCACAGCCGGATCCGCGGTCGGGGCGTCCGTCCTCGGACGTCATGCGCAGGATCTGCCGCGCGCTGTCCGTATCCTCGACACCGTGACGACTCCCCCGAAGAAGCCGCTTCCCCTCGAGCACGACTCCACCCGCGACGGCACGCGCGACGCCGTCGAGCCGGCGCTCCGCTCCGACGTCAGCCACCTCGGCGGCCTCCTCGGCCAGGTGCTCCGCGAGTCCGGCGGGGATGACCTGCTGCGCGACGTGGAGCGCCTGCGCGAGCTGGTCATCGACGCGTACGAGAGCGCGCGCGACGCCTCCATCGACGACGCCGAGCGGCTCGTCGCGACGTTCACGCCCGAGCGCGCGGAGCAGGTCGCCCGCGCGTTCACCTGCTACTTCCACCTCGCGAACCTCGCCGAGGAGCACCACCGCGTGCGCGTGCTCCGCGAGCGCGAGGCCGCGGCGGGCTTCGTGCCCGACTCCATCCCGGACGCGGTCGGCAAGCTCACCGAGGAGCTCGGCCGCGAGGAGGCCATGCGCCGCCTCGGCGAGATGCGCTTCCACCCGGTGCTCACGGCGCACCCCACCGAGGCGCGTCGGCGGGCGGTGGCCACGGGGATCCGCCGCATCGGCGACCTGCTCACCGAGCGCGACGGCGCCATGGCCGGCACGCTCACGGGCCAGGACGTCGACCGCCGGCTGCTCGAGGAGATCGACGGCCTGTGGCGCACCTCGCCGCTGCGCACCACGCGTCCCACCCCGCTCGACGAGGTCCGCACGGCCATGGGCGTCTTCGACCAGACCCTGTTCGAGGTCGTGCCGCGCGTCTACCGCCTGCTCGACGACTGGCTCCTGGGCGACGAGGCGGGCGTGCGCGACGCGGTCGCGCCCGCGTTCTTCCGGCTCGGCAACTGGATCGCGGCGGATCGCGACGGCAACCCCTACGTCACGGCCGCCGTCACCGAGGAGGCCGCGGGCATCGCCAGCGAGCACATCCTCCTCGGGCTGGAGCGCGTCGCCCTCCGCGTCGGCCGTTCGCTCACGCTCGGCGACGCCGACACCCCGCCGAGCGCCGAGCTGCGGGAGCTTGCCGCCGCGCAGGACGCGCTCGCGCCGCACCTCACCGCCCGCATCGGCACGCGCGCCCCGGCCGAGCTGCACCGCCGCGTGCTCCTCGTGATCGCCGGCCGCCTCTCCGCCACGCGCGAGCGCCACGACGACCCCATCGCCTACCCGTCCGCCGCCGAGCTGCTCGCCGACCTGCGCGTGCTGCAGGCGTCGCTCCGCAGCGCGGGCGCGCACCGCATCGCGGGCGGCGAGCTGCAGGGCCTCGTCTGGCAGGCGGAGACCTTCGGGTTCCACCTCGCCGAGATGGAGGTGCGCCAGCACTCGCAGGTGCACCGCGAGGCGCTCCGCGAGGTCCTCGCCGTCGCCGCGGCGGACGCGTCCGGCGACCAGGCGCCCGAGCTCGCGCCCATGACGGTCGAGGTGCTCGACGTGTTCCGCACGCTCGCGCGCCTCCAGGAGCGGCACGGCGTCGCGCCGTTCTCGCGCTTCATCGTCTCGTTCACGCAGTCGGCCGACGACATCCGCACGGTGCACGAGCTGGCCGCGCTCGCCCTCGGCTCGGCGGAGGCCGCGCCCGTCCTCGACGTCATCCCGCTGTTCGAGACGTTCGCTGACCTGAACGCGAGCACGGAGATCCTCGACGGCATGATCCGCCTGCCCCAGGTGGCGGCGCGCCTCGCGCAGACGGGCCGGAAGCTCGAGGTCATGCTCGGGTACTCCGACTCGTCGAAGGACGTCGGGCCCGTCTCCGCGACGTTCGCGCTGTTCGACGCGCAGGCGCGCATCGCCGCGTGGGCGCGCGAGAACGACATCGAGCTCACGCTCTTCCACGGCCGCGGCGGCGCCCTCGGCCGGGGTGGCGGCCCGGCCGACCGCGCCGTGCGGGCCCAGCCGCCGGGATCCGTCGACGGCCGCTTCAAGCTCACCGAGCAGGGCGAGGTGATCTTCGCCCACTACGGCGACAAGCGCATCGCCGCCCGCCACATCGAGCAGATGGCCGCCGCGACCCTGCTGGCCTCCGCGCCCTCGAACGAGGAGCGCAACGCGGTGGCCGCCGAGGGGTCCGCCGAGATGGTCCGCACGATGGACGAGGCCTCGCGCGCCCGCTTCTTCGAGCTCGTGAAGGCGCCCGGCTTCGCGCCGTGGTTCGCGCAGGTCACGCCCATGGAGGAGATCGGGCTGCTCGCGCTCGGTTCGCGGCCCGCCCGCCGCGGCCTGTCCGTCGAGTCGCTCGAGGACCTGCGGGCGATCCCGTGGGTGTTCGCGTGGACGCAGGCGCGCATCAACCTCACCGGCTGGTTCGGCCTGGGATCCGCGCTGGCCGCCGTCGGCGACGAGGCGGTGCTCCGGAAGGCCTACGAGGAGTGGCCGCTGTTCACCTCGATGATCGACAACGTCGAGATGTCGCTCGCCAAGACCGACGGCCGCCTCGCGGAGCGCTACCTCGCGCTCGGCGACCGGCCCGACCTCGCGGCGCTCGTGACCGAGGAGATGGAGCGCACGCGCGAGTGGGTGCGCAAGGCGACGGGTCGCGGCGAGATCCTCGAGGGCCGACCGGTGCTGCGCCGGGCGGTGCGCCTGCGCAGCCCGTACGTCGACGCGCTCTCGCTGCTGCAGCTGCGGGCCCTCCGGGCGCTGCGCACGTCGGCCTCCGATGCGGCGGGCCAGGGCGCTCCCGGCCAGGCCGACCCGACGGATCCGGACCACCGGCTCCTGCTCCTCACGGTCAACGGCATCGCGGCGGGGCTGCAGAACACGGGGTGATCCGGGTGCGGGTGCGGGCCGCCGCGCTCGCTCCCCCTGCGACGAGGGCCGGCCCCGCGCCCTCGAGGGCGTCTCGGCTCCGAGCCCATGGGAGCCTGCTGTGGGCGCTCTCCCCGCCGAGCGCGCTGTCATCGCGCGTCCGTCCGTCCGTCCGCCCGCCCGGGGAGGCATTGCGGGTCGGGACGCGTCGGCGCAGCAGGCTCCGACGTGTGCGGATCAGGTCCGACCGTCGGGCGTCGGCTCCCTGCGGTCGCGCGAGAGCGGGAACCGCCGGTCCAGGCGCGGACTGAGGACCACGAGGAACAGGAACAGCGACAGCAGCCATCCGGCGATCCAGTAGGCGGGGATGAGATAGATCGCGTGATTCGCGAACGCGTCCGTCTTGATGCCGACGATCACGCCGATCGTGAGCAACGCGCCGACGCCGTAGTAGAGGGCTTCGAGCCCGTCGGTGATCGTGTCGCGGCGTTCCTGCTGCCGTGCGGCGCGGGGGTCGAGGGCGGTGACGGCGCGTCCGTAGCCGCTCTCGTCGACGGTGGTGAAGAGGTCGCGCACCTGGACCTCGAGCGCCTTGGCCACGCGGGTGAGCGTGTCGAGGCTGGCGTCGTTGCCGGCTTCCAGGCGTTGCACGGTGCGGACGGTGATGCCGCTGGCCTCGGCGAGTCGCTCCTGGGTCCAGCCGCGCTGCGTGCGGAGGTCGACGATCCGTGTCTCGTTCATGGTGCCCACGCTACGCACGGGCCACCGCGCCGGCCACGACATCGACCCGACTACGGCCCGACATCCACCCGACAGGGTGCTCCCGGGCAGGCCGAGCCGAGGGATCCGGGCCATCGGCTCCTGCTGCTCACCGAAGACGGCGCCGCGCTACCCCGCCCCGACCTCCCGGCGGATCGCCGCCGCGAACCGGTCGATGTCGTCCTCGGTGGTGTCGAAGGAGCACATCCAGCGCACCTCGCGGCGGGCCGGGTCCCAGTCGTAGAAGCGGAACTCGCCGCGGAGGCGGTCGGCGACGCCCTCGGGGAGGATCGCGAAGAGGCCGTTCGCCTGCGTCTCCTGCGTGAACTCGACGCCGTCCACGCCGTCGAGCGCGGAGCGGAGGCGCGCGGCCATCCCGTTCGCGTGGCGCGCGGAGCGGAGGTAGAGCGGCACGCCGTCGACCTCGGATCCGAGCAGCGCCAGCAGCTGCGCGCTCACGAACCGCATCTTCGAGGCGAGCTGCATGTTGAGCTTGCGGAGGTAGGTGAGGCCCTCCGACGCCTCCGGGTCGAGCACCACGATCGCCTCGCCGTAGAGCAGGCCGTTCTTGGTGCCGCCAAAGCTGACGACGTCGACGCCGGCATCCGAGGTGAAGGCGCGGAACGGGGCGTCGAGCGTGGCCGCCGCGTTGGAGAGGCGCGCGCCGTCCATGTGCAGGCGCATGCCGCGCTCGTGCGCGTGGTCGGCGATCGCCCGCACCTCGGCCGGCGTGTAGACGGTGCCGAGCTCGGTGGTCTGCGTGATGCTCACGGCGAGCGGCTGCGCGCGGTGCTCGTCGCCCCAGCCCCACGCCTCGCGGTCGATGAGCTCGGGCGTGAGCTTGCCGTCGTCGGTGGGCACCTGGAGCAGCTTGATGCCGGCGACGCGCTCGGGGGCGCCGCCCTCGTCGGTGTTGATGTGCGCGGTGGTCGCGCAGACCACCGCGCCCCAGCGCGGCAGCATCGAGAGGAGGCCGGTGACGTTGGCGCCCGTGCCGTTGAAGACGGGGAACGCCTCGGCGCCGCGGCCGAAGTGCTCGCCCACGACCTCCTGGAGCCGGGCCGTGTAGGCGTCGCCGCCGTACGCGACCTGGTGCCCGCCGTTCGCGGCCGCGATGGCCTCCAGCACCTCGGGGTGGATCCCGGAGTAGTTGTCGGAGGCGAAGCCGCGGGCGGCGGTGTCGTGGAGGCGGAGGGGGGAGACAGGGGAGGCGGCGGTCACGTGTCCATCCTCGCCTACGGGCCGTGCCGCCCGTGCGCGTCCGCCTGCGCTGCGACTACGCCGGGAACCCGTGCAGCGCCACGTGCTGGAGGAGGATCACCGTCTTGCCGTCGGCGATGCGGCCGTCGGCGACCATCGCGAGCGCCTCGTCGAGCGTCACCTCGATCCGCTCGATGTCCTCGCCCTCCTCGGCGACGCCGCCGCCCGCGCCCACGACGTCGGCGGGCGCGTACGCGGCGAGGTAGTGGTGCACGCGCTCGGTCACGGATCCGGGGCTCATGAACAGGTCGAACAGGTGCGTCAGCGCGACGATCTCGACGCCGAGCTCCTCGCGGGCCTCGCGGCGGATCGCGTCCTCCGGGGAGTCCTCGTCGAGGAGCCCGGCCGCCGCCTCGACGAGCATGCCGTCGGGGTGGCCGTTGACGTAGGCGGGGTAGCGGAACTGGCGGGTGAGCAGGATCCGGTGCGTGCCGGCCGCATAGAGCAGCACGGTGGCGCCGTCGCCCCGGTCGTAGGTCTCGCGCTGCTGCTCCTGCCAGGATCCGTCGCGCAGCCGCAGGTCGAGCGTCGTCCGGCGGAGCACATGCCAGCCGTCGGAGGTGACCTCCACGCGCTTTACGACCACGTCGGGGTTCCGGTCGAGGTCCGTCCCGCGTAGGTGGAGGCCGGTGCGGCCCCGCGAGTCGGGCACGGTCTCACCGGGGCGCGTCATGCCGCCATCCTCGCGGGGCGCGAGGCGGCGGCGCGTCCGTCCGACGGCGGATCCGCGGGGCGGACGACGTCGTTCAGGCGCGCCCCTGCAGGATCAGGTTCCAGTACACCCACGGCAGCACGTACCGGTCGGCGAGGAACGTGATGCGGCGCTCCTTCGCGAGGCCCTTCCAGCCGGGGATCGTGGGCTTCGGGCGGTAGCGGTCGTCGAACTCGGCGAACACGACGGTGGAGCGCGAGACCACGAACGGGCACACCGAGTACCCGTCGTACGTCTGCGGCAGCGGCTTCCCCTTGAGCGCCGCGACGAGGTTCTTCGCGACCGTCGTGGTCTGCTGGCGGAGCGCGCCGCCGGACTTCGAGTTGGTGGTGGCGGCCGCGTCGCCGAGCGCCCACACGTCGGGGAAGCGCGGGTGGCGAAGGGTGAGCGGATCCACCTCGACGAAGCCGCCCGCGTCGCCCGGCGCCGTGAGGCCCGTGCCGGCCAGCCAGTCGGGCGCCGACTGCGGCGGCACCGCGTGCAGCACGTCGTAGCGGAGCGTCTCGCGATCGGCGTCGGCGAGGCCCTGCTGCGCCGCGTGGTCGGGCCCGAGGAGCGCGCGGGCGCGGTCGACGACGGCGATCTCCACGGTGCGGGCGACCGGATCCACGCCCACGAGCTCGCGCCCGTACCGCACCTCGATGCCGTACTCGGCGACCTTGCGCTCGAGCTCGGCGTCGACGAGCGGCATGCCGAACATGGTGGGCGTCGGCACGACCAGCACCACGCGGATGTCGTCGAGCACGCCGATGGTGCGCCAGTGGTCGCACGCGAGGTACATGGGCTTCTGCGCCGCGCCCGAGCAGGTGCCGGGGCCGTCGGGCTGCGTGAAGACGACCGTGCCGGAGCGCACGTCCCGCAGCACCTGCGAGGCCTTGCGCGCGTAGTGATGCTCGTAGTTCGAGATGCCGACGGGCGAGTCCATCGCCTCGGCGAGGCCGGGCACCCGGTCCCAGTCCTTCTGGATGCCGGGGCACACGATGAGGTCGCCGTAGGAGAGGCGCGCGCCGGACTCGAGCGTCACCGTCTTCGCGACCGGGTCGATGCCGGCGACGCGGTCCCGGATCCATGTGACGCCCTTCGGCGTGACGGATCCCTGCGGCCGGGTGGCCTGCGACGCCCGCGCGGTGCCGCCCGCGACGTGCGAGAACATCGGCTGGTAGTAGTGCGTGTCGCGCGGCTCGATGACCGCCACGTCGTCGACGCCGTACCGCCGGAGCCGGCCCGCGACCGACAGGCCGGCGTTCCCCCCGCCGATGACGAGGACGTCGTGGTGCGGGGTCGTGCCGGGGGCATCGGTCATGGGCTCAACCTAGGCCGGGTGCGCGGCATCCGTCCGGCCGTCGTCCGGCCGCCCGGCGGCGCGCACCACGGGATCCGTGCCCTGGGCGGGCTCGCGCCCTGGGCGGGCTCGCGCCCTGGCCGGGCTCGCCCCTGGCCGGAAAGCGCATGCCGGATGCCGCCAGGTGGCCGCCCAGCGAAGCCCGGCCGCTCCCGCCTGGAGGAATGCTGGACGTGCGGGACGAGCCGGGTGCCCGGCCCGTCTCCTTGACGTGCCGGTCATCCAGCCGGCACCGCGATCCCCGACGGGAGCGCGCCCCATCCACCACAGGAGCACCACATGACCGACGTCACCCCCGCCACCGCATCCAGCCGCGCCGCCGCGAAGCACACGCCCGCCGACTCAGCCGCGGGCAAGAACACGATCGCCGACGGCGTCGTCGAGAAGGTCGCCGGCATCGCCGCGCGCCAGGTGCCCGGCGTGCACGACCTCGGCAACGGCGCGGCCCGTGCCGTCGGCGCGATCCGCAACGTCATCGGCCAGCAGGACCGCGGCCAGGGCATCTCCGTCGAGGTCGGCGAGAAGCAGGTCGCCGCGGACATCGTCGTCGTCGCCGAGTACCCCGTCGCGCTGCAGGACCTCGCCGACCGGATCCGCGAGTCCGTCACCGACGCGATCTCGCAGGTAGTCGGCATGGACGTCACCGAGGTCAACGTCACCGTCTCCGACGTGCACATCCCGTCGGACGACAAGGACGACGACGACTCGAAGAGCCGCGTCCAGTAGCACCGCCCGCGGACGGGACCGGGCACGCCCGGTCCCGTCGCCGCGTTCGGGCGTCCCGTCCCGCGCGTCGGCACCACCGCACCACCCGCAGCACCCCGCACCGCGCACGCAGCACCCTCCGGAGCATCCCCACCCACCGACGGGAGCGCCATCCGGCGCTCCCGTCGGGCATCGACGCACGATCCACGCTCCAGTCAGAGGACACGAACCGATGAGCAAGTCCACCGCCACCACGAAGGCACCCCGCGACACCCCGGCCCAGGGCCGCGGTCGGAAGGCCGCATCCGCCGGCGACCGCCCGTCCACCGCCGCGCGCTGGGGCGCCGAGGCGTTCGGCACGTTCCTCCTCGTGTTCGGCGGCGTCGGCACCGCGCTCTACGCGTCCGCGTTCCCCGACGACGGGAATGCCACGGGCGTCGGCTTCCTCGGCGTCGCGCTCGCGTTCGGCCTCACGATCATGGCGGGCGTCGCCGCGGTCGGCGGGATCTCCGGCGGCCACTTCAACCCCGCCGTCAGCGTCGGACTCGCGTTCGCGGGCCGCATCGGCTGGCGCGAGGTGCCCGGCTACGTGGTCGCGCAGCTCGTCGGCGGGATCCTCGGATCCAGCGCCCTCGCGCTCATCGCCGCCGACGGCCCGGCCGGCTACCTCGCGTCGGCCCAGGACGCGGGCTTCGCGTCCAACGGCTTCGGCGACGCATCGCCCGGCGGCTTCGGCCTCGGCGCGGTGCTGCTCGTCGAGGTGATCCTCACCGCCGTCTTCGTGACCGTCATCCTCGCCGTAACCGGCCAGAAGGCGTACGCGGCCGTGGCGCCCATCGTCATCGGGCTGACGCTCACCCTGATCCACCTCATCAGCATCCCGGTCAGCAACACGTCCGTGAACCCGGCCCGTTCCATCGCGGCCGCGATCTACGGCGGGCCCGTCGCGCTGGGCCAGGTGTGGGCGTTCATCGTCGCGCCGCTGGTCGGCGCCGCGATCGCCGGCCTCGCGCACCGAGCGCTGACCCGCGCCGCCGACGTCCCCGCCTGATCCGCCCCCGCCCTGCCGCCGCGCCCCGCCGGGCGCGGCGGCGGGGCACCCGCACCCATCCCGCACCGCACAGCACCACCGAAGGAGCACCGCCGTGAACGACGCCGCACCCGCCATCCGTCCCATCGACCTGACCGGCATCGACGCCGCGCACCCGGAGGGGGAGACGACCGCGCACCGCGTGGGCGTCGCCGCGGCCGAGACCGCGGCGGGCGTCACGGGCGTCCACCACCTCGGCGGCGCGGCCGCGCGGGCGCTCGACGCGGCGTCCCGGGCGATCCGCGGCACGAGCACCGGCCCCGGCGTCACGGTCTCCGAGGAGGCAGGCGACACCGTGATCGACATCGACCTCGTGGTCGAGTACCCGACGCCCGTGCAGGACGTCGTGGACGAGACGCGCGAGCAGGTGGCCCGCGCCGCCCGGCAGATCGCGGCAGGCTCCGTGCGCGTGAACATCCGCGTGACCGACGTGCACGGCCCGTTCGACGACGAGCAGTCGCCCGCGGGCGCCGCGCTCGAGAGGGCGAAGGACGCCGGATCCGACGCGCTCGAGAAGGCCGAGGACGCCGGATCCGACGCGCTCGAGAAGACCAAGGCGGCCGGATCCGAGGGGCTCGAGAAGGCGAAGGCCGCCGGGTCCGAGGCGGCCGACCGTGCCCGTGAGGCCGGCGACCGGATCCAGGACGCGTCCGCCGACGCCGCCGCCCGCGCGCAGGACGCCGGATCGCGCGCCGCCGACGCCGCGAAGGAGATCGGCGCGGAGGCCGCCGACCGCGCGAAGGCCGCCGGCGCCGTGCTCGCCGACTCCGCGAAGGCGGACGTCGAGGAGACCCGGGATGCGGCCGAGGAGCGCGACGAGCGCGCCGCCGCTGACTCCGCCGACGACGCGGCCGACTTCGACACGTACGCGACGCACGCCGGATCCGCGCCCGAGGTCACCGTGGTCGTCGACGGGCACGGCGACGGCACCACCCGCGTGGAGGTAGACGGCCCCGCCACGGTGGAGGTCCAGGGCGACCGCGTCGAGGTCGACGGGGCCGCCGTGCCCCGCGACGACGCCGAGGCTGCCGACCGCTCCTAGCGGTCGGCGGGCCGGGCCGCGAAGGCCCCACGCCGCTACCGCCCGATGCCCGCGAGCGAGCCGACGGTCTTCCCCGCGGGATCGCCGATGACGCAGTCCACGACGCGGTCGCCCGTGCTCCAGCTCTCGCTCGTCGGCTTGTGCCCCAGGTAGTCGTAGATCGAGTCCTGGTAGTCGAAGCCGACGAAGGGCCCGAAGGCCGAGCCGCACAGGTCGTCGGCCTGCGCGTCCACGGCGTCGTCCCCGGGGTAGTCATCACTCGTCAGCGTGGGGACCGCGTAGACCTCGAAGTCGTGCGGCTCGGAGCACGGCACCGTGCTCACGTCGCCCACCTCGTGCGAGTGCGCGGAGTCGTCGTCGCTCGCGGGGTGCGCATCGGCCGCGTCCTGCTCGATCACGGCGGCCGACGCCGCGTCGTCGAGGCAGTCGCCCGCGCGCAGCGTGAAGACGTCCGTGGTTCCGCCGGCCGTGATCGATCCGTCGTCGTCGCGCGTCTCGGCGTGCGGCACGAGGTCGGCCAGCTGCTGCAGCGAGCATCCGCTGAGCGCGGCGGCGAGGAGGACGGCCGCGAACGCGGAGGGCAGGATGCGGCGGGCGGCGACGGCCATGGGGGTCCTCGGGTTCGGGGAGCGGATCGGGCTCACCGTAGCGTCGCTGCTCGCCTGCGCGCTGGAGTTCCGCGCGCGGGATCCGCGGCGTCAGTCGAACCGCGCGCCGCCAGGCCGCGACCGCCCCGCGGTCATGACCACGTAGACGATCAGCCCGAGGATCGGGATGAAGGTGATGAACGTCCACGTGCCGCTGCGGTCGACGTCGTGCAGGCGCCGCCACGAGACGGCCAGAGATGGGATGGACACCGCCAGCTGGAGCACGGCGAGCACGGCGCTCCAGGAGTCGACGATGGTCAGCTCGTCGAGGAACCCGAGGCCCCCGAGCGGCTCCCGGCGGTCCGCGTTCACGCTGCTCAGGGTCTGGAGGGCGGACGTGCCGACGACGCTCGTGAGGATCCACCACCAGAACTCGCCCCGGCTGGCGCGCCCGCGGAACGTCGCGTACTTGAGGAAGAACCTCCGCATCGCCTCCTGCCAGGACGCGCCGTACAGCGGCAGCTCGAGGTGCGTGCGGGATCCGGGCGGCGTCGCGTCGGAGAGGGCTGCCGCGACATCGGATCCGAGCAGCGATGCGATCACCAGGGTGACGTCCCCGTCTGCCTCGTCCAGCCGCTCTCCCTCTTCCCACGCGCGCGTCAGGACGTCGGGATCCTCGAGGTACCAGTGCAGAGCCAGTGCGAGGTCGTCGGCGTCCTTCTCCTCGTGATCCGGGGAACGGTCGATCCACGCCCGCATCTTCAAGGCGGCATACCCCTCGACCCGGGGCACGCGGATGCCCACGCCCGAGGGCAGGGGCAGGATCCATGCCCGTCGCATCACCTCGACGAACCCGAATACGACGATCGCTTCGTCCTCCCGACCACGGGGGCGAGCGAGGCCCCGCGGATCCTCGACCCCGCCGAACGGCACCACGTCCACCGCCATGTCCGCGATCCTGAACCTGATGCCCGTGTGACCGACCGGAACGAATGCCTGACGGACCCCCTCGTACGCGCTCCAACCACTCAGGGCGATGCCTATGTCCACATCGGTCGTGCCACGCAGCGCCGTCGTGTGGCCTTGGGCGGCATGAAGAACGTCGCGCGCCTCGGCCCCGATCAGGAGGATGGCGCCAGGATCCGCCCCCGTCACGCCGAGCACTTCGGTCACGATCGCGTCGACGACGGCGAGGCGCGCGGGATCAACGCGCGCGAAGTCCACCGTCCGCCTCCCGCATGGCTCGAGCGGTTTCACGTTGACGACCCTCGCCGGACGCGAGGAGATCCGCGTAGACCACGAGGGGCGGGGCGACACCCATCAGCGAGGAGGCATCGGCCTCGTCCGGTTCCCTCCAGAACAGGCTGCGCACGAAGATGTTGGGCTCGCGATCGGTGCGCCACCGGTTCCGCATGGCGAGCCGCATCGACGACTCGTCCGTATAGACGACGGCGCTGAGGCCGCGGATGCCCGGGGCCGTGGCCTCTCCGCTCAGGCGGACGACTCCCGCGTCAGCTGCTTCGACGTCGAGGCTCTCGGCGTGATAGCCGCGGGTGCGAGCGGGCGAACCGAGACCCGCGGGGAAGGCGGCGGCCCACCTGTCGATGAGCTGCGGGATGCGTTCCAGGCCACGTGTCGGCCACGTCGTCAGATGCCCGTCGGCCTCGAGCATCTTCAAGGTGTCCTGGGCGAGCCCGACCGACACGCGCGCTGAGGCGGCGATGGTCCGCACAGGAGCTTCGACGAGCTCCGGCCAGGAGATCAACGCGCAGACGACGCTGGCGCGGCTCGGGCTGAAGAGGTGCGCCTGCGAGGATCCCCGAGGGGAGGCGGGCCTCGGGGACGGGCGTCCCCGGATGTCGACGACGACTCCGGGGAGACGCAGCCAGGCGTTGCCCGCGCCGTCGATGTGGTGGATGCCCGCGTTCCGGAGGACGGCGGAGCCGCGGCTCGAGGTGTGCGGACCGAGGAGGAGCAGTCGGCCGTCCGTGGCTGCGCTCGGAGCGTGGAGGACAGCTGCCGAATGAGTCATCTCGAGGAGGGGCAGCACGACCAGCTCTGCCACTGGGGTGCCGTCCGCGTGCTCCAGGACGGCATCCGCGGGACGCTGGGGCTCCAAGCTGGTGAGATCGAGCGCGGTCCGATGCGGGCCGGGCGTGACGAGGTGCAGAGCATGCTCCTGAAGCCACGCCTCGATCGCGATGACGTCCCGGAGGAGCACGGAGGTGTTCGATGGATGCACGTGTTCATCATCCATGAACACCGCCGATTATTGAACACCCGCCACGGTTCGGGCCGAGACCGAGGGTCGGGCCCGGGCTTCCCAGCCCGGGCGCGATCACACCACCGTGAGCCCCAGCACCGCGAGCGCCCCGAACGCGACGCCCCAGACGGCGATGGCGATCGTCTCCCAGATCAGCACCGCGCGCGGCCGGGCGCCGAAGGAGACCATCGCGGCCGACGTGAAGTGCGTCGGCACCAGGAGCGGGCCGAGGAGGCTGACGCCCGGCACGCCGTAGCGGTCGAACGTGCGGCGGATCTTCGCGCGCCGGGGCGTCTCCTCCTTCGCGCTGTCGCGCGTGAGCCGGCTCCGCGTGCGCGAGGCGACCAGCACGATCAGCGCCACGACGGCGACGTTCCCGACCACCGCCGCGAGCACCGCGATCGCGACGTGCTGGCCGCTGATCACGCCCAGCACGGCGGCGAACTCGACCTCGAGGAACGGGATCATCGCGGTGACCATGACCCCGAACCAGCGGAGCACCTCCGGCAGCCCGTTCGTGAAGTCCTGCAGCGCGTCGATCATGCCCTCAGCGCCTCGCGCAGCTTCACGCGGGATCCGGTGCGGAGCAGCGAGTTGCTGTAGATGCGGGATCCGAGCGCCACCACCACGGCGGTCGTCGCGATGAGCACGGCGAGCGAGACGAGCGGCTCCCACCACTGGGCCTCGCCGAGGAACAGGCGCATCGGCATCCCGACCGGGGCCGAGAACGGCACGTACGACATGATCGTCATCACCACGGGGTTGTCGTTGAAGAAGATGACCGCGAAGTACGGGATCATCACGAGGTACGTGACCGGGGCCGTGACGGCTCCCACGTCCTCCTGGCGGGAGACGAGCGAGGCCGCGGCCGCGAAGAGCGACGCGAGCAGCACGAACCCGAACAGGAAGAACACGACGAACCAGATCACCGCGGGTCCGACGACAGCGAGCAGCGCGGTCTGCTCTGTCACGAGGAGGCCGACGCCCGTCATCAGGGCGATGAGCGCGATCTGCGTGAACGCCAGGATGCTGTTGCCGAGCACCTTGCCGGCGAGCAGCGCCCGTACGGGGATGGTCGACATGAGCAGCTCGACCACGCGGGTCTGCTTCTCCTCGACGACGCTCTGGGCGATGATCTGCCCGAACGTCAGCGCGGAGATGAAGAACACGAGGCCGAACGCGATCGCCACGATGTAGGCGATGGCGGGGTTCGTGGTCGGCTCCTCCAGGAGCTCGACGCGCGGGGTGTCGGTCAGGGCGCTCACGACGCCGTCGGGTGCGGAGGTGTCGCCGATCACGAGCACGGCGCCGTCGGAGTCGGCCTGGGTGTCGGGGACGACCGCCGCCTCCACGTCGCCGTCGCGGACCATGGCCTGCGCGTCCTCGACGCTGTCGGCGGGCACGCCCTCGAGCGACTCGGCGCCGGACACGGCCTGCTGGGCGGAGCCGACCACGGCCACGCGCGTGGGGTCGCCGCTGCCGCCGAGGCCGCCGTTCGCGGTGAGGAAGCCGCTGACGATGATGGAGGCGAGGATCCCGACGAGCAGGATCCCCGTGCTGATGAGGAACGACTTGCTGCGCAGGCGCATGCGCACCTCGCGGCCCGTCACGAGCATCGTGGACTGGGCGAACGTCGGGGCCGTGCCCGGTCGGGTGCTGCTGGTGGTGCTCACTGGACGACCTCCTGGAAGATCTCGCTGAGGGTGGGGCGGCGACGGGTGAACGAGGTGACGGATCCGCGGGAGACGGCCTCGGCGAGCACGCGCTGGCGCGCCTCCTCCTCGGCCTCGAAGAGCACGTAGCCGCCGTCGAACTCGACGACCTCGACGCCGGGCACGTCGCGCACCCAGCCGCCGTCGCCGTCGATCTGCAGCTCCGTGAGGGGGCGGCTGTGCTGCTCGCGCAGCTCCTCGCGGTCCCCCGATGCGCGGATCCGGCCCTCGGCGATGACGACCACGTCGTCGCAGAGGCGCTCCACGATGTCGAGCTGGTGCGAGGAGAAGAGCACGGGCACGCCCTGCGCGGCCCGCTCGGTGAGGACGCCGAGGACGGTCTCGACGGCGATCGGGTCGAGGCCCGAGAACGGCTCGTCGAGCACGAGCACCTCGGGGTCGTGCACGAGGCTCGCGGCGATCTGCGCGCGCTGCTGGTTGCCGAGCGAGAGCGACTCGATGGGGTCGTTCCGGCGCTCGCCGAGGCTGAGCCGATCGAGCAGGCGCTCCGTGCTGGCGGTCGCGTCGGCCGCGGTCATGCCGTGCAGGCGGCCGAGGTAGACGATCTGCTCCTGCAGCTTCATCTTCGGGTAGAGGCCGCGCTCCTCGGGCATGTAGCCGAAGGTGCGGCGGCTCGAGGTGCCGAGGTCGCTGCCGTTCAGCGAGACGGTGCCGGAGTCGGCGGTGAGCACGCCGAGCATGATCCGCATGGTGGTGGTCTTGCCGGCGCCGTTGCCGCCGACGAAGCCGGTCAGCCTCCCCGGCCGCACGGTGAAGGACACGTCGTCGAGGACCTTGCGGTCCCCGAACGATCGCGTGACGTTCTGGACTTCGAGCACGGAGGGCCTCCTCGGTGGGCGTGGGTGATCCGTGCTGCTCACGCTAGGTGCGGGGGTGCGCGGGGGAGTCCGCCATGAGGGGGAACCGGGTGGGGGATGGGGGCGCGCGTCGCGGCGACGGGGCGCGATGGGGGCGCGGGCGCGGCGGATGGGGGCGCGGCCGGCGGTGATCCGCGGCCCGGTTCCTCCTAGGGTCGGGGCATGCGCTTCCCCACCCTCGTCCAGGCCGTCGCCGACGGGGCCTCCGCGGCGGGATGCGTGCTCTTCGCGCTGATCGCCACGGGCATAGGCACCGCGCCGCTCGCGATCGGCGGGCTCGCGCTGCTGGGGCTGTCCGCGATCGTGCGGGTCGTCGCGATCGTGTGGGCTCGGCGCCGGCTCGCGCTCCTCGATCGGGGTCGCGGTGCGTGGACCCGGTGGATCCACGCCCTCTGGATCGTGCAGTGCCTCGCCTTCGTCGCGGGGCTGGTGCTCGCGCACTCGTCCGTCGGGGCGGTCGCGACCGCGGCGATCGTCGGCGTCGTCGTGGGCGTCACGTCGCTCGCGCTCGCGGGAGGGGCCGCCCGCCGCGCCGGCCGCGGATCCGGCGTCGACAGCCGCACGGGCTTCGTCGACTCCGCGACCGTCACCGCCTACGCGTAGGCGCTCGCTGCCGGACCGGTGACGCCCGGCCGCACCGCGAACAGCATCCCCGCGCGCGGATGCCGGGCCGAGTCCTCGGGCGTGTAGCCCTCCTGCGAGGTCGTGATCACGAGGACGTCGCGGTCGGGGCCGACGAAGGCGCAGCTCGAGACCTGGGGCGCGTCGACCCGCACGGATCCGACATGCTCGCCGGTCGGGGAGTAGCGGCGCACCTCGCTGCCGCCCCACAGCGCGACCCACAGGAACCCCGCGTCGTCGAGGCACATGCCGTCGGGGTGGCCGTCGGCGGGGTCGATCTCGACCACCACCTCGGGATCCGCCAGCCCCGGCCGGCCGCTGCCATCGTCGTCGGTGACCCGGAAGCGCCGCACCTGCTGCGTGGTCGTGTCGATGTAGAGCATCTCGGCGCCGTCGGCGGAGAACGCCGTGCCGTTGGAGATGGTGACGCCCTCGAGCACGGTCGTCGCGGCGCCCCCGTCGAGGAGGTAGAGCGCGCCGGCGCCGTGCGTCTTGTCGAAGGCCATGGATCCCGCCCAGAGCCGGCCGCGCGGATCCACCTCGCCGTCGTTCATGCGGCGCCGGATGCCGTCGGCCGGGAGCACGTCGACCATCGGGATCAGCTCGCCCTCGGCCGTGAGGCGGACGAAGCCGTCGCGCGCGGCGAGCACGTGCCCGCCGTCCGCGTGCCGGACGACCGCACCGACCGGGCCGCCCACGTGCGTCTCCGTGACGGGGCCGACCGCGAGGATGACCGGATCCAGCGTGGCCTCGCGCACGATGCCCACGTACTGGTCGGCCCAGAGGAGCGTGCCGCGCGCCTCGTCCCAGAGCGGCGCCTCCGCGTGCTCGGAGCGCACGGTGTCGAGCGGCTGCGCCTCCCAGGTCCTGACGGTCATCGCGCGCCGTCCCGTGGCCCGCGCTCCGGGGCGCCCTCGCCCTCGTAGGCGCGCTGCGGCATCTGCGTCGCGAGCTTGCCGCCGCTGACGTCGACGAGCGTGCCCGTGATGTAGCCGGCGCGGTCGCTCGCGAGGAACACGAGGAGGTCGGCCACGTCGTCGGGCCGCTCCCACCGGCGGATGCTGAGGGTGTCGAGCAGGCGGTCCTGCGCGGGCTCCGGCATCTCGGCGAAGCCGTTCATGGCGGTGGGGATCATGCCGGGCGCGTACGCGTTGACGGTGATGCCCCACGGCCCGAGCTCGCTCGCGAGCACGCGCGTGAACTGCACGACCGCGGCCTTCGACGCGCCGTAGGCAGCCGCCCCGACGCTCGGGATGACGGCCGCGAACGACGCCGCGTTGATGATGCGCCCGCCCCCCGCCGCCTTCATGGCCGGGATGACGGCCTGCGAGAGCAGGAACACCCCGCCCACGTTCACGTCGAACGCGGCCTGGAAGCGCGCGGGATCGAGCGTCTCGACCGACCCCTCCACGTTGATGCCCGCGTTGTTCACGAGCACGTCGACCCGGCCGGCCGCCTCGACCACCTGGGCGATCGCCGCCCGCACGGAGGCCTGGTCGGTGACGTCGGCGACGATCGCGGTGATCCCCTCCGGCAGCGCGTCTCGGAAGCGGAGGTCGAGCCCGAAGACCCGGCACCCCTCCTCCAGGAAGCGTTCGGCGATGGCGCGGCCGATACCCTGGGCGGCACCGGAGACGACGACGACCCTGTCGCGGAGGTCGATGAGCATGCGTGTTCCCCTCGGTCCCAATAGCGTTTCCCTCAACGTAGGGGAGACCGCCATGTCCGGAGCACGGACGCACGACCAGCACGACGACCACGACCTCGATGCGCGTGGGGAGGGATCGGCGAGCCCGCGGACGCTGTGGATCAGCGGCGCGGGATCCGGCGTCGGCCGGGCCACCGCGGTGGCCGCGGCCCGCGACGGCTGGCGCCTCGTGCTCTCGGGGCGCCGCCGGGAGGCGCTCGAGGAGACGCGCGCGCTCGTCGACGACCTCGGATCCACCGCGGTCGTCGCCCCGCTCGACGTGACCGACGACGCCGCGCTCGCCGCCATCGTCGCGGACCTCGACCGCCTCGACGGCGTCGTGGTCGCGGCCGGCCTCAACGCCCCGCGGCGCTCGTGGGCCGAGCAGGAGATCGCCGACTTCGACCGCATCGTCGCGACCAACCTCACCGGCCCCGCGCACCAGGTCGCGGCCGCGCTCCCGCTGCTGCGCGCATCCGGCGGCACGGTCGTGCTCGTCTCCTCGTACGCCGCGTGGACCCACTCGCCGGGCGCGGGCGTCGCCTACAGCGCCTCGAAGACCGCGCTCGGGACCCTGGTGCGCGACCTCAACGCGCAGGAGGCGGGCGCCGGGATCCGCGCCACGCACCTCTGCCCGGGCACCATCGACAGCGACTTCCTCGCGCTCCGGCCGACCGTGCCCGACGCGGCCGAGCGCGCCGCGATGCTCACGCCCGACGACGTGGCCCGCGCCGCGATGTTCGTGCTCGCCTCGCCGCCGCACGTGCGGATCGACGAGCTGGTGCTGTCCCCGATGTCGCAGCGCGGCGGGTTCTGACCGGGTGATCTGACGCGCTCAGTCCTCGTCGTCGTCCTCGCCGTAGCCCCGCCCGAGCGTCCCATCCGGGTCGTGCTTCCGGTGCCACCGCGCGTTCCGGATGTCGTTCCGCCGAGCCACCAAGGCCTTCCGGCGGAGGTCCCCCCGTGTCGCCGCGCGCATCCAGGCGTGCTCCACGACCCACGAATCCGGCGGGAGCCACCGCTCATGCGCGTCCACGAGCGCGCTCTCGACGGCCGCGTCGAGCATCGACACGTCGATCCCGCCGTCGTAGCAGCAGACGCTCCAGGTCATGTCCTCGGCCACGAGGAGGTAGCGTCCCTCCTCCTGGTGCCCGAGGTCGCAGAGGTCCCCCAGCGGGGGACGGCCGACGCGGATCCGGAACTCCTGCGTCCAGTCCTCGACGTCCTCCGCCGTCGACGCGCTCGGCTCCGTGAACGCCGCCCACGAGACGAGGCCCGGCAGCACGGTGTCCGGCTCCCTGAGGCCGCCGCGCCACAGCTCGATGACCAGGGTGCCGCGGACCCCCGTCAGTCGTTCGAGGGTGGTGACGACGCTCGCGTACCGCCGGCGTGCCGCGCGCCGATCGCGCGCCTGCCGAGCTTCCTGCCTCCCCCAGGGGAGCGTGTGGAACCGCATGCCGGGCCGGTACCAGCCGCTGTACGGCGGGTAGGGCTCGGGCCATCGCTCGCGCCACAGGTCGAGCAGCCGGGCCGCATCGGGATGCGCGTCGGGGGCGTCGGAGACCCGCGGCTCGGGGATGGTCACGGGGAGGGCGTCGGGATCGGCGGCGGGCACGGGGGAGCATCGCAGAATCCGGGGTCCGTCGGCGCGCGCGGTCCCCATGCCCCGGCGGGATCGAATCCGGCCCCCTTCCCTAGGCGATCGTCTCGCGAAGGCGTTGAGTGGTCTCTCGTCGCAACGATGCGACGACCAGGAGGCACCACCATGACCACCGACCAGCGCACGCGATCCGACGGGTCCGCCGTCCGACGCGGGCTCCTCACCTTCATGGCGGCCCCGCCGCCCGCACCCCGCCTCGACGACGCCACCGTCGCGCGCCGCTATCCGCGACTCCGCCTGCAGGTGTTCATGGGCATCTTCATCGGATACGCGGCCTACTACCTCATCCGCAACAACGTGCCGCTGGTGGCCACGATCCTCCGCGACGAGAACGACTTCAGCGCCCTCGGCCTCGGGATCCTCACCAACGGCGTGCTCCTCGCCTACGGCTTCAGCAAGTTCCTCAGCGCGATCGTCAGCGACCGCAGCAGCGCGCGCTGGTTCCTGCCCATCGGCCTGCTGCTGTCGGCCCTCGCGAACCTGGTGGTCGCGTTCGTCCCGGCCGTCGGTGCGTCCGTGGCGCTGTTCGCGGTGGTCATGATCGTCAACGGCTTCTTCCAGGGGATGGGCTGGCCGCCGTCCGGCCGCACCCTCGTGCACTGGTTCTCGACCTCCGAGCGCGGCGGCAAGACGGCCATCTGGAACGTCGCCCACAACGTCGGCGGCGCCGGCGCGGGCGGCCTCGCGGGTCTCGCCATCGCGACCTTCGGCACCTGGCAGAGCGCGTTCTGGTTCCCGGCGATCGTCTGCATCGTGATCGCGCTGATCGCCTTCGTGCTCCTCCGCGACACCCCCGAGTCCGAGGGCCTGCCGCCCATCGAGGAGCACCGGAACGACCCCGCGCCCGTCGAGACCGACGCAGCCGACGAGGGCGCGTCGACCTGGACCACCATCCGCCGCTACGTCATCGGCAACCGCACCATGGTGAACCTCGCGCTCGCCAACGTCTTCGTCTACACGCTCCGCTACGGCGTGCTCGTGTGGGCGCCCATCTACCTCGCGGACGTCCGCGGCGCGAGCCTCGGCGAGGGCATCGCCGGGTTCTCGCTGTTCGAGCTCGCGGGGATCCCCGGTACGCTGCTCTGCGGGTACATCAGCGACAAGGTGTTCCGCGGGCGGCGCTCGCCCACGGGGATCCTGTTCATGGCGGCGGTCGGCGTGGCCGTCGCGATCTACTGGCTCTCGCCGGCCGACGGCCCGCTGTGGGTGTCGCTCGCGGCGCTCGTGCTCATCGGCGGCCTGATCTACGGCCCGGTCATGCTCATCGGGCTCCAGGCGCTCGACCTCAGCCCCCGCAAGGTCGCGGGCACCGCGGCCGGCTTCACGGGCCTGTTCGGCTACGTGCTCGGCGCGACGCTCGCATCGACGGGCATCGGCGCCTCGGTGCACGCGTTCGGCTGGGACGTGACCTTCGTGCTGATCCTCGTGTGCGTGGCGCTCGCGATCGTACTGCTCGCGATCGTCGGCAAGGACGAATCGGCGCTGCGGCGCCGGCGCGAGGAGCGCGGGGACATCGCGGCCCGCTGACCCGGGGTGTGCCGGGCGCGCGTCAGCTCGCGCCCGGCACCACGATCCCGCGCTCGTACGCGAACACCACGGCCTGCACGCGGTCGCGCACGCCGAGCTTCAGCAGGAGGCGCGAGACGTGCGTCTTCACGGTGGCCTCGCCGAGGTAGAGGCGCTCCGCGATCTCGGCGTTGGCGAGCCCCTCGGCGAGGAGGCGCAGCACCTCGAGCTCGCGGTCGGTGAGGGTGGCGACGCGCGGGTCGGTCGGGATCGTGGGGATCGGCGCGGTGGAGGCGGCGTCGGCGGATCCGCGGCCGAAGCGCTCGATGACCCGGCGCGTGACGTCCGGCGAGAGCAGCGCGTCGCCGCGCGCGATCACGTGCACGGCCTCCACGAGCGACTCCGGCGACGCGCTCTTCAGCACGAAGCCGCTCGCGCCCGCGTCGAGCGCGGTGAAGAGGTAGTCCTCGCGGTCGAAGGTCGTGAGCATGAGGACACCGGCCGTGATCGCGGGGTCCGCCACGATGCGGCGCGTGGCCTCGAGCCCGTCGACGCGCGGCATCTGCACGTCCATGCAGATCACGTCGGGCGCGAGCGCCGCGGCCAGGCGCACGCCCTCCTCGCCGTCGGCGGCCTCGCCGACCACCTCGATGCCGTCCTCGCTCTCGAGGATCACGCGGATGCCGGCGCGCACGAGCGCCTGGTCGTCGACGAGGAGGACGCGGACGGACGCGGGCGCGGCGGGTGCGGGTGCGGTCGGGGCGGTCGGCTCGGTGCTCATGCGCGGGTCTCCTCGGGGGTCGGGGCGGGGATCGACGCGTCGAGCGGCACGGGCATCGGCACGGGCGGCACGACCGGCGCACGCCCCGTGGGCACCGAGGCCCGCACGAGGTAGCCGCCGCGCGCCTTCGGACCGATCTCGATGGATCCGCCGACCGCCGCCACGCGCTCCCGCATGCCGCGCTGGCCGAGGCCGCCCGGCCCGTTCCGCACGGATCCCTGGGCCGCGGCCGCCGCAGCACCCGCCGGTCCGCCGTCGCTCACCTCCACCTCGACGCGGTCGGCGAGGTAGCGCAGCCGGAGGTCGACGCGAGCACCCGTCCCCGCGTGCTTCCGCACGTTCGTGAGCGACTCCTGCGCGACACGGTAGACGATGAGGTCGACCGTGGGCGTCAGCGGCCGCGGCGTCCCGATCACGTCGAACGCGACCTGCAGGCCCGCGCCGCACGCGTCCGCCACGAGCTCCGACAGCTGGTCGACGCCGCGGGTCGACGCCGTGCGGGTGGGGTCGGCGTCGGCGCGCCCGTCGGATGCCACGTCGTCCTCGTCCTGGCGGAGCGCGACGAGCATGCGGTGCAGCTCCTCGATGGCGCTGCGCGCGTTGTCCTCCACGATGCCGAGCGAGGCCGCGGCCTTGTCGGCGTCGCGTGCGAGGACCCGCCGCGCCGCGCCCGCGTGCACGCCCATGACGGAGACGTGGTGCGCGACGACGTCGTGGAGCTCCCGCGCGATGCGCACCCGCTCGAGCGTGACGGCCTGCTCCGCGACCCGCTCCCGCTCCGTCGCGAGCTCGGCCGTGCGCGTCTCGAGGGCGCAGCGGTCGCGCGCCGACGCCCACGCGCGGTCGCCGAAGTACCAGGCGCCGCCGAAGTAGAGGAGGTTGGTGATGATGGAGATGAGGCCGGCGGCGACGGGGGCGGGGACCCACGCGTCGTCCGGGGCCCGCTCGAAGGTCGAGCCCGCGAGCGAGAAGTACCCCGAGGCCTGCAGCAGAGCGCTGAACAGCCACGCGAACATGCCGACCACGACGATCCCGCGCACGACGTTCGCCCGCAGGCGGTTCCGCCCCCAGGCGCCGAGCGAGTACATGGCGATGAACATGGCGATGTTCGAGAACAGCACCTCCGGCACGAACTGGTACGCGCCGACGATGAAGGTGGCGCCGATCACGAGCGTCACGGCCTCCGGCTGCAGGCGGCGGAGGGCCAGCGGGGCGGTCATGAGCAGGATCCACGCCGCGATGACCCACAGCGGCGGGCGCGTCGGATACATGCCGATCGCGTAGTAGAGGATGCAGCTCCCCGTCGTGAGCACGAGCATGACGAGCGCGAGGAGCACGTCGAAGCGCAGCCCCGCGCGGTCGGGACGCGGGCGCACCCAGAAGCGGTCGACGCTGTCGGGGGCGGATGCGGCGCTCATCCGCCCACGGTATCGACGCGGCCCGGCGCGCCGCATCCGCCGGATGACGGAACGCCCGCCGATGACGGGAGGCTGTGGCCGGACACCGGGATAGGCCGCACGGGTCAACCGGTGCCAGACTGGCGGCACGGGCGCATCCGCCCGGCCGTCTCTCCCGCACCGCCGCGGATCCTCCTCCGTGCACGCCGTCCGCCCGCACGAGAGGCGCCCGACCTCCCGTCCCGTGCCCTCGTCGCCCGTTCGCGCGCTCACCGGCCGGATCCGCTCGCACCACCGCCGACGCCCGCGCCGGCACGAAAGGACCCCATGTCCGACACCACCGCATCCGCCCGCCCGGCGGCCGGCGCATCCGGCGCGCCTGGCGCATCCGGATCCTCCTCCGCCCCCGTCGTCTCCCGCCGCGCCTGGCAGGCGCTCATCGTGCTGCTCGCGGGCATGTTCATCGCGCTGCTCGACACGACCATCGTGAACGTGGCGCTGCCCACCATCCGCACGAGCCTCGACGCCTCCGAGTCGACGCTGAGCTGGATCATCTCCGGCTACGCGCTCGCGTTCGGCCTCGCGCTGATCCCCGCGGGCCGCCTCGGCGACCGCTACGGGCACAAGTGGGTGTTCGTGACCGGCATCGCGCTCTTCACGCTCGCCAGCCTCGCGTGCGGTGTGGCTCAGGACGACCTCCAGCTCGTGATCGCGCGCGTGGTGCAGGGGCTCGCCGGCGGCCTGTTCGTGCCCGCGGTGACCGCCTTCATCCAGCTGCTGTTCCCGCCGCAGGCGCGCGGCAAGGCGTTCGCCATCATGGGCGCCGTCATCGGCGTCTCCTCCGCGCTCGGCCCGATCGTGGGAGGCCTGATCATCCAGGCCGCGGGGGAGGAGTCGGGCTGGCGCCTGGTCTTCTTCGTGAACCTGCCCGTGGGCCTCGCGACCGTGATCGCCGCGATCTTCCTGCTCCCGAGCCGCCAGGTGGCCGAGCAGGTCGCGGGCGACGTGCGCGCGCAGTCCGGGCAGCGCGCGGGCACGAAGCAGGGCGCGGCCGCGCCCGCCAAGGCCCCCGCCGCCTCGGGCGTCGACCTCGTCGGCATCCTCCTCGTGAGCGCCGGCCTCGTGGCCCTGCTCGTGCCGCTCATCGACGGCCAGGACCAGGGCTGGCCGCTCTGGACCTACCTCTCCCTCGCCGGCGGCGTCGTGCTCCTCGCGCTCTTCGGCGCGTGGGAGGTCATGCAGACGAAGCGCTCGAAGGGCGTCCTCGTGCCGCCGCACCTGTTCACGCACCCCGCCTTCACGGGCGGCGTGATCCTCGCGATGGTCTACTTCGCGGCGTTCACGAGCATCTTCTTCACCATCTCGATCCTCTGGCAGTCGGGCCTCGGCAACTCCGCGCTCGAGTCGGGCCTCGTCTCGATCCCGTTCGCGATCGGCAGCATCGTCGGCTCCTCGCAGAGCAACCGGCTCACCAACCGCCTCGGCCGCACCGTGCTCGTGATCGGCACCGCGCTCGTGAGCGTCGGCCTCATCTGGCTGTGGCTCGTGCTGCTGAACACGCAGGCCGCGGACCTCACCAGCTGGATGCTCCTCGTCCCGCTGCTGCTCGCCGGCATCGGCAACGGCCTCTTCATCGCCCCGAACGCGCAGTTCATCGTCGCGACGGTGGACCCGGCCGAGGCGGGCGCGGCGTCCGGCGTCATCGGCACCGTGCAGCGCGTCGGCTCGGCGGTCGGCATCGCGGTGATCGGCAGCGTGCTGTTCGCGGGCGTGGCCGGCGCCGGGATCCGCGGACCGCAGATGGTGCCGCAGGCGTTCACCGACGCGTCGGCCTCGGCCATGGGCGTCAGCGCGATCTTCGCGGTCGTCGCCTTCGCGCTCGTCTTCGCCCTGCCGCGGCGGGTGTCGCGCGGGCACTGACCCGCGCCGCTCCTGCCGCTCCACCTCTCGCCGATCCGGATCCGTCCGGGTCGGCGAGAGCCATTTCCGTGGGTGCGTACCTCTTCTATGCGGCGGCGATCCGCCCCCGCAGCCGGGCGAGCGCGTCCGCCGCTCCGTGCAGCACGGAGATGTGGCCGTCGCCCGGCCGGATCACGAGCTCCGCGCCCGGCACGCGGTCGGCGAGCCAGCGCGCGTGGGCGACCGGGGCGATCCGGTCGGCATCGCCGTGCAGCAGGATCACCGGGGCACGGACCGCCGCCAGGTCGACGCCCCAGTCGGCGACGAGAGCGAGGTCGTCGTCGACCATGCCGCCGATCCCCGCGTCGAGCCCGCGACCGGCCACCTCGTTCAACCACGCCCACTCGGTCTCCAGCGCGCGGAGGTCGCCGTCCGTGAACATCGCCGGGTCGAACGTCGACGCGGACAGCTCCTCCTCGAGCGCCTCGCGTCCGGCCACAGCGGCCCGCAGCTCGCGCTCGCCGCCCGCGTGCATGCCGGCGAACCAGTCGAGGCCCTCGGCGCGGATCGGCGCGAGGGCCGCGCCGCAGAGCGCGCCGAGCACGCGCCCCGGGAGCGCGGCCGCTGCGGCCAGGGCGAGCACCGCGCCGCTCGAGTGGCCGAGCACGGCGAACCGGTCGATCCCGAGCGCGTCGGCGACGGCCGCGTCGTCGGCAGCGGTGGTCGCGACGGTGCGGCCCGGGTCCCGGGTGGATCCGCCGTACCCCGGCCGGTCGTACGAGATCCAGCGGATCCCGCGGCCCGCCGGTGCCTCGACCAGCGGCGCGGGCGGCGGCCCGACGTTCGGCGTGCCGTGGTGGTAGACGACCACGAGGTCGGCGCCGTCACCCGGACCCGTGTCGTAGCAGTGCAGTGTGCGGCCGTCGGGGAGCCACAGATCCGTCTCGGTGAGCATGGGCCGAGCGTAGGCGCGCGTGCGCCCGGCGGACAGGGGCGTGGCGGGACCCGGGACGTGCGCGGCGCACGGTGACAGGATCGGCACATGGACGAGGCGCAGGGCAGCGAGCTCCGGGAGCTCCGCCGTCGCGCGTACGGACCCGCACCCGATCTCGACGACGCCGAGCTCGACCGGCTGCGGGAGCTCGAGGCGCGGCAGGGCGGGGCGGCCGGCGCCGCGTCGGATCCGCACTCGGCGGGCGCGGTCCCTCCTGTCGCTCCGTCCACGGCCCACCCCGGGGGTCCCGCCCCCGCGGATCCCGCCATCGACGAGCGCGACGCCGACGATGACGACGCCCCCGCATCCCGCGCTCCCGCACCCCGCCGTCGCACCGCGATCCTCTGGGCCGCGTCCGTGCTCGTCGCGGTCGGCGCGACCGTCGCGCTCACCTCGGGCCTCGCGTCGATGACGGGCCGCGACGTCGGCACCGTCGCGCTGGATCCCGACCGCCCCGTCCCCGACCGCTGGGACGACTGGTACCAGGACGTCGCGACGGGCGTCGGCGAGTTCCACGGCCTCACGGTGATCGGCCTCGAGAACCCCGAGGACGCCGCCGCGTGCGTCACCGTCGTCGCCCCGCGGTTCGCCCGCGGCACGAACCCGGTCGGCGGATGCGCGGCGGGCTCGTTCCCGGCGCGCGGCGTCCTCACGGTCACGGGCGACATGCCCGCCGAGCTCCGCGACGAGTTCCCCGAGGGCACGGCGCTCGAGTTCGTGCTCGAGGGCGGATCCGTGCGCGTCACGGCGGGCTAGGAGCGCTCCGGGATCATCCGAGGATCGCGCGCAGCTTCTCGTAGAACGGGGCCGGGTCGCCGCTCAGCGAGTCCTTCACCATGCGGCTCCAGTCGTCGACCACGACCTCGACGGATCCCGCGGCCACGCCGTCGAGCGACGCCCGGGCCACGTCGCGCGGGGCGATCATCGGCCCGTCGTAGCCGGCCATGATGTCGGTGTCGGCAGCCCCGAGGTGCACGCCCTGCACGAGCGTCCCCTGCCCGGCGAGCTCCAGCCGCACCGCGTTGGTCATGTTCCACTCGGCTGCCTTCGCCGCCGCGTAGCCGCCCGCGCCCGAGGTCGAGAACCACGACAGCGCGGACAGGATGTTGACGATCCCGCCCCCGCCGTTGGCGGCGAGCACGGGCGCGAACGCGCGGATCACGCCGAGCGTCCCGTAGAAGTGGGTGTCCATCTCGCGGCGGATCTCCGCCATGTCGCCCGTGATGAGCGCGGCACCCGTCGAGATGCCCGCGTTGTTGACGACGAGCGTCACGTCCTGCGCGGCCGCGGCGGCGGCGTCCACGGATGCCGGGTCGGCGAGGTCGAGGCGCAGCACCTCGACGCCGGGGATGTCGATCGCCTCGGGCCGGCGCGCGGTCGCGTAGACCTTGCGGGCGCCGCGCGCGAGCAGCTCCTCGACGAAGGTGCGGCCGATGCCGCGGTTGGCGCCGGTGACGAGGGCGACCTGATCCTGGATGTCCATGCGTGCTGTTCCTCCTGCCGCCCGCGTCGTTCGCGCGGTGCGGCGCGGCTTACGCTAGGACTTGACGTCGACGTGAAGGGCAAGTCCGCCCGGCGGATCGACGGGATCACCACCACGAGGGAAGAGGGCGGCATGCTGCGGATCGGCGACGTGGCGGGGCGAGCGGGCGTGAGCACGCGGGCGCTCCGCTACTACGAGGAGCAGGGCCTGCTGCCGGCCGAGCGCACCACGAGCGGCCAGCGCGTCTACCCGGAGGCGGCCGTGGAGCGCGTGCAGCTCATCCAGCGGCTGTTCGCCGCGGGACTCCCGAGCCGCACGATCCGCCAGCTGCTCCCGAGCGTCGACTCGGGCGTCGCGGCACCCGAGTCGCTCGCGCTGCTCCGCTCCGAGCGCGACCGGATCACCGCGGCCATCGCCGAGCTCGAGCGCGCCCGCGAGGAGCTCACCCGCGTCATCGACATCTGCCTGCACCCGACGCCGGAGCACTGCCCGGCGCTGCGCGAGGGCGGGGCGGCGCACGCCGGTGCGCGCGAGGAGAGCGTCGCGGCCTGACGGAGGCGTCGCGATCCCGGCCCCGCGGGTGATGGGAGAAGGGCCGCCAGGCGTCCACTGGCTCGAGGAGCCCATCCGGGGGCTGCTTGGCTGCCGTGCGCGATGGGGCGGGCCGCAGCCAGCTGGATGTGGCGATGACGGTGGCGAGGCATATGGTCTGCCGCTGGGACATCGTGGGGAGGACGGCTGGTGATCATGCGACTGGGAGCTATCGCTGCGGTGGCCAGCGCCTGCGGAGCTCTGGCGGCTGTGGTCGTGTGGCTCTTCGCTCGCGGCATCGTGGACGAGGAGTTCGTGCGGGACTTCTGGACAGGGCCTCCTGCTGCCGGCATCTTCACGCTCGTCGGAGCCGGCCTCGCCTACGGGGCGGCCACTGTCGCCGCGCGGGTCTCGCGACGGTCGGCGGAGCGCCAGGAGTGGTGGGATCGGGCGAAGTGGGCCCTCGATCTCGTCATGTCGTCGGACGAGGCGGATCGTGAAGTGGGACTGGCCGCGATCGAGGTGCTCGTAGCGGAGGCGACGACGACCGAAGCGGAGATGATCGATGCCGTGACGTCGTCGTCTCGTCTGGACGGGGAGCGGAGGAGCATCGCGGCATGCGGCCTGGGCGTCCGTCCGCCCGAGGTGGACACCGTTCCCACACGCGCTGAGAATGGATGAAGGAGGTACCGCCATGACGATGGATCAGAGGAACCCGAGCCCGAGCGCACTCGAGAAGCGCATCCAGGCCGGGAAGGCCGATCCCATCAGCGACGCGGAACGTGCCTCGGCGGCGCGGATCCGGATCGTGGTCGACAAGAAGCGCGGTCGCAAGACCGAGGACTGGATCAAGAAGCTCGCCCAGAGCGCGTAGGCGACCCGTCGCACGAGAGGGACCCCGCCTGACGACGAGGTCCCTCTTCTTCGCATGGCGTCCGACCGGCGTCGCGGACTGATCCGCCGGCGCGCTCGGGTGGCCCCTACGGCCGCTCGTCCACCACGCCCACGAACCGGCTGCCGATGCCGTCCACCTCGCGGCGGGCGAGGCCGAGAGCGGGCTCGGGGAGCTCGTCGGGGGAGTGCCGCTCGCAGGAGAGGTAGGAGAACTCCGGCCACCACTTCTTCGGCCGCACGGCCTCGGTGAAGCCGCAGACCTCGCACGTCAGCTGCACCCAGACGGGGCGCTTGCCGGTCGTGTTGGCCCGGGACTGCGCGAGCCAGGGCGGCGGATCCTGGTCCATCGCCGCGATCTCGGACTCGGGGACGCGCCCCGGGATGCCGTGGCGCGTGGCCATCTCCAGCGGGATGCCCAGCCGCAGCGCGGCCTCTCGTCTCGTGATCATGTCGCTCCAGGGTACTTGGGCGGCGTTCGTCCGCTGAGCGTCGGCCGAGATGGATTGCGCACAATCTTGTTCCATGGCAGGGTCGGAGCATGACCGGAACCGAGAGCTGCCCGCCCGCCGACGAGACCGCGCCCCCCGCGCGCATCGCCGACGAGCTCGTCTGCTTCTCGCTCTACACGGCGTCGCGATCCACGACCCAGGCGTACCGCGCGCTCCTCGCGCCGTGGGGCCTCACCTACCCGCAGTACCTCGTGCTCGTGCTGCTGTGGTCCGGCGACGACCGGACGGTCACCGAGCTCGGGCAGCAGCTCGACCTCGACTCGGGCACGCTGTCGCCGCTGCTCGCGCGGATGGAGGAGGCCGGCTTCATCGCCCGCCGCCGCATCTCCGCCGACCAGCGCGTCGTCACCGTCTCGCTCGCCGAGCGCGGCCGCACCGTGCGGGCCGAGCTCGCGCACGTGCCCGCGGCCATCATCCGCGGCATGGGCCTCGACCTCGATCGTGCGCGCCAGCTGCTCGCCACCCTGCACCTGCTGACCGCGGGGATGCAGGAGGCCACGGCGGATGCGCTCGCGCACCCGGCGACCCGGCCGGCCGAGGCGTCGGCGCGCACCCGCACCCCCTGATCCGCACCACCCACCGGCCGCGCATCCGCCGCGGCGAACCGGCCGCCACGAGCGGCCACGAACGGAAGGAATCGACATGGACGCCCTCTACACCGCGGAGGCCCTCGCCACGGGAGCCGGCCGCGACGGCCGCGTGGCCGTCAGCGACAGCGACCTCGCGCTCGACCTCTCCATCCCCAAGGCCATGGGCGGATCCGGCGAGGGCGCGAACCCCGAGCAGCTCTTCGCCGCCGGCTACGCCGCGTGCTTCCACTCCGCGCTGCAGGGCGTCGCCCGCGCGCGCAAGGTGAAGATCGCCGACTCCAGCGTCGGCAGCCGCGTGAGCATCGGATCCAACGGGCAGGGCGGCTACCAGCTCGCCGTGCACCTCGAGGTCGTCATCCCCGGGGTCGAGCACGACCTCGCGCAGGAGCTCGCCGACCAGGCGCACCAGGTCTGCCCGTACTCGAACGCGACCCGCGGCAACATCGAGGTCGACGTCACGGTCTCGGACGACTGATGGCCGGCCTCGCCCGCACGTCCTTCCCGCGCACCGCCGCGCGCGTGGTGCTCGGCTCGTTCCTCGCATTCGCCGGCGTCTCGCACCTCACGGTGGCGCGGGAGGAGTTCCGCGCGCAGGTCCCGAAGTCGCTGCCGGTGCCCGAGGACGTGACCGTCGTCGGATCCGGCATCGTCGAGATCACGCTCGGCTCGGCCCTGCTGTTCGCGCGCTCGCGCCGCGGCCTCGCCGGCTGGGCGGCCGCCGCGTTCTTCACGGCGATATTCCCGGGCAACATCGCCCAGTACGTGCACAAGCGCGACGGCTTCGGCCTCGACACCGACGGCAAGCGCCTCGGCCGCCTGTTCTTCCAGCCGGTGCTCATCGCGCTGGCGCTGTGGTCGACGGGGGCGCTGCGGAAGCGCTGACCCGCCGCGCGCACGACGACGGCCACCGGATCCCGTAGGGGGACCGGTGGCCGTCCGTCTTGACGGGGGCGGTCGCGCGTCGCCAGCATGGGCGCATCCGCACCACCCGCGGTCCCTGCGTCTCGAAGGAGAGACCGATGCCCATGATCTTCGTCAACCTGCCCGTCACCGACCTGCCTCGCGCGATCACGTTCTACGAGGCCGTCGGCTGCGCCGTCAACCCCGACTTCACCGACGAGAAGGCCGCGTGCCTCGTCGTCGAGGCCGACCGCAGCGCGTTCATGCTCCTCACGCGCGACTTCTTCCAGTCGTTCCTCGACGTGCCGGTGGGGGATCCGTCGTCGAGCGCCGCGGCGATCACCGCGGTCATGCTCGACAGCCGCGCCGACGTCGACGCGCGCGCGACCGCGGGTCTCGACGCCGGCGGATCCGAGCCCCGGCGCGCCGTCGACCTCGGCTTCATGTACCAGCGCCAGCTCCGCGATCCCGACGGCAACGTCATCGAGCTCGGGTACATGGATCCGATCCCGGCAGGCGCCTGACCGGACGTCGCTACCGCAGCATCCGCAGGAACGCCGCGATGTCGTCCGCCAGCGGCCCCGGCTCCTCGTGCGGCGCGAAGTGGCCTCCGCGCGGCATCGTCGTGTACCGCACGACGTCGTAGGTGCGCTCCGCCCAGCTCCGGGGCGGGTGCACCAGGTCGTGCGGGAAGACGGCGACCGCGGTCGGCACCTGCACGCGCCGCACGGGCGCGGTGCGTCCGGAGCCGTACGCGAAGTACGGGCGGAGCGAGGTGCCGATGGATCCAGTGAACCAGTAGAGGGAGGCCAGCGTCAGCAGGTGGTCGTCGCTGAAGGCCCGAGAGACGTCGCCGCCGCAGTCGCTCCACGCGCGGTGCTTCTCGAGGATCCACGACAGCAGCCCCACGGGCGAGTCCTGCAGCGCGGGCGCGAGCGTGAGCGGACGCGTCTGCTGCTGGTGCTCGTACCCGCCCTCCGCGGCCTCCCACGCGCGCATCTCGGCCACGTGCGCGCGCTCCTCGTCCGTGAGCGTCGCCTCGTCGAGGTCGTGCGGCGCGGCGACGGCCATCAGGTGGATCCCCGCGACCGCTTCCGGGTGCGCCTCCGCCAGCCGTGACGTGATCCCCGCGCCGAGGTCGCCTCCGTGCGCCGCGTACCGCGCGAAGCCCAGCTCCTCCGTCATCAGCCGGTGCCAGAGCTCGTGCGTCCGCTCGTCGATCCGGGGCCGCTGCGGCGAGAACGGGAAGCCGGGCAGGGCGGGCACGATCACGGTGACCGCGTCGGCCGCATCGCCGCCGAAGCGCGACGGCGACGACAGCCGCTCGGCGAGCGGCACCATCTCCAGTGCCGAGCTCGGCCAGCCGTTCGTGAGCACGATCGGGAGGCCGCCGGCGCGCTCGGAGTGCTCGGCCTCGAAGCGCAGGTACGAGACCGGGGTGCCGTCGAGGTCGGCGACCGCCCACGGCAGCGCGCGGATCTCCCGCTCGCGCGCCCGCCAGTCGAACCCGTCGGCCCAGACGGCGGCGAGGCGGCGCAACGTCGCCTGGTCGGTGCCGGCCTCCCACGGCTCGACCGGCCACGCGGGCGCCCAGCGCGTGCGGCGGATCCGGTCGCGCAGGTCGTCGAGGTCGGCGTCGGTGACGTGCAGGGGGAGCGGGTGGGTCATGCGGATCCTGACGTGGCGGGCGGGCGCGGTTCCCTCATGGTCTCGCGTCGCCTCCGCGGCGGCTAGGTCCGCCGCCGCCTGGCCATCACCGCGCGCTGCAGCAGCACGAAGACCAGCAGGATCCCGCCCGTGATGATGGTGGTCGCCTCGGGCGGGATGCCGCCGTCGCGCGTGATGAGCACGTTCATCAGGCCGAGCACGAGCGCGCCGACGACCGAGCCGAGCACGAAGCCGACGCCGCCCGTGAGGAGGGTGCCGCCGATGACGGTCGCGGCGATCGCGTCGAGCTCCCAGCCGATGCCGGTGATGTTCTGCGCGCTGCCGAGCCGGGCCGTGTAGATCACGGAGGCGAGCCCGGCGAGCGTGCCGCTGATCACGTAGACGGCGAGCTTCGTGCGGCGCACGGGCAGGCCCATGAGCGCGGCCGACTGCTCGGATCCGCCCGTCGCGTACACGGTGCGGCCGAGGCGCGTGCGGTGCAGCACGAAGAACGCGACCGCCACCACCACGAGCGCGATGAGCACGCCGGGCGTCGTGACGACGTCGTTGACCTTCGGGCCGTCGACCACCTTCATGTTCGTGGCGAGCGAGCGCAGCGGCGACTCGTCGTCGAGGCGCTCGGGCACGGTGCTGAGGATGGACGCGAGGCCGCGGCCGAGGAACATCATCGCGAGCGTCGCGATGAACGGCTGCACGTCGAAGAACTGGATCAGCACGCCCGAGACGACGCCGGAGGCCGTGCCGATGAGGATCATCAGCACCATCACCACCCACGGGTCCCAGCCCGCGTTGGCGAGGATCACGCCCGCGACGCTGCTGACGGCGACGATCGCGCCGACGGACAGATCGATGCCGCCCGTGAGGATCACGAACGTGAGGCCCACCGCGAGGACGATGACGTGCGCGTTGTTGATGAGGAGGTTCGACAGCGTCGCGGCCTGCAGGATGCGGCCGTACGCGATCTCGCCGTAGGCCAGCATCGCGAGCAGGATCACCAGGGCGGCGACCGTGGGCAGCGAGTCGAGGCGGAGGCGCATGCGGCGGCGCGGCGGCCGGGATGCGGTGCCGGGTCCCGGCGCGGGCGTCGGGGTCAGGGGCGGCTGGATCGTCGTGGCGCTCATGCGGGCACGGCCTCCTTCTCGGTCGGCACGGGGGTGGGCGCCGGCGGGCGGCGCCTCGTGAACAGCGCGCGGACGCGCCGGGACTGCAGGAGCACGATCGCGACGATCACGATGGCCTTGAACGCGGGCGTCGCTGAGGACGAGATGCCGAGGAACACGACCGTCTTGTCGAGGGTCGCGATGAGGAGCGCGCCGACGGCCGCCCCGAGCAGGTGGAACTTGCCGCCCGCGAGCGAGGTGCCGCCGATGACGACCGCGAGGATCGCGTCGAGCTCCAGCTGGTAGCCGGTGCGGGAGACGTCGACCGTCATGACGCTGGCGGTGGCGAAGATCCCGGCGACGCCCGCGAGCAGGCCGCTCGCGATGTAGGCGGTGAACAGGAGCGCGCGGCGGTCGAGGCCCGCGAGGCGCGCGGCCTGCGGATCCATGCCGATCGCCTCGATCATGAGGCCGAGGGCGCTGCGCCGCACGAGCACGGCGACGCCGATCGTGATCAGCACGGCCAGCAGGAACACCACCGGCAGCCCCACGAGGTACCCGTTCGCGACCCAGCGGAACGGCTCGTTGGACGCGGCCGTGTTCTGGCCCGCCGTGATGACCTTCGCGAGGCCGCGGCCGGCCAGCATGATCACGAGCGTGCTGATGAAGGGCTGCAGCCCCACGACGGAGACGAGCATGCCGTTGACCGCGCCGAGGATCCCGGCGATGAGGAGCGCGAGGCCCATCGCGCCGAGCGCGACGCCGAGCGAGTCGGAACCGGCGGCCTTCAGGAACTCCATGGAGACGGCGCCGGCGACCACCATGATCGAGCCGACGCTGAGGTCGATGCCGCCGGTGGCGACGACGAGGCACATGCCGACCGCGATCATCAGCACGGGTGCTGCGGCCCGGAGGATGTCGACGAGGTTGCCCACGAGGTTCCCCGTGTCCGGATTCACCGACAGCGCGAGGTAGCCGGGGTCCTTCGCCACGTTGATCGCGAGCAGCAGCAGGATCGCGACCGTGCCCCAGAACCAGGGCCGGTGCAGCACGTCGCCGCGGCCGCGTGCGCTCCGCTTCGCGGTGGTGGTGTCGCTCATCGGGCTGCCTCCTCGGGCGCGGTGTCGGGCACGGTCTCGAGCGCGATGTCGGAGACGCCCTCCTCCGCGATGGCGGCGACGATCGACTGCGCCGTCACGTCGGGTCCCGCCTCCAGCTCGGCGATCTTGCGGTGGTCCTTGAGCACGACGATCCGGTCGCTGAGCCGCACCACCTCCTCGAGCTCCGAGGAGATGAACACGACGGCGACGCTCGTGTCGGCGAGGGCCGCGACCTGCTCCTGGATCTCGGCCTTCGCGCCCACGTCGATCCCGCGGGTCGGCTCGTCGAGGATCAGCAGCTCCGGCTCGGTCGCCAGCCACCTGCCGAGCAGCACCTTCTGCTGGTTGCCGCCGGACAGGTTGCGGATGGGCCGGTCGGGATCCGCGGGCCGCACGTTGAGCTCGGTGAGGTACTTGGCGACGATCCGGTCCTTCTCCTTGCGCGGCAGGGGACGTGCCCAGCCGCGCTTCGCCTGCACGGCGAGCACGAGGTTCTCCCGCACGCTGAGGTCGCGGATGATCCCCTCGTCGCGCCGGTTCTCGCTCGAGAACGCGATGCGGTGCTTCAGCGCCTTCGCGGGAGAGGAGATGGCGACGGGTGCGCCGTCCATGGTCACGGATCCGGTGTCGGGCTTGTCGACGCCGTAGAGGAGGCGCGCGAGCTCGGTGCGGCCGGAGCCGAGGAGCCCGGCGAGGCCCACGACCTCGCCGCGGCGGAGCTCGACGTCGGTCGCGTCGAGCGAGCCCTTCCGTCCGATGCCGGTGGCCCGGTACACGGGCTCGCCCGTGGCGACCTGGCGCGAGGCGCGCTCGCGGTCGAGGGAGCGGAGGGTCTGCAGGTCCTTGCCGATCATCTCGGCGATGAGCCCGGCCCGGTCGATGTCGCGCGTGAGGTGCTCGCCCACGAGCCTGCCGTTGCGGAGCACCGTGAGGCGGTCGCTGATCGCGAAGACCTGGTCGAGGAAGTGGGAGACGAAGAGGATGGCGACGCCCTCGTCGCGGAGGCGGCGCATCACGCGGAAGAGGCCCTCGACCTCGTCGGCGTCGAGGCTGGAGGTCGGCTCGTCGAGGATCAGGACCTTCGCGTCGAGCACGGTCGCGCGGCTGATCGCCACGAGCTGCTGCAGCGCGAGGCTGATGGTGGAGAGCGGCGTGCGCGGATCCAGGTGGCCGAGCCCCACGCGCGCCAGCACCTCGGAGGCGGCGGCGTGCGTGCCCTTCCAGTCGATGCCGAAGCGGCCGCGCCTCTCGTGGCCGAGCATGACGTTCTCGCCGATCGTGAGGTTCCCGCAGAGGTTGACCTCCTGGTAGACCGTCGAGATCCCGGCGGCCTGCGCGTCGGCGGTGCCGGAGAGGCGGCGCTCGGATCCGGCGACCACCACGCGGCCCGAGTCGATGCCGTAGACGCCCGTGAGCGCCTTGATCAGCGTCGACTTCCCGGCGCCGTTCTCGCCCATGAGCGTGTGGACCTCGCCGGGGAAGAGCCGGAGGTCCACCCCGTCGAGCGCCTTGACGCCGGGGAAGGAGATGGTGATGCCCCGCATCTCGACGATGGGGCTGGATGCCTGCATGCGCGTGCTCCGTTCCTCCGCCGGCGTCGTCGCCTGGCGGGTGGGGCGGCGGGGCGGATGGATCCGCCCCGCCGCAGGTGTCCGTGCGGGCGGCTAGAACTTCCGGTCGGGCAGCGCGGTGGCGGCCTTCTCGGCGGAGTCGAACACGTCGGACGGGACGATGATCGACGACTCGACGCTCTCGCCGTCGAGCAGCTTCTGCACGGCCTCGAGCGCGGTGCCGCCGAACAGCGGGTTGTACTCGGCGACGAAGCTGAGCTTGCCGTCGGCCAGCGCCTGCAGCGCGTTCTTCGTGCCGTCGATGGTCGCGATCTTCACGTCCTGGCCGGGCGTGAGGCCCGCCTCCTCGACGGCCTGGACGGCGCCGAGGCCCATCTCGTCGTTCTGCGCGAAGACCATCTGCACGTCGTTCGCATTCGACTTGAGCACGGTCTCGAAGACGCTCTTGGCCTCCTCGGTCGACCAGTTCGCGGTCTGCGCGCCGACCTTCGTGAAGGAGCTCTCGGCGCCGATGACCTCGTCCCAGCCCTCGTTGCGCTCGTTGACGACCGAGACGCCGGCCGGGCCCTCGAGGGTGAAGTACTTGCCGCCATCGGGCAGCGCGGTCTTCGCCCAGTCGGCGACCGACGAGCTCACCGCGATGTTGTCGGGCGCGATGCGGGTCGCGTAGAGCGAGTCGTCGTCGGGCTCGATGCCGCGGTCGATGAGGACCACGGGGATCTCGGCCTCCTTGGCGCGCTCGAGCGAGTCCTCCCAGCCGGATCCCTCGGTGGCCGAGAGCAGGATCACGTCGACGCCCTCGTCGACGAACGACGTGAACGCGTCGATCTGCGACTTCTGGTCGTTGTTGGTGGCGGGCGCGTACTTGAGGTCGAACCCGGCCTCCTTCGTGAAGGTGTCCTGGATGTCCTTCTCGTTGGCCTGGCGCCACGCGCCCTCGGGGCCGACCGCGACGAAGCCGACGGTGGCCGTCTCGCCGCCACTGTCGGCGGCGCCGCCCGCCGTGGATCCGGTGCCGGAGTTGCTGTTGCAGGCCGCGAGGCTCAGGGCGATGGCCCCGGCTGCGGCGATGGTGGCGATGCGCCTCTTCGTGGACATGGGATCTCCTCCTTGAGATGTCAGGACGTCGGCGTCCCGTTCCGACCCGGGGGTCGGCCGTGCTGCGGTGGCGCGGGGTGCTGCCGCGTGCTCGGGATGTTACCGGTAACAGTTCTGACCGCACAAGGGCGCTGCCCCCGCGAGCGCGGGATCACGGGACGCGGGATCAGCGTCGAGGCGGGTCGGGCCGCTCGGGCAGCTCCGGCAGCGGGAAGTCCGCCTCGTCGTCCTCGTCGGCGGGCGCCGCGATCAGCTCGACGAGCGTGTCGACCGTCACGCCCGGCCCGTTGGCCAGCTCGCCGATCTTCTCCCGGTCCTTGAGCACGACGATCCGGTCGCTCACGCGCACGAGCTCGTCGAACGCGCTGGAGATGAAGACGACCGCGACGCCCTCGATGGCGAGCTGCGCGATGTGCGCCTGGATGTCGACCTTCGCGCGGATGTCGACGCCGCGGGTCGGCTCGTCGAGGATCAGCACGCGCGGCCGGATCGCGAGCCAGCGCGCGAGCAGCACCTTCTGCTGGTTGCCGCCGGAGAGCTGCCCGGCGGGCGTCGCGGGATCCGCCGGCGTGATGCCGAAGTGCTCGATGTGCCGCTCGACGAGGTCCTCGCGCTCGGCCTTCGCGAGCGGATGCGCCCAGCCGCGCAGCGCCTGCAGCGCGAGCACGATGTTCTCCCGCACGCTCAGCTCGCCGATGAGTCCCTCGGCACCGCGGTCCTCCGCGGAGAGCGCGACGCGGTTCCGCAGCGCGTCGGCCGGTCGGTCGATCACGACGTCGCGCCCGCCGAGCGTGACCACCCCGCCGTCGGCCCGGTCCGCGCCCGCGAGCAGGCGCGCGAGCTCGGTGCGACCGGATCCGCGGAGACCGGCGATGCCCACGACCTCGCCCGGGTGCAGCTCGAGGTCCACCGGCCGCAGCATGCCGCGGCGGCCGACGCCGGCGGCGCGGTAGAGCGGCGGCCCGACCGGATCCACGCGGTGCGCCCGTCGCTCCGACCCGATGCGCTTGAGGTGCGCGACGTCCTGCCCGATCATGCGCGCGACGAGCTCGGCGCGGTCGAGCTCGTGGGGCAGGTGGTCGCCCTCCTTCACGCCTCCGCGGAGGATCGTCATCCGGTCGCTGAGGGCCAGCACCTGCTCGAGGAAGTGGGAGACGAACAGGATCGCGACGCCCTGGTCGCGGAGGCGGCGGATCACCTGGAACAGGCGCGCCACGTCGTCGGCGTCGAGGCTGGAGGTGGGCTCGTCGAGCACCAGCACGCGCGGCCGGTCGACCATGGCGCGGGCGATGGAGACGAGCTGGCGGCTGGCGGGGGAGAGGTCGGCGAGGCGGTCGCGGGGATCGAGGTCGGCGAGGCCGAGCTCCGCGAGCATCGCGGCGGCGCGCGCGTGGGTGGCGCGCCACGAGATGCCGAGCCGGCCGCGCGCCTCGTGGCCGAGCATCACGTTCTCGCCGACGCTGAGGTTCTCGACCAGGTGCGACTCCTGGAACGCGGCCTGGATGCCGAGGGCCCGCGCATCCGCCGGCCCGCCGAGCCGCACGGGCTCGCCGTCGACGAGGATCTCGCCCGCGTCGATCCGGTGCACCCCGAGCAGCGCCTTGATCAGCGTCGACTTGCCCGCGCCGTTCTCGCCGAGGAGCGCGTGCACCTCGCCGGGGTGCAGGTCGAGGTCGACGCCGTCGAGCGCGACGCCGTTCGGGAAGGCGACCGTGATGCCCCGCATGCGCACGGTGGGGCGCGCCGGTGCGTGGGGGCGCGCGGTCTGCGCGGATCCGGGCGCGGGAACGGCGGTCGGGCCGGTCGGGCGGATCGTCGTCGATCCCCGTGCGTGACGCACCTGGTGCTCCTCGGGTTCCGGGCCGGGTGGCGGCCGCGTGCCGGGCGGGCCCGGTGTGCTCGACTGTAGCCGCCGGTCGGCGGCGCGGGCGAGGGGTGGCGGGCGCGGATCCCCCGGGTGCCGGATTCAGTCGACGCGGCGGGCGGCGGCGCTCGAGTCGCGCACCACGAGCTCGGCCGGGATCCGGCTGGCCTGCGGGATCTCGCGCCCCTCGATCGCCGCGATGAGCACGTCGACGACGAGCGTGCCGAGCGCCGGGAAGTCCTGCTTCACGGTCGTGAGCGGCGGCAGGAAGTGGCGCGAGACGGGCAGGTCGTCGAAGCCGACGACGCTGAGGTCCTCCGGCACGCGGATCCCGCGGTCGTGCAGCCCGTGGATCACGCCGAGCGCCATCTCGTCGTTCGCCACGAACACGGCCGTGTACTCGGGCACCGCGGTGAGCCCCCTCGCGAAGTCGTAGCCGAAGTCGCTCGACCAGTCGCCGATCACGATGGGCCGCTCGCGCATGCCCCAGGCGCGGGTGCGGGCGTGGAAGGCGCGCTCGCGGGCACGCGCGTCGAGCCAGTCGAGCGGGCCGGAGACGTGCAGCACGTCGCGGTGGCCGAGGCTCGCGAGGTGGTCGACCACGAGTCGCGTGCCCGCGGACTGGTCGACCGAGACCGTGAGGAACGCCGGATCCTTCTCGGCCTTCACCACGAGCGTCGGCAGCCCGGTCGTGATGGTGCGGAGCACGGCGACCGACGACGAGCGCGGCGCGACCACGCACAGCGCGTCGATGCCCTGGCCGGTGAGGTGGCGCACGGCCTCCTCGGGCGTCGCGTCCTCGTCGTCGCGCAGCGCGAACGAGGCGACCGAGTAGCCGCCGTCGCGCGCCGACCGCTCGATGGCGCGCAGGATGCTCGACGGCCCGAACTCCACGGCGCTCTCGATGAGCACGCCGATGCGCAGCGCCTGCTGCGTGACGAGCTGGCGGGCCGCGCTGTTCGGCCGGAAGTCGAGCTCGGCGACGACCTCGAGCACGCGCTGCCGGGTCGACTCCTTGACCTGCGGGTGCCCGTTGAGCACGCGCGACACGGTCATGTGCGAGACGCCTGCCCGCTCCGCGACCTCGCGGAGGCCGAGCCGCTCGCCGCCGCTCCTGACGCTCACCCGTGCTCCATCCGGCATCCTCCGAGGCGGCGACCGCCGTCGCGCCCGCCGGGGCGCGGGCTGGTCGGATCCCCCGTCGCTGCGCACACCCTACCGGGGCGGATCCGCGCGGGGCCCGGGAGCGGAGCCCGCCGGACAGCGGTGCTGGCCTACCCGACCGTGTCGCGCCTGGCAACCCCCTCGGCGGGGCCGGACAGCGCTCGCCATCCGGAGCAGGGTGAAGGGGCGACGGTTTCGCCGCACGGAGAAATAGGAGCCCCTATGTACTTCCACGCACAGACCTGGATCAACGAGATCGCCGACGGCGAGCCCGACCCCGCCGCCGCGAACGCGCTGCAGGAGGGCCTCGGCGGCCAGTTCGGCGAGATGCGCACGATGATGCAGTACCTCTTCCAGGCGATGAACTTCCGCGGCGCCGCGGCCAAGCCGTACCGCGACCTGATCCAGGGCGTCGGCACCGAGGAGATCAGCCACGTCGAGCTCATCGGCACCACGATCTCGCGCCTGCTCGACGGCTCGCCCGAGTACACCGGCAGGCTCACCGACCCGCTCGACACCCCGGGCAAGGGCGGGGCGACGCCGCTGAGCATCGCGCTCGACCACGGCAACATCCACCACCACCTCGTGGGCGCCCAGGGCGCGCTGCCCGTCGACGCCGCCGGCAACCCGTGGAGCGGCAGCTACGTCTACAACTCGGGCAACCTCCCGCTCGACCTGCTCTACAACGTCATGCTCGAGTCGACCGGCCGCCTGCAGAAGTGCCGCATCTACGAGATGACGGACAACCCCGTCGCCCGCGCGACCGTCGCGTACCTCATCGTGCGCGACCAGGCGCACGAGAACGCCTACGCGAAGGCGCTCGAGACGCTCGGCGTCGACTGGGGCAAGCTCCTGCCGATCCCGAAGACAAACGCGGAGCAGTTCCCCGAGGTGAAGAAGCTGGTGGACCTCGGCCTCCAGAGCAAGCAGTACAGCTTCGACCTCGACGGCAAGAGCGAGGCCGGCCGGATCTTCCAGGGCACGTCGCCCTCGAAGGACGGCACCGACCTCACCGCGACCGAGCAGGCGCCCGTCGGCGTCCCGTCGACCATCGCGCCGGAGCGGCTCGAGGAGTTCGCTCCGGGTCTCGACAAGGACCTGCTGGCGCTCATCCAGGAGACGGCCGAGCGCGAGCTGGCCGAGGTCGAGGCGTTCTACGGGCCGACCGCGAAGGCCTGATCCGCTCCGCCTGAACCACGCTGCGGCGCCATCTCCTTCGGGAGGCGGCGCCGTCGTCGTGTGCGGGGCGCCACGCGCCTGTAGCTGATCCATTTCCGCACCGGCAGCAAGTGATGAGCGCTTCAGTATGAAGCTAATCACGATATAGGCGACTTCGGAGCACGTGATTTGTCGTCCTTTGCCCTCACGCGACCACCCACGCCTTCAACATTTTCGGCCGGAAAGACCCCCACTTCGGGGGAGTGCACCGCACATGGTGTTTCCGTGAAGTGCTAACTTACGGATGCAGCAATAGTGCGCGCACAGGGCTCGTCCGGACATGCCAATGTCGGCAGCATTTGGATGTCTGGGAAGAAGAGTGAAATGACAAAGAAGGACGAGCGGCGAAATAAAAAGGTGCTGGCGCGTTCGCAAAATGTGGCCCGTAGGCCTACTGTCGACCCGCCTGCAGCAAGTGCAGATGAGATCTGGAGCCGAATAACTGCTCTTACGGAGAGTGTAGTTACCACAACTTCTCAGACACGCGAGCCGACGATACGAAAGCGCGGATCCTCTCGAAAAAAGAATAAGCGGCGCAGGCTCGTGCTGTTGCTCGATATTCTTGGCGTAGCCGCTTGGCTCTTTGCTATCGTTAAGCTATTTTTTACGGATATTGACCGACTCATAATAAGCTATGTGGCTCCCGAATATATCTGGTTATCCGATATTCGCGCGATCGTCGCGCTCTGCCTGATAGCGCTGGTTCTACTCCTCGTGAAGAGGAGGACTCTCGGCTTGGCTGTAGCTTATGTGGCCGGATACCCCCTTGTCCTGCTTTTTTGGAAGCTACCAAAGTATGTTCTAAAGCAAAAGAGTGTTACTTTTGCAATTGGGCTCGCGGGATTAGTTGTAAGTGCTTTTGCGCGTGTAAAGTTCGTCGTATGTGCTCTTGCAATCGCATTGCTGGCGACCTTCGTAATAACCGCGTCGAACACTAAGGGGTTGGTGCTTGCGGCATCAGCGTGTCTCGTGGCCACGCTAGTATGGTCTCTGGTGGTTACGGCCAAGGACATGCTCAACGCTTCAGTGTTTGGGGCCGCTCAGGAGCAGTTTGTCGGCGCTGTATTCAGACGGAACTTCATCGAACTACTGATAAGCCCCGTTCAGCCTGATAAAGCCTCTATTCATGACTGGACGGCGGACGACGCCACAAAGTACCGCGACGCCGCGGGTCTGACGCTGCTCGTGCACAGGTTGCTCTATGTCTGGGCATATGCTCTCGATCAGTACCGCAAGAGCGCAACTATTGTGGTCGCTAATGTCGCGACCATAGTTGTTGCTGTGGTGCAGATAGTCTACGTTTTTGCGGTAGCCAACTATGGAGTTTGGAAAGTTGCTGGAGAGCAATACCGGTTTGCGGTCGAGCCAAGCTGGCTTGTTTTCTGTTACTATTCCCTTGTTGCCATGGGGGCGGGCGAAATTGATGCACTTCTGCCCAATGGAACCTATGCATTCGCGCTCAAGGTGGGTAACGCGGTGTTGGGTATTGGGGGCGTCTTGGGGCTGATTGGGTCGATACTTTTGGGTTATCGTGCGCAGAAAACTGCCGAGGTCTCGGATCAGGCGGTTGCCATGCTGACTGAAAAAGCAGCAGAGCTAGACGCTCATTCAGAGCGGCAGTATCACGAGGGTCTACATGGGCTTGAAACGCGCCTCGAGGAAGCGGGCTGGGGCATGAAGTGGCTTAATAAGTGGCTCCTCGAAGCTGTGCCGAGCGGGTGGAAGTCAAAGCGTCCGTAAGCTCTTGGGCCTTGGTGGCATCTGACGTTCAGGCGCGCTGTCCTATGCGACTGCCTGGAGGTTCCCTCGGGTGATAATTGATGCCACGGCGGAGGCGCGCCGGTTAACGAAGCTGGCACCCGGCACGCCCCTGCGAGCCCCCTGACCGGATCGCCCGACCCTGGGACACCCGCCGGGGCTCCGCCGTAGGCTGATGCATGGCCTCCGACCCCGCACCCCGAGACCCCGCCGCGCCCCTCTACCTCGACGTCGTGGACGGCTGGTGGCGCGCCGCCAACTACCTCTCCGTCGGCCAGATCTACCTGCTCGACGACCCGCTGCTCGAACGGCCGCTCACGCGCGACGACATCAAGCCGCGCCTCCTCGGGCACTGGGGCACGACCCCGCTGCTCAACTTCGTCTACGCGCACCTCAACCGGGCGATCATCGAGCGCGACCTCGACATGATCTACATCGCCGGCCCCGGTCACGGCGGCCCGGGCATGGTCGCGAACGCGTACCTCGACGGCACGTACTCGGAGCTGTTCTCGGCGGCGACGCCGGATCGCGCGGGCATGCGCCACCTGTTCCGCCAGTTCTCGTTCCCCGGCGGGGTGCCGTCGCACGCGGCGCCGGAGACGCCCGGATCCATCAACGAGGGCGGCGAGCTCGGCTACTCGCTCGTGCACGCCTTCGGCGCCGCGCTCGACAACCCCGACCTCGTGGTCGCGTGCGTGATCGGCGACGGCGAGGCGGAGACCGCGACGCTCGCCTCCAGCTGGCACCTCGACAAGTTCCTCGACCCGGAGACCGACGGCGCGGTGCTGCCGATCCTCAACCTCAACGGCTGGAAGATCGCGAACCCCACGATCCTCGCGCGCATCCCCGAGGAGGAGCTGCTCGCGCTCTTCACCGGTTACGGCTACTCCCCGCGGATCGTCTCGGGCGGCTTCGACGGCGAGGACCACGCCGCGGTGCACGAGCGGTTCGCGCTCGCGCTGGGCGAGGCGCTCGACGACATCAGCCGGATCCAGCTCGCGGCCCGCACGGGCGGCAGCGAGGAGCGACCGGCCTGGCCGATGCTGATCCTCCGCACGCCCAAGGGCTGGACCGGCCCGAAGGAGGTCGACGGCAAGCAGGTCGAGGGCACGTGGCGTGCGCACCAGGTGCCGCTGTCCGGCGTCCGCGACGACCCGGACCACCTCCGCCAGCTCCAGGAGTGGCTGGAGAGCTACCGCCCGCACGAGCTGTTCGACCGCGACGGGCGCCTGACCCCCGCGCTCCAGCCGAACCGTCCCGAGGGCGACCGGCGGATGAGCGCGAACCCGCACGCGAACGGCGGCCTGCTCCGTCGCGACCTCCGCCTCCCGCCGCTCGAGGTCAACGCGATCGACCTCAGCGACGGCCGCGGCGTCATCGCCGAGCCGACCCGCGTGCTCGGCGGCTGGCTGCGCGACGTGATCGCCCGCAATCCGCTCGACTTCCGGATCTTCGGCCCCGACGAGACCGCCAGCAACCGGCTCGACGACGTGTACGAGGTCACGGCGAAGGCCTGGCAGGGCGAGGTGCTGCCGGTCGACGAGCACCTGGCGCACGAGGGCCGGGTCATCGAGATCCTCAACGAGAACATCACGCAGGGGCTGCTCGAGGCCTACCTGCTCACCGGCAGGCACGGGCTCTTCACCTCCTACGAGGCGTTCATCCACGTGGTCGACTCGATGTTCAACCAGTACGCGAAGTGGCTCGAGTCGAGCTCGAAGGTGGAGTGGCGGCGGCCGGTCGCGTCGTTCACGTACCTGCTCTCCTCGCACGTCTGGCGGCAGGACCACAACGGCTTCTCGCACCAGGACCCCGGCTTCCTCGACCACGTCGTGAACAAGCGGGCCGAGATCGTGCGCGTGTACCTGCCGTTCGACGCGAACTCGCTGCTCGTGACGATGGACCGCTGCCTCCGCGGCACCGACCTGATCAACGTGGTCATCGCCGGCAAGCAGCCGACCGCGAGCCTGCTGTCGCTCGAGGAGGCCAGAGCCCACGGGGCGCGCGGCGTGGGCGTGTGGGAGTGGGCGGGCACCGAGGTGCCCGGGCTCGAGCCCGACGTCGTGGTCGCGTGCGCGGGCGACATCCCGACGGTGGAGGCGATGGCGGCGGTGCAGATCCTCAAGCGGGAGATCCCGCAGCTGCGCGTGCGGTTCGTCAACGTGGTCGACCTGATGCGTCTGCAGGACTCCACCCAGCACCCGCACGGCCTCGACGACGGATCCTTCGACGCCCTGTTCACGCGCGACAAGCCCGTCGTCTTCGCGTTCCACGGCTACCCGTCGCTCATCCACCGCCTCACGTACAAGCGGCACAACCACGAGAACATGCACGTGCGCGGCTTCGTGGAGCAGGGCGGCACGACCACGCCGTTCGACATGCTGATGCTCAACGACCTCGACCGGTTCCGGCTCGTGATGGACGTGATCCGCCGCGTGCCGCACCTCGAGACGACCTACGCGGGCCTCTCGCAGCGCATGGACGACGAGCGCATCGCGCACCGCGTGTTCACGCGCGAGCACGGCGAGGACATGGCCGACGTGTCGGGCGCGGAGGGGCTGCCGTTCGCGGATCCGACGCGGCAGACGGCGATCGACACCGGCGACGACAACGCCTGAGCCGCGGCGCGCGGCGGCCGCCCGACGTCAGCCGACGTCGGGCGACCGCATCACGGGGCCGGCGCGAGCGTCGCGTCGACTCCCGTGACCACCTGGCCCCAGCGGGAGACGGCGATGCGCGTGGCGAGCGCGCGCTGCGTGCGGTCGCCTGACCACTCGGGGAGGTAGGCGCGCGGATCCGACGACGGCGTGCCGAAGCGCACCACGTAGAAGCCGGGCTCCAGGTTGCCGAGCGCGTAGCGGCCGGACGCGTCCGTGAAGCCGGACGCCTCCAGGCGCCCGTCGCCGGTCGCGCGCAGGACGTCGACGGGAGCGGCCGCGGCGGGCGCGCCGCCCGGGAGCGTGACCGTGCCGCCGATGCCCGCGGGGGTGCGGATCACGATGTCGACGCGGGTCTCGCGGCCGGCGGGCGCGGTGAAGAAGCGCGCGTCCCGCCACTCGTTGACCTGGCCGAGGTACTGGGACGCGGGCGTGCCGCCGAGCGCGACCCAGGCGCGCAGCGTGTACCGCGTGGCGCGCATCCCCTCGAAGCGGAACGCGCCGTCGACGATGTCGACGCTGTCGCCGAACGGGATGTCGGACAGCTCGAGGGAGACCTCGCCCGTGCGGACGAGGTTCCGGGGATCCACGCGGTCGAGGTAGACGCGGCCGACGACGGTGGCGGTGGTGGCGCTGTCGGTCGCGCCAGCCGTGGGCGGGACGGGATCCGCGGACGCGGGGGAGGCGGGGCCGGCCTGAGCGGCGGTGATCAGGGCCAGGGCGATGAGGCCGACGAGACCGCGTCGGCGGACGGATGGCATGGGCGCTCCGATGCTCGGACCGGCGGGATGCCGGTCGGGAGACCGGTCTACTCCGCCGCCGCCCCGAGGTCACGACCCCCGATGGGGGCGGTCAGCGCGCGGTCGGCGCGGCGCGGGATTGCCGGGCGGTCGGATCCGGCGCGAGCTGCACGTAGATCGCCGGCAGCTGGGTGTCGAGCGTCGCCGTGTAGCGGGTCGCGGTGGCGAGGGTGCCGGTGCCTCCGGCCCATCGCGGGAGCTGCCGCGGGGTCTCGCCGGCCGCGGCGACGTAGACGACGTACTCGCCGGGCGTGATCCCGTTCAGGCTGAAGCGGCCGTACTGGTCGACGAACGCGACGAGGCCGGTGGTCGGGGCCGCTCCCTCCACGGCCGCGGCCACGGGGACGAAGCGCACGGACGCCGCGGGGGTGCCCACCCCGTCGGACCGGTAGATCTGGCCCTTCGCGCTCGCGCCGCGGTTGAGCTCCACGTCGATCCCGGTGACCGGCGTGCCCCACTGCGCGACCGTCACCGGCGTCGCGCTCTCCCTGTCGTAGGCGTCCGAGTACCACTCGCCGATGATGCCGCGGGAGTCGCCGACGGGCGTACCGACCTTGATCAGGTAGTCGCCGGGCTCCGCGCTCGAGAGGGTGTACCCGCCCTGCGCGTCCGTCGTCGTGGAGTCGAGGAGCTGGCCGTAGTACGTGCGGTAGGCGGCGACCGAGAGGCCCTTCGCGGGGACCCCGCCCGTCGTCGTGACCGTGCCCTGGATGGTGGCGTACCGCTTGAGGACCACATCCACGCGGACGGTCCCGTCGGCCTGCACCGCGAACGTCTGCGCCCGCTTCACGTCGTTCGTCTGCCCGTAGTACTGGTAGAGGTACTTCCCGCCGACGGTGAAGAAGGCGTGCAGCCGGTACTCGCCCGGGCGCACGCCCGAGAAGGCGAACGCGCCACCGACGACGCCGGAGACGAGGCCGTCGCTGAACTCGTAGGGCGCCGGCTCGAGGTAGATCTCGCCGGAGGACACGAGGTTGGCCGGATCCACGGAGTCGAGGTAGATGTTCCCGACCACCTTCCCGGTCGACGGCTGCTCGGGGAGGTCGACGCCCGCGGCCGCGACCGGCGGCGTCGCCGCGCTGGTGCGGGTGGTGGGCGTGATCCCGGGTGCCGTGCCGGTGACCGTCGCGGTGATCCGCTTCCCGGCGTCCGCGTCGACGGGCGTGTAGGAGATGGACGTCGCGCCCGCGACGGCCACGCCGTCCACCTGCCAGGCGTAGGCGAAGGAGGTCGGGCGCGGGGCCCACACGCCCGAGACGGCGCGCAGCGGGCGGCCGACCTGCACGTCGCCCGTGATCACCGGGTCGGCGGCCTCGGTGAAGGGGACCGTGGCTACGGGAGGCGTGGGGTCGGGGGTCGGCGTCGGATCCGGGGTCGGGGTCGGGGTGGGAGCGGGCGTCGGGTCCGGCGTCGGGGCCGTGGGCGTGGGCGTCGGGGCGGGCGGCGTCGGCGTCGTGGCGGCGGGCGCGACGGCGGCGGTCGACCCGCTCGATCGCGCGAGGGACGCGTACCCGCCCCGGCGCGCGGTGACCGTGAGGTCGATGCGCGCGCCTGCGTCGGCGGCGGTCAGCTTCAGCGTGGATCCGGTCGCGCCCGCGATGGCCACGCCGTCGCGCCACCAGCGGTAGCCGAAGGTCGTCGGCTTCGGCGCCCAGTCGCCGGTGACGGCGGTGAGCGTGGAGCCGACGCGCGGGGTACCGGTGATGGTCGGCTTGGGCGACGCGGTGAAGGCGGGCGTGGCGCGGGTCGCGCTCGCGGTGGTGCTTGCGCTGGTCCGCGCGTCGGCCGCGGTGGCGGATCCCGCGATGCCGGCCTGCGCGGACAGGACGAGCGAGAGCGACAGCAGCCCGATCAGGGCGCGTCGACGTGGTGCGTGCATGGATCCCCCGGTCCGGCGCCGCCGACCGCGGTGCCGCTGCATGCCTACCGCGCGGCGGGCTCCGCTGTCGACGTGTCGCGCGGAACGGGGGCGCGGCGGACTGACGACGACGACGACGCCGCCACGACCCGGTGCGGTCGTGGCGGCGTCAGCGGCCGTGCGGTCCCGGTCAGCGGACCTGCAGCGCGCCCGTCGCCGCGACCGCCGGGGCCGAGCGGATCGCGAGGGACACGTCCTTCCCGGCGGGCACGACCAGCTCCGAGCGGTCGGCGCCGGTCCCGCCGTCCCACCACCGGGACGACGGCACGTAGTCGCGGAAGTACGTCACCTGCACGCGGTAGGTGCCGGCGGGCACCGAGTCGAGGAACGCGTCGCTTCCCGGGAAGACGAACGTGGTCCTCTTCGCGGTGCCGCCCTGGAACAGGGTGACCTGGGCGTGGCCGGCCCAGCCGGCTGCCGGCGAGCCCGAGATCGTGGCGGTCACAGAGGAGCTGACCACGAGGCGCGTGTCCACGGCCGGGAGGTCGGCGCCGCGTGTCGCGGTGTAGACCGTCGCCGAGGCGAGCGATCCGCTGCCGCCCAGCCACTGGGACGCGTACGAGGGAGCCTCGGAGCGGTCGGCCGTGACGAACACGTAGTACCGGCCGGGCAGGATCCCGGTGACGCGGAACCGGCCCACCGCATCGGTCCCCGCGGCGCGGCTCGCCGTCCGAGGGTCGGCGCCGAGCAGGGCCGTCGCCTCGGGGACGACGTACACGCCGGCGCCCGCGTACGGCGTCCCGTCCGGTCCGCGGACCAGCCCTGAGAGCCGGGTCCCGGCGTCCAGCGTCGGGTCGACGCCCGTCACGGCCTGGCCCCAGCCGACCGTGAAGCGCGTGGCCGCGTTGCGGTCGTCTGTGTCGCTGTACCACTCGCCGATGACGCCGTCCGGGTTCGTGAACGGGGCGGTGAAGTGCCCCTCGTACTGGCCGGGGGTCAGCCCGTCGGCGAGGAAGCGACCGGCCGCATCCGTGGTCGCGCTGGAGACCTGGCCACCGCGCACCCGGAAGACCTCGACCTGGGATCCGACCGCAGGGCTGCCGTCGGACAGCGTCGCGGTGCCGCTGATGGTCGCGTAGCGCTTGAGCACGACGTCGAGCCGCACGGTGCCGTCGGCCTGCACGGTGAAGGTGCGGCCGTCCGTGACGCCGTCCGCCTCGCCGTAGTACTGACGCAGCTCCCGCCCGCCCACGGTCACGCTCGCGAACAGCCGGTAGTCACCCGGCAGGAGTCCCTCGGCGCGGAAGGCGCCGTCGACGATGGGCGCCGACGTGGCCTGGGCTGCGCCGGCGCGGAAGGGGATGACCTCGCCGGACGAGATCAGGTTGCCGGGGGCGACGGAGTCGAGGTAGACGCGGCCGACGATCGTGCCGGTCGCCGGTACGGGAGGCGGGGTGGTGGCGGCGACGACCGCGGCCGTGCGGGCGCTCGTCCGGGCGGCGGGGTTGTAGCCGACCGCGCTGCCGGTGACCGTGACGGTGATGCGCTTGCCGATGTCCGCGGCGACGGGCGTGTAGTACTCGCCCGTGGCGTTGGAGATCGCCTCGTCGTCGGCGAACCAGCGGAACTCGAAGGTCGGGTCGGGGCTCCAGGCGTTCGGCACGGCGCGCAGCGCGGAGCCGACGACGGCCGATCCGGTGATGGTGGGCACGGCCGTGGTGAGAGTGCCGCGGCCGACGGTGGCCGGCGTCGGAGCGCTCATGCGCACGGTGGTCGCGTAGCCGTCGCGGTACCCCGCGACCGACACCGACAGGGCGCGACCGAGGTCGGAGTAGGTCGGCGTGTATGTGGATGCGGTGGCGCCGAAGATCGGCTTGTCACCGACGAACCACTGGTAGGCGAAGCGCGGCGACGGGGTCCAGGTCCCGGGGACCGCGGTCAGCGGGCTGCCGATGGCCGCGGTGCCGGTGATGGTCGGCGCGGGCGCCGCGGTGAACGGCAGCGCGGCGGGGGCGGCCGTGACGGCCGCGGTCGGGCCGCTCGAGCGGGCCAGGGACGTGTAGCCGCTCTTCGCGGCGGTGACCGTGACGGTGATCCTCTTCCCCTGGTCGGCGGCGACCGGTACGTAGCGGGCGTCGGTCGCGCCCGAGATCGCGACCCCGTCGCGCCACCAGCGGTAGGAGAACGAGTCGGGCGCCGGGGTCCACGTGCCCGTGACCGCGGTGAGCGGCGAGCTGACCTGCGCGGTGCCGGTGATCGTGGGTCGAGGCGACGCGGTGAACGCGGCGGCGGCCTGCACGGCGGCGGGGGCAGACCCCCGTGAGGCATCGGGGGCGGCGGATGCGGCGGGCGTGGGCGCTTCGGCGGCGGATGCGCCGGAGGCGATCCCCACCTGCGCGGAGGCGACGAGCGCCAACGAGAGGAGGCCGACGACGGCCCGACGACGTGCAGATGACATGACGCTCCTGGATCCCGACCGCGTCCGTGCGGCCTGCCCCAGTCCTATCGCGCGCTCGCCCTCCGGCGCCGTACCCAGTTCGGGTCGGGTCGGGGCAGCGGCCGCCGGTGTCGGTGCGGGCGGCGCGCGCGTCGGACGCGCTGCCGGTCACCCGGACCGGTCCGCGTGACGACGGCGCCGCCACCACCCCGGGCTGCGGCGGCGGCGGCGCCGTCGGTCGTGCTCGTGCTGCTAGCGGACCAGGCGCGCCCCCGCAGGAGCGACCCGCGTGATCGCCTTCGCGACGATGGAGATCGAGTCCCCGGCGCGCACCACGATCTCGGACCTGTCAGCGTAGGTGCCGCCGTTCCACCAGTAGGCCTTGGCGTTGAAATCGTCGTCGTAGTAAGTGATCGCGACGTTGTAGGTGCCCGGCGGCAGATCGCGGAGGAAGGCAGGATCACCGTTCCAGGCCCAGCTGTAGAACTTGCGTACACCGTCCTGATATAGGGACACCAGTGCTCTGTCCGGGTCCCACCCTGCTGCCGCGAGACCCGTCACTTGCACCGTCACGGACGGGCTGACCGCCAACTGCACGTCTACCCGCGGCAGGGTAGTCCCGCGAGCGGCCGTGTACGTCGTTGATGTCTCCAACGAACCCGTCCCGCCGGCCCACCGTGTCTCGTAGACCGGCGCTGACGACCGGCTGCTGCTCACCAGTACTTTGTACTTCCCAGGAGCTATCGCGGGGAAGGCGTAGTAACCGCCGGCATCCGCGGTGACGTTCATGGTCGTCAGACCCTCCACGTCGTCTTGGGGGACTAGTGAGACTTGAGCACCACCAAGGGCACCCGTCAGCGACGTTATCTGTCCTGCGAGACGAGTGCCGGGTGTCAGCACCGCATTGACGCCGATGGCGGCTTGGCCCCATTGAGATATCGTGACCGTCTTTCCGGACGCTCGGGTGTCCGAGTCACCGAACCATTCGCCGACCACGGCGCCGTCATTAGGCGTGGGAGAGCCGAAGCGCACCTTGTATGTACCAGGGACGATGTCCCGCAAGGTGAACCTTCCACCCCGGTCTGTCCGGGTCGAGCCGACTTCGGCGCCGTCGCCATCAGCCCTGAAGATCGAGACCGGGACGTCGCCCGTCAACTCGTCAGTAGCCGAGACGGTTCCGCTCACCGAGGCGTATCGCTTGACGACCACGTCAATGGTCATCGTGCCATTCGACTGCACGGCGAAGGTCTGGGCTGACTTGAGGTCGTTGGTCTGTCCGAAGTACTGGATGATGTACTCCCCGGCGACCTCGACCTCGACACGCAGCCCGTACTCGCGGGGCCGGATGTCCGACATGGAGTAAGCGCCGTTCCCGATAGCAGCCGAGTAGTCGGCCCAGCCGTATTCGGGGTTGACCAGATCGATGTTGCCTTCTGTGACCAGGTTCTGCGGATCCACGAAGTCGAGGTAGACGTTGCCGACGACTTTTCCGTTCCAGACCTGCTCGGGAGGCTGTGTGTCCATTCCGACGACGCCTGCTGTGCGTCCGCTCGTACGTGCGACGGCCGAGTAACCAGGCGCGGTCCCCGTCACGGTCGCAGTGATGCGCTTTCCGATGTCGGCCGAGCCGGGCGTGTAGTCCTGCGCATTGGCCCCGTCGATTTTCACGTCATTCGCGTACCAGACGAACGTAAATGACGGCTTGGGCGTCCAGATCCCCGGCACCACACGGAGGGGATATCCAACTCGGGCGTCTCCCACGATGACCGGCTGCGTCGACGCGATGGCCGGCTTCCCGACCGCCGCGGTGGCAGCGCTCGTCCTGGCGGTCGTGATGTAGCCGGTGGCCTTCGCGGTGATGGTGACCGTGATCGTCTTGCCGAGGTCGGCCGTGCCGAGCGCGTAGGTCGAGCCGGTGGCGCCGGAGATCGCGGTGCTGCCCGCCGACCACTGGTACGTGAAGGCCGGGGCGGGTGACCAGGATCCGGTCGTCGCGGTGAGCACGCCGCCGACGGCGACGGTCCCCGTGATGGTGGGCGACGACGCGACCGCGAAGGCCTTGGCGGCCGGCGCGGCGACGACCGCGGCGCTCGCCGCGCTCGTCTTCGACGCGGACGTGTAGCCCGAGCGCGCACCCGTCACGGTGACGGTGATCTTCTTGCCGACGTCGGCCGCGACGGGCGCGTAGGTCGACGCGGTCGCGCCGGAGACGGCCACGTTCGCCACGAACCAGCGGTACGAGAACGTCGTCGGCACGGGTGCCCAGGTGCCGGTCGCGGCCGTGAGGGTCGAGCCCACCTGGGCCGTCCCGCTGATGGTGGGCGTCGGCACGGTCGTGAACGTCGACGGCGTGGTGACGGGCGCGGCCACGACGGCAGCGCTCGCGGCGCTGGTCTTCGCCGCGGTCGTGTAGCCCGAGCGGCTGCCGGTGACGGTGACCGTGATGCGCTTGCCGACGTCGGCCGCGGCGGGCGTGTAGGTGGAGGCCGTGGCGCCGGTGACGGCCACGTTGGCCACGAACCAGCGGTAGGCGAAGGTCGTCGGCACGGGCGCCCACGTGCCGGTGGCCGCGGTGAGCGGCGTGCCGACCTTCGGGGTCCCGGTGATCGTCGGCGTCGGCACGGTGGTGAAGGCGACGGGGGAGGGCGCGGCCGCCACGGTCGCGGTCGCGGCGCTCGACTTGGCGAGCGACGTGTAGCCGGACTTGTTCGCAGTCACGGTCAGCGTGATCTTCTTGCCGAGGTCCGCCGCGACGAGCGTGTACGCGGATCCGGTCGCGCCGGAGATCGCGACCCCGTTGCTCCACCACTTGAAGGTGAACGAGTCGGGCTGCGGCGCCCAGGTGCCGGTGACGGCGAAGAGGGTGGAGCCGACCTGGGCGGTGCCGGTGATCGACGGCTGGGGCGCGGTGGTGAAGGTGACGGCGGTGGTGCGGACGGCGGCGGTGCCGGCGGGCGCGTCGGCGGCGATGGCGCTGGTCGCCATGCCCGCCTGCGCGGAGGCCACGAGGGCCAGCGAGAGGAGGCCGACGAGGGCGCGTCGGCGTGCGGTTGTCATGGTGCTCCTGGATCCGGGGGCCGCTTCGGGTGCGGCCGTCGGGCATGCTTACCGGCTCCTCCCAGGTGCTGTCGTGTACCCAGTTCGGGCTCCGTTCCCGCAATGCGCCGCTGATCGGGTCGATGCCGTCGGCACCCGCGACCCGCGGGGGTCTCCCGTACCGTGGTGGGCGTCGCCAGCCGGACGACGCCCACCCGAGCATCGGAGGCTCCGCATGGCCGCATCCACCCGCATCCTCCCGCCCCGGATCAGCGACCCGCGGCTCGAGGGGCTCGCCGACGGCGACCCGTCCGACCTCGACGCGCACGCGTCCTTCGAGCGGCTGCGCTTCGCCGACGCCGACCTCACGGACGCCGACCTCGTCGACATCGGGTTCGAGGAGTGCGCGCTCGAGCGGATCCGCCTGCACGAGGCCGACCTCACCGCCGCGAGCCTCGTGGACGTTCTCGCCTCACGCCTCGACGCGCCCGTGCTGAAGGCGCCGCGCATCCGGATGCGCGACGTGCGCCTCGAGGGCTCGCGCGTGGGATCCGCCGAGCTCTACGACGCGTCGCTCTCCTCCGTGCACATCACCGACTGCCAGCTCGGCTTCGTGAACCTGCGCGGCTCGAAGATCACCGACCTGCTCATCACCGACTGCGCCATCGAGGAGCTGGATCTCCGCGGCACCGCCGGCATGCGCGTCGCGTTCGCCCGCACCACCATCGGCACGCTCGACCTCGCCGACTCGTCGCTCACGCACCTCGATCTCCGCGGCGCCGAGATCATGGACCTCGACACCCCCGACGGCCTCCGCGGCGCCGTGCTCGACTCGACCCAGCTCATGGCGCTCGGGCCGGTCTTCGCGCGGCAGTTCCGCGTGCGCGTCGAGGACTGAGGACAGGCCGGCCCGGCGGATCAGCCGCGCGATGCCGCCCGACGCGACGTGTCCGGCGACGCGAGCAGCCACAGCAGGTAGAGGCCGCCGATCGCGGAGGTGGCGAGCCCGACCGGGATCTGGAAGGGGCTGAGCAGGCGGCCGGCCACGAGGTCGGCGACGCTCAGCAGCAGCGCCCCGACCACGAGCGCGGGCAGCATGCGGCCGCGACTCCCGGGCATCATGCGGCGGGCGAGGTGGGGCGCGGCGAGCGCGACGAACCCGACCGGGCCCACGGCCGCGACCCCGACCGCGGCCAGCGCGACGCCCGCCGCGAGCAGCACGGTCCGCCACCTGCCCACGTCGAGGCCGAGCGCGCGGGCGGTGTCGTCGCCCATCTCGAGCATGCGCAGCGGCGGCTCGCCGAGGAACGCGAGCGGCACGATCACCGCCAGCACCAGCACGGCGGGCGCGACCTGCGGCCAGGAGATCCCGTTGAGCGTGCCGAAGCGCCAGGTCGCGGCGGCCTGCGCCAGCTCGAGGTCGCTGCGGGTGATGAGGAAGTCGTTCACCGACGCCAGCATCGCGCCGACCGCGATGCCCACCAGCACGAGCCGCTCGCCCGTGGTCGCCGTGCGGGAGCTCATGAGGTGCACGGCGAACGCGGTCGCGAAGCCGCCCACCACCGTGCCGAGGGCGATGGACCCGGCGGAGGAGGGGGCGGCCGCGGTGGATCCCGTCACCAGGATCGCGACGAGCCCGCCGGTTGCCGCGCCCGTGCTGAAGCCGATGACGTCCGGGCTGCCGAGCGGGTTGCGCGAGACGCTCTGGAACACCATCCCGCTGAGGCCGAGCGCGGCCCCGACCGCGACCGCGCACACCACGCGCGGCAGCCGCTGGTCGGCGACGATGAAGCGGGCCTGCGCGTCGCCGCCGCCGAGCAGGGCGTCGAGGGCCTGCGCCGGCGACAGCGGGTAGGCGCCCGGGCCGAGGCCCACCGCGGCGGCGCCGAGGACGGCGAGCACGAGGATCCCGAGCACGACGCGGTCCCGCCGCGGGATGCGCGGCCTCACCGCGCGCCCGTCCGCCGGAGCACGAGCGCGAGCAGCACGGGCGCGCCGATGAACGCCGTGACGATGCCGGCCTCCAGCTCGCCGGGCCGCGCGACGATCCGGCCGAGGACGTCGGCGCCGAGCACGAGCATCGGCCCGGCCGCCACGGATCCGAGCAGCACGGGCCGCTCGCGCCGCCCGACGACCAGGCGCACGGCGTGCGGCACGACGAGCCCGACGAAGGAGATCGGCCCGGCGACCGCGGTGGCGGCACCGCAGGCGACGGTCACGAGGGCGAACCCCGCCAGCCGCACGCGCCCGACCGAGCTGCCGAGCGCGGTCGCCGTGTCGTCGCCGAGCGCGAGCACCGCGAGCGGGCGCACGAGCAGCAGCGCCCCGACGACCACGACGGCCGTGAGCGGCAGGAGCCAGACGAGGTCGGCGGGGTCGCGCGAGGCCACGGATCCCACCACCCAGGAGCGGTAGTCGCCGAAGGTGCGCGAGTCGGAGAGCGTGACCACGCCCGTGACGGAGGCGAGGCTCGCGGTGAGCGCGGTGCCGGCGAGGAGCAGGCGGGTGGGATCCGCGCGCGGCCCCGCCCGCATCCCGACGAGCACCACGACCACGGCGGCGATCGCGGCCCCGGCGAACGCGGGCCACGCGTAGCCGGCTGCCGAGCCGACCCCGAGGACCGCGACGCTGAGCACCACGGCGAGCGAGGCGCCCGCGTTGACGCCGAGGAGGCCGGGCTCGGCGAGCGGGTTCCGGGTCATGGCCTGCATCACGACGCCGGTGACCGCGAGCAGCACGCCGACGGCCACCGCGAGGAGCGTGCGCGGCGCCCGCAGCTGCCAGACGATGATCGCGTCCCGGCTGCCGTCGTCCGGGTGCAGGATCGCGTGCCACACGGAATCGAGGGCTATGTCGCGGGATCCCGTCGCGAGGCTCACCGCGCACAGCGCCACGAGCGCGGCGAGGGCCACGACCGCGGTGGCGGCGACGGGCGCGGGTCGGGTCGGTGGCATGGCCGGGTAAGGCTACCCTAAGCTGCCTCGGTGATCATCGCCTCCCCACTCCGACCCGACCGCCGTCCGACCCGCCGCCGCCTCGCGGGCGTCGCGCTCGCCGCCACCGTCCTCGTCGCGCTCGCCGGGTGCGCCGCGCCGGCCGCATCCACCGGCACCGGATCCGCATCCGGCAGCGCAGGCACCGACGCCGACGCGGCCGGCACCGGCTACACGACGCCGCGCACCATGCCCGACGGCAAGGGCAGCGGCCAGCCCGACGGCGTCTTCCCGCGCACCGTCGTCCACTTCGCGGGCACGACCGCGATCCCCGCGGCGCCCCAGCGCGTCGCCGTGATCTCGACCGGCCAGGCCGACTCGCTGCTCACCCTCGGCATCGTCCCCGTCGCCTCCACCGCGGCCGACGGCGCGGCCGTCGTCCCCGACTACCTCACCCGCGCGTTCCCGGAGGACGCCGACGCGCTCGCCGCCGTCGCGCCGCTCGGCGACCGCATCTCGCCCGACATCGAGAGCGTCGCGGCGGCGAAGCCCGACCTGATCCTCATGAACGTCACCGGCAAGGACGCGGCCTCGCTCTACGCGAGCCTCTCCGCCATCGCGCCCACGGTCGCGACGCAGGGCACGGGCCTCTACTGGAAGCAGGACCTCCTGCTCCTCGCCGACGCGGTCGGCCGCACCCAGCAGGCCGCCTCCTGGCTCGACTCCTACCAGTCCGACGCCGCCGCCTTCGGCGCGGGCCTCGCCGACCGCCCGACGGTCTCGTTCCTCCGCTCCTCCGCCGACCGCATCCGCGTCTTCGGCGTGGCGTCCTTCGCCGGATCCGTGGCCGAGGACGCGGGCCTCCCGCGCCCCACGGCGCAGGACTTCACGGACGAGACCTCGCGCGACATCAGCGAGGAGCAGATCGACCTGGCCGAGGGTGACCACGTGTTCGCGGGCGTCCAGGGCGGCGACGACACCGCGCTCACCGGGCTGCCGCTCTGGCCGACGCTGCAGGCGGTCGAGGACGACGCGGTGACCTTCGTGGACGACGACGTGTTCTACCTCAACACCGGGCCGACGGCGGCGCGGTCGGTGCTCGAGGCGATGCGGTCGGCGCTCGGCTGATCCGCGCGGCTACGCGCCGCCGGGGATCCGCAGCTTGAACCCGACATGCGAGCGCGCGTACCCGAGCCGCTCGTAGAAGCGGTGGGCGTCGACGCGCGCGGCGTCCGAGGTGAGCTGCACGAGGGGCGTGCCGAGGGCGGGCGCTGCGGCGTCGGCGACCCACCGCATCATGGCGCCGCCGATGCCGGCCGAACGCAGGTCGCTCCGCACGCGCACGGCCTCCACCTGGAGGCGGGAGGCGCCGCGCCGGGCCATGCCGGGGATCCGCGTGAGCTGCAGCGTGCCGACGACCGCGCCGCCCGCGTCGGCCGCGACGAGCAGGTCGTTCGCGGGGTCGGCGAGGATGCGCGCGAGGGCGTCGCGGTAGAGGTCGGCGTCGCCCGGATCCGCCCGATCGCCGCGCCCTGCGCTCACCGGGTCGTCGGCGAGCAGCCGCATCAGCTCCGCGAGGTCGGCCACGGTCGCACGGCGGAGGATCACCCCGTCGACGCGCGCGGCGAGCGGGACGGGGAGGGCGAGGTCGGCGAGCACGCCCCCATCCTCCCCGCCGAGCAGCACGGCGGCTACGCAGCCGCGCCCGACGCCCGCGCCACGTGCGCGAGCAGCCGCTCGACCAGCATCCGGCGCAGCTCCACCGACGACCAGCCGTGATCCGCGCCCTCCACGGCGGTGAAGGCCGCGCCCGGCATGAGCTCGCCGTAGCGCGCGCCGTACGAGACCGGCACGACCTCGTCGGCCGTGCCGTGCAGCACGTCGACCGGGCCCGGGTATCCCTCGACCGGCCCGTAGACGTCGACGCCCGCGAGCACCTCGTCCGGGAAGCCCAGGCCGAGGCCCATGCCGGCGACGTCGACGACGCCGCGCTCGCGGGACGGCGCGAGCGGCACGCTCATGACGCGACCGTGCACCGTGATGTCGTCGACCACCACACCGGCCGGCGACCACAGCGTGAGGCTCGCGACGAGCTCGGGTGCGCGCGCCGCGGCCAGCGCCGACTCGACGCCGCCGAGGCTGTGGGCGACCACGTGCACGGGGCCGCCCGCGTCCCGGGCGAGGGCGCGGATCATCGCGGTCACCTGGTCGACCTCGTCGAGCAGGCGCACGTCGGCGAAGTCGCCGTCGCTCACGCCGTGCCCGATCCGGTCGTAGGCGCGCGCCGCCGTGCCGGACGCGGCCAGTGCCCGGGCGACGGGCACCCACAGGCCGTGGCCGCCGGTGCCCGAGTCGCCGAAGCCGTGCACGAGGAGCGCCGCGGGAGCCCCGGGCCGCACGGTGCCGTGCTCCCAACCGCGGAGGGTGAGCCCGCCGTGGTCGAGCTCGAGCGGGGCGACCCGGCCGGCGGCCCGGGCCATCAGTTGCGTCGGTCGGCGAACCCGGCCGGGAGGTCGCCGGGCGCCGTGTCGACGACGGTCTCGTCGTCCGCGCCCACGAACTCGTCGAGGGTGATGTGCGCGAACTCCGGCACGACGTAGATCGGGTACGTGGGCCCCGCGTCGCGGTGCGCGCGCATCTGGTCGAGGTGGTCGTTCTGGAAGAGCACCGTCTTCGATCCGTCCTCCTCGACCCAGCGCGGGAAGAAGATCGTGCCGTGCAGCACGCGCGCGGCCGGGATGATGTTGACGACGACGCTCGTACCCGTCGGCTCGTTCCATGAGACCTTGAAGACGCCGTCGGCGAGGGCGACGAGGTCGACCGTCTGGTCCTTCACCCAGCGGCCGCCGACCATGCCGGAGTGGATGCGGTAGTCGATGGTCGTGGCGTTCTTCACGTACATCTCGTACTGCCAGCCGTTGGCGTACGTGTAGATGAGACGGTGTCCGACGAGGGGGCTGAGGTCCTGAGCGGGCACGGGGTGCTCGACGCTCGTGGTGATGTTCTCCATGCATACGATCCTGACACCGGAATACGTTTGTTACAAGCGCACCTGCCTGGGTATCCTCGGGGCATGCCCTCCGAGCCGACCGACGCCGAGCTCGCGGCGGTCGCCCGCCGCCTCGGCTCGGAGCTCGGACCCTTCCGCCGCCGCCTCATGAACGCGTCGCGGAGCGCGGCCGACCTCCCCGACCTGCCCGACGCGCAGGTCGAGGTGCTCCGCCGCCTCGAGACCACCGGCTGGGCGACGCCCACCGCGCTGGGCCGCGGGCTGGGCCTCGCGCGCTCCACGATCAGCAACCTCGTCCTCGCCATGGAGCGGGACGGCCTCGTCGACCGGCGCCTCGCGAAGGGCGACGGCCGCAGCACCGAGGTGGGCCTCGCAGATCACGCGCGGGATCTGCTGCGCACCTTCGACCGCTCGGCCGAGGGCGTGCTCGTGGGCGCGCTCCGCAGCCTCACGGCCGACGAGCGGCGCGCCATCGCCCGCGCGCTGCCGGCCCTCGAGGCCCTGCACGCGGCGATCGGCGGAGAGCCCCGGCGCACCGGCGGACCGGCCACCCGCGGCGATTAGCTGTCGCATGGGAGTAGGCGCGGGATGTCGTGGCGACCTGCGGGCACCTGTGGACGGATCGCCGGATCAGGCGGCCAGGACGTCATATTGGTGCCCTCGCCGCAACCTGATCAAAGGAGATCACCATGGAATCGCGAGCCCGTCTACGAAGCGCCGCCACCGTCGTGGCGCTGGCCGCCATCGCCGCATCGACCTGCGTGGCTCTTCCTGCCCAAGCCGCCAGCCGGGATGAGACCCCCATCGCCGGCACCTATGCGAGTGCACCCATGTCCTTCCGCGGGTCCGACTCGTCGGTCGCCGAAGCGCACGGCTACCGCATCGTGACGAACTCGGATGGGCGCCAGACGAGCGTGCCGGTCTCCGCGGAAGCCAGGAGGCAGGCGGTGCTCGACAACGTCGCTCCGGGAGACTGCGGCTCGTCGTTCGTCAACGCGGCCAAGCTGTCCAACGACACTCTGGCTGTCACGACCGGCTACAAAGTCCCCTTCACCGTCGCTGAGAAGACATGGCGCGTGAACGCCGTGTCGGTGTTCTCCTCTCACACGTTCCCGTGGGATGGGCCGAGCGGCGGCGCCTGGTCTGCTCAGGCCGCTGCGACGCTCGTCGGTCCAGGCGTCGCGGTCGTCCCGTTGACTGCGCATGTGGTGGGGGTCAACGGCCGGGTCTGCTACTCGGCCGGGCCGACGGCGTCCTTCGGATGAGCGTCGACTTCGTCTTCGACGGTCCCGAGGGCGAGAGCCGCGAGCTCGTGGGGAGGCCCGTGAGATGCTGAACGAGGAAGGAATGCGCTCTTCGCCGGCGTCCGGACCGTCGATCGTCGTCGACGATGACGGGCTCGTGAAGCTCATGTACATCCGTGACGTCTGGGCCTTGCCGGACACGGGGATCCCGCCGTCTCGCTGGCCCGCAGCACCTGCCGCTCGACTCGAGGGTGTCGCCGGCGTCGAGGTCGGGCAGCAGGTGCGACGTCACTGGCTGGAGGCGATCGCCTGGCACGCAGGAGGAACTGACCGACTGCACGCGACCCGGCTCGCCGCGGAGGCGGGCGATTCCGCCGCCATCCGCGAGGTCATACCTCCTCGATGGGATCCGGAAGTCGGAGCCCTCCTCGACCTCGACCGCTACACGGAGTTCTTCCTGAGCCTCCCCGCCGCATCGTACGGTCTCGTCGACGCAGACGAGGAGCGCTCTCAGGCGGCCACGGTGGCGGCAGTGGGTCGTGGCCTCGGCGCGATCATCGTCCTCCCGATCCTCGAACCCCACGCGTCGCAGGTCGGAGACAGCTGCTTGCTCATCTCGCGGGGCATCTACGCCGACGAGGTGCGACTGGTGCGAGCGCTGGATGGATTCGCCCGTGGACTGGCAGAGGAAGAGGGGTGATCCAGCACTGCGCCCCGGACGCGACGACGCGCCGCCGGTCGGGGAGCGCATCCCCGTCCGACGGCGCGTCGTGATCCTCTGAGCCGTCCCGCCCGGCGTCAGGCCGCGTGCACGGACGCGGACGGGGCCTCGGCGGCCGCGTCGGCGTCTGTGCCGCAGGCGAGCGGGCCGGGCACGGCGTCCGACGACGCCCCCGCGTTGAGCCGCGCGAGGTAGCCGGCGAACGCGTCGAGGTCGGCGCGCGTCCACTCGCCGAGCCCGCGGATCAGGCGGCTGCCGCCCCGGGCGTCGTCCGCCTCGATCCCCATGCGGCCCGTCGGCGTGAGCGCGAGCACGCGCACCCGGCCGTCCTGCGCGTCTGCGCCGACCTCCACGAGCCCCAGCTCCTGGAGCTGGCGGAGCTGCCGGCTGACCACGCTGCGATCGACCCCGAGCTGGTCGGCGACGGCGCTCGCGTGGGCCGCGCCGCAGCGGCGGATCACGCGGAGCATCTTGTAGCCGATCGGCGGCAGCTCCGGGTGGATCCTGGCAGCGGCCTCCCGGGTCGTCGCCCGGATGCGCGCGGCGAGGGCGGTCATCTGCTCCTCCACCTCGGCGATGCCGGCGGCGATCCCCTCGGCGGCCCCGTCGGCGACGTCCGGGATGTCACCCGCTGCGTCGCCCACGGGGGAGCGGTCGACGTCGCTCATCGGCGGGCGTCGACCCCGGCGTCCTCGGCCTCGGGGAGCCGGATCGACCCGGTCGGGTTCGCCTCGCCGGCGGGGGTGAGCGCGACGGCCCCGGCGGACGCGCCGATCAGCGCGTCCTCGGCGTCGGTGCGGTGCACCTCGCGGGCGTCGGACGACGCGGCCTTGTCGCTCTTCAGCTGCACGGCGTTCTTGCTGCCGAGCTGCGCGTTGGGCAGGAAGATGACCGCGATGAGCGACACGATCGCGAGCGGCACGCTGTAGAGGAACACGTCGCCGATGCCCACGCCGTACGCGCTCTCGACCACGACGCGGACGGCCGGGCTGAGCTGCGAGACCTGCGGGATGACGCCGGAGCCGAGCGCCTGCGCGGCGGCGGCCTGGTCGGCGGGGGCGAGCTTCGTGATGCCCGCGGTGATCTCCGACGCGATGATCGTGCCGAGGATCGAGCCCAGCACCGAGACGCCGACGGTGCCGCCGAGGCTGCGGAAGAACGTGACCGCGCTGGTGGCGACGCCGAGGTTCTTGACCTCGATGGCGTTCTGCACGACGAGGACGAGGTTCTGCATGAGCATCCCGAGGCCCGCGCCGAGCACGAACATGTAGATGCCCACGAGCACGAAGTCGGTGTCGTAGCGGAGCGTGGACAGCAGCGAGGTGCCGGCGACGATGAGCACGGCGCCCGTGATCATGATCGCCTTCCACTTGCCGCGGCGGCTGATCAGGTTGCCGAACACGGTCGACGAGATGAGCAGGCCGGCCATGAGCGGGATCGTCAGCAGGCCCGACTGGGTCGGCGTGGCGCCGCGCGACAGCTGCATGTACTGCGCGAGGAAGACCGACGTGCCGAACAGCGAGATGCCGACCGCGAGGCTCGCGAGCACGGAGAGCGTGAACGTGCGGTTGCGGAACATGGTGAGCGGGATGATCGGCTCGGCGACCTTGAGCTCGGTGACGACCGCGGCGATCAGCAGGACGACCGCGCCGCCGGCCATGAGGTACGAGGTGCCCGAGGCCCACTCGAACTGCTTGCCGGCCTGCGAGACCCAGATGAGCAGGAGCGAGACGCCGCTCGCGATGAAGACCGCGCCGAGGTAGTCGACGTGCACCTTGCGCTTCGGGTGCGCGGGCAGGTGGAGGGTGACCTGCAGCAGGATGATCGCGATGATGGCGATCGGCAGGGCGATGAAGAAGTTCCAGCGCCAGCCGAACGCGTCCGTCACGACGCCGCCGAGGAGCGGGCCGCCGACGGTGCCGACGGCCATGACGGCGCCGAAGAGGCCGGCGTAGCGACCGCGGTCACGCGGGCTGATGATGTCGGCCATGATGATCTGGCTCAGCGCCGCGAGTCCGCCGGCGCCGAGGCCCTGGAGCACGCGGAAGACGATGAGCGTCTCGGTGTTCTGCGAGAAGCCGGCGAGCGCGGATCCCAGCACGAAGGTGCCGAGGGCGAGCTGGATGAGCAGCTTGCGGTTGAAGAGGTCGGCGAACTTGCCCCAGAGCGGCGTGCTCACGGTGGTGGCGAGCAGCGTCGCGGTGACGACCCAGGTGTAGCCGGACTGGTCGCCCTTGAGGTCGCTGATGATGATCGGCAGCGAGGTCGAGACGACGGTGCCGGCGAGGATCGAGACGAACATGCCGAGCAGGAGGCCCGACAGGGACTCGAGGACCTGGCGCTTCGACATGGATCCGTCGGCCGAGACGGTGCGGCGGGGGGCCTTCGCGGATGGCGCGGTGGCCGGGTGGTGCTGGGACATGATCCTCCGGGTAGTTGACTGCAGGCAACCATATGCCGATGGTGGATGGTTGTCAACCATCTCGGCTGGCCGTGGATCCGCTGCCCGGGCCGGAGGCGGCGCGCGGTCCGGAGTAGACCGGGATGGAGAGCCGGTCGACCGACCGGCCTCGATGCGAGGAGGAATCCCATGGTCGATTCGGTGGCGACGGTCTGGCTGCCCGTCAAGGACATGACGCGGGCGGTGGCGTTCTACCGCGACACGCTCGGTCTCACGATCACGAGCGAGGACGCGGACTGGAGCGAGATCGACGCGGACGGCCTGATGATCGGGCTCAACGCGCGCGAGGAGGCGGGCGGCTCGTCGAGCGGCGGGGCGGTCATCTCGTTCACGCCGGAGGGCTCCATCGAGGACGAGCTCGCGAAGATCAAGGCCCGCGGCGCCGAGATCACCGGCGAGATCAGCGACCACGAGTGGGGCCGCATCCTCCCGTTCCAGGACAGCGAGGGCAACGACCTCCAGCTGTACACGCCGCCCGCCAGCTAGGCGCGGCGAGCGCTCAGCCGGCCGACCACGTGAGGGAGCCGTCCCGTATCACCGCGCGGATCCGAGCGAGGTCGGCCGGCCGCTGCGCCGACTCGACGTCGAGGACGGTGAGGTCGGCGCGTCCGCCCACCTCGACGCGACCGGTCCCCGCCACGTCCTCGCCGAGGAAGGCGGACGGCTCGACGGTGAGCGAGCGGAGGACGTCGGCGGCCGACATCCCGGCGCGCTCCATGGCGAGGAGCTCCGGTTCTGTGTCCCGCTCGGGCATGTAGCCCACGTCCGTGCCGAAGAGCACGTGCCCTCCCGCCGCGATGAACCCGCCGAGGGCCGTGCGGATGGGGCCGACGTAATCCTCGTCCGGGCGGACGGTCGCGGCGAACATGTGCAGCGTCGGGACGACGCGCATGTCGCGGGCGGCGGCCTGGGCGAGGAGCGCCTCGGTTCCCTCCGTGTCGTCGGGGACGTGCGCCAGCGCGTCCACGCCCGCGTCGATCGCGACGGCGGTCCCGCGGCGGTCGGACGGATGGGCGAGCACGCGGGCCCCGCGACGGTGCGCCTCCTCGACCGCGGCCCGGGCGAATGCCCGGCGCATGGGCTTCACGCGCTCGGGCGTGACGTAGGAGCCGGTGAAGAGCTTGACCACGCCGGCGCCGCCGCGGATCTGCCGCGCGACCGCCCGCCGCGCGCCCCGGCGGGTGGCGGGCATGGGCAGCATCTCGCGCAGGAACCAGGGCACCATCGGTCTCATGTAGAAGGGCATCCCCCGCACCGGCCGGATCCCGACGCCGGCGGTGACGATCCGCGGACCGCGCAGCGCGCCCCGCTCGATGCGGCGGATCAGAGAGTTCGTGGTGCGGGGGAGCGAGCCGAGGTCGACGGCGCCGACGAAGCCGCGGCGCAGCAGCATGTCGTCGAGAGAATCCTGCACCTCGGCGGGCGCTCGCGACGCGCGGCTCCAGACGCGCCCGGTCAGGTGGACGTGGCAGTTCCAGAAGCCCGAGGTGACGACGCGGCCGCCGAGGTCGAGCTCCGCGATGCCCGGGGAGGACGCGACGGCGCCGATGGCCGCGACCCGGCCCGCGAGGATCAGCACGTCCTGAGGCCCGGAGATGGTCTCGTCGGGCGAGGTCCATACGCGGGCTCGGCGGAGGATGAGATCCGGCATCAGGGCAGCGGCTCGAGGTCGACGTGCACGTCGTCGCCGACCTCGAGGCCGTGGGCGTCGCGGATCGCGCGCTTTATCGGCAGGATCCACGTGCCGTCGCCCTGGGGGAACACGGACGTGCGCCAGGTCGTGGTGCCGACGCGGACGCGGACGGGGACGGATCCCCAGCCGCGGCGGCCCGCCTCGCCCAGTTCGCGGAGCATCGGGCCGAGGTCGGTGGGCAGGCTCACGAAGGTCCAGAGCGCGCGACGTGCCTCCCACGCCCAGAGGGGCGCGGTGAAGTCGAGGGGGAGGTCGTCGGCCATCACTCGACCCTAGGGCGCGCTCACCAGCCGGCGCGGTCCGCGATGACCGCGGCGACCTCGGCGGGGGTGCGGGACGTGGTGTCGATGGCGTGGCCGCCGAGGCCAGCGCGGTCGATGATCGCGGCCAGCTCGGGCGCGCGTGCCGAGTGCCAGGCCAGCGCGTGCGCATCGTCGAGATGGCGCTCCTCGATGCGGGCCTGGACCTCACCGGCGTCGACGGTCAGTCGTACGAGCAGCGGATCACGCGAGCCGAGCGCGGCCGCGTAGCTGACCAGGTCCTCCGCCCGCTCCACCACGGCCGCCACGATCACGACCGATGCCCCGGCCTCGCGGTAGTTGCGCGACAGGTCGCCGAGGTTGCGGAGCGCCAGCTCCTGCTGGAACGGATCCGTGCGCGGCGCCGGGCGGAGCAGGCGCACGGCGTCCATGTCGACCAGCGCGTGCGGGATCCCGCGCTCGGCGAGGAGGGCGCCGAGCGCGTGCATCGTCGTGGTCTTGCCTGCGCCGACGGTGCCGGTGAGGATCACGGCGTCCGTCATCGCATCTCAGCAGCCGCCCGTGACGAGGTCGCATTCGAGCTCGTCCGCGGATGCCGCGACCACCTCGAAGGACGCGGCGCCCGCGCGGATCGTCACCGTCGACATGCCGACCCAGCGCGGGTGCGGCTCGGCGGTCGTGCTGGAGATGGCGTGGCGGAGGATCCGGAGGCGGTCGATCGAGAGCGTCGCGGTGCGGCGGCGGAGGACCTGGTCGCGGCGGGTGAGGATCAGCAGCTCGCGCGGCGAGCACGCCGCCACCGCACCCGCGAGGCTCATCGGCCGGAGCCGCTGCAGCGCGCCCATGAGCCCGTCGGCGGTGGGCACGAGCGGCGTGCGGGGGCGCGACGAGAGGTAGCGGAGCTGCGGATCACGCGCCGCCAGGTCCCAGTACGCCGCCGCGACGCCGGCCTCGTCCTGTCCCACGTCGATGCGGGGCGTCGCACCGCGGGTCTCGGACGGGCGTGCGTGCGGCACCCCGGCGGACTCGCCCGCGAGCGTCATCAGCAGCTCGGTCAGCTCCACGACGACGTCGGCGGACGCTCCGTTGAACGGGACACGGAGGGCCTGGCCGTCGACCGCGTGCACCGTGAGCAGGCCGTCGAGCAGGTCGACGCGGTCGCGCACGGCCACGATGTCGGCGAAGGGGATGCGCCGGGCGGTGTACGCGGATCCGTCGCGCGAGAGCACCTCCAGCTCGCGGTCGCCGACGACGAGGAGGTGGTCGTACAGGTCCATCGTCGGGTCGGTGTCGCGGCGCGGGATGTCGCGCGGGACCTTGAGCACCAGACGGACGGCGAAGGGGTCGACGCCGTGCGGGCGGTACAGGCGGGGGACCTCGTCGAGGGTGCGGACGGTGTCGATCCACGGGCCGAAGGCGTCGTGCTCGGCTGTTCTGGCGGCTGGTGTCACCACGTGAACGTATACCGCGCGTCGGCGCCCACGGGAGGTCGGGACGTGCCCAATCCGGGGCGATCCCCGTGTGCTAGAGCAACGGCCGCGTCAGCCCTCGATCAGGTCCCGCTCGGGCGGCACGGCCGTCCACAGCCTCGCGACCCGCCGGGCGAGCGCCCGCTCGAGGCCGCCGAGCGCCTTGACCACGAAGATCGTCGTGCGGGCGGGGGAGCCGGCCTTCGAGAACCCGCGGTCGACCGCGCGCACCCACGTCTCCGCCGCGATCTTCGCGGTCGAGTAGTTCGCGCCGCCCGGGTACGGGCGCTGCACGGCCGTGGACGAGACGATGGCGAGACGGCCGGCGTCGGACGCCTGCAGGTCGGCGTCGAAGGCGCGCGTGGTGTTGCGCAGCGTGGTGACGAGCCGCTCGTGCAGGAAGTCCCAGTCGTCGTCGGTCTGGCCCTCGAGCCCGTTGCCGCCGCGCCAGCCGCCGACCAGGTGGATCAGGCCGTCGACGCCGCCGAGGTCGGCGCGGATCCGGCCGGCCAGCTCCACGACGGCCGCGTGGTCGGCGAGGTCGCAGACCTCGCGGCGCTCGGAGTCGACCTCCGCGAGCCGGCCCGCGTCGGTGCCGACCGCGACGACGCGCGCGCCCGCCGCCGTCAGCTCCGCGCAGACCGCGCGACCCGCGGCGCTCGAGGCGCCCGCGACCACGACCACGCGGCCGTCGACGCTCACGCGGCCTGCCCCGTGATCCCGGCGGTGGATCCGATGACGTCGCGCATCTTCTTCTCCAGCGCCTCGAAGAACATGCTGAGCGGGAACTCGTCGTCGAGCACGAGGTCGGTGAGGCCCTTCGGCGGCCCGTCGAGCGGCAGCGCGCCAGGTCCCTTCGCCCAGGTGGATGCCGGGTGCGGCGTGACCGTCTCGGTGACCATCGCGTACGCGGCCAGCCAGTGCGCGGTCTTCGGCCGGTCGATGGAGCGCCAGTAGAGGTCGTTCACGCGGTCGGCGAGCGCCACGACCACGTCGGCGACGTCGTCCCAGTCGATCGTGAGGCGCGTGTCGGTCCAGTGCAGCACGTGGTGCTGGTGCAGCCACGCGAACAGCAGCTGGCCGCCGAGGCCGTCGTAGTTGCGGACGCGGGATCCGGTGATGGCGAAGCGGAAGATCCGGTCGAAGATCACCGCGTGCTGCACCATGCCGGCGCGCTCGAGCAGCGCGTCGTCGGCGGCTGTGCGCTCGGCGGGATCCACCGCGGCGAGCCGGCGCTGGATCGCGACGGCCTCGCGGAACGCGGTGAGGTCGCAGCGCAGCTCCTCGATCGAGTAGAGGAAGAACGGCATCCGCTGCTTGATCATGAACGGGTCGAAAGGCAGGTCGCCGCGCATGTGCGTGCGGTCGTGGATGAGGTCCCACATCACGAAGGTCTCCTCCGCGAGCCGCTGGTCGTCGAGCAGGCGCCGGGCGTCGTCCGGCAGCTCGAGCTTCGTGACCTCGGCGGCGTGACGCACCACGCGGCGGAAGCGGGCGGCCTCGCGGTCGGCGAAGATCGCGCCCCACGTGAAGGTCGGGATCTCGCGCATCGCGACGGTCTCGGGGAACAGCACCGCGGAGTTGGTGTCGTACCCGGGCGTGAAGTCGACGAAGCGGATGGGGACGAACAGCGCGTTGCCGTAGTCGCCCGCCTCCAGCTCGGCCACGAACTCCGGCCAGACGACCTCGATGAGCACGGCCTCGACGAGCCTGGACGCGCTGCCGTTCTGCGTGGTCATCGGGAAGACGACGAGGTGCCGGATCCCGTCCACGCGGTCGCGCTGCGGCTGGAACTCGTTCAGGGAGTCGAGGAAGTCGGGCACGCCGAGGCCCGCGTCGACCCAGCGCGCGAAGTCCACGTCGAGCGCCGCGAGGTAGGTGGCGTCGTGCGGGAAGAGCGGGGCCAGCGTGCGGACGGCGTCGCGGATGGTCTGGATCAGCCGCGCGGCCTCCGCGTGGTGCGCGGCGTCGGGGATCGAGCCGTCCTTGACCTGCATGGGCTGGAGCTCGACGGCGGCGTCCTTGAGGGCGAGCCAGGCGGGGGAGGAGGCGACGGTCGCGACGTCCTCGACGACCTCGGGCTCGCCGATGACGGCTGCGGTGGGTGCGGCGCTGGACATGGATCGACCTCCGATCGTGCGGGTGGCGTGCGGTGCCTCCACCGTATCCGCGGGATCGGCGCGGGATCGTGTCCCGCGTGCCGGATCCGCGCGTGGATCGGCGCGGCCACGCAGCATCCGTGCGCGAGCGGGGAGGGCTACGCCTCGTCGTCCGTCGGAACCGGCGTCGTGGTCCCCGACTCGTGGTCGCGGCGCAGCACCGCGTAGCCGACGGACGCGCGCGGCTCGCCTCCCACCACGGGCCAGCCGTCGCGGTAGTGCGCCTCCTTCACGAAGCCCGCGCGCACGAGCACGCGGCGCATCGCCCGGTTGTCGTCGCGGGTCTGCGCCTCGACGCGCGTCACGTGCGGGTACGAGCCGAACACGTGGTCCGTGAGCGCGCGCACGACGGGCACGCCGAGCCCGCGACCGCGCGCCGCCTCCGCGAGGCGCAGGTCGAACAGCACGCCCGGATCCTCGAGGTCGTCGAGCACGACGAGGCCCACGCGACCGAATCCCGCGACCTCGACCCACAGGGCCGCGTGCTCGGGGCCGTCGAAGTCGCCGTCGGAGATGCGCGCCTCGACGTCCGCGGCCGTCGGCCGGGGCCGCACGTGGAACGGGAACGCGTTCGAGGTCAGGAACACCCGGAGCGCGTCGCGGTCGCGCTCGACGTCGACGGGGATCAGCGCGACGGCCGGGGATGCGGGCGGGGTGTCGGGCATGCGGGTCCTCCGGGTCGGTTCGAGCGACGGCGGCCGGGGCCGGCTTCTCCTTAGGCGCGGGTGAACAGCCGGTGAACCCGACGGTCCCCCGTAGAGGGGACACGCGAGCAGGGCGCAGGATCATCGCCGTGGATCCATTCATTCTCCTCGTGCTCGTCGTCATCACGGCGCTCGCCTTCGACTTCACCAACGGCTTCCACGACACGGCGAACGCGATGGCCACGTCCATCGCGACCGGCGCGTTGAAGCCCAAGGTCGCGGTCACGCTCTCCGCGGTGCTCAACCTGGTGGGCGCGTTCCTCAGCATCGAGGTCGCGCTCACCGTCACGAACGCGGTCGTGAAGATCCAGGACAAGTCGGGCGCCCCCGACCCGGCGCTGCTCCAGGGCGGCGGATCCGCGCTGCTGCTCATCGTGCTCGCGGGCCTCATCGGCGGCATCGTCTGGAACCTGCTCACCTGGCTGCTCGGCCTCCCGTCGAGCTCCTCGCACGCGCTGTTCGGCGGCCTCATCGGCTCGACGCTCGCGGGCCTCGGGCTGAACGGCGTGAACTGGGCGGGCGACGGATCCAAGCTCGACGGCGTCGTGGGCAAGGTGATCCTGCCGGCGCTCATGTCGCCGATCCTCGCCGGGGCGGTGGCCGCCGTCGGCACCTGGCTGGTGTTCCGCATCATCGGCAACCTCGCCGGGCGCGGCCTCGACCGCACCTTCCGCATCGGCCAGATCGGGAGCGCCTCCCTCGTCTCGCTCGCGCACGGCACGAACGACGCGCAGAAGACCATGGGCGTCATCACGCTCGCGCTCATCGCGGCGGGCGGCTGGACCGACACCGAGTCCGTGCCGTTCTGGGTGAAGATCAGCTGCGCGCTCGCCATCTCCCTCGGCACCTACATCGGCGGCTGGCGGATCATCCGCACGGTCGGCAAGGGCCTCGTCGAGATCGACACGCACCAGGGCATGGCGGCCGAGAGCTCGTCGGCCGCGGTCATCCTCGCCTCCAGCCACCTCGGCTTCGCGCTCTCCACCACGCACGTGGCCACCGGATCCATCCTCGGCTCCGGCGTCGGCCGCCCCGGCGCGCAGGTGCGCTGGCGCGTGGCGCTGCGCATGGTCGTGGCGTGGATCATCACCCTCCCGGCCGCCGCGCTCGTCGGCGCGGTCATGTGGTGGCTCGGCCACCTCATCGGCGGTGCGGCGGGCGGCATCGCGATGACGCTCGTGCTCGTCGCCGTGTCGATCACCGTCTACGTCCGCTCGCGCAAGGACGACGTCGGCGCGCACAACGTCAACGACGAGTGGTCCGACGAGAAGACCGCCCGCCCCGCAGCCCAGCCCGCCGACGTCTGAAGGACCCCGCCATGCTCCCCCTCTTCCTCTCCGCGGTCGGCCAGGTCGCGCTCGTCGCCCTCCTCCTCGGCGCGGGCCTGCCCGCCCTCTTCGCGCTCGGCGTGCGGTCATTCGCGCTCGCCAGTCCCGACACCAGCGGCCGCGTCGCCGGATCCGACTCCGCGCGCCGCATGCCGCCCGTCGTCCTCCAGGCGGTCGGCGCCCTCTGCTACGCGGTCGTCGTCCTCGCCGTGGTCGCGGGACTCACGCTCATCATCGCGACGGGCCTCGGCCAGTCGGTGAGCTTCGAGCACGTCATCCCGACCTTCACCTCGAAGGGCTGACGATGACCGACAGCGCATCCGAGGCCGGCGGGCCCGTCGACGGCACGACCGGCGTCGCCGTCCCCGACCGCCACGACCGCGGCATCGTCCAGCGCGTCGTCGGCTGGCTGCGCGCGGGCTACCCGTCCGGCGTGCCGGACCAGGACTACGTGCCGCTGCTCGGGATCCTCCGCCGCAGCCTCACCGCCGAGGAGCTCGAGCAGGTGGTCGACCAGCTCGTCGACGACGCGGTCCAGGCGGACGCGGCCGGCGAGGAGATCGGCAGGAGCCGGCTCCGCGAGCGCGTCGAGGCGATGCTGCTCGGCCCGGCGATGCCCGAGGACCTGGTGCGCGTCTCGGCGCGGCTGGCGGCCGCGGGTTGGCCGCTCGGATCCCCGGAGGACCTGCACGAGCCGGACGCCGCCGACGCGCGCGCGACCGAGCGCACGGGCCTCGTCTCCCGCGTCGTCGCGTGGCTGCGCGCGGGCTACCCGGCCGGCCTGCCCGAGCAGGACTTCGTGCCGCTGCTCGCGCTCCTGCGCCGCCGCCTCAGCGACGAGGAGGTGCAGGAGGTGAGCGCCCGGCTCGCGTCCGAGGGAGGGCTGCCCGCCAGCCGCCTCGACGTCGCCTCCGCCATCGCGGGCGTCACCTCCGAGATGCCGTCGGACGCCGACGTCGAGCGCGTGCGCGCCTACCTCGAGTCCCACGGCTGGCCGGAGGGCTTCCGCATCTGAGTCGCGCGCCGCGGCGCCGCGACGCCGGGGCTCAGTCGTATCGCGCTCCTCCGGCGGGGCGGACCCGGAACGCCGCGAGGGCGCTCGCGGCGAACAGGGCGCAGAGCGCGATCGGGATCCACCCGTCGAGCGGGACGCCCGCCCCGAGGGCGGAGGGGATGACCGCGATCAGGCCGGCGCCCGAGGCGATCATGACGACGAACGCGGCGACGAACCGCGCCGTCGAGCGTCTCATCGCGTCACCGCGATCGGGCTGCCGGGGCGGTGCCGTCGGGCGAGTGCGTCGGACTTCATCGGGTCGGCCTTCCGGGAGGTGCGACCCGCCCGGATCTCGGATCCGCGTGGCGTCGCCGGGTGCTGGCCACCATCCCCACGATCGGTGCCGGGGTCGACAGCGGCGCCCCCGTCGCTTGATTTGCACTCGCGCTGCAGTAGTGCAAAGATGCACTCCGTGACGACGAGTGCAACGGGAACGGGACTGCGTGAGCGCCGCCGGGTGGAGACCTCGGCGAAGCTCACGACGCTCGCCCGACGCCTCACCGCGCAGCACGGCCTCGCGGGCTTCACGGTCGAGGAGGTCTGCGAGCAGGCCGGCGTCTCACGCCGCACCTTCTTCAACTACTTCGCCTCGAAGGAGGACGCGCTCTTCGGGCGCTCCGCACGCGTCGACACCGCCGACCTCGAGGAGGCGTTCGTCGCGGCCGGCGACCCCGAGGATCCCGCGCTCTCGCCGACCCTCCTCGACGACCTCGCGGACCTGTGCCTCGAGCGCTGGGCCCGCCTCGACACCGACGGCACCTCGATGCAGGACATGCACGCGGCCTTCCGCCGTGAGCCCGGCCTCCTCGTTCGCGCCCTCGAGGCCGCCGTCGAGGACGAGGCGAAGGACGTGCTCCTCGTCGAACGCCGCGAGGGGCTGCCGGCCGGCGACCTCCGCGCGTCCGTCGTCGTCCAGATCATGGGCGCCCTCGGCCGGGCGAGCGCGCGCGAGTTCCTCGCCCCCGGCAACGCCGATCCCATACAGCTCATCCTGCGGCGGCGCCTCGACGCCCTCCGCGAGATTGCCCATCCCACCACCACCGCGACCACCCGCCAGCACGAACGGACCCCATGACCGCCACCGCCCCCGCGCCCCTCCTGCTCACGCAGCGGCGCATCTGGATCATCTTCTCGGCCCTCATCGCCGGCATGCTCCTGTCGAGCCTCGACCAGACCATCGTCTCCACCGCGATGCCGACCATCGTCGGCGAGCTCGGCGGCGTCGACCACCAGGTCTGGATCACCACCGCCTACCTGCTCGCCACCACGATCGTCATGCCCATCTACGGCAAGTTCGGCGACGTGCTCGGCCGGCGCAACCTCTTCCTCGCGGCCATCGCGATCTTCACGCTCGCCTCCGTCGGCTGCGCGTTCGCGGGCGACTTCTGGTCGTTCGTGGTGTTCCGCGCGGCGCAGGGCCTCGGCGGCGGCGGGCTCATGATCCTGTCGCAGTCGATCATCGCCGACATCGTCCCGGCCAACCAGCGCGGCAAGTACCTCGGCCCGCTCGGCGGCATCTTCGGCCTCTCGGCGGTCGGCGGACCTCTCCTCGGCGGCTTCTTCGTCGACCACCTCACCTGGCAGTGGGCGTTCTACATCAACATCCCCATCGGGATCGCGGCCTTCGTCGTGGCGTTCATCACGCTCACGCTGCCGAGCAAGAGGGCGACCAAGCGGATCGACGTGGCCGGCGTCGTGCTGCTCTCGCTCGCCACGACGTGCCTCATCTTCTTCACCGACTTCGGCGGCGACAAGGCCTACGGCTGGGGATCGCTCGCCACCTGGGCGTGGGGCCTCGGGCTCGTGGTCGCGGCGTCGCTGTTCGTGTTCACGGAGTCGCGGGCGGACGACCCGGTGATCCCGCTCAGCCTCTTCCGGAACCCCGTATTCGTGAACGCGACCGCCATCGGCCTCGCGCTCGGCATCGGGATGTTCGCGGCCATCGGCTTCGTGCCGACCTTCCTGCAGATGTCCACCGGCACCTCCGCCGCGGTCTCGGGGCTGCTGCTCCTGCCGATGATGGTTGGCCTCATCGGCATGTCGATCACGTCGGGCATCCTCATCAGCCGCACCGGGAGGTACCGGATCTTCCCCATCGTCGGCACGCTGCTGACGATGCTCGCGCTCGTGCTGATGACCTCGCTCACCGCCCAGACGCCCGTGTGGCTGATCTGCGTGTTCCTCTTCATCTTCGGGCTGGGCCTCGGCCTGATCATGCAGGTGGTGGTCCTCGTCGTGCAGAACGCGGTTCCCGCCGCGCAGATCGGCACGGCGACCAGCACGAACAACTACTTCCGCGAGGTGGGCGCCGCGCTCGGCACGGCCGTCTTCGGCACGCTGTTCACGACGCGCCTGACGGAGAACCTCACGACCGTGTTCGCCGGGGCGGGCGCGGCGCCCGGGGATGCGGCGGCCTCGGCCAGCAGCATCGACCCGCAGACGCTGAACGGGCTCCCGGACGCCGTGCGCGACGGGATCGTGGACGCGTACGCCGACGCGCTGGCTCCCGTGTTCTGGTACCTCGTGCCCTTCATCGCGATCGCCTTCGTGCTCTCGCTGGTGCTCAAGCAGATCCCGCTGTCGGACGTCGCCGGGCTCGTCGCCCGCGGCGAGGCGGTGGGCGGCGAGGAGGCCGAGCGGCTCGAGGCGGAGCAGCGCGCGGGCGTCCGCGCCGGCACGAGCCCGGCGCAGGCGACCGGCCCGGACGCGGCCGACGACGCGTCGCGGATCGCGGTGCCGTCGAGCGACGCGCGGGACGGCCGCCCCGAGCGCTGATCCCCGTCGACGGGATCACCCGTTGACACGGCCGCCCGCGGCTGGTCGACTCACGGCAGGGCCGTCGTCCCCTGAGGGGCGGCGGCCTGTCCCGTCCCGCAGAGCCGCCGGAGGTCGCCGTGTCCGAGCCCATCGTCATCACCCGCACGTTCGCCGCCCCGCGGGAGCGCGTGTTCGACGCGTGGATCACGCCGGCCGACTTCTCCGCCTGGTTCGGCACCGCCGCGGTCGACGTGCCGCTCGACACCCTGCGCATGGACGTGCGCGTCGGCGGCGCGTGGAGCGCGGTGATGCGCCTGCCCGACGGCGGATCGATCGACTGGGCGGGGGAGTATGTCGAGCTCGACCGGCCGTCGCGCCTCGCGATGACGATGACGGACCGGCCCGACCAGCCCGCGGGCGCGCCGCTCACGGTCGACCTCGAGGAGGTCGCGGGCGGCGCCACGCGCATGACCATGACGCAGCGCGCGGGCGAGTTCACGCCCGAGCAGCGTGAGATGACGATCCAGGGCTGGGGCGGGTTCCTCGACGTGATGGAGGGGCTGGTCGCGCCGACCGCCTAGCGGGGGTCGTCGGCGGGCCGCTCGCGCCGCGGCCGCCGCACCACGCCGACCGCGGTGATCCCCGCCGCGCCGAGCGCGAACGCGAGGACCGCGAGGAACGGCAGCTCGTCGGCCGACATGCCCGTGGCGGCGAGGGTGTCGCCTCGGGCGGCGGAGGCGGAGGCGTCGGCGGCGGCGATCGCGGCCGGCGATCCGGGGAGCGCGCCGGGGTCGGACGCACCGGGCGCGGTCGTCCCGGGATCCACCACGGCAACGGCCGTCAGGCAGCGGCGCACCTCGCCCGCGTCGTAGAACAGCGACCCGGGGGCGATGGGCGCGCAGCCCGCGCGGAACGGGATCGCCTTCTCGTCGTAGAGCATGCGCACGATGGCGCGGCCGGTCGCGTCCCGGTAGACGTCCCACTGCACGTTGGCGGCCATGGGCGTGACGGTCTCGCCGCGCCACGCGTTGGTCGCGTACGTGTACGGGGCCTCGGGGGTCACCGGCTGCGTCGAGCCCGGCAGGCCGAGGAGCGCCGCGAACGGGATGATCGTCTCGGCGTGCGCGAAGCGGAAGGTCGCGGCCGTGGAGGACCCGGCGAGGCGCGCGTCCATCGAGTCGAGGAAGTCGTCGAGGAGCGGCGTCGCCATCCGGTAGGTGATGTCGCTGCCCTGGAACGCCGGGCCCTTCGAGTAGAAGTCCTCCGCGTCGAGCAGGTACGCGAACCACTCGGTGTCCGCGTCGTCGCCCGCGCCAGCCGATGTGAAGTAGCGGTCGAAGTCGACGCTGACCTCCTCCGTCATGTCGGGCGCGATGATGTAGAGGTTGTAGAGCATCATCGCGGCGTCGAGCTCGTCGTCGACGTGGGTGCCGCCGTCGCCGCCGTCGACGAAGTGGTACTGCCCGGCCGCGAGGCGGTCGACGAAGGCGGGCGTGTAGATGCGCTCGAGCAGGCGGCGCGCGGCCTCGTGGCTGCGGGGCTGGGCGTAGATGGCATCGACCGCGGCGGTCACCGCGGGCCCGTCCTCGTACGCCTGGTAGTCGGCGTTGGCGGCCGACTTGTGGAAGTAGAGCGTGTCGGGATCCTTGGCGATGTCCTTCGGCAGGTGCGACGCGAGGAGCGGATCCGCGCGCTTCAGCCCCTCCGCGAACGCCTTGCCCGACGCGGTGGCGCGCGCCTCGCCGGAGCTCTCGAGCGCGACGGTGTCGGATCCCGCGTCGATCCCGGCGAACAGGGTGGGGAGCCGCTGGACGACGCGCGCGCCGATGCCGCGGTGCTGGTCGGCGCCCTGGCCGGTGAGGTTGCCGTAGCCGAGCTTCTGGTTCGCGGCCGTGAGCTTCTGGACCTCCGGGCCGAGCGTCTCGCCGAGGGTCGTGAGCGCGCCCTCGGAGCGCGCCTGCTCCCACACCTGCGTGGTGAGCGAGTCGTACTTGAAGCTCGACAGCGCGCGGGATCCGTGGCGCGCGACCGACTCCGTGTAGACGGGCGCGAACCCGGCGGGCGCGGGCGCGAGGTCGGCCGGGGTGCCCTGCGGGGCGTAGGGGGTCTTGCTGCTGTAGTACGTGCGGTCGGCGGATCCCGAGCCGGTCGCGGCGCCGGTGCCGCTGCCGTCGCCGGTCGCGGCGAGCGCCGGGAGGGCGGATCCGCCGGCGGCGATCCCGAGGGCCAGCGCGAGCGCGACGGAGGCGGACAGGCGGCGGCGGGTGCGGAGGCGCATGGGTTCCTGGTGGAGCGGGCGCGGCGCGGGAGGCGCGGCGGCGGGTGCGGGTCGGTCGCGGGCGCGACGGGGCCGACGCTAGGCGGATCGCGTGACGCGGCGGTGTCCCGGCGCTGAACGGGCGGGGCGCGGGGCGTCCGTCGAGCCCGCGCCTCGCCCGTAGGGTGGGAGGACGCGGGCGAGGGGAGTCGGATGATCGGGGTGCTGACCGGCTTCGCCATCATCGGCTTCATCATCGCAGTGGGCTACGGCGTCGGCCGCTCGGGGATCGCCGGTCCCGGTGCCCAGCACTCCCTCAACCGGGTCGCGTTCTTCGTCGCGACGCCCGCGCTGCTGTTCACGGTGCTCGCCAAGGCCGACCTGCACGTCGTGTTCTCGGCCTTCCTGCTCACGTCGGCGAGCGCGGTGGCCGTCGCGGCGATCCTCTACCTGGTCGTGGCGCGGATCCTCTTCCGTCGGCCGGTCGCGGAGACGACCATCGGCGCGGCCTCGGCGAGCTACGTCAACGCCAACAACATCGGCCTGCCGGTCGCGATCTACGTGCTCGGCGACGCGCAGCTCGTCGCGCCCGTGCTGCTGCTCCAGCTGCTGGTGCTCGCGCCGACCACGCTCACCGTCCTCGACATCTCGAGCCGCGGGTCCGCGTCGGTGGTCGGGATCCTCACGCAGCCGTTGCGGAACCCGATGATCATCGCGTCGATGCTCGGCATCCTCATCGCGATCACCGGGCTGCAGGTCCCCGATGCGATCTACGAGCCCTTCCGCCTCATCGGCGGCGCGGCGATCCCCATCGTGCTGATGGCGTTCGGCATGTCGCTCGTGGGGCGGAAGCCGCTCGCGCCGGGATCCGGCCGCGGCGAGATCGTCGTGGCCTCGGTGATCAAGACGGTGGTCATGCCGCTCGCCGCGTTCCTGCTGGCGCGGTTCGCGTTCCACCTGGACGCGCCGCAGACGTTCGCCGCGACCGTGATCGCGGGCCTGCCGACGGCGCAGAACATCTTCAACTTCGCGTCGCGCTACGAGCGCGGCGTGGTCCTCGCGCGCGACACCGTGCTGATCACGACGGTCGCGTCGATCCCGGTGCTGCTGGTGATCGCGGCGCTGCTCGCGCCCGGGACGTAGCGGCCCGAGGACTCAGCGGCGGCCGGTGGAGCCGCGCTGGGCGGCGCGCTTCTGCGAGCGCTTCGCCATCTGCGCCTTGCCCTTGGCCATGGCGGCCTTGCCCTGGCGGCTGCGCAGGAAGCGGCGGATCACGGGGACGGCGACGAACAGGAAACGGATCAGCGGCATGGTGCTCCTCGGGGGATCTGCGCGGATCGGTGGATCCCGGCCCATCGACCCTGCCAGGTCCGGGCGCGCGCGACCGGGTCGGGGGCGGATGCGACGGGGAGCGGCCAGGCGGGCGCAGCGGGGGAGGGCCCTATCCGCCTCAGAGCGCCTTCCGCATCTGCTGCGCCGTCACGCCGTAGCCCGCCGACGCGTACAGCGCGATCGCGACCCGGTTGGCGCCGAAGACGTTGAGCGCCAGCGCGGGGGCCCCGGCCGCGCGCGTCGCCTCCTCCACCGCGGCGCGCAGGGCGCGGCCGTACCCGCATCCGCGGCGGGACGGATCCACCAGGAGCTCGAACAGGAACGCCGTGTCGGGCCTGCCGTTCGGATCGTCGAGCGCGACCCAGGCGCTGCCGACCCCGACGCCGTGCTCGTCGAGCCCGCGCAGGAGCAGGGTGCGCGGCGTCCGGATCCCGTCGGGGAGCCACTTCGCGGTCTCCGCCGTCGCCCGTGCGAGGGCGCCTTCCGGCGGCCAGAGGCCCGCCTCGACCTGTCTGGCCGCGTAGTCCTCGTCGGCGGCGGCCATCATCTCGGCGAACTCGGACGGGGTCATGGGGCGCACGGTCACGGAGGGCATGCAGCGCATGGTCGCAGGGCGGGCGCGCTCGCGGCCGGGCTGTCCACGGCGGACGCGGACGCGGGCCCGGGGCCGGTGAGCCGGGTGTCAGCCGCGCGGGCGTTCCCCGTCGCGGATCCAGGCGACCTCGGCGCGCAGCAGCACGGCGCCCGGGCCGACGGGGGCGTAGCCGAGCGCGAGGGACGCGCGCGTGTCGAGGACGATCGGGTGCGCGGCCGCCCACGGGTGAGCGCCGCCCGCGACGCCGGGCTCGAGCGGCACGATGCGTCCGCGCCAGCCGAGCTCCTCGGCGATGACGGCGACGATCTCGGCGGCCGTCAGCGGATCCGGGTCGGCGGAGTGGAGGATCCGCGCGCCCGGCACGTCCGCGACCCGCGCGACGAGCGCCGCCGCGTTCGCCGCCGCGGTGAGGTGGTCGACGGACGCGCCGCGGTCGGCGAGCTCGATCGTGTCCGCGCCCGCGAGCATCCGCTCGACGACGGCTCGGGTGCGGGCGTTCCTCGCCCACCGGCCGTGCACCTTGGACGGGCGGATCACCGTCACCGGCAGCCCGCCGTCGAGGGCCGCCCGCTCGACGGCGACCTTCGAGGGCGCGTAGCCCTCGCGCGTGAACGGGTCGGTTCCCGGCGCGGCGGGCGGGAGCGTCGGGTTGTCCTCGGGGATCGGGACGGGGAAGCGCGGCGGCTCGTCGCCGTTGACGTGCCGACCCGCGTCGTCGACGTGCACGGCGCGCGAGGACGCGACGACGACGGATCCGCTCGCCCGCATCACCGGCAGAAGCGCCTGGACGTCGGCCGCCGTGAACGCCACGAGGTCGACGAGCAGGTCGACTCCGTCGCCCGTCAGCCGCTCGATGCCGCGGGCGTCGGCGCGGTCGACGGTGTGGAAGCGCACGCCGAGGTCCCGGAGCCCGGCGGGCATGAGGTCGGGATCGCGGCCCGTCACGTCGACCGACCACCCGTCTCGGGCCAGCCGCTCTGCGGTCGCGCCGCCGATGGCTCCGGTGCCGCCGAGGACGAGGGCGCGACGCGAGGGGGAGGAGGGCACGGTCGTCGAGCCTAGGGGCCTGCGCGGCCGCGTCGGTAGGGTGGCCGCGATGATCCGCCTCGAGGAGCACCGACCCGCTCGGGCTCGACGCGACGCTCGCGCCCCTGGGCTACGCGCAGCACCGCGCGGGCCCGCGGAACCACGGGGTGCACGTGCGGTCGGCGGGCGGATCGCGGACGCACATCCTCCACGTGTTCGCGGACGACGCATGGGACGCCTGCCCGCAGCGCCTCTTCCGCGACCGGCTCCTGCGCGACCCGGATGCACGCCGCCGCTACGACGACCTCAAGGCGGCGCTCGCCGAGACCGCCGCCGACGGCCGCGCCTACACCGCGGGGAAGACCGCGCTCGTCGAGGAGCTCGTGAACGCCGAGCCCGCGGATCGTGGCCTGCCGTCGATCCGCGTGTGGGACAAGTGACGGCGGCGCGCGTGCGGCGGATGGTGGAGAGCTCCGGAAATCGAACCAGACGAGGCACCCCGATAGGTGCGCTCCCCGAACGGATGACAACCTAGCGGATCCGCCTGGGCTGCCGCACGTCGGCCATCGAGCTCGGGACGCCGACGTGGCGATGCGGGTGGGGAGGGCGCGTCAGCCGCCGACGGTCCGCACCCGGACGGTCTCGCCGTCGCCGTCCAGCTCGAACGTCAGCGTGGTGCCCAGGGGGAACGCGTCGCGGAGCTCCTGCGGCTGGTCGGCCGTGACCACGAGCGCGGTGCGCGCCGGGACGCCGCCCGTCGCGCAACCGGGCACGCCGCTGACCGCACCGTCCTGCTCTGCCGGGCCGGCGACGAGACATGTCTCCTCGACGCCCGTTGCGGGGTCGGGCACCGGGATCCGCGCCACCGAGATCCCGTGGAACGCGGCGAACAGGGAACCCGGGGCGATGGATCCCGTGTCGACCGAGAGGTAGGTCGCGTTGTCCGGCACCGGCGGCGGCTCGAGCGCGAGCATCGCGACGGTGCCGCGCTCGTCGCCGAGCCACCAGGCCGTGGCGCCGGCGGAGGCGACGACCGCGATCACGATCGAGGCCGTCCAGACCGCGGCGAGGCGTGGGCGGAGGCGCGGGAGGCGGCGTTCGCGCCGGGGAGGAACCGCGTCGGGATCGACGTCGCGCAGGTCGGCCTCACGCGCGCCGTGGGGGTCGCCCCGCTGCGGATCCGCCGACGGCACGGCTCCACGCCCCTCGAGCTCCCGAAGCCGCGCGAGCGCTGCGGCATCGCGCGGGTCGCGATCCGGCCCGAACACGCGCCGGCGCAGCTCCGCTATCTCCGTGCGCCGGTCGTCGTCGTCCATCCCCGCATCGTGTCACGGGGCGGGCGACATCGCTCAGCAGGCCGCGTACGCGTATCCGTCCTCGGACGACGGCACCAGGTCGCGGTCGCGCACTATGGCGCGGGGCGCGGGATCCAGCGCCAGGATCCGCGCGCACACCTCGTCGGCCGTGCCGCGCAGGTCGTCGGTGTACTCCACGTCGAGCACGTGCGGCCCGTAGACCGCCGTGTAGTCGGCGCACTCCTTCCAGCGGTCGCACTCCTCGGCGATCGCGAAGTCGAAGCCGGCCTCGTCGCGACCGCGGGACCCGATGTCGGTGGTGTTCTTCTGCGCGACGGCGAGGCCCCGGCTGTGCGCGTGATCCACGAGGAGGGTCGCGAGGGCCAGCGTGTCATCGGCGTCGAGGGCGCCCGCGGAGCGGTACCAGGAGTCGAGGTTGTCGAACTCGACGGCCGGGAAGCCGGCGTCGGCGCAGCGGTCGACGGTCGTCGCCTGCCGGGCCGCGATGGCCGTGCGCTTCGCCGCGGTCGAGGTGTCGAGGATGGACTCGTCGTCCCAGTTCGGGTCCACGAGCGGCCCGTCGTCGCCCTGCACCAGCAGGTCGTCGGGCCAGGTCTCGCCCGGCTGGGTCTGGAATCCGTTGACGTAGCAGATGCCGTACGCGCCCTCCGCGGGCTCGTCCGTGCTGTCGCGCACGACGATCCCGACGCCGGCCGGCACCGGCGAGGCGCCGCCGAGCTGGTTGTCGAAGCCGGTGCCGACGGGCGGCAGGGTGACGGTCGCGGTCGCGGCCGCGGTCGTGTCCGCCGCGAGCAGGCCGGTCGTCGCCGCGTCGGCCGAGGCGACGGTCGGCGCGGACGCCGGACCGGGATCCGCCGTCGCGCAGCCGGAGAGGGCGACGAGGGCGGCGGTCGCGAGGGCGGCGAAGAGGAGGGGGCGCATCATCCGACCCTAGGCGGGGCGGTCCGCGGCGCCCACCACCCGGAAGCGCTCCATCACGATCTCGGTGTCGTCGTCGAGCCGGAACCCGTCGGGCAGCTCCGCGAGCACCTCGGCTGATCCCCAGAACCCCTCGTGCCCGGCGCGCCACTCGGCGACGGTCGTGAAGCCCTCGCCCTCGTCCAGCGCGTGCGCGAGCGGCACGTCCGCGAGGCGCGCGATCTCCACGGCCGTCGTCTCGATCACGAGCACCGGCCGCCCGGCGGAGTCGATGACGGCGCCGAGGGATCCGACGACCGGCAGCTCCTCGTCGTCGGCCGCGTACTGGGCGAGCAGCGAGCTCGTCGAGGTCTTCTCACCCGAGACGATGGCGGCCACGAGCTGATCCCGCAGCGGCCCCGGGAACGCGAACTCGACGGGCGGGAGGTCGGCGTCGGGCGTCGTCGTCATGCCCCGATCGTAGGAGCCGCGCCCCGGACGCCGCGCGCCCGCCGGGCCAGGCTGGATGCGACCCCACGACCACCGAACGAAGGCGCAGCGCATGAGCGAGATCCGCAACTCCGGCAACCAGTACGAGATCCAGGACCCGATCGCGCAGTACCCGTCCCCGCCGTTCCCGCAGCAGGAGCAGACCGGGCCCGGCGACGAGAAGCGCTTCGAGCCGACGCCCGACCACGGCCAGGACAGCTACGTCGGCTTCGGACGGTTGACGGGCCGCAAGGTGCTCATCACGGGCGCGGACTCCGGCATCGGCAAGGCGGTCGCGATCGCGTTCGCGCGCGAGGGCGCCGACATCGCGCTCAACTTCCTCGACGAGGAGCTCGAGGACGCGCGCGACACCGCATCCACCATCGAGGCCGACGGGCGCACCGCCGCGCTCGTGCCCGGCGACATCTCCGACGAGACCGCATGCCAGGACATCGTGCAGGCGTCCGTGGCGGCGCTCGGAGGCGTCGACTGCCTCGTGATGGTCGCGGGCTACCAGCGCAACGAGGACGACATCCTCGACCTCGACTCCGAGCAGCTCGACCGCACGATGAAGACCAACGTCTACTCGCTGTTCTGGCTGAGCAAGGCCGTGATCCCGCACCTGCCCAAGGGCGGCAGCATCATCACGACCAGCTCGTCGCAGGCGTACCAGCCGAGCCCGGACAAGATCGACTACGCGGTCTCCAAGGGCGCGATCCGGAACTTCACGCAGGGGCTCGCGCAGCAGCTCGCGCCGAAGGGGATCCGCGTCAACTCGGTCGCGCCCGGCCCGTTCTGGACCGTGCTGCAGCCCGTCGGCCAGTCGGCCTCGGACGTGGAGGAGTTCGGATCCCAGTCGGTCTACGGCCGCCCGGGTCAGCCGGCCGAGATCGCGGCGACGTACGTGTTCCTCGCGAGCCAGGAGTCGAGCTTCACGAGCGGCGAGACGATCGCGGTGACGGGCGGCACGCCCGTCCACTGATCCGGGATGCCGGATGCGCGGCGGGGCGCGTCAGAAGAGCCGCGCCCCGTCGCCGTCCTCGTCCCCGAGCGGCCGCTCGGTGCGGAGCACGGCCGGGCCGACCGTGAGGATCCCGTCCCCGAGCGGCTCGCAGCGCACCCCGCCGCGGCCGCGGAGCGCGCGGAACGCGCCGGGCGCGAGCATCACGTCCATCCACGCGCACGGGTTCGCCGGCCGGTGCCCCTGGAACTCGACGGGCCCGTGACCCGAGTCGATGCTGAAGCGCATACCGCGCAGCCGGTCCACGTCCGCGCCGCGCAGCAGGACGTTCCGGCGCGTGTCGACGGGATCCAGCCCCGCCTCGACGCCGAGCTCCCGCGCCACGCGCTCCACCGACTCGACGGCCATCACCGTGACCGCCGCCGTGCGGTGCGCGCGCTGGCCGAAGTAGCGGTCGCCGACGATCCCGAGCCCGGCGCGCACGCGCACCGAGACCCGCGACGGCGGCTCGCCCGGCTCGTCCCGCGGTCCGTCGGACGGGCGTCCCTCCAGCCGGTGCACCGGCGAGGCGACGAGGAACGCGATCTCCACGCGGTGCTCGTGCGGGAGGTCGACCATCCGGGAATCGTACGGGCTCATAGCACGGGGTACGTCGGCCCGGGGCGGTCGCTCCACTCGTGGCTAGTATCGATGAGCGGGACGGGGTGACCGCATCCGGGGGGTCACGTGGGCGAGCTTGCTCCCTCCGACGTGCGGCGCGATCCGGTGTCCCGTGCGCAGGCCAGGCTCCGCAGCATGACGCTCTCGAAGCCGCTGCACGCGCAGCTGCCCTTCATCCTGAGCCTCGCCGTCGTCGGCGTCGTCGCCGGCACGGGCGACCTCGACTCCGTGGCCCATCCCGGGTTCGTCGCCGGCACGGTCGTCGCCGCCATCGTCACCATCGTGGCGGCCGTCATCCCCTGGGAGCGCATCGACGCCGACTGGGTGGCCGTGCTGCCGATGCTCGACTTCGTGGCACTCGCCCTCTGCCACGACGCGATCGGCGACCAGGTGCCGTCGACCGCGTTCCTCATCGTGTTCCCGGTGATCTGGCTGGCGTACGCCTTCGCCCTGCACGTGCTGTGGCTCGGCGCCCTCGGCACGGCGTCGGTGCTGGCGCTGCCCTACTTCCGCACGGGCACCGTGCCCGAGGGCACGACCGGCTGGTCGCACCTCGTCGTCCTGCCCGTCGTGATGCTCCTCGTGGCCGTCGCCGTGAACCTGCTCGCGCAGCAGCTGATCCGGCAGCACGCGCGCCTGGAGGAGATGCAGCGCGAGCTGACGGGCACGCTCGTCGACCTGCAGGAGCGCAACTCGATCATCGACGGCGTGCTCGACGCGATCGACGACACCGTCATCGTGCTCGACGCGACGGGCCGCATCATGCTGCGCAACCGCGCGGCCCGCGAGCTCATGGCGCTCGCCGGCCCCGCGGATCCGGACGACCCGATGCTCGGCCGCCTCGTCTACGAGGAGGACCGCGTCACGGTCGTGCCGCCGGAGCGCCAGCTCGTGGCCCGGGCCCGCGCCGGCGAGATCGTCGGGCGGGAGGTGTACTGGATCGGCGACGGCGGAGCGCAGAAGGCCGTGCTCTCGTCGCTGTCCCCGCTCGTGGACGCCTCCGGGCGCATCTTCGGCACGGTCGTCGTCAGCACGGACGTCACGGCGCTCGCGCTCGCGGTCACCGAGCGCGAGGACTTCGTCGCGAGCGTCTCGCACGAGCTGAAGACCCCGCTCACCTCCATCCTCGGCTACGTCGAGCTCATCGCCGACGACCTCGAGGAGGACGACCTCGACGACCGGATCACCGCCGCCCGCCTCGCGATCGTGGAGCGCAACGCGCAGCGCCTCCTCGGCCTCATCGGCGACCTCCTCACGGCGGCGCAGCACAAGCTCGCCGTCAACCGCAACCTCGTCGACGTGGGCGAGATCGTCGAGAACGCGCTCGACGTGATCCGCCCCCACGCGCAGGCGAGCGGCGTCACCCTGGTCGAGCCGGACTACGAGGAGCTGGTCGCGGAGGTCGACGCCGTGCGCATCGGGCAGGTGCTCGACAACCTGCTCAGCAACGCGGTGAAGTACACGCCGGAGGGCGGCACGGTCATCACCGAGGTGGGGGTGGACGGCGACCACTTCCGCCTGTGCGTGACCGACGACGGCGTGGGGATGTCGGCGGAGGACACGTCGCAGCTGTTCACGCGCTTCTTCCGCACCAACTCCGCCCGCGCGAGCACGGTGGCTGGCGTGGGGCTCGGCCTCAGCATCACGCGCTCGATCGTGGAGGCGCACGACGGCTCCATCGAGGTGGAGAGCGCCGTCGGGGCGGGCACCACGATGCGGGTGCGGCTGCCCCTCCGCATCGGGCGTGCCACATCGCGGCCGACTTGAGCTGATCTTGTCCCCACCTTGATCCGATCCGGCATCCGGCGGTGTCAGGCTCGAGCAACGACGGGGCCACCCGTCCGACACGAGCGATCGAAGGACCGGATGATCCCCCACGACCACCCCGCGAGCGGCACCCGAGCCGCGCGCACCGGGTGCCGGGCCGGATCCACGGATGCGCGGCCGGTGCCCGACGGCGGCCTCCCCGGTCCTTCCGATCGTCTCGTCGGCGGCCGGGCGTGAGCGCCCGAACCGCCCGTGTCCCGCAGCTCCCCCCGCTCCTCGACGTCCGCGTCCTGGAGCAGCTGCTGGTCGAGCTGTCGGACGAGCCCGGCCCCGCCCGCCTGTCCGTCGTCCCCACGACGGGCACCCCCGCTCCGCCCCCCGGCGTTCCCGCGCCGGGCGGCGTGACCCCGCCGCGCGGCCACCCCGAGCCGCGCCGCGGGACCCCGTCGTCCGGATCCCCCCGTCCGGACGACCGCCTCGCGACCCGTGGTGCCCCCGCACCCGGTCGCGGGCACGCGCCGGCCGGATCCCCCCGTCCGGTCGGCGCCCTCACCTCCGCCCCGGCTCCCGCGGAGCCGATGTGCCCCGGAGCGCTCACCGACGGGCAGCACGCCTGCGTCGACTTCCTGCGCTTCTTCGTCGACCTGTGGCCGAGCCGCTGGGAGCGCCTCGACGCCGCCGTCCGCGCCGCCGACCGCCCGGCCGCGCTCGACGCGTGCCTGAGCGTGAAGAGCTCCGCGGCGATGGCGGGAGCGCTGCTGCTCAGCGACGTAGCGGCGCACCTCGAGCGGGCCATCCGCGCGGCCGACCACGCCCGTGCCGCGGCCATGCTGCCGGAGCTCGGCGAGGTGGGCGAGCGGAGCATGGACGCGATGCGCTCGTGGATCCGCGCGGAGGCCGGACACTCGCCCGACTAGACCCGTGCGCGAGGCCGCCCCGACGGCCGACGCGCACGCCCGACCGGCTCCCGCGACAGGCCGGTCGGAGGAACGGAGCGGGATCCCACCCGAGGGGACCCCGATCCACGGCGCAGCTGCCGCGGGACCCACCGGTCCCGCGGCAGCCCCTGGCGCCCGCCGGCGAGCGGCGAGCAGTGCCCGGTGCCTCAGCCGCGCGGCGGCGCGAGCCGGTATCCGACGCCGCGCACCGTCTGGATCCACCGCGCCTCGCGCGGGTCGTCGTGCAGCTTGCGGCGCAGGTTGCCGAGGTGCACCTCCACGGCGCGCTCCTCCGGCTCGGTGGACGAGGCGACGGCGTAGGAGCCGCTGCGGATGTCGCGCACGAGGTCGCCCTTGGTGCGCACGCGTCCGCCGCTCGCGAGGATCGATGCGAGCAGGTCGAACTCGGTGCGCGTGAGGTCCACAGGTGCGCCGTCCACCGTGACGTGGCGGGTGCCCTCGTCGAGCTCGAGGCCGTTGTGGCGGAGGACGTCGGCGTCGTCCGGCGCGGCCTCGGTCGGCATCGCGGGCGAGACGACGGCTGTGGTGGCGACGGCGGCGGCCTGCACCGGCTCGTCCGCGTCGGCGGCCGTGCCCGAGGCGTCGGCCGCGGCCGGGATCCCCGCAGCGGGCGTCGCCGTCGCGTCCCCGCCGCCGCGCGGTCGGCGCATCATCGCCGAGATGCGGGCGCGGAGCTCGCGCGGGCGGAACGGCTTCACGATGTAGTCGTCGGCGCCGGCCTCGAGCCCGAGCAGGGTGTCGACCTCCTCGCCCTGCGCCGTGAGCATCACGATGTAGGCGTCGCTCACGAGGCGGATGCGGCGCGCGGCCTCGAAGCCGTCGAAGTCGGGCAGGCCCACGTCGAGCGTGATGACGTCGGGGGAGACCTCCTCGGCCAGCCGCACGCCCTCGGTCGCGGTGCCGGCGGAGTGCACCTCGAAGCCGCCCTGGCGCAGGACCACCTCGAGCAGCTGGCGGATGTCGCCGTCGTCCTCGATGACCAGAGCCACACGTCCGCTGTCCACTACCGCCCCCTCGCATGCCGCATGCGCGGCCGTACCCCGGATCCGCGACAGGCGCGCCGGACCTCCCACGCTAGCGGACCGCCGCACCCCCGCCTCCGCGGCGGCGGGCCGCCGGGCTGGCGCGCGGGATCAGGTGATGGGGGAGGAGCCGGGCACCGCGACGAGCACGAGCACGGCGCCGAGGACGTACGCCGCGAGCGACGCGCCCACGCCGATGAGGAGCACCAGCCAGGGCCGCGTGCGCCCGCGGATCATGCCGACGAGCGCGACGATGACGGCGATCCCCGTGAGGAACAGCGGGCCCGCGACGGCGATCCCGTAGCCGATCGTGAAGAGCGAGTCGCGGCAGACGTAGGCGTCCACGTCGCACGCGTCGGTGACGAAGATGAGGCCGAGACCCATGGCGGCGATGCTCCCGCCCACGACCGCGGCGACGAGCATCGAGACGAGCGTGGTGACGAGGATCCGGCGGTCGATCCGCAGGATCCAGCGGGGCACCCAGTCGGGGCCGGCGGGATCGTCGTCGCGGGCGGCGGAGCGGGCGGCCGCGCGGGTCTCGGACCGTTCGTCCGCTCGGCCCCGGCCGCGGGGGAGCGTCGGCAGGGCGATCCTCGGGACCTCCGGCAGGCGCCGGCGTCGGGCCGGCGGGGTGGCGGACCGGCGCCCGCGGGAGGCGCGGCGGCCGCGCTCCGGGGTCGCGTCGTCGTCGGGGGTCACGGCACGAGACTACGGGGCGCGTCCCGCCGGGCCGGAATCGGCGGGGTCGGCGGGAGCGCGAGCGGCCATGCCGGCGCGGGGCGGGGGATCAGAAGATCATCGGCCGGTCGTCGTCGAGCTCGGTCTCGACGTCGAGGTCGACGGCCACCGGCACGTGGTCGCTCGGGCCGTCGCCCTTGCGCTCGTCGCGGTGGATCCGGGGCGAGCCCACGAGCTCCTGGAACCGGTCGTTCCCGAGGATGAAGTCGATCCGCATGCCCTCGTTCCGCGGGAACCGCAGCTGCTGGTAGTCCCAGTACGTGTAGCCCTCGGGGATCGACGGCCGCACGACGTCCGCCAGACCGGCGTCCAGGAACGCGGCGAAGGCGGCGCGCTCCGGCTCGGAGGTGTGGGTCTTGCCCTCGAAGAGCGCGGGATCCCAGACGTCGGTGTCGAGCGGCGCCACGTTCCAGTCGCCCATGAGCGCGAGCGGGGTGGCGGGATCCGCGGCGAGCCAGGCGCGCGTGTCAGCCGCGAGCGCACCCAGCCACTCGAGCTTGTAGGAGTAGTGCGGGTCGTCGAGCGCGCGGCCGTTGGGCACGTAGAGGCTCCAGAGGCGGACGCCCGCGACGGTCGCGCCCATCGCTCGGGCCTCGAGCGGCGGCTGCCCCGAGGCGTCGGGCTTGCCGAAGCGGGGCATCCCCTCGAAGGTCGTGACGACGTCCTCGAGCGGCAGGCGGCTCGCGATCGCGACGCCGTTCCACTGGCTGAGGCCGTGCACGGCGACCTCGTAGCCGGCCTCCTCGAACGCCTGCATCGGGAACTGCTCGGGCTTGCACTTGATCTCCTGCATGGCCAGCACGTCGACGTCCTCGCGCACGAGCCAGTCGACGACGCGGCCCACGCGGGTGCGGATGGAGTTGACGTTCCAGGTGGCGACGCGCATGCGTCCACGGTACCGGGCGGGCGCGACGCCGCCGGGCGCGGGTGCCGGGTCGGGGCGGATCAGCCGATGCTGCCGATGCGCACCGTCACGGCCGCCCGCTCTGCGGCCTCGGCGCCCATCGACTCGGCGAGCCGAGCGCGGATGGCGTCGACCGCGGCGCGCGCGGTGTCGCTCGCGCGGCCCGACGCGTCCACCGCGATGGACGCCTCCACGAGCACGGTGCCCTCGCCGGTCTCGACGGTGACGAGCTGCTCGACGGCCGTGGAGGATCCGGCCACGACGCCCTCGACCACCTGCTGGGCGGCCAGCAGGATCGGCGAGCGCGGCGCGTAGACGTCGGCCACGCCCGCGACGGCGCGGAGGACGGCCGTCAGGTCGCGCGACAGGTCGGCGGGTGCCGGGAGCGGCACGGGGACGGGGGCGGGCGCAGCCGATGCGTCATCGTCGAGGGTCATCTCCGGCCTCCTCCTGCACGGGACGCGCCTGCACGTCCACCACGGTCACGTCGATCGCCTCGACGCGCAGCTCGGTGTGCCGGAGCAGGGCCGCATGGACGCGCTCGCGCACGCGCTGCGCGAGCTCGGGCAGCGGCTCCCCCCACACGACGCTCAGGGTGAGCTCCACCCGCACGGGCTCGCCGGCGCGCGTGACGTCGCCGTCGAGCGTGCACCGGCCGACGAGGACGCCGGGCACCTCGTCGCCGGCCTGGCGCACCAGGGTGCGCACGGCGCCCTCGGTGAGCGCGAGGCGGACGGCCGGATCCGGGTGGGAGAGCGGGATGTCGCGGCCGGCGCGCGACTCGCGGCTGATGTGGGCGAGCACGCCGCGGAAGAAGTCGTCGCCGGGCGCCTCCTGCTCCTCGGCCTCGACCTGCACGAGCTCGCGGCCGAGGTCGCGCATGTGCTCGAGGGCGCGGAGCGCGTTGCGGGTCTCGGGGTCGTCCTCGTAGGCGGCGATGCGCGGGGTGCGCCCGCGGTCGAGGTAGTCGGCGAGGGCGGCCATGTCGAGGGGCGCGCCGTCGGCGTCGAGCGCGGGTGCGGGATCCACGGGCAGGCGCTCCCCGGGATCGCCCGGTCCGGTGCCGCTCATCGCCACGCCTCCATGCTCGTCATCACGGTGGTGCGGGCCCGGGACAGCCGGCCGCGCACGGTCGAGGGCGTCGAGCCCAGCTTCTCGGCGATCTCCTCGTACGAGAAGCCTCCCACCTCGCGCAGCATCCACACCTCGCGCTGCTCGCGGGGGAGCGCATCGAGGACAGCCGCCAGCGCGCGCATCTGCGACGACGTCTCCGCGTCGCGCTCGGGGGACGTGAGGCGGTCGGCGATCTCGTGGTCGTCGATGTCGTCGGCGGGGCGGCGGGCGCGGATCCGGTCGATGGACTTCCGGCTGACGATCTGCAGCAACCAGCTCTTCACGCGGTCGGGCTTCTCGAGCGTCGGCAGCCGGTCCCACGCGGTGATGAGGGCTTCCTGCACGGCGTCGTCGGCGTCGGCGCGGGATCCCGTGAGCCGGATCGCGAACGCGCGCATGTACGGGGCGTGCCGGCGGACGAGCACCTCGAACGCCCGGGCGTCGCCGTCGGCCGCGCGCTCGGCGAGGATGCCGTCGCCCGCGTCCTGCAACGAGGAGGAGAGGGCCATGCCGTACCTCCGTGTGCGCTGGGAGACGAGACGGATCCGCGTGCGATCCGTGACGAACCGCGGCGTCCATGCGTCCCACCCATGATTACCACAGCAGCGCCCCGCCGACGGGCATCCACGAGGAGGAACCGCATGAGCGACCAGAACACCAGCACCCCCGCCGACGTCGCACGCGTCTCGCCCGCGAGCACCGGCGCCAGCACCGGCGCCACGGGGAGCGTCCTCGCCGAGGGCGACACCACCGTCACCGACGCCGTCATCGCCAAGGTCGCCGGCCTCGCCGTCCGCGACATCCCGGGCGTGCACGCGCTGGGCGGCGGCGCTGCTCGCGTCATCGGCCAGCTCCGGGACCGCATCGGCCAGACCGACCTCACGCAGGGGATCGCCGTCGACGCCCAGGAGGCGGGCGTCGCGTTCGAGGTGACCCTCGTCGCCGAGTACGGCGTCCCGCTCCAGGACGTCGCGGCCGGCGTGCGCGCGGCCATCTCCGACGCGGTGACCGAGCTCGTCGGACGCCGGGTGACGCGCGTCGACGTCACGATCGCCGACATCGTGCTGCCCGGCGAGGGATCCGACGACGACGCGTCCGCGGCGCCCGCCGTCTGATCCACCCCGCACCGCCCGACGGGCCGCCCGCCATCGCGACGGGCGGCTCGTCGCCGTGTCCGGGCGGCGCCGCGTCCGCTGACCTCGCAGATCGCGGGCGTACCGTCGGGGGATGACCGATGACACCGCTGCCGCGCCCGCATCCACCCCCGCATCCGACGGGAAGCCCCGCGTGGCGCTCCTCGGCGCCGGCGTCATGGGCTCCGGCATGAGCCGCTCGATCCTCCGCGCGGGCCTGCCGCTCACCGTCTGGAACCGCAGCGCCGAGAAGGCCGCACCGCTCGCCGACGCCGGCGCGACCGTCGCCGAGACCGCCGCCGACGCGGTGCGCGACGCCGACGTCGTGGTCGTGATGCTGTTCGACGCGGATGCCGTGCTCGAGGTCCTCGCCGAGGTCGCTCCCGCGCTGCGCCCCGGAGCCGTCGTGCTCCAGTCCTCCACCGTCGGCGTCGAGGGCACCCGCCGGATCGCCGCGCTCGCCGCCGAGCACGGCGTCCGGCTCGTGGACGCGCCCGTCCTCGGCACGCGCGGCCCCGCCGAGCAGGGCCTCCTCGTGCACCTCGTCTCGGGATCCGAGGACGACATCGCCGTCGCCCGCCCCGTCCTCGAGGCGACCGGCTCGCGCACCGTGGTCGCCGGGTCGGACGCGGGACCGGGATCCGCCCTCAAGCTCGCGTGCAACGCGTGGATCGCCTCCATCACCGCGGCGACCGGCCAGTCGCTCGGCCTCGCGCGCCTGCTCGGCGTCGAGCCCCGGCTCTTCCTCGACGCGATCGCGGGCGGCGCCGCCGACACCCCGTACGCGCACCTCAAGGGCGGCGCGATGCTCGCCGGCGAGCTCGCGCCGTCCTTCGCGCTCGACGGCCTGCTCAAGGACGTGACGCTGATGCTCGCCGCGCTCGACGGCGCGGACGCGCACGACTTCGACACCGCGATGCTCGAGGCGCTCCGCGAGACGTACGCGGAGGCGTCGTCGGCCGGCCACGGCGGCGACGACGTGGCCGCGGTCGGCACGGTGTTCGGGCTGCCGACCGGGCCCGACGCCTGATCCGGTCGGCGTCCCGCCCGCCCGTCGCACCGGCCCGCGCCGTTCCCCGCCCGTAGGATCGGCTGCGTGACGACCTCCGACGCGCGCCAGCAGCTCATCGCCCACATCAAGGAGGACGCCGTCTTCCACGGCGACTTCACCCTGACGAGCGGCAAGAAGGCCACCTACTACGTCGACCTCCGCCGCGTGAGCCTCGACCACCGCGTCGCGCCGCTCATCGGGCAGGTCATGCTCGACCTCATCGCGGACGTGCCCGACGTGGCCGCGATCGGCGGGCTGACGATGGGCGCGGATCCCATCGCCGCCGCGATCCTGCACCAGGGCGCCGCGGTCGGCCGCGGCTACGACGCGTTCGTCGTCCGCAAGGAGCCCAAGGACCACGGCCGCGGCCGCCAGGTCGAGGGCCCGGACCTGAAGGGCAAGCGCGTCATCGTCGTCGAGGACACCTCCACCACGGGCGGATCCCCGCTGAAGGCCATCGAGGCGCTCGAGAAGGTGGGCGCGGAGATCGCCGCGGTCGCCGTGGTCGTCGACCGCTCGACCGACGCCCGCGAGGTGATCGAGGCTGCGGGGCACCGCTACCTGTACGCGATCGGCCTCGAGGACCTGGGGCTGGCCTAGTGAGCGGGGCGCCCGGCGGCGGATCCGGTCACGGTCACGACGACGACGATCCGTTCGCGGTCCGTCCCGCCACCGACGCCGACCGCGAGCGGCCCGCGCAGCCGCTCGCGCCCATCGGCTGGGGTCGCCCGGCCGGCCGTGAGCCCGTGCCCGCGGAGCAGGACGCCGCCGAGCAGGACGACGCCGGCGTGGATCCCGCTCCCGCCGACGCGCCGCAGCCCCCGGACGCCGACATCCTCGCGGGCATCGTCCCGCTCGACCCGACCGAGGACGACGCGCGCGTCGCCCCGCTCGACCAGGTCGATCCCGACCAGGACGCCCACGATCACGACGCCGACCTCGACGCACCGGCGCCCGAGCCCGGCATCGCGGACGCACCCATCGACGCGGGCGACGTGGAGTTCCCCGGCGAGCCCGACCCCGGGTACGTGCCCGCTCCCGCGGCGGACGGCACAGGCGAAGTGATGTCCGGCGAGGTCGAAGCGGATCCCGCGCCCGGCGACGACGCGCCCGCCGAGATGGTCCTCGAGCCGGTCGACGACGCGCAGGATGGCGCGGCGCTGCCCGTCGTGCCCGCGGACGCGCCGGTGGTCGACGCCGAGCTCGTCGAGGATCCCGCCGCGCCCGCGGACCCGGACGACGACGACGCGGTCCAGCTGACGCCGCTCCGGGACGACATGACGGACGAGGACGCGGAGGTCGTCGACGACCCCGCGGATGAGGTCGAGCCGGAGCCGCTCGGCGAGCTCGACGTCGACGCGGAGGCGGCTCCTGCGCCGCTCGCCCCCGCGGCCGCCGCGGCACGTGCCGCCGCGATGGCGTGGGCATCCGGATCCGCGCCTGCTGCTGCTGCTCCCGCCGCCGCGCCCGCGGAGCGGGCCGACGCCGCGCCGATCGCGGATCGCCCGGAGGTCGCGCCCGAGCCGGAGGCCGACCCCGAGCCGGAGACGGCCGTCCTGTCCTCGCCGGTCGTCGCGCCGTCGGACGCCGAACGCGCACCCGACCACGACGCCGAGCCGCGGGACGAGGTCGCTCCGACCGATCCCACCCCCGCACCCAGCTCCTTCGCGCCGCCGGACGCCACCGACGCCGATCACGACGCCGAGCCCGTCGACGCGATCTACCTGCTCTTCGGCGACGTGGCGGTGGATCCCGAGAGCGACCGCGCCGACGCCGACGCCGACGACCGGCGCACCGCCCCCGAGGGCGCCGACGACCGCACGCGGATCCTCCCTGCCGCCGCCCCGCACCACGACCGCGACGCCCCCACGGCCGCCGTCCCTGCCGCCTCCCCGCGTCCGGATCCGACCCCCCGCCCCGCGCCGGTCCCGCCGCCGTACGCGGCCCCGCCCGCGCCCCGCGCACCCGCGCCGCGCGCCCCCGTCCTCGACACGGTCCGGATGCCTGCGCCTCCCGCCGCCGCGCCCCCGCGCGGACCCCGCGGTCCGCGTCGCACCGGCCTCTGGTTCGGCGGCGCGATCCTCCTCGTGCTGCTCCTCGTCGGCCTCTTCTACCTGGGCCAGCGGCTCGGATCCGCCGCCGCGCCCGATGCAGCCCCCGTCGCGACGGCCACGCCCGAGGCCACGCCTACCCCGTCGCCCACCCCGACCGATCCCGTGCAGGGCCCGGCCGCGGCCGGCGTCCAGGCATGGGACGCGCTCCTCGGCGGCGAGTGCATCGACCCGTACACGACGCCGTGGGAGGAGGAGTTCACGGTCGTCGACTGCGGCTCCGAGCACCACGCGCAGATGGTCGCCCGCGTCGCCCTGCCGCAGACCGGGGACACGTTCCCCGGCGAGGAGGCCGTGCGCGACTCCGCCGACGAGCTCTGCATCGCCGACACAGTGATCGACTACGCGGCGGCCCGCGGCTACTCCGACGTGCAGTACCAGTCGGCGTACCCGATCAGCCAGGACGAGTGGACCGCGGGCGACCGCGACGCCTACTGCTTCGTCTCGCGCGCGGGCGGCGGCACCTTCACGAACAGCATCGGCAAGCCGCAGCCTCCCGTCGTCCCCTAGCGCCACCGCTCGCCTGGGGATCCCGCCCCCGCGGATCCCCGCCCCCGCCCTACCCTCGACACCCCGTGCGCGGAACCTGCGCGCGGATCCAGGGGACGGGGGATCGGTGACCTCACGCGTCCGACCCGACGACCGCGCGTTCCTCCTCCTGTGGGGCGCGCAGGCCGTCTCCTCCCTCGGCGCGAGCGCGGCCTCGTTCGCGCTCACGCTGCAGGTCTTCGGCGAGACGGGCAGCGCGCTGGCGCTGTCGGCGCTCACGGTGGTGTCCACCGTCGCGTCCATCTACCTCGCGCCGTTCACCGGCTGGGCCGCGGATCGCCTGGGTCACCGCCGCGCCGCGCTCGCGAGCAACGCGGTCCTCGCCCTCTCGTCCGGCGGGATGGCCGTGGTGTCCGCCATCGGTCCCGGGCGCCTGCTCGCCGTGGTCTACCCGCTGACCCTGGTGTCGGCCCTGGCGGCGTCTACCCTCGCGCTCACCCTCACGGCGAGCGTCCGCCGGATGCGCCGGGAGGCCGACCTCACGCGGATCAACGGCGTCACCTCCCTTCTCCAGGACGGGCCGACCCTGCTCGCGCCCGTGCTCGGCGCCGCCCTGTCGGCCGTCGTCGCGCCCGCCGCCGTGTTCGTCGTCGACGGGGTCACCTCGCTCGGCTGCGTCGCCGCGCTCCTCGTCGTGCGCTGGGATGCGCCGCCCGACCGCCGCATCGCGAACCCGTTCCGCGGGGCCCGCGACGGCATCGCGTGGATCATCCGCCACCCCGGTCTCCGTCGCCTCCAGTTGGGCTTCGGCGCGCTCAACCTCGCGAACGGCATCGCCGCATCCGCCACGACCGCGTACGTCCTCCTCCTCGGCGCCGGGGGCATCGGCTCCGGCGCGAGCCTCGCGGCGTTCAGCATCGCCGGATCCGCCGGGCTCCTCGCCGGTGCCGCGTTCGTCGCCGCGCGCGGGGACCGGACCCCGCGGCTCGTCGCCATCGCCGGGTCCGCCGTCGTGCTCGGCCTGGTGGGCCGCGTCGCGCTGGGCGCGAGCGCGCTCCTGGCGGTGTGGATCCTCGCGGCCGTCATCCGCAACGTCGTGCTGCAGGTGCAGGGCGCGCCCCTCACCGCGGTCTGGCAGGAGCGGATCCCGCCCGCGCGCCAGGGCGCGGTGCTCGGCGCCAAGAGACTCCTCGGGCAGGGCTTCTACCCGCCGGCCGTGCTCCTCGGCGGCGCGCTCACGGTGGCGCTGCACCCGCTCGGTCAGGAGACCGCGCTCCGGGTCGTGATCATCGCGGGCGGGCTGGGTGAGGCGCTCGTCGGCGTCGCGATGCTGCGCTCGCGGGGGATCCGGGCGCTGCTCGCCCCGGCCGCGACCGCCGACCGGACCGCGGCGTGATCAGAGCTCGGACTCGACCGGCTCCGGATCCAGCAGCTCGGTGACGCCCGACAGCACCTCGTCGGGGCGGAACGGGTAGCGCTCGATCTCGGCGCGGTCGCTGATGCCCGTGAGCACGAGCACCGTGTGCAGGCCCGCCTCGATGCCCGCGATGATGTCGGTGTCCATGCGGTCGCCGATCATCCCGGTGCTCTCGGAGTGCGCGCCGATCTTGTTGAGCGCCGAGCGGAACATCATCGGGTTCGGCTTGCCGACGATGTACGGCTCCTTGCCCGTGGCCTTCGAGATGAGCGCGAGCACCGCGCCGGTCGCGGGCAGCACGCCCTCCGCGCTCGGGCCGGTCGCGTCCGGGTTCGTCGCGATGTAGCGCGCGCCGCCGTTGATGAGGCGGATCGCCCGCGTGATCGCCTCGAACGAGTAGTTGCGCGTCTCGCCGATGACCACGAAGTCGGGCTCCGTGTCGGTCATGATGAAGCCCGCCTCATGCAGCGCGGTCGTGAGACCGGCCTCGCCGATGACGAACGCGGACCCGCCGGGCATCTGCTGCTCGAGGAACGCGGCGGTCGCGAGCGCGGAGGTCCAGATCGACTCCTCGGGCACGTGCAGGCCGGACGCGCGGAGCCGGGCGGAGAGGTCGCGCGGCGTGAAGATGCTGTTGTTGGTGAGCACGAGGAAGGGCTTCCCCTGGTCCTGCCACTGCTGGATGAGGGCCGCGGCACCGGGCAGGGCCTGGTTCTCGTGCACCAGCACGCCGTCCATGTCGGTGAGCCAGCAGTCCATCTCGTCGCGCGTCGCCATGGGGTTCCCTCTCGTCGTGGCACGAGGCTACCGCCGGGGGATGCGCGGCCGCCGGTCCCGAGGGGCGGCGTCACCCGATGTCCGCCCGCCGTCCTCCGCGGTGTCGGCCCGTCCCCGTAGGGTCGGCGCATGCACGCACTGCCTCCCGGATCCCTGCGCCTCGTCCACCTCAGCGACACCCACCTCCTCCGCGACGGGGGCCTGCACCAGGGCGTCGTCGACACGGGCGCCGCCCTCGAGCGCGTCCTCGTCGAGGCCGACCGCGTGCCCGAGGTGCGGCTCCTCGTCGGCTCGGGCGACCTGTCGGAGGACGGCACCGCCGAGTCGTACGCGCTCCTGCGCGAGCGCCTCGTGCCGTGGACCTCGTCGCGCGGCGCAGCGCTCGTGCTCACGCCCGGCAACCACGACGTGCGCTCCGCCTTCCGGCTCGTGCTCGGCGACGGGCACGGCGCTCCCGGCACCGACGACGGACGCGATCCCGCGGCCGTGCCGCCCATCGACGGCGTCACGATCGTGGACGGCTGGCGCATCGCCACCCTCGACACCTCCGTGCCCGGCAAGGGCTACGGCGCTCTCCGCGAGCAGCAGCTCGACGGGCTCCGCGAGCTGCTCGCGACCCCGGCCGAGCACGGCACGGTGCTCGTCCTGCATCACCCGCCGGTGGCCGCGCCGACGACGCTGCACGAGTCGCTCGCGCTGCAGGGGCCGGAGCGGCTGGCCGAGATCGTGCGCGGCAGCGACGTGCGGGTGATCCTCTCGGGGCACTACCACCACCACATCGTCGGCTCGCTGGCGGGCGTGCCCGTGCTGGTCGCGCCCGGCGTCGCGAACGAGACGGACATGGCGGCGGAGCCCGGCACGGAGCGCATCGTGCGCGGATCCGGCTTCCTCGTGGTCGACGTGCGGCCGGATGGCGGCGTCGCGTCGGTCGTGGTGCGGGCGCACGCGGAGGACGACGGCGACGAGGTCGCGCTGCTCGACGCGGGGCTGGTGCAGCGGATCATCGCGGACTCCGGCGCTCCCGCCGCGCCGTGACGTGACGGCCCGGACATGAGGAGAGGCGGCAACCCGTGGGGTCGCCGCCTCTCCTGGCGCTGCTGGTCTGGCTCTACTTGAAGACGTCCTTGACGTCCTCGCCGGCCTTCTTGGCGGACGCGGCGGCCTGGTCCTTCTGGCCCTCGGCCTTGAGGTTCTCGTCGCCCTTGTGGTCGCCGAGCGCCTCCTTGGCCTTGCCCGCGATGTCCTGAGCAGCGTTCTTGATCTTGTCGTCGAGACCCATGATCTCCTCCTCACTGAGGCCACCGGGTGCGGCCCACGACTGGACTGTAGGACGGACGGCTCCTGAACACCTGACAGATGCGAGGTGCGTGTCCACTGAGCGAAAGGCCAGGTCGCCGGACCCTCCGCGACGTCCGTGCAAGGGCCTTCCGCCGGGCCCCGCGCCGCCCTTAGGCTCCCTGACCGTGATCGTCTTCGGGCTGCTCCCCCTCCTCGTGGCCGTGTGCGCGCTCGTCGACCTCATCACCCGTCCGGACGACCAGGTCAAGCACCTGCCGAAGCTCGTCTGGATCCTGCTCATCGTCTTCCTGCCGCTCATCGGCAGCATCGTGTGGTTCTGCGTCGGCCACGACTGGGACGCGCGGCGCGAGCCCGTCGGCCCGCCGGACCGGAGCGCGGCCTACGAGCGGGCGGCAGCGGCGGTCGACCTGCGCGTGCGGAGCACCGAGCAGCAGCTCGCCGACCTCGAGGAGGAGGAGCGGCACTACGCGCGGATCGCGCGGATGCGGCAGCTCCAGGCCGAGCAGGCGGTGCAGGCCGCCCGGGCCGCGGGACCGGCGCGGGCGCCGCGGGCCATCGAGCCGGGATCCACCCCCGAGCCGTAGTCCCTCCCCAGGTCGCGGGCCGCCGCGCCCTCCCTCCGCGGGGTCGCCGCGGGACGGCGGGGTCGGGGGCGGATGGGAGCATGGCCGCATGCCCGACACCGCGACGCCACCCTCCTCCGCTGCGCCCTCCGACCTCCGGTCCGCCGCCCGCGAGCACCTGTCGCGGCTCGTCGGCGTCGCGGGCGCCGACTTCCACGATGGCCAGTTCGAGGCCATCGAGGCCCTCGTGCAGGATCGCTCCCGAGCCCTCGTCGTGCAGCGCACCGGATGGGGCAAGTCGGCCGTCTACTTCGTCGCCACCCTGCTCCTCCGGCAGCAGGGTCTCGGCCCCACGCTCCTCGTCTCCCCGCTCCTCGCGCTCATGCGCGACCAGGTCGCCGCAGCCCGGCGCGCCGGCGTGCGCGCGGTCGCCATGAACTCGAGCAACGCCCACGAGTGGGACGACCTGCTGCGCGCGCTCGACGCCGACGAGGTCGACCTCCTCCTCGTCTCGCCCGAGCGCCTCAACAACCCGCGCTTCCGCGACGAGCAGCTGCCCGCGCTCCGGGCCCGGCTCGGCCTCCTCGTGGTCGACGAGGCGCACTGCATCTCCGACTGGGGCCACGACTTCCGGCCCGACTACCGGCGCCTGCGCGATCTCATCTCCTCCGTCGACGAGCGGGTGCCCGTGCTCGCCACAACCGCCACCGCGAACTCGCGCGTGGTGGCCGACGTCGAGGAGCAGCTGAGCGTCGGATCCGCCGGCGCGGGCGTCGTCGAGACCGACCGCGTGCCCGTGGTCACCATCCGCGGGCCGCTCGCCCGCCGGTCGCTCCGGCTCGGCGTGCTGCGGCTCGAGAACAGCCGCGACCGGCTGGGCTGGCTCCTCAGCCACCTCGACGAGCTGCCGGGCAGCGGCATCATCTACGCCCTCACGGTCTCCGCCGCGCAGGACACCGCGCGGCTGCTGCGCGACGCCGGCCACGCCGTCAAGGCCTACACGGGCCGCGACGATCCGGCCGACCGCGAGCAGGCGGAGGGCGAGCTGCAGCGCAACGAGGTCAAGGCGCTCGTCGCCACCAGCGCGCTCGGCATGGGCTTCGACAAGCCCGACCTCGGCTTCGTCGTGCACCTCGGGGCGCCGTCGTCGCCCGTCTCCTACTACCAGCAGGTCGGCCGTGCCGGGCGCGGGTCCGCCGACGCCGACGTCCTGCTGCTGCCCGGCCGCGAGGATCCCGACATCTGGCAGTACTTCGCCACCGCGTCCATGCCGGACGAGCAGCAGGCGGCCGCCGTCATCCAGGCGCTCGGCGAGAGCGACCGGCCGCTCTCGGTGCCGGCGCTCGAGTCGCGGGTCAGCCTCTCGCGCAGCCGGCTCGACCTCCTGCTCAAGGTGCTCGACGTGGACGGCGCCGTGCGCCGGGACACCCCGGGGTGGTCCGCCACGGGCGTCCCCTGGGTCTACGACCGCGCGCGGTACGAGCAGGTCGCGGCGGCGCGCGTGCGCGAGCAGCAGGCGATGCTCGACTACGAGACCACCCTCGGCTGCCGGATGGAGTTCCTGCAGCGCCAGCTCGACGACGACACCGCGGCACCGTGCGGCCGCTGCGACCGGTGCGCGGGCGCGTGGTACCCGTCGTCGCTCGACCAGCAGGCGTCGGCCACGGCATCGCAGGCGCTCGACAGGGTCGGGCTGCCGATCGAGCCACGGCTGCGCTGGCCCACGGGCGCGTCGACCGTCGGCGTGCCGCTCAGCGGCGCCATCGCGGCGGGGGAGCAGGTGGACGAGGGTCGCGCGCTCGCGCGCCTCACCGACCTCGGCTGGGGCGGCCGCCTCCGCACGGTCTTCGCGGCCGGCGCGGAGGATGCGCCGGTCGACGACGCGCTCGTCGCCGCCTGCGTGCGCGTGCTCGCCGAGTGGGGCTGGGCGGAGCGGCCGCGCGCCGTCATCCATGTGCCGTCCGCGAGCCGGCCGCAGCTCGTCGGGAGCCTCGCCCAGCGCATCGCGGAGGTGGGGCGGCTGCCGTTCCTCGGGTCGCTCGACCTCGTGGATCCGGGTGCGCCGGGCGCCGCGCGCGGCAACAGCGTCTACCGGCTGGGGAGGGTGCACCCGCGGTTCCAGGTGCCGGCGCATCTCGCGGACGACCTCGCGGGGGATCCGCGTCCCGTCCTCCTCGTGGACGACCTGGTCGACACGCGGTGGACGCTCACGGTCGCCGGCCGTCTGCTGCGGAAGGCGGGGGCCACGCGGGTGCTGCCGTTCGCGCTCGCGCAGCAGGGGTAGCCGGGCGGGCGATCGCGGATCAGCCGACGACCGGATCCGGCTCCGTCTCCGGCTCGACGAAGACGGTGCCGCCGCCCGCGAGACGTGCGCGCATCACCTCGACGGCCTGCGGGTTCTCGTCCACCAGCACGAAGCGGCGGCCGAGCTCGCGGGCCGCGGCGCCCGTGGTGCCGGATCCCGCGAAGAAGTCGAGCACCCAGTCGCCGGGCCGGCTCGACGCCTGCACGATGCGGCGAAGGACGCCGAGCGGCTTCTGGGTCGCGTAGCCCGTCTTCTCGCGGCCTGTGGGGGAGACGATCGTGTGCCACCAGACGTCCGTCGGCAGCTTGCCGCGCTCGCGCTTCTCCGGGGTCACGAGGCCCGGCGCCATGTACGGCTCGCGGTCCACGCCCTCGGAGTCGAAGCGGTAGCGGACGGGGTCCTTCACGTAGACGAGGATCGTGTCGTGCTTCGCCGGCCAGCGGCGCCGGGACTTGGCGCCGTAGTCGTACGCCCACACGATCTCGTTGAGGAACGAGCGGCGGCCGAAGAGCGCGTCGAGCACGACCTTCGCGTAGTGCACCTCGCGGTAGTCGAGGTGGAGGTAGAGGGTGCCGGTGGGATCCAGGAGGCGCCACGCCTCGATGAGGCGCGGCTCGAGGAAGTCCCAGTAGTCGGCGAACGAGTCGTCGAATCCGTAGAGCATGCCCTTGACGGAGTCGTAGCTGCGGCCGTGGAAGCCGAGGCGCGCGCCAGGTGGGCGGACCGGCTCGGGCGTCGCGGTGCTCGCGGGGGCGAGGGCGACGGGGGTGGCGGGCTCCGCAGCGGTTCCAGGTGCGGGTGCCGCGGCGGCGTCGAGCGCGGTGGCCGGATCGGCCACGGACTCGGCGTCCGCGTCGGGACCGGCGGCGGGATCCGGCGTGCGCGTCACTGTGAGGTTCTGCCGCTCCTGCGTGCGGCCGGTGTTGAACGGCGGATCCAGGTAGATGAGCTGGAAGGCGCCGTCGGGGAGCGCGCGGACGGCCTCGAGGTTCTCCGCGTGGATCACGAGGTCGGGGCCGTCGGGGGTCCACGCGGGCTGGGGCACGCCCCGAGGTTAACGGACCTCCGCCGACGCGCGGCGCGCGCCGGGACGGCAGGGACGCGGTGCGGAGTGCTGCACCCGCGGTCCGGGACGCCCCCAATGCGGGGCGGTTCGCGCACGGCTCTGCCGCGCGGGTGGCACCCTCCGCTAGGAACGTCACATGAGCGATGACCGCGACCCCGGCCGGACCGACGGACCCCACCCCGACGAGCCGCGGGGCGAGGATCCGGCCGCCCAGGGCCCGGCCGCCGAGCGCCCGGCCGCCGCGGGCCCGGCCCAGGGGGAGGCGTCCGCGGTGGGCGCCACGGCCGATCCCGTCAGCCCCTACGGTCCGCCCGCCGTCCCGCCCGCGGCCGCGCCTGAGTCCGCCGCTGCGCCCGAGCCCGCGGACGAGCCCGCCCATCCGGCGCCGCCTCAGCCACCGGCCGGATACGACGCCGCCACGGGATCCGCCGGCTCCGGCTCCGGCTCCGGCATCGGCCCCGGCTTCGCGCCGCCCGGCCCCTCCTACGCGCCGCCGGTCGGCGCCCCGCCCGCCGCCCCCGCGCCGCCCTACGTCTCCGGCCCGCCGCCCCGCCCCCGCGGCGGCAAGGGCCTCGCCATCGCGGCGCTGGTCGTGGGCATCGCCGGGGTCTTCGGCGCGTTCATCCCGTTCCTCAACTACGTCACGGCCATCCCCGCGCTGGTCGCGGTGGTGCTCGGCATCGTCTCGCTCGCCCGGCGGATGGACGGCAAGCCGCTGGCGCTGACGGGCCTCATCCTCGGCGCCGTCGGCTTCGTCCTCAGCATCGTGCTGGCGTTCGTCTACACGTTCGCGTTCGTGAGCACGGTGACCGACGCGGTGGAGTCCGCCGGCACAGACCCCGGGTTCGCGAGCCCGGCGCCCACGTACGGCTCCGGCGGCGACGACGCCGCTGCCCAGCCCGGCACGAGCCCCGACGACCCGCTGCCGATCGGCACCCCGGTCACCGGCGAGGGCGTCGACGGCCCCGAGTGGCGGGTCACGCTGGGCACGCCGATCCTCGACGCGACCGCGGCCGTGCTCGCGGCGGATCCGACGAACGGGCCGCCCGAGGAGGGCATGCAGTACGCGGTCGTCCCCGTCACCGCGACGTACCTCGGGTCGAGCACGGGGGATCCGCTCTCCGAGCTGGCCCTGGGGTTCCTCGCCCCCGACGGCACGCAGTACTCGGCCGCCGACAGCTTCGTGCAGGCGCCGGCGCCCGCCTTCACGGACGCCTCCGCGATGCTCGAGCCGCAGGGCACCGCGAGCGGGAACGTCGTCGTCGAGATCCCCATCGACGGTGCCGCCGACGGCCTCTGGGCCACGGCGCCGGGGATGATCGCGGACGCGTACTACTTCCGCGCCGGCTGACACCCCGTCCGGGGAGGCCGCTCTCGGGGCGTCCTCGCGAGAATGTGGTGCCGGCCGGCCGCCTATCGGGTGCGAAGCGCGGGATCGGTGGCCCCAGTTCGCGGTGCAGGAGGCCCTTTCGGCGCTGTAGGCCGCCGTCGCTCTAGTAAGAAGTGCCCATGACCGACGCACGAGACCCGAACTCGACTCCCGAACAGCACTCCTACCCCGCGCCCCCTCCCGCACCCGAGGGCGGGTACGCGACCCCCTACGCGCCTGCCGCTCCGGCGGGCCCCTCCGGCGGGAAGGGCCTCGCCATCGCGTCCCTCATCGTCGCGATCGTCGCCTTCCTCGGGGCCTTCGTCCCGTTCCTCAACTACGTGGTCTTCATCCCCGCGATCGTCGCCATCGTCCTCGCCATCGTGGCGCTGGCGCGGCACAAGGCGGGGAAGCCGCTCGCTCTGGGAGGGCTCATCGTGGGCGTCCTCGCGCTGGTCCTCAGCATCATCCTCGCGGTCGTCTACACGCTCGGATTCGCCGCCGCGGTCTCGGAGAGCCTTCCCCGCAGCGAGGGCGGCTCCGGGTCGTCCGCGGCGCCGCTGGACGAGACCGAGGAGGAGGCCGGTCCGGCCGTCGGGACACGAGAGAACCCCGCTCCCATCGGCACGGTCGTGACGGGTCTCTCGGGTGGATCCCCGCAGTGGGAGGTCACGCTCGGCGCTCCCGTCCTCGATGCCAACGCGGCGGTCACGTCCGAGAACATGTTCAACGACCCCGCGCCCGCGGGCACGCAGTACGCCATGGTGCCCGTCACGGTGAAGTACGTGGGCACCGAGTCGGCCAGCCCGATGTTCGAGATCGGCGTCGAGTACGTCTCCGCGGCAGGCACGACGCACACCACGTCCGACTCCTTCGCCGTCGCGCCGGAGCCGCAGTTCGACTCGATCAACGAGCTGTTCCCCGGGGCCTCGGGCACGGGGAACGTCGTCATCGCCATCCCCAGCGCGGATGCGGCCGCGGGGACCTGGGCCGTCAGGCCCGGCATCCTCGCCGACCCGTACTACTTCGCCGCCCAGTAGCGACGGACCCGAGAGCCGTGGCACCTCCGGGTGCCACGGCTCGTGCCGTCTCCCGGCTCGGCTCGTAGGCTGCGGACGTGACACCCGACGCGCGCGGCACCGACGCCCCCTCCCGCCCCCTCCCGTCAGCCGCCGAGCTCGACGCCCGCGATCCCCTCGCGCGCTTCCGCGACCTGTTCGTGCAGTCCGACGACGTGGTCGCCTACCTCGACGGCAACTCGCTCGGCCGGCCGACCCTCGCGAGCGTCGACCGCGTCGCCGACTTCGTGCGCGACGGGTGGGGCGGCCGCCTCATCCGCGGCTGGGACGAGGACTGGCTCGCGATGCCGACGCGCATCGGCGACGACCTCGGCCGCGTGACGTACGGCGCCGCGCCCGGCCAGACGTTCGTCGGCGACTCGACCACGGTGATCCTCTACAAGCTCGTGCGCGCCGCAGTCCGCGCGCGCCCCGGCCGCGACGAGCTCGTGATCGACACCGACAACTTCCCGACCGACCGCTTCGTGCTCGAGGGGGTCGCGGAGGAGTGCGGCATGACGATCCGCTGGATCGACGTCGCGCCCGACGCCGGGGTCACGCCGGAGCTGGTCGCCGAGGCGGTGGGGGAGCGGACCGCGCTCGTCGTGCTCAGCCAGGTCGCGTACCGCTCGGGGTTCCTCGCGGACGTGCCGGCGATCACGCGCCTCGTGCACGACGCCGGCGCGCTCGTCCTCTGGGACACCTGCCACTCGGTCGGCGTGATCCCGACGGAACTCGACGCGTGGGGCGTCGACCTCGCGGTCGGCTGCAGCTACAAGTACCTCGACGGCGGTCCCGGCGCGCCCGCCCACGGCTACGTGCGGAGCGACCTGCAGGCCGAGCTGCGGCAGCCGATCCAGGGCTGGATGGGCGCGCAGGACGTCTTCGCGATGGGGCCGGAGTACGTGCCGGCCGACGGGATCCGCCGCTTCCTCAGCGGCACGCCGCCCATCGTCGGCATGCTCGCGATGCAGGACATGCTCGCGCTGATCGAGGAGGCGGGCATGCCCGCGATCCGCGCCAAGTCGCTCGCGCTCACGGGCTTCGCACTGGATCTCGTCGACCGCGACCTCGTGCCGCTCGGCGCGCGCGTCGCGAGCCCGCGCGAGGAGGACCGCCGCGGCAGCCACGTGAGCGTCGACCACCCGCGCTTCCGCGAGATCGTCGGCGCGCTATGGGCGGAGGGCGTGATCCCTGACTTCCGCGCGCCGTCGGGCCTGCGGCTCGGGCTCAGCCCGCTGACCACGTCGTTCCGCGAGGTGGAGGTCGGCGTCGAGGCGATCCGGCGGCACCTGGCGGGCTGACGCGCCCCGCCGGCCGCGCTCCGGCGACGAGCGGGCGGGTCAGTCCGCCCAGGCCCGCCGCGTGCTGCGGACGGGCTGCCCGGTGGCCGCGGCCTCGTGCATGAGGAGCGCGAGGTGGTGGTCCTGCGACGCCTCGGCGAGCGGGTTCGTGGACGGACCGCCGGCCGCGTGCGCGTGCATCTCGACGAGGCACTGCGCGATCGCGATCTCGTCGTCGGCGAGCCGGCCGGGCGCGAACGGGTTCTCGTGGATCCACTCGGATCCGAGCAGCAGCCCGCGCAGGTGGTGCCCCTCGAGGTTGCCGCCCTGCCCGGTCTCCACCCGCGTGATGTCGGCCCATGTGGGCGTCGTCGCGTCGAGCAGCCAGCTCACGTGCTCGTCGACGATCTCGCCGCGCTCGCCGCGGACGAGGAGCCGGTTGCGGCGGATCCACGAGAAGTACTGCCGGTCGGAGAAGTCGTAGACGCCGAGGCGGTCGCCGAAGTCGAAGCGAGCCGTGGTCTGCTCGGCGGTCACGATCTCCTCGCGCACGGGATCCCCGTCGCGGTCGGGCCCGGCGACGATCGGTGACGAGAAGCGGGCGGCGGTGATGGTGGCGTCCTCGAAGCCGATGCCGAGGGCCCGGCGCATCACGCGGACGCCGTGGTAGTCGTGGCACTGCGCGACGGTCGCCTGGCTGATCCGCCCGAGCCGTCCGCCGGCCGCGATCGCGAGCTGCGCGGCGAGCAGCGGCGAGAGCGGGTACTGCTCGGCCACCTCGATCCGCGCGCCCTGGCGGACGAGCGCGTCGAGCCGCTCGAGGTCCGCGACGGTCGCGCCGGGCGGCGTCTCGGTGAGTACGGCGACGCCGCGGTCGACGAGGTCGGCGATCACGTCGGGCGCGGCCGTCCGCGGCACGGAGACGACCACGAACGAGGGCGCCTCGGCGGCGAGCAGCTCGGCCGCGGTGCGGAAGGTGCGGATCCCCCACTCCTCCTCGAGCGCGCGGCCGGTGTCGGCGCTGCGGGTCACCAGCCCGGTGACGGCGAAGCGCTCCGGGAGGGCGCGCGCGATGCGCAGGAAGAAGGCGCTGCGCCAGCCGCTCCCCACGATGCCGAAGCGGATCTGCGGGGCGGTCGGCGCGGGGTGGGGCATGGCCGCCAGCGTACGCGCGGGGTCGCGCGCGACCCGGGCAGGCCGCATCCGGGCCGGCGTCTCGGGCGCCCGGCTGGGTTCTCGCAGCAGACTGGGGAATACTCGCGAGGGCCGGGAGGCTGTCCCGGGGGCGGACGCTCCCGCGTGAGGCGCGTCACGGCTCCGTCGAAGGAGTACGACCCGAGAAGGGGCACGAGCATGGGGATCCAGACGAGCCTCGACCAGGTCGCGGAGGCCGCGCGCATCCTCGACGTGATGCAGGAGGCCGACGAGCTCACGGTCGCCGCCAGCCGCGACGGCGGCGGGCGCGCGGTGCGCCTGCTCGCCCGCGCCGCCGCCGATCCCGCCGACCAGCTCACCGCCGTCGCCGCCATCCACGCGCTCGCCCAGGTCTTCGACGAGGCCGCCGACCATGCGCTCGTCGCGCTGCTCGACCACGACACCCGGTGGATCCGCGAGCACGCCGCCTGGGCGTTCGGCACCCGCCTGCCGCGCTTCGACGCGGTCTCCGGCCTCGTCGCGATGGTCGTCGAGGGCGGCTTCCCCGGCATGCTCGCGCAGCGGACCCTGCAGCAGTGGGCGGGGTCGACGCCCGACCACGTCGCGCTGGCGCTCGAGAACGCGCTGCTCGGCGTGCAGGGCGACGGTCCCCGGTCGCGCCTCGTCGAGACCGTGGGCCTCGTGCCCGGCCGGATCCCCGAGCGCGTGCTGCTCCGCATCGCCCCGGCCGCCGCCGAGGGCCCGCTCACCCGGTCCGCCGCGGTCGCCGCGCTCGGCGACCGGCCCGCGGGCGAGGCTATCGCCGCCCTCGTCGCCGACATCGCGCGCGGCGACGACGAGGTGGCCGCGGTCGCGCGCCTGGCCGTGCTCGACATCGCGCGGCAGCACGGCGACCACCCCGCACCGCCGGAGCGGCCCGGCCTCACCGTCGTCCAGCTCTTCCTGCACGCCGACATCGACGCCGGCCTCACGCACGTGGGCGCGGGCGACAACGGGGGCATCGCGACGCTGCTCGTGCGCCTCGGCGACGCGCTCGTGGATCCGGCGGGCACGGTCGGGCACGCCCCCGCGGCGCGCGACGTGGCCACGACGACGGTCCCCGACCGCCCGGTCGACCGCGTCATCACGCTCTCCCGCGGAACGCCCGACCAGGCCCTCGCCTCCCTCGCCCGCGTCACCGCGGGCGACGACGGGCACGTCTTCGCGCACATCCCGATGCTCGGCGGCCCGCGCTCGCTGCCCGAGGCGTGGCCGCACCGCGTCGAGGCCGAGCGGGGGATCCGCCGCGTGCTCCGCGCCGCGGGCCGCGTCGACGCCGTGCACCTCCGCATGGCCGACGTGGGCACGCTCGCCGCCTCCACGGTCGCGCGCGAGCTCGGCATCCCCGTCGTCTTCACGGTCGCGCCGGATCCGCACGGCGTGGTCGACGCGCTCGACCGCTCCGGCGCGCTCACCCGCGACCGCTTCGGCGGCGTCGACGAGCGCGAGCACTACTGGTTCCGCGTCCGGCTCGTGCAGCGCCTGGCCGCCGACGCCGCGCACACCGTCCTCTTCCCGCGGCCGGAGCTGAAGCGCGACATGCGCCGGCTCGTCGGCATCGACGTGGACGCGCACCCCGAGCGCCACAGCGTCGTCGCCGAGGGGATCGACGTGGCCGCCATCGAGCGCTCCCGCGACGACGCCATGCTCGGCGCCGACGCGGACGGCGCGCCCGCCCGCGCCTTCGTCGAGCTCGACGACCTGCTGCGCGGCCTCCCCGAGGAGCGCCGCGGCCTGCCGCTCGTCATCAGCGTCGGCCGCATCGCCCGCGTCAAGGGCATGGCGCAGCTCGCGCACGTCTGGGCGGCGGATCCCGCGCTCCGGTCCCGCGCCAACCTCCTCATCGTGGGCGGCGACCTCGACGCGCCCACGCCGGAGGAGCGCGAGCAGCTCGCGCGGATCCTCGACGCCGTCCCCGACGCGGACGGCCCGGCCGACGCCGCGCGCCACGGCCTCCTCCTCGCCGGCCACCGCGGCAACGACACCGTCACGCGCTGGCTCGCCGCCGTCCGCTACGGCCGCCCCGGGCTCACGGCGCCGGGCGGCGCGTACGCGTGCGCGAGCATCAAGGAGGAGTTCGGCGTCGCGCTGCTCGAGGCGATGTCGATGGGCCTGCCCGTCGTCGCGCCCGCGTCGGGCGGCCCCGCGACCTACGTGGAGGACGGCGTGACGGGCCTCCTCGTCGACACGACGGATCCCGGGGACCTCGCCACCGGGATCGCCCGCGCGCTCGACATCGCGGCCGGCCCCGACGCCGACGCCGCCGCCGACCGCGCCCGCGACATGGTCGCCCGCACCTTCACCATCCAGGCCATGGCGGGCACCCTGTCCCGCGTCTACCGCGACGTCGCCGCAGCCGACGACCGAACCCTCTGGGAGCTCAGCGCCTCATGACCCTGCTCGTCATCAGCCCGGACTACGCGTCCCACCTCTTCCCCCTCATCACGCTCGCGTCGGCCTGGCAGCAGGCCGGCGAGCGCGTGGTCGTGGCGACCGGATCCGCGACCGCCGGCATCGTCGAGGCCTCCGGCTTCGAGCGGGTCGACCTCCGCCTCGGCCGCGGATCCAACCCCGGCACCATCAAGGCCGAGGACCAGCCGACCGGCGAGGACGACGCGCTCCGCGGCTTCTTCGCCGCCACGCGCCGCGGCATGGTCGAGACCCTGCGCTTCCAGGCCGAGGCGCGGAGCGACGACCTGCTGTGGGAGCCGGTCGAGACCGCGCGCGCCGTGCAGCGGATCCTCGACGAGGTGCGCCCCGACCAGGTGATCGTCGACCACCTCGCCTTCAGCGCCCGCCTCGCGCTCCTCGCCTCCGGCACGCGCCACGCGGACGTCGTGCTCGGCCACCCGAGCGCCCTGCCCGTCGGCGACGAGGTCTACGGCTTCCCGCCCGCGTGGCCCGCCGCGTTCGAGCCCGAGGAGGAGGACCTCGACGAGCTGCGCGCCCTGTGCGAGCGCGTGCGCGACCGCTTCACGGCGCAGTGGAACGACGCCCTCGCGATCCTCGCGCCGTCGATGCGCCCGAGCCGCGACGCGTTCGCGGAGGCCGGCGACGTGCTCCTGCTCAACTACCCCGAGGAGCTGCACGACCCCGACCGCTCCGAGCTGCTGCCGCCGCACGCCTTCATCGGCTCGGCCGTGCGGCGCGAGGCCCCGGAGGCCGAGGTGCGGGACTGGATCGACGCGGGCGGCGACCCCATCGTCTACGTGTCGCTCGGCAGCTTCCTCTCCGTCCGCGGCGACGTGCTCGCGCGCATCGCGGCGGCCCTCCGCGACCTCGACGTGCGCGTGGCGCTCGCGACGGGATCCACCGACCGGGCCGAGCTCGGCGACATCCCGTCCGACTGGCTCGTCCGCCCGTTCCTCCCGCAGGTGACGCTGCTCGCCCACGCCGACCTCGCGGTCACGCACGGCGGCAACAACTCCGTCACCGAGGCGGCGACCGCGGGCGTCCCGATGCTCGTGCTGCCGCTCTCGACCGACCAGTTCGCGGGCGCCGCGGCCCTCGAGGACGCGGGGCTCGGGATCGCGCTCGCCCCGAACGTCGCGACCGTCACCGAGCTGCGGCAGGCGGCCAAGCTCCTGCTCAACCCGTCGGGCGCGCAGCGCGCCGGGCTCGACGCCATCGCGGCGTCGCTCACGCGGTCGCCCGGTCCGCAGCGCGCGTACCAGGCGCTGGCCGGCGGGATCCGCCCGGAGCAGGCCGCGCGCTGAGCCGGTCGGGCTGCCCGGGCGACGCCCGCGCCGCGATCTCGTAGACTCGTCGGAGACCGCGTCCGCGCCCCGGCGCGACGGTCGCCCACATTCTCGGAAATGGATCAGGTGCCCTCGTGAACATCGTCGCTTTCATCATCGCGTTCGCCCTCTTCCTGGGCGGCATGGCGCTGTTCGCGTTCGCGTTCTACATCGAGGGCTTCGAGCTGCTGAGCTTCTTCGCCGGCATCCTGCTCGTCTCGGCGTCCATCGCCATCCCCGCGCACATCCTCAAGCGCACCGACGCCTGAACCGCGTCGCCTCCGCCCGCCGCGCCAGGTAACAAACCGGACACACGGCCCGGCTACGCTCCCGGCATGGGTGATCTGTTCGAGGGATACGGCACGCTCGCGGCCGCACGCCGCGCCTCCGGTGGCGCGATGCCGTTCGACGAGATGTTCCGGGATCCGCCCGTCGCCGGGGAGCCCGCCGTCGCGCGGGCGGCCTACCGCGAGATCCACGCGGCCCTCTCCCGCATGACCAAGGAGGAGCTGAAGGACCGCACCGACGCGCTCGCCACCAGCTACCTCGCGCAGGGCGTCACCTTCGACTTCGCCGGCGAGGAGCGGCCGTTCCCGCTCGACGCCGTGCCGCGCGTCATCGAGCAGGCGGAGTGGAGTCGGCTCGAGAAGGGCGTGGCACAGCGGGTCCGGGCGCTCGAGGCGTTCCTCGCCGACGTGTACGGGCCGCAGCGCGCGATCCGCGACGGCGTGATCCCCGCCCGCCTCATCAGCTCGTCCAGCCACTTCCACCGCCAGGCCGCGGGCATCGACCCGGCCAACGGCGTCCGCATCCAGGTCTCCGGCATCGACCTCGTGCGCGACGAGGCCGGCGAGATGCGCGTGCTCGAGGACAACGTGCGCGTCCCGTCCGGAGTCAGCTACGTCATCTCCAACCGCCGCGTCATGGCGCAGACGCTGCCCGAGCTCTTCGTCTCGATGCGCGTCCGCCCCGTCGGCGACTACCCGAACAAGCTCCTGCAGGCCCTCCGCGCGAGCGCGCCCGACGGCGTCGAGGACCCGAACGTCGTCGTCCTCACGCCCGGCGTCTACAACAGCGCCTACTTCGAGCACACGCTGCTCGCGCGGCTCATGGGCGTCGAGCTCGTCGAGGGCCGCGACCTGTTCTGCTCCGGCGGCCGCGTCTGGATGCGCACCACGGGCGGCCCCATGCGCGTCGACGTCATCTACCGCCGCGTCGACGACGAGTTCCTGGATCCGCTGCAGTTCCGCGCCGACTCCATGCTCGGCTCGCCCGGCCTCATGCTCGCGGCCCGCCTCGGCAACGTCACCATCGCGAACGCGGTGGGCAACGGCGTCGCCGACGACAAGCTGGTCTACACGTACCTGCCCGACCTCATCCGCTACTACCTGGCGGAGGACGCGATCATCCCGAACGTCGACACCTGGCGCCTGGAGGAGCCCGACTCGCTCGAGGAGGTGCTCGACCGGCTGCCGGAGCTCGTCGTGAAGCCCGTCGACGGATCCGGCGGCAAGGGCCTCGTGGTCGGCCCCGCCGCCAGCGCGGGCGAGCTCGCGGAGCTCCGGGCGCGGCTGCTCAAGGACCCGCGCGGCTGGATCGCGCAGCCCGTCGTGCAGCTCTCCACCATCCCCACGCTCGTCGAGGACGGCATGCGCCCGCGGCACGCCGACCTCCGCCCGTTCGCCGTGAACGACGGCCGCGACATCTGGGTGCTGCCCGGCGGCCTCACGCGCGTCGCGCTCCCCGAGGGCCAGCTCGTGGTCAACAGCAGCCAGGGCGGCGGATCCAAGGACACCTGGGTCGTCGGCGACTCCGGCTTCCCCGCGGCCACCCGCGAGCGCAGCGTGCAGACGCTCGTGGCGGACCAGGCCGCCGTGACCACGTCCATCCCGATCATCCAGAACGGGGAGAAGGCGCCGGACCAGTCGCCGCACGACCGGCCGCGCAACCGCGACCAGCACGAGCAGCAGCAGCAGGCCGCGTCGCCCGCCGCAGATGCCGACGCCCGCACCGCCGACGCCCGCACCGCCACCGCCGAGGGGGACCGCTGATGCCCATGCTGTCGCGCATCGCCGAGTCGCTCTTCTGGATCGGCCGCTACATCGAGCGGTCGGACGGCACCGCCCGCATCCTCGACGTGCACCTGCAGCTCCTGCTGGAGGATCCGTGGATCGACGAGGACACCGCCTGCCGCTCCCTCCTCAGCGTGATGGGCAGCGACGTGCCCTCCGAGGACGTGCTCGGCCGGGACGACGTGCTCGCGCTCCTGGCGGTCGACCGCACGCAGCCCGCCTCCATCGCCTACTCGCTCGGCGCCGCACGCGAGAACGCCCGCCGCGCCCGCGAGATCGTCTCGAGCGAGCTCTGGGAGTGCCTCAACACGACGCGCGCCCGCATGCCGCGGAAGATCGCCAACGACCGCGTGCACGAGTTCTTCGGCTGGGTGCGCGAGCGCTCGGCGCTCGCGGTCGGACTCGTCGAGTCGGGCACGAGCCGCGACGAGGCCTGGCAGTTCTTCACGCTCGGCCGCTCCATCGAGCGCGCCGACATGACGGCCCGCCTCCTCGCGACCCGCGCCCTCACCGAGGCGAGCGGCCCCTCGTGGACCACGATCCTCCGCTCCTGCGGCGCCTACGAGGCGTACCTCCGCACCTACCGCGGCGTGCCGAGCGCGCGCAACGCGGCCGAGTTCCTGCTGCTCGACCGGCTGTTCCCGCGGTCGATCACGCATTCGATCCGCCGCGCCGAGCAGTGCCTGCACGACATCGAGCCGCGCACCGACCGCCTCGGGGTGTCCGACCAGGCGCAGCGGCTGCTCGGGCAGATCCGGAGCGAGCTGGAGTACCGGCCGATCCAGGAGATCCTCGACGACCTCCCGCGCTTCATGGACGCCGTGCAGGAGGCGACATCCGCCACCAGCGAGGCCGTCCGCCAGCGCTACTTCCCCACCAACGCGGCACCCAGCTGGGTCGGAGAGAACTCGTGAACCGCCTGCGCATCACCCACCGGACCGGCTTCCACTACGAGGGCGAGGTGACCGCGTCGTACAACGAGGCGCGCATGCTGCCGGTCTCGAGCGAGAACCAGTTCGTCCTGTACTCGAACCTCGACATCCAGCCGAAGCCGGGGCACCACACCTACGTCGACTACTTCGGCACCCGGGTCTCGTCGTTCGAGATCCTCAGCCCCCACCGGTCGCTCGAGCTCACGGCGACGAGCCTCGTCGAGGTGCGGCCGCGCACGCACGAGCCGCACCAGCTCGGCTGGGACGACCTCGCGGTCGACGTCGAGCGGGCCACCGAGCACGTGGAGCAGGTCGCGCAGACCGTGCGCACCGAGCCGCACGAGGAGGTCCGCGCGCTCGCGGAGGAGATCGCGGGCGGCGCGGGCACGCCGTGCGAGGCGGCCGCGGAGATCGCCCGCGCGATCGGCGAGAGGGTCGAGTACATGGCCGGCGTCACGAGCGTGCAGTCGACCGCGCGCGAGGCGTGGGAGCAGGGGCGCGGCGTCTGCCAGGACATCACGCACATCGTCATCGGGGCGCTCCGGCACGTCGGGATCCCCGCGCGCTACGTCAGCGGCTACCTGCACCCGAAGCCGAACGCGGCCGTCGGCGAGACCGTCACGGGCGAGTCGCACGCGTGGGTGGAGTGGTTCTGCGGCGAGTGGCGTGGCTGGGATCCCACCAACCTCATCGACATCGGCGACCGGCACGTGCTCGTCGGCCGCGGCCGCGACTACCGCGACGTCGCGCCCCTGCGCGGCATCTACGCGGGGCCGTTCCGGTCGAAGCTGTTCGTGCGGGTGGAGATCACGCGCGAGTCCTGATCCCGGACGCCTCCCTCTCGGGGGTGGCGGGCGGCCCGCCGCCTAGGCTGGATCCATGCCCGACGACGAGCGCTCCACCGGCGGAGCCGACCACCGCACCATCGTGGACGCGGAGGGCGTGACCCTCCACTACTACGTGTGGGAGGCCGAGCGCCCGCGGGCCGTGGTGCACATCGCGCACGGCGTCGGCGAGCACGCGCTGCGCTACATCCGGCTCGCGCGGGAGTTGAACGCCGCGGGCTTCACGGTCGCGGCCGACGACCACCGCGGGCACGGCGCCACCGGGCTCGGCCACCTCGGCATCGGCGTGCTGGGGCCGAGGCGCCACCTCGCGGCGCTCGACGGGATCCAGCTCGTGAGCGAGCAGCTCCGCCGCGAGCACCCCGACCTCCCGCTCGTGCTCCTCGGCCACAGCTGGGGCGCGCTCCTCGCGCAGCGCATCGTCGCGCGCGCCGCGCACCTCTACGCGGGGCTCGTGCTGAGCGGCGCGTCGCTCGCGATGCCCGGCGTGATCAACACGGGCGACCTCAACAAGCGCTGGCGGCACCCGGCCGCGTCGGGCTTCGAGTGGCTCTCGCGGGATCCGGAGGCGCAGCGCGCGTTCGGCGCCGACGACCGGAACTTCGACGTCAACGCCCTGAAGCCGTACCGGATGCGCGACTCCGTGCAGATCATGGGCCGCCCGCCCAAGAGGCTCGCGACCGACCTGCCCGTGCTCATCCAGGGCGGCGAGGAGGACTCGCTCGGCGGCCGCCGCGGGATGCAGCTGCTCGCCCGCGACTACAGCAGGCGCTCGCGACTCAGCGACGTGCTGCTCATCGTGTACCCGGGCGCGCGGCACGAGATCTACAACGAGACGAACCGCGACGAGGTGGTGGCGGACCTGCGGAGCTGGCTGGAGTCGCGCGTGGTGCCGGCCGCTCCGGCCGCTCCCGCTGCTCCGGCCACTCCGGGGGACGGGGGACCCGCATGACCGCGGCCGACGCGACCCTCCGCCCGGCGCGCGCCGACGACCTGCCGTTCCTCGAGGACATGCTGCTGGCGTCGATGGACTGGCGCGACGACGGATCCATGACCCGCGAGCGCATGCTCGCCACGCCGGAGCTCGCGCACTACGTCTCCGGCTGGCCGCGCGCGGGCGACGTCGGCGTGGTGGCGGAGGTCGCCGGGGACCCGGCGGGCGCCGCGTGGGCGCGCCTCTACTCCGACGACGACCGCGGCTACGGCTTCGTCGCGCCGGACATCCCCGAGCTCGGGATGGCGCTCGTGCCGTCGGCGCGCGGGCGGGGGCTCGGGCGGGCGCTGCTCGTGGCGCTCGTCGCGGCGGTCCGCGCGTCCGGCGCGCCGGCCGTGAGCCTCAGCGTGGAGGACGGCAACGACCGCGCCCGCGCGCTCTACGATTCGCTCGGCTTCGTGGCCGTGGGACGCGAGGGCGGATCCGACGTGCTGCTGCTCCGCTGGTGACGCGCGCCGCCCTCCGGCCCGCGGGATGCGGGTCGGAGGGCGGCGGGTCGTGCGCGGTCGGCCGCGTCCGGTCAGGCGCGCGCGGGGCGGCGTCCCTGGTGAGCGCGGCGGCGTCGGCGGGCCTCCAGCGCGGCCGCGGATCCGACGACCAGCAGCAGCGCCGCGAGGGCGAGCGCCGACGCGGGCGACGACCCCGTGCGCGGCAGCGACCCGCGGGCGTTCGCGCCGGAGGTGCCCGCCGGGCTGGACCCGTCCGCCGACAGCGCTCCGGGCGCGAGCGCGCCCGTGCCGGCGACGGATGCACCGCCGGCCGAGGTGCCGCCCGCCGGGGTGCCGCCCGCCGGGGTGCCTGCAGCTGTGCCGGTGGCGCCGGTTCCCGTGCCGGTTCCCGCGCCGGACGCGGATCCGCCCGACGGGTCGACCGCCACCGCGGCCGTGGTGACCACCCCGGCTGCCACGTCCGCGGCGAGCCCGGAGGCGTCGACGAGGTGCAGGCCCGTCACGGTGCGCGCGGCGGACGCGGTGACGTCCTCCGCGAGCAGCACGGATCCGCCGTCGGGCAGCGCGAACCGCGTGCCCGGGGCGATGTCGCCGGCCGCGAGCGCCTGCCCGGCGATGAGGCCGCCGTCGCTCGAGACGCGCGCCGTGCCCTCTTCGACCGCGACGCGCAGGCCCCGGATCCGGACGGCCATGCGGCTGCCCGGGTAGAGGTCCACGTCGTCGAGCGAGGCGCTGCCGGACCCGCGGGCGGACGAGAGCCGGATCCCCGAGGCGCGGATCTGGCCCGCCGCGCCGTCGCCGGCGGTGTCGGCCGCGGTGCCGCCGGCCGCGGGGGCGCCGGCGTCGCTCGTCGCGAGGGCGTCCGGAGCGAGACCGGTCGCGGTCGCGTCGGGCCGCGCCACGGGCGTCGCCGTCACGGCGCTGGGCCCGGTCGCGCGGATCCCGTACGCCGACCAGCCGGTGGGCGCGGTGTCCGGCACGATCACGACGGGCGTCGGCGACGGATCCGGCGCGGGCGTGGTACCGCTGCCCGCCGCCACGGTGACGACGCCCAGCCGCACCTCGGGGTGACGGCCGGTGAGGTCGCGGTAGTGCAGCGCGGTGAGGGTCACCGTGCCGTCCGCGGCGACCGTCCGCTCGCCGAACCGCACCTCGACGCGCGGGGTGCCCTGCTCGTCGACGCCCGTGTAGAGGTCGGTGGTGGTGTCGATCCAGACGCCGTCCACGAAGACCGCGTTCCCCGCATCGGCGAAGGACACGGTCATGGCGCCCGCGGCGGAGACCGCCGCGTGCAGGCCGTTCACCCGGAGGGCGGGCCAGCGGTAGTCGGCGAGCGGATCCGTGGAGGCGTCGGGCACCTGGCGGAACCCGCCCACGTCGACCGTGGCGGTGCCCGCGGCGTCGCCCGTGCCGAGGTCGACGGCGACGGCCGACGCGGTGTCGGGATCCGTCCCCGTGCCGGTCACGGCGTCCGTCGACGCATGCGGTGCCGCGACGGTCGCGGCCGGCTGCGGCGCGACGAGCACCGTGCCGTCGGCCGCGGTGACGCCGACGCCGTACGCGCCCACGACCTGCCCGGCCGCGGGCGGCACGACCACCGTGCCGAGGCGCACGTCCGGGTGCGCGCCCGTGAGGTCGCGGTAGTGCACGGCGGTGACCGTGACGGTGCCGTCGGCCGCCGTCTCGCGCTCGCCGAACGCGACGGTGACGCGGGGCGCGCCCTGCTCGTCGACGCCCGTGTAGAGGTCGGTCGTGGTGTCGATCCAGCGGCCGTCGACGAAGACCGCGCTGCCCGGATCCGCGAACTCGGTCGAGACGGCGCCCGAGGGCATGATCGTGGCGGTGAGGCCGTAGACGCGGAACGCCGTCCACCGGTACTCGGCGAGCGGGTCGGCGGGGGATCCCGGCAGCTGCTCGAACGAGCCGACGCCGACCGTGGTGGTGCCGTCCGCGCCGGTCTCGACATGGACGGATGCGGCGTGCTCCGGGGATCCGTCCGACGCGGTGAGGGAATCGGCGGTGGCGGAGCGGTCGAGGCCGTCGACGCGCGGCTGCCCGTCGATCACGCGCGTGCCGTCGGGAGCCGTGACCGTGACGCCCGTCGCGACGCGGCCGGGTGCGGGGGCGGGGGAGGGATCCGGCGCGGGGGTCGGGCCGGGGGCCGGCGTCGGATCCGGGTCGGGCACGGGCGTCGGCGCAGGTGTCGGCGATGCCGACGGCGTCGGCACCGGCACGGCCGCGGCCGCCGCGCACGTCACGGATCCGGCGCGCACGCGCCAGATCTCCGACGCCCCGGCCTCCGCCTCCACGTCGATGCCGACGGTGGTGGCGGATCCGTCGTCGCCGGTGGCGGTGGACCCCACGATGACGCGGGTCGCGCCGTAGACCGACTCCGGCAGGTCGCGCGACCAGCCCGGCGTCGCGTTCGCGTCTGCGGTCACGTCCACGCCGCCGACGGTGAGCCGGTCGACGTGCACGGCGGGCGTGCCACCCGGCGTGCACGAGACGGCGAGGCCCGAGAAGACGATCGCGGGCCGGTCGCGGAGCGTGAGCTCGCCGGTCGCGATGGCGCTGGACGCGCCCGTCGGACCCGCGGTGGAGGAGAGGCCGGTCGTCCGCGTGGTGTTCAGCTTCAGCACGTCCCCGGTGGATGCGGCGGTGCGCGTCACCGCGGCGCCCGCGGACCACTCGGCCAGCGGCGTCGGCGCGGTGAGCGTGTCGCCGTCGATGTCGATGATCTCCACGCCGGACGCGCGCGCGAGCACGACGTCGGCCGCGTGCGCCGCGAGGGGCGCGAGCCCGCCGAGCGCGAGGAGCGTCGCGAGGGCGACGGCGCCGGTCGCGCCGACGAGGCCGAGGGAGGGGCGCGAGGTGGATCCGCGCATCGCCCGGCTCATCGTCCCGCCTCCGCGCCGAGGCCCTCGATGAACGCCCGACCCGCGGGCACGCCGGCCCCGGTCACGTCGTCCCAGCCGGGGGCGGAGCGGAGCCCCTGCCTCCCGGTGTCCCACATGAAGAGCGTCTCGGGCCACAGCGCTCCCGCCGACGGGCCCTTCGGCGACCACGTGGCCGCGGACGCGGGCTGCACGTCGCGCAGCGCGCCCGTGCCCATCAGCGCGTAGAGGGCGGGGCTCGCGAGGCCGAAGCGCCGGCCGGTGACGGCTTTGGAGATCGCGACCATGGAGGCGACCATCGGCGTCGCGAGGCTCGTGCCGCCGTGCGCCGCGTACTCGGTGCGGCCCTTGTGCGGCCCGTAGGTGATGAAGCCCGTGTCGGGATCGCCGAGCGATGCCACGTCCGGCAGCAGCCGCCCGGTGCCCGCGACGGCGAGCCGGTCGGCCTGCCAGGTCGGCCGCGCGTACTCGGCCGAGTGGCCGCCGCCCGCGCCGAACGCGAAGCCCGGCGGGATCAGCGCGCCGTTGCGGGCGAAGCGGGTCTGCGTCTCCCAGCCCGCCTCGACGGCGATCGAGCCGTCCTCCGCGAGGCCCGTGCTCGTCGCGCCGACCGCGGTGACGTACGGGCTCGACGCGGGGGACGCCACGGTCGCGTTCCCGCCGTGGTCGCCGACGCCGCTGTAGTCGCCGTCGTTGCCGGTGGACGCGAAGACCGACACGTCGCGCGACGCCGCCTCCACGAGCACGCGGTTCAGCAGCTCGCGGTCGTCGGCCGTGTCGAGGCCCTCCATCGCGCCGAAGGACAGGCTGATCACGTCAGGTCCGTCCTCGGCGGCGTCGAGGATCCGCGTGTAGAGGCTCGTGCTGGTGCAGTCGTCGGCGCCCCAGTAGGAGACCGTCGCGTCGGGGGCCATCGCGTGGACCGCCTGCACGTCGAGGTGCTGCTCGTCGGTCCATGCGGTGGGTCCGCCGCAGATGCCGGTGCGCGGCGAGGCGGACGGGTGGTCGCGGTACTGGCCGGCCGTGAAGGCGGGCTCGCCGACCGCCAGGGAGTAGGTGTCGGTGTCCGCCTGGGTGTCCGGGTCATCGTAGGCGGCGACGATGGCGATGGTCGCGCCGGTGCCGCGGTCCTCGGCGGGCACGTCGTCGACGCGCCGCAGCTGCGCCGGACCGTAGCCGCACAGCGAGTTCGAGCGGTGGGCGACGTCGACGGACGCGGGCCACGCGTCGGTGAGGCGCTGGCCCCACCACGCGGCGCACGTGCCGTCGTCGGCGGAGGAGGCGGGGGATCCGCCGGTCGCCTGCCCGGGGATCGGCGCGGGGACGGGGTCCGCGGCGTCGGGCGACTGCGCGTCGGCGGCGGCCTGCGCGGCGGCGGCCTGCGCGGTGTCCGACTCCGCGTCCGACGGCATCAGCACGTCGCCCTGCACGGTGCCGGCGACGCCGCGCACGGCGTCCAGGGTGGCGGGCACGGCGAGGGTCCGCTCCGGGGCGACGACCTCCCGGCCGGCGACGCGGAACCGGGCGAACCCGGTGTCGAAGGCGCGCGACGCGAGCGCCAGCGTGCCGGAGACGGGCAGCGCGGACACCTCGTCGCGCGCGTCGCCCACGTCGAGGCCGCGGTCGCGCAGCCAGGCGGCGACGGCCGGCGCGGCGTCGGGGCGCGCCGGATCCAGCAGCACCGTGAGCGCGACCGTCGCGTCCGCGGGAGCGTCGCCGACCCGGACGGCCGAGGTGCCGGCGGGCCACGACGGGGCCGACCCGTCGATCGCGCGGAGACCGGCAGCGGCGCGCGCGGCGGACGGGTCGCCATCGGCCGAGGCGGACGCGGATCCGGTGCCCGCCAGCGCGCTCGCGACGAGCGCCGCGACGGCCACGAGGGCGACGGCGCCCGTGCCGAGGGCGACGGTCCGCGCGCGCGACGACGGCGTCCGCCGGACGAGGGCGCGGATCCGGCCCTCCGTCGGCGGGCGCTCGGCGGGCCCGCGGGCCTCGACGGGTGGGAGGGACGAGGGACGTGAGGGCATGCGGGATCCGTATTCGATTCAGGGGGGAGTGCGCGGGGGCGCGTGCGGATGCTATCCCCAATCGAGAAGCGTTCTCAGCACCTGTGGAGGGTGGCCGGTCGAGGATGGGCCGACTGCGATCCGGGACCAGGCGCCGTCCGTTCGGGTGGATGCCACCGTCCCGTCGATCGTGACGGGTAGTCTTCCTCGACTCCCGGACGGGGATGGGACAGGAGCGACATGAACCAGCGGCAGGCGGCGGTGTCCCGGGCACGGCGGGAGATCATGGAGGCGGCGGGCGCGCAGTTCGCGGCCCACGGCTACGAGGGCACGTCGTTCTCGCGCGTGGCCGAGGCGATGGGCAAGCCCAAGTCCGCCATCGGGTACCACCTCTTCGCGTCCAAGGAGAGCCTCGCGGGCGCGGTGGTCGAGGACCAGGAGGACCGCTGGCTCCGCATCGAGGCGGCGCTCGACCGGCCGGGGGCGCTGCACGAGCTCATCGTCTTCCTCCTCACGGGTGCCAGCACCGTGGAGGTCTGCCCCGTCGCCGCGGGTGCCATCCGCCTCCTGCAGGACATGCCGCGCCTCGGCCTCGCGGTCGAGCGCCGCTTCGACGTGTGGCGGTTCACCCGGGAGCGCCTGGAGGCGGAGCTCGCGGTCCGGGACATCCGGGCCGGGGACCTCGACGCCGTCGTCGACGTCCTGCTCAGCGCCACCTTCGGCGTGCTCTCCTACCGCTCACCGCGGCTGGCCGAGCACGACTCCGCGGAGCGCCTGCGCAGCCTCTGGATCCCGCTCCTCGTCGGCCTCGGGATCGACGACGCCGACGCCGTCGTGCGCGCCGCCCGGCCGCTCGACCTGGAGCTCGTGGAGGTGGGGCGCCCGGATGCCTCCGAGGCGCACACCGGTTCGGCGCGCGGCGCGAAGGCTGCCGCCGCCGCCGCGGGTGAGGACGAGGACGAGGACCGCGCCCGAGCCTGACCCGCCCCGCGCATGACGACGCCGGCCGGACCCCCACGGGGCCGGCCGGCGTCGTCGTGCGATCGGAGCCGCTACTCCACGCGACCCGCGTAGCGGTACCGGAACCCGGCCCCGTCGGTGACCACCACGTCGTAGTAGCCCCACTCGTCCACCGGCCAGTTCACCGTCGTGCTGCGTCCGGGCTTCACGGTCTCGTGGCGCTCGCGCGTGATGAAGTCGTTGGCCGTCAGCGTGTAGTGCACCGAGGGCGTCCCGTCGTTCGCGAGCGTGAGGCGCAGCACGGGCTTGCCGCCGGGGATCGTCTCGGCCGAGACCCGGGGCACGGGGACGTCCGCCGTCCCCGCCGCGACGACGGTGCCGGCGAAGCGGCGCAGGAACCGGTCGGGTCCGTAGAGGCTGAAGTCGTACGCGCCGGCGTGCGCCGAGCTGTCCCACGTGTAGGCGGCCTTCCCGCGCGGCGCCACCGTGAAGGGCGTGGATGCGAACGGCAGCGCGATGTTGGGGAACACCTGGTGCGAGACGCCCTGCTTGCCCTGGTTGCGCATCGTCAGCGTCACCCGGCCGCTCGCGCGGTCGACGGCCACGTCGGCGTCCTGCCGGTAGGGGAGCGGGCGGTGGCGCATGCTGCCTGCCTCCTGCTCGGGCATGCGCTGCGCGCCCACGGCGGGCTCCTGCACGGGCGGCTTCGCCATGTCGGCGTCGGCGGCCGCGACGAGCGCCTGCGTCGCGCTCATCGGCAGCACCTCGTCGGCGGACGGGACGGAGAAGTCCGGGTGCGCGAAGTCGAAGCACGAGGTGAGGTCACCGGAGATCGCGCGCCGCCAGGCGGAGATGTTCGGCTCGTGCACGCCCGTCCAGGTCTCGAGGAAGCGGATCACCGAGGTGTGGTCGAACACCTGCGAGTCGACCCAGCCGCCCCGGCTCCACGGCGACACCACCGTGAGCGGCACCCGCGTGCCGTAGCCGACGGGCAGGCCGTCGACGTACTCGTCGGGCGTGCCGGGCTCGGCGAGCGGCGGCAGCTGGTGGTCGAAGTAGCCGTCGTTCTCGTCGTAGTTGATGAGGAGCACCGTGCGCGCCCAGGTGTCCGGGTTGCTCATGAGCGCCTGGATCACCGCGTTCGTGTAGTGCGCGCCGTAGTCGGGGCTGGCCTTCGGGTGCTCGCTCCAGCCGTACGGCGCGACGACGTACGACACCGCGGGCAGCGTGCCCGCCGCGGCGTCCCGGCCGAACTCCTCGAGCAGGTGCGTGACGTCGAGGCCCTTGCCGGAGTCGGGCTTCCACCCGTCGTGGAGCCCGCCGTCGAGCGCGAGCTGACGCGTCGCGGGATCCTTCGAGGCGAGCGCCTCGTGGTACTGGTGGAACAGCCACAGCGGGTTGTCGCCGTAGTCGCCCACGTAGGGGTGCGTGCCCTCGTCGCCGACCTCGTCGTTCGCGTACGTCTTCCAGGTGATCCCGGCCTGCCGGAGCCGCTCGGGGTAGGTCGTCCAGCCGAAGACGGGGGCGTAGTCGTCGGGGTTGTCGATGGCGGGACCGCCGGCCTTCCCGCGCGGGTCGATCGTGCCGGTCCACTGGAACAGGCGGTTCGGGGTCGTCGGGCCGATGAGCGAGCAGTGGTAGTGGTCCGCGATCGTGAAGGCGGAGGCCAGGGCGTGGTGGAAGGGGAGGTCGTCCTTCGTGAAGTAGCCCATGGTCTGCTCGCTCTTGGCGACGACCCAGTTGTCCCACGCGCCCTTGTTCCACGCCTGGTGCCCGCCCTTCCAGGAGTGGTCGAGGCCGCCGGCGCCCTGCGCGTTGAAGCGCGACGAGTCGAGCGGGAACGGCAGCATGTGCCCGCCGTCGGTGCGGCTCGCGTCCGGCTGCGCGAAGACGGTGCCGCCGCCGGGGTACTCGACGGCCTGCTTGTCGCCGAAGCCGCGGACGCCCGGCAGCGTGCCGAAGTAGTGGTCGAACGAGCGGTTCTCCTGCATGAGGATCACGACGTGCTCGACGTCCTTGATGGAGCGGGTGAGGTTCTTGCGGGCGGCGGCCGTGGCGGCCGTGGCCGCGCCGGGCGCGCCGGCCGCGGATCCGGCGGCCACGCCCGCCATGATCGCGGCGGCGCCGCCGAGCAGGACGGTGCGGCGGCTGACGCCCGGGCGGATCCCGGTGCGGTAGGGGCGCGAGGGGTCGAGCGGGGGCGCGGCGTCGACGCCGGCCGCGAGGTCGACGTCCGGGGCGTGCTCTTCGGGCTTGGAGGTGCTCACGGTGACGGTCCTTCTTCCTGGATCGTGCCGGGACCCGCGGGCGGGGGATCCCACGGTGCGGCGACGCGGAGGGCGCGCGCCGTCGCGGGGTTCCGCTCGGACGCGTGCTCGGCTCGACGCGGGGGATCCCGGCGGGTCGCGCCTGGGAGCGTCGATGCCAGGCGAGATCCTCCCCGCTCGAGGGGAACAGCTGGTCGCCCAGCGCGACATCCGGCGGAATGCCTCCTGAACAGCGGGATCGTTCCCATCGCCTCCGCGTGTCCCCGATCGGGGCGGTGACGGCTCAGGCGGGCCAGACCGGCCGGAACTGGATGCTGATGCGCGGCCCGACGGCCTTCTGGGTCTTGAGGATGGCGTGCTCGTGCGTGCGCTGCGCGCTGCCGCCCATGACGACGAGGTCGCCGTGCCCGAGCGGGAACCGCCGCACCTCGCCGCCGCCCTTCGGTCGAAGCGACAGCGTGCGCGCCGCGCCCACCGACACGATGGCGACCATGGTGTCGCGGTCGATGGCGCGCCCCACGCGGTCGCCGTGCCACGCGACGCTGTCGTCGCCCGTGCGGTAGAAGCACAGCCCCGCGGTCTCGAGCACCTGCCCGGGCGGGCGGCCGTAGTGCTCGTTCAGCGCATCGCGCGCCTCGACGAGGACGGGCGCGGGCAGGGGCGCGCGCGGGCCGAACCACGACAGGAGGCGCGGCACCTCCACGGTGCGCCCGTGCATGAGCCGCGTGTCCGCCGTCCACTCCACGTCCTCCACGAGGCGCTCGAACAGCGCGTCGGAGTCGCTGACCCAGCCGGGCCGGATGTCGAGCCAGGCACCCTGCCCGAGGTCGAGCCGCTCGACCTCCGCGCCGAGCGCGCCGAGGCCGGGATCCGCCTGGAGGTCGTCGAAGAGGGAGGCCTGGAATGCGATGCTCATGGCGCGAGCATAGCCCGGATGTTCGAACGCATGTTCGAACGACGATCGGCCGGGGAGAGAGCGATCAGGCTGCCGGAGCGCGGGACGCGCGACGGCCGGCCCACGTGAGGAGGAGCGTCAGTCCGCAGATCAGCGCCGCGATGACGAGCACCCACACCGCGACCGTCCCGTACCCGCCGCCGCCCGTCGCGGGATCCAGGAAGGGGTACGGGTAGTAGGTGGCGGCCCCCGTCACCTCGTTGCCCGTGAACGGCCCGCGCGCGAGCGTGATCGCGACCCACGCGAGCGGGAAGACCACGACCCGGCCGACCGCGGCGTAGTCGAGCGCCCGGCGGTCGGGCGCGAACAGCCAGTCGAGCAGCACGAGCAGCGGCACGGCCACGTGCAGCACCTCGTTCGACCACGGGAGGTCGCCGCCGGGGATCGTCGGCAGGCCGCGCAGGAGCAGGTTGTAGACGATGCCGGTCGTGACCATGTACGTGGTGGCCGCCAGCCGGAGCGTCGTCCAGCCGCGTCCGGGCGCGGGTGCCCGCCGCAGCAGCCGCACCGCGCCGACCGCCATCACGACGGCGGCCAGCAGGTTCGACTCGATCGTGAAGTACATGAGGAAGTCGACCGTCTTGCCCCAGATCCCCTCGACCCCGATGCTGCGCCAGTACGAGGAGCTCACGACGTACTGGCTCGCGACGGCGACCAGCACGGTCAGGGCGGTGAGGAGGCGGATGGCCGCCCAGATGATGCGCACGCTCCACCGTCCCACATCGCCCAGGCGATGGTGATCCGGGATCCGTGCGCGGCCCGTGCCGCGGCCTAGGCTGGGTGGATGCATGGTGAGTACAAGGTCCCCGGCGGCAAGCTCGTCGTGGTCGACCTGGACGTGACCGACGGGCGCATCTCCGGCTTCCGCCTGGCGGGCGACTTCTTCCTCGAGCCGGACGACGCGCTCGAGGCCATCGACGGCGCGGTGAACGGCCTCCCGGAGGACAGCGACGCCAACGCGATCGCCGCCGCCATCCGCCGCGCTCTCCCGCCGCAGGCCGTGCTCCTCGGCTTCTCGCCCGAGGCCGTCGCCGTCGCGATCCGCCGCTCGCTCGCGCGCGCCACGAACTGGGGCGACTACGAGTGGGAGGTCATCCACGACCGCGCCTACCGGCCCGTCGAGCAGATGGCGCTCGACCAGGTGCTCGCCGAGGAGGTCGGCGCCGGTCGCCGGAACCCCACGCTGCGCATCTGGGAGTGGGAGCAGCCGGCCGTCGTCATCGGCAGCTTCCAGTCGCTCCGCAACGAGGTCGACGCCGAGCAGGCCGCGGCCCACGGCTTCGACGTCGTGCGCCGCGTCTCGGGCGGCGGCGCCATGTACATGGAGGCCGGCGCCGTCATCACGTACTCGATCTACGCGCCCGTCGACCTCGTGCAGGGCATGACGTTCGCCGACTCGTACGCCTACCTCGACGAGTGGGTCATCACCGCGCTCCGCTCGCTGGGCATCGACGCGTCGTACCAGCCGCTCAACGACATCACGAGCCCCACCGGCAAGATCGGCGGCGCCGCGCAGAAGCGCCTGGGCGCGGGCGCCGTGCTGCACCACGTCACCATGAGCTACGACATGGACGGCGAGAAGATGGTGCAGGTGCTCCGCATCGGCCGCGAGAAGATCAGCGACAAGGGCATCACCAGCGCCGCCAAGCGCGTGGATCCGCTCCGGAGCCAGACGGGCATGAGCCGCGCCGACATCATCGACCGGATGAAGGACACCTTCACGGGCCTCTACGGCGGGAAGCCGGGGCGGGTCACGCCCGAGGAGTGGGCGAAGACCCGCCAGCTCGTGGAGGACAAGTTCTCGACGCCGGAGTGGCTCACGCGCGTCCCCTGAACGGGGGACTGTCCGCCTGGCGAAGCCCGGATGTCCGCTCCACGTCGGACCTGTCCACCGGGCGACGGGCCCAGCTCCCATCCGGATCCGCGCGCATAGAGTCACCTCGTCGTCCTTCCGGCCCCGCGGGGCCGAGCGGCGACAGCGGTCCGATCGAACCTCTCCAGGAGGCTCCGCTCGCGACCGCGGGCGACGGGGAGACCCGTCGGGGGAGCGGACTCGCGAGGTGCATGCGTGCGCCTCGCGAGCGCACCCGCTCAGCCCCGCTCGAGCAGCTCCCGATAGTCGGGATGCTCGTCGATCCACTCCGCGACGAACGGGCACGCGGCCACGACCGTCCGGGATCCGCCGCGCACGTCGTCGAGCGCCGCCCGCACCAGCTCCCCGCCGAGGCCGCCGCGCCGCTTCGCGGGGTCGACCTCCGTGTGGGTGAAGACGATGCGGTCGCCCTGGATCAGGTAGTCCGCGAAGCCCGCGCGCTCGCCGTCGAGCCACAGCGTGTAGCGCGAGCCGTCGGGGTCGTGGGTCACGTCGACGCTCATCCCGCCAGCCTATGCGCGGATGCGCGCCCCCTCCCAGGGAGGGGGCGCGCATCGCGGGATGCCGGGATCAGTGGCAGTAGCTCTCCCGGTCTCCGGTGTAGAACCGGAAGGTCCCGTCGTTCGGGCACGGCGGGTGGTGCTTGACCCACTCGACCACGGCCGCGGTCACGGCGCCGCCGATCGCGCAGAGGAGCCACCCGACCTCCGGGACCCGGCAGAAGTCCGCCGTGGCGGCGCTGCCCGCGAACGCGACGAGGATCGGCCACGCGCTCGCGGGGATGTCCACTCAGAAGCCGCCGTGCCAGTTCCAGCCGAACGACCTCGCGCTCGCGCCGATCTGGTGCGGGTCCGCCGCCTCCGCGCCCGACGGCGTGTAGGCGGTCGACGTACCGCCGGCGGCCGAGGCGGGAGCGGTGACGGCGGACGTCGGCGCGGCGGCGGAAGCTGCCCCCGCGTGCACGGCGGTGGCCGCGCTGACCGGGTGCTCGGCGGCCTCCGCCGGGATGGAGTGGCCGATGACCGTGGTGAGGGCCGCGGTGATGGCGATGGCGAGGACGGCGAGCTGTCGGCGTGCGCTGCGGCGCGGCCGCTCGTCCGTCCTCCGTGGAGATGCTGCGGCGATGAAGCGGGGCATGTGTTCCTCTCCTCGATGGTGGTGTTCGTGATCGTGGCGTCGTGCGCCACGGCGTCGGGGATGGCGCACCGAGGGTGATCTCGGGAGGTTTTGTCAGACGAACGTCTGGTCAATCCCCGGTATCCCGCGGGTGAGGGACGTCGCGCGGCACCGAGCGTGAACCGGCCGCGGCATCCAGGGACGCTCGGGGACGCGAGGTATCCTGACGAGGCCCGGGACCCGGGCATCGCCTATCCCCGGAGCACCACGTGACCGCCGACATCCGCCGCCGCAACATCCTCGCCGCCGCGCTCGCGGTCCCCGTGACCGCCGTCCTCGCCGCCTGCACCCGTCAGGAGCCGGCGCCGCGCGCGACCCTCGGCGCCGGAGCCGATGGGCAGCCCGCCGCCTCCGGGTCCTCGCCCGCCGTCACCTCCGTCGAGCCGGCGACGCTCTCCGTGTCGGGTGGCCAGACCGTCACGCTCACCGGCGCCGGCCTCTCCGGCGCGACCGCCGTCATGTTCGCGGGCACCGCGGGCACCGACCTGCAGGTCGCCGGCGATGGATCCGTCACCGTGGTGGCGCCCCGCTCTACCGACTACGAGGACCGCTCCGCCGACATCCAGGTCATGGCCGGCGACGCCGCGCTGACCACGGCGACCGCCGCGTACGCCGCGCAGACGCCGGTCGACAAGCAGCTCCAGTACGCGCTCGCCCACTGGGACGCCTACAACCTCGAGGAGTACGGGAACTTCAACCCCTCCGGCGGCGACTGCGTCAACTTCGTGAGCCAGAGCCTCATCCAGCGCGGATGGCAGATGACGAACGAGTGGCACAACCGCGGCGGCGGATCCGACTGGACCTACGCGTGGATCCACGTGCCCACCTTCGACAAGTGGCTCGCGGCCAACGCGTCCACGCTCGGCGTGAAGCGCCTCGAGCTCGCCGACCGCGACCAGCTGAAGGTCGGCGACATCGTCATCTTCGACTGGAACCGCAACTCCTCGCCCGACCACACGCAGATCGTCTCGGCCATCGAGCCGAAGGACGGCGGGAACGTCGTGAAGATGGTCGGCCACAACCTCGACAACGACTACCGCGACCTCGACGCGACCATCACCACGGAGCACCCGGGCGCCGAGGTCCACTTCTGGAGCGTCGCCTAGCCCGCGTCGCCGATCCCGCGCCCGGCGCGCAGCAGCCGGTCGACGAGCAGCACGAGCAGGACCCCCGCCGCGTAGGCCGCGAGGTCCACCGGGTCGAAGCCCGTGCCGATCAGCAGCCGGCAGAGCGGCACGTGCAGCGCCCACAGCGCCGGCCACCCGGTGATCTGCAGCAGCTCGATGCCGGTGCACCACACGAGCACGGCGGCCCCGTGCACGACGGGGTCGACCCGCGGCATCACCGCGATGAGCGCGAGGTGGATCGCCGCGGCGTAGAAGACGTCCGGCCACAGCCCGCGGCCGTCGCTGTGCGTGACGACCATGCCGGCGACGACCACAGCGAGGAGCGCCCCGAGCGACACGATCCGGCGGCGCGCGTGGCCGTCGGGGAGCCGCACGTCCCGGTCGACGACCGGCGCGGCATCGCGAGGACCGTCGGCGGGGTGCATCGACGGCTCGTCCCAGACGAACGCGTCCACATCCCCGGAATGGCGCATGCTCCCAGCGTATGCACCTCGGATGCGAACGCGCCCAGGGCGGCGCCGGATCCGCGACCTCCCGCTACGCGTCGAGCGCCGCGTCGACGATCCGCTTGGCCTCCGCCTGCACCGCGTGCAGGTGGTCGAGCCCCACGAACGACTCGGCGTAGATCTTGTAGACGTCCTCGGTGCCGCTCGGGCGCGCGGCGAACCACGCCTTGTCCGTGACGACCTTGACCCCGCCGACCGCAGCGCCGTTGCCGGGCGCGGTGCTGAGTTTCGCGGTGATCGGGTCGCCCGCCACCTCCGTGGCCGCGATGGCGTCTCCGTCGAGCTTGCCGAGCGTCGCCTTCTGCGCCTTGGTCGCGGCGGCGTCGACGCGCTCGTAGACCGGGTCGCCGAAGCGCTCGGTGAGCTCGCGGTAGAGGACGCTCGGCGTCTTGCCCGTGACCGCGAGGATCTCCGACGCGAGCAGCGCCAGCAGGATCCCGTCCTTGTCCGTGGTCCAGACCGTGCCGTCCATGCGGAGGAAGCTCGCGCCGGCGGACTCCTCGCCGCCGAAGCCCACGGATCCGTCGATGAGGCCGGGCACGAACCACTTGAAGCCGACCGGCACCTCCCAGAGGCGACGGCCGAGCGACTCGGCGACCCGGTCGATCACGCTGGAGGAGACGAGCGTCTTGCCGATCGCCGCGTCCGCGCGCCACTCGGGCCGGTGCGCGTAGAGGTAGTCGATCGCGACGGCGAGGTAGTGGTTCGGGTTCATGAGCCCGGCGTCGGGCGTGACGATGCCGTGTCGGTCGGCGTCGGCGTCGTTGCCGGTGAGGATGTCGAAGTCGTCCTTGCGCGCGAGCACGCTCGCCATCGCGGAGGAGGAGGACGGGTCCATGCGGATCTTCCCGTCCCAGTCGAGCGTCATGAACGACCACGCGGGATCCACCTCGGGGTTCACGACCTCGAGGTCGAGGCTGTGGCGCTCGCCGATCGCCGCCCAGTACTCGACGGACGCGCCGCCGAGCGGGTCCGCGCCGATGCGTACGCCCGCCTTCCGGATGGCCTCCATGTCGATGATGGAGCCGAGGTCGTCCACGTAGTGGCCGAGGAAGTCGTAGCCCTCGACGCGCCCGCGGGCCTCCTCGAGCGGGACGCGCTTCACGTCGACGAGGCCGCCCGCGATGATCGCGTTGGCGCGTGCGGCGATCCAGCCGGTGGCGTCGGAGTCGGCCGGGCCGCCGTGCGGCGGGTTGTACTTGAAGCCGCCGTCGGCGGGCGGGTTGTGGCTGGGGGTCACGACGATGCCGTCGGCCACGTCGTCGTCCCCGTGCGCGTCGTCGCGGTTCCAGCGGAGGATCGCGTGCGAGAGCGCGGGGGTGGGGCACCAGGAGTCGCGGGAGTCGGCGAGCACGCGCACGCCGTTGGCGACGAGCACCTCGAGCGCGGTGTCCTCGGCGGGCTTGGAGAGCCCGTGGGTGTCCCGGCCGATGAAGAGGGGGCCGGTGATGCCCTGCTCGGCGCGGTGCTCCACGATCGCCTGCGTGATCGCGAGGATGTGGTCCTCGTTGAACGCCGCCTTCAGCGAGCTGCCGCGGTGGCCGCTCGTGCCGAACGCCACCTTCTGCTCCGGATCCTCCACGTCGGGGTGGAGGTCGTGGTACGCCCGGATCAGCTCGTCGATGTCGATGAGGTCGGACGGGAGGGCGGCGGTGCCTGCGCGGTCATGCATGGATCCATCCTGGCACCGGGCCCGGCCGATTCCCATCTAGGGTGCAGGCATGGCCGAGACCCCGCGACCCGACGAGACGTACAGCTACCTCGGGCCGTCGGGCACCTTCACGGAGGCAGCGCTCAAGCAGGTGGAGGCCGCTCGCGGGCGCACGTGGCGCGCGGTGAACAACGCCTCGGAGGCCCTCGCCGACGTCGTGTCCGGCACCTCGGTCGCCGCCATGATCGCGATCGAGAACTCGATCGAGGGCGGGGTGACGGCCACGCAGGACGCGCTCGCGAACATCCCGGGGCTGCGGATCCTCAGCGAGCACCTCGTGCCGGTGACGTTCGACCTCGTGGTGCGGCCGGGTACCGCGCTCGCCGACGTGCGCACGGTCGCCGCGCACCCCGTCGCCTACGGCCAGTGCCGCCGCTTCCTCGAGCGCGAGCTTCCCACGCACGGGCACGTGCCCGCGTCCTCGAACGTGGCCGCGGCGCTGTCCCTGCTGGACGGCGGGATCGCGGACGCCGCCATCGCGCCCCCGCAGATCACGGAGAGCCAGCCGCTCGAGGCCGTCGCCCGCGGCATCGGCGACAACCCGAACGCCGTCACGCGCTTCGTGCTCGTCGGCCGCGCGACCACGCTGCCGCAGCGCACGGGCGCCGACAAGACGAGCCTCATCGTCGAGCTGCCCGACGACCGCGCCGGATCCCTGCTCGACCTCCTGGAGCAGTTCGCGACCCGCGGGGTGAACCTCACGCTCATCCAGTCGCGGCCCATCGGCGACGCGCTCGGCCGCTACCGGTTCGTCATCGACGCGGAGGGGCACGTGCGCGACGAGCGCGTGGCCGACGCCCTGCTCGGGATCCGCCGCTTCAGCCCGCGCGTCACCTTCCTCGGCTCGTACCCCCGGGCCGACGGCACGCCCAGCACCTACCGCGCGCGGTACGAGGACGACGTCTTCCTCGAGGCGCGCGACTGGCTGCGCGGCATCGTCTCGGCCGAGCCAGGCGCGGGCGACTGACGCGTCGCCGCCGGCCGGTTCCGGCCCGGACGCGCCCGATCCGCTTCGTTAGAGTGACGGGGTGATCGATCCGCAGACCCTCCGCGACCATCCCGACCTCGTCATCGCCTCGCAGGAGCTGCGCGGCGCATCCGTGGAGGTGGTCGACCAGGCGGTCGCCGCGGACTCCGAGCGCCGCCGGGCGGTCACCGAGTTCGAGGGCCTCCGCGCCGAGCAGAACGCGCACGGCAAGCTCGTCGCGAAGGCCGACAAGGCCGACAAGCCGCGCCTCATCGCCGAGGTGCAGGAGCTGAAGGCACGCGTCACCGCCGCGCAGGAGCGCGCGCAGGAGGCCGAGTCGGCGCTCGACGAGGCCATGCGGCGGATCCCGAACATCGTCATCGACGGGGTCCCCGCCGGCGGTGAGGACGACTGGGCGCTCGTACGGGAGGTCGGCGCGAAGCCCTCGTTCGACTTCGCCCCGCGCGACCATCTGGAGATCGGCGAGATCCTCGACGCCATCGACATGGGCCGCGGAGCCAAGGTCTCCGGCGCCCGCTTCCACTACCTCAAGGGCATCGGCGCGCGGCTCGAGATCGCCCTGATGAACTTCGGCCTCGCCCGCGCGCTCGAGGCGGGCCTCGTGCCGCTCATCACCCCCACGCTCGTGAAGCCCGAGATCATGGCCGGCACCGGCTTCCTCGGCGCCCACGCCGACGAGGTCTACCACCTCGACGACGACGACCTCTACCTCACGGGCACGAGCGAGGTGGCGCTCGCCGGGTACCACGCCGACGAGATCCTCGACCTCGCCCAGGGCCCCATCCGCTACGCCGGCTGGTCGACCTGCTACCGCAAGGAGGCGGGCTCCTACGGCAAGGACACCCGCGGCATCATCCGCGTGCACCAGTTCCAGAAGCTCGAGATGTTCAGCTACGTCGACCCGGCCGACGCCGAGGCGGAGCACGAGCGCCTGCTCGCCATGCAGGAGCGCATGATGCAGGACCTCGGCCTCTCCTACCGCGTCATCGACACGGCGGCGGGCGACCTCGGATCCAGCGCCGCCCGCAAGTACGACGTCGAGGCGTGGATCCCCACCCAGGACGCCTACCGCGAGCTCACCTCCACCTCGAACTGCACCACGTTCCAGGCCCGCCGCCTCGGCACGCGCTTCCGCGGCGAGGACGGTCGCACCTCGCCCGTCGCCACGCTCAACGGCACGCTGGCGACCACGCGCTGGATCGTCGCGATCCTCGAGACCCACCAGCAGGCGGACGGTTCCGTGCGCGTGCCCGAGGCGCTCCGGCCCTACCTCGGCGGCCTCGAGGTGCTCGAGCCCGCCGCGGCGAAGGCCGCCCGATGACCCCGCGGGTGCCCGACGCCGACCGCCTCCTCATCGCCCTCGACATCGACGGCACCCTCCTCGGCGAGGACGGCTCGCTCGACGAGTCGGTCATCCGCGAGGTGCGGCGGATGGAGGAGATCGGCCATCTGGTCATGCCGTCCACCGGCCGCTCGGTCGCCGACACCCTGCCGATCGTCGACCGCCTGGGCATCCACCCGCGGTACATGGTGTGCTCCAACGGCGCGATCGTCCTCGAGCGCGACGCGGACGCCCCCACCGGGTACTCGCGCCGCTTCGTCGAGACCTTCGACCCCGCCGACGTGCTGCAGCGGATCCGCCCGCACCTCGCGAGCGGCCGCTACGCCGTCGAGGACGAGGAGGGCGTGTACCTCTACTCCGGCGGCGACTTCCCGGACGGCGCGCTCGAGGCCAACGGTCGCCACGTCGAGTTCGAGGACCTGCTGCACGTGCCCGCGACCCGCGTCGTCGTCATCTCGCCCGGCCACGACCTGGAGGACTTCCAGGACGTGGTCGAGCGCATGGGGCTCCACCGCGTCAGCTACTCCATCGGCTGGACCGCGTGGCTCGACATCGCGCCGGACGGCGTGAACAAGGCCACGGCCATGGAGCGCGTGCGCGAGCTGCACGACGTCGCCCGCACGCACGTGATCGCCATGGGCGACGGGCGCAACGACATGGAGATGCTGGAGTGGGCCGGCGAGCACGGCCGCGGCATCGCGATGGGCCAGGCGCCGGCCGAGGTCATCGCCGTCGCCACCGAGGTCACGGGCCCCATCACGGAGAACGGCGCTGCCGCGGTCCTCTCCCGCCTCTGACGTCCGCAGACGACCGATTCCCCGCATGGGGAGAGTTCAGCCCGCTCTGATCCGCCGCGTGCAAGAGTGGCGCATCCCGCGCGGTCACCCGGCCGCACCACCGCGGGCCGACCGGCCACCGGTAGGATCCTCATCGATCGCACGTCGCCCGCCACGCGGGAGGGCGCGCATCGGGAGGGCTGTCCGAGCGGCCGATGGAGCCAGTCTTGAAAACTGGTGGGCAGAGATGTCTCGTGGGTTCGAATCCCACGCCCTCCGCCCGGAGAGGATCCGCATGAGCGACGCGCCCCTGCGCCCCCGGCGGACCGCGAAGGTCCCCGTCATCGCCCGCCACGGCCGGCTGGGACGACCGAGCGCGGCGCGCACGATCGTCAAGGGCATCGCCATGGGCGTCGCGGTCCTGCTCGTCAGCGGTCTGTCCGTGGGCACCATCGCGCTGTGGGATCTGAACAAGTCCGTCCAGGCGAACACCGTCGACATCAGCGACGGCACCGAGCAGACCACGGTCGGCGTCGGCGCGCTCGACGGCGGGTTCAACGTGCTCCTCGCGGGATCCGACACGCGACAGGGCCAGGGCGACGGCTACGGCAAGACCGACGGCGCGCTCAACGACGTCAACATGGTGCTGCACGTCTCGGCCGACCACTCGCAGGCCAGCGTGGTCAGCCTGCCGCGCGACATGGTCGTGCCCATCCCCGCGTGCGCCCGCAGCGACGGATCCGGCACCGCGCCCGCCATCGCCGCCGCACCGCTCAACACGGCGCTCTCCGACGGCGGGCTGCCGTGCGTCGCGAAGACCGTCGCGCAGTTCACCGGCCTCGACATCCCCTACGCGGCCCTCATCGAGTTCAACGGCGTCATCGAGATGTCCAACGCCGTCGGCGGCGTGCCCGTCTGCCTCGCGAGCCCGCTCAAGGACAAGCGCACCGACCTCGACCTCCCCGCGGGCGTCACCCCGTTGCAGGGCAAGCAGGCGCTGCAGTTCCTCCGCACCCGCCACGCGGTCGGCGACGGCAGCGACCTGGCCCGCATCAGCAATCAGCAGGTCTTCCTCTCGGCGCTCGTGCGCACCATGAAGCAGTCGAGCACGCTGTCGGATCCCACGCGCGTATACGGCCTGGCCAAGGCGGCGGTGGACAACATGCAGCGCTCGACCTCGCTCGACTACCAGACCATGGCGTCCATGGCGCTGGCCCTCAAGGACATCCCGCTCGACCAGGTGCACTTCCTGCAGTACCCGGGCACCACCGCGGGCACCGGCGTCTACGCCGGCAAGGTCCAGCCGCTGAAGACGGACGGCGACCAGCTGATGCAGCTGCTCAAGACGGACGCCCCGTTCGAGGTGAAGGCCGGCAACACGGGACTCGGCGCGGTCACGGAGCAGCCCGCCGCGTCGACCCCGGCTCCGTCGGCGAGCGCTCCCGCTGCGGGCGACGGATCCCAGCCGGCTGCCTCCTCGCCCACGGTGCTGCCCGAGGCGATCACCGGCACCGACGCCGGCACGGTCACGTGCTCGAAGGCGTTCAAGTGAGGTGTCTGGTCCGCATCAGGTGAGGGCGACGGATCCCCGCCGCACACCCTATGCAGCGAGGACCCGTCTATCTCGTTCAGCTTTCGACCCGAATCCTCCGCCGGACGAGAATCTCGTGTTCTCGCCCACGGGGGGCTCGCGACGTCGTCGCGTGCGTGAGGGTGAGCGGCGCCGGTTCGGGGGATCCGGGGCCGCGGCCACGTGGGCGAGCGGGACATCTCTGGGCTGACACATCGACACGCGCGGGGTAAGCCGGTCGGGTCCGGCACACGCGTCGAGACAGACACTACGTGTCCGTCGAATGGGGGACAACCGCACGGCACCCCCCGTTCGGGCCCGCCCGCCGGTGCGCGGGGATGTGACCAGGTCGCCGCGTCCGGTACAGTGGACGGGTACGTCTGGAGACGTCGCATAGTTCGGCCTAGTGCACCACCCTGCTAAGGTGGAGTACCCGTATGGGTACCGTGGGTTCAAATCCCACCGTCTCCGCCATCTTCCCGTCGCCCCGGCTCGCTGCCGCTCCGTCCATGACCGCGATCGTGGGCCGGTACGCTCGACGGATGGACCGCCAGATGCTCGACCAGCTGTCGACGGGCCGTTCTCGGCGCGATGTGCAGGCCATCCGCGACGCGCTGTCCGCGCTGTCGCCCGGTGATCCGGTCAGCGTGGTCATCCGTTCCCCGCGATACGGCCTCTACGCCGTCGATGGATCGGTCCGCGTCGCGTCCAACGGCCAGATGGTCGTCGCGGACACCGCGCTCGGCGCCGCCGGCGAGATCCAGGCGCTCTCCGTCCGCCCGGGCGACGACGTCCCGCCGCAGGGCGGTCTGCCCGGCTCCGTGGCCGACCTCCACCACGGCACCGTGGCGCGCGTCACGTTCGACGAGCCCGCCTACGGTGCGTTCCACGTGACGGGACCGCTCACCGCGGGCGACGACGCGTTCCTCCTCGTCGGCAGCTGGATCGTCGTGCACGGCGACGCGTTCGCCCCGCGCGTCGTCTCCGTCGAGGTCGCGAGCGACCTGGACGTGCATCCGGCCAACGTCCCGCCGAGGAGGCCGTCCGTGGACGACGCGGTGGCCGCCGTGCCCGGACTCGTCCCCTAGGGGCGCCGCTCCCCGAGCCTGGCCCGCATCGATGCGTGCGCATCGGCCTAGCATCGCCCCCATGACCGACATGTTTCCCGATGCGCCGCGGCCGCCGGCCCCCGAGCACGGTTCCGGCACCACCCTCGGCCTCATCGCGCGCGAGGCGAACGTGTCCATCGGCACCGTCAGCAAGGTCCTGAACGGGCGCAAGGGCATCTCCCCGGCGACCCGTGCCCGCGTCGAGGAGCTCATGGAGCTGCACGGCTACAGCAGGCGCGGGGCCGAGCGGCCGCACGGCGCGCTGATCGAGATCGTGCTGGAGGTCGTCGACACGGGGTTCTCCGTCGACCTGCTGCGCGGGGTCTCGGCGGTCGCGCGCGAGCATGCGCTGAGCGTCATCGTCACGGAGCACGGGCGCGACCAGGAGCTCGACGGCGACTGGATGGCGGGCGTCATGCAGCGGAGGCCGATGGGCCTCGTCCTCGTGTTCTCGGACCTCGCGCCCGCGCAGAAGCGCCAGCTGCGCAGCCGCGGCATCCCGTTCGTCGTGGTGGATCCCGCGGGGTCCCCGGCCGCGGACGTGCCGGCCGTCGGATCCACCAACTGGGAGGGCGGCCACGCCGCGGGGGAGCACCTGCTGGGGCTCGGGCACCGGCGGATCGGCGCGATCAGCGGCCCGCCGCACCGCCTCTACTCGCGCGCCCGCATGTCGGGATTCCGCAGCGCGCTCGAGGCGGCCGGATCCGGGGTCTCGCTCGTCGAGGTCGAGGGCGACTTCGGGCGGACCGCCGGGCACCGCGCGGGCGGCGAGCTGCTCGACCGTGCCGAGCGACCGACCGCGATCTTCGCGGGCAACGACGAGCAGGCGCTCGGGCTCTACGAGGCGGCGCGCGAGCGGGGGATCCGCATCCCCGAGGACCTCTCCGTGCTCGGCTACGACGATCTCCCGTTCGCCCGCATCGTCTCGCCCGCGCTCAGCACGGTGCGGCAGCCCGTGCGCGAGATGGCGGAGGCCGCGGCGCGCATGGTGCTCCGGATCCGCGAGGGCCGGAGCGAGGAGCCCACCCGGCTCGACCTCGCGACGGCGCTCGTGGTCCGCGCGAGCACGGCCGCGCCGGCGACGGGCGCGGTGTCGTCACCCGAGTGAAACGTTTCGGATCGGCGGCGCCCTCCTTGCCCCGCCTCGCCGCCGGTGCGTAGCGTTCGAGGCGCGCGGCTGCAGCCCGGCCGCGCCCGACGAAGGAGTCGCCAGTGATGCAGATCCCCCGCACGCATGCCCGCCCGCCCCGCGCTCGCCCGACCCGGACGGCGCTCGCGTGACCGCCGCCCGGAAGGCGCTCGTCGTCCGCGGAGGCTGGGACGGCCACATGCCCGTGGAGACCACGGGCCTGTTCATCCCGTTCCTCGAGGAGAACGGATTCGAGGTGCGCGTCGAGGAGGGTTCCGCCGTCTACGCAGACGCCGACGTCATGGCTGCCACCGACCTCATCGTGCAGGCCAACACCATGACCACGATCGAGCCCGAGGAGATGGCCGGCCTGTACGCCGCCGTCGTCGCGGGCACCGGCATGGCCGGCTGGCACGGGGGCATCGCCGACTCCTACCGGAACACGGCCGACTACCTGCACATGATCGGCGGCCAGTTCGCCCACCACGCGGGCAAGGACCCGGCCGAGCGCACCGGCGAGCAGTCCGACAACTACATCCCCTACACGGTCGAGATGACCGAGCTCGGGCGCACCCACGAGATCACGCAGGGCATCGCGGACTTCGACCTCGTCACCGAGCAGTACTGGATCCTCAGCGACGAGTACAACGACGTGCTCGCGACCACGACGCAGACAGTGCGGCCGTGGGATCCGTGGCACCGCCCGGTCACCGCGCCCGCCATCTGGACCCGCCAGTGGGGCGAGGGCCGCATCTTCGTCTCCGCCCCCGGCCACCGCATCGAGGTCGTCGAGGACCCGAACGTCCGCACCATCATCGAGAGGGGCCTCCTGTGGGCAGCACGCTGACGCACGACGAGGACGCCATGACCCTCGGGATCATCGGGGTCGGGAAGATCAGCGAGCAGTACTTCGCCGCGTTCGAGACCCTGCCGGGCGTGCGGCTCGTCGCCGTCGCGGACCTCGACCTCGACCGCGCGCGCACGGTGGCCGAGGCGCAGGGCGTGGACGCGCTGAGCGTCGACGACCTCATCGCCGACCCGCGGATCGACACGGTGCTGAACCTCACGATCCCCGCCGCGCACGCCGAGGTCGACCTCCGCGTGCTCGAGGCGGGCAAGCACGTGTACGGCGAGAAGCCGCTCGCGCTCAGTCCCGCGGAGGCCGAGCCGATCCTCCGGCTCGCCGAGGAGAAGGGCCTGCGCGTCGGATCCGCGCCGGACACCGTGCTGGGCACCGGGATCCAGACGGCCCGCGCCGTGCTCGACGCCGGCACGATCGGGAAGCCCGTCGCCGCGAACGCCTTCTGGGGCGCGCCCGGCCACGAGCTCTGGCACCCGGCGCCCGCCTTCTACTACCAGCCCGGCGCCGGCCCCCTCTTCGACATGGGGCCGTACTACCTCACGGCGCTCGTGACGCTGCTCGGTCCGATCACGCGCGTGCAGGGCGCGTCGCTGCGCTCCGACCGCGTACGGTCGGCCGCCTCCGACCCGGAGTCGCGCGAGATCCCCGTGACCGTCGACACCCACGTGAGCGCCGTGCTCGCGCACGCGTCGGGCGCGGTCTCGACCGTCACGATGAGCTTCGACGTCTGGGCCACGCGGATCCCGAACATCGAGGTGTACGGCACCGCAGGCACGCTCTCGGTGCCCGACCCGAACCACTTCTCCGGGCCCGTGCAGGTCGCGACGTCCGCGGACCGCGAGTGGACGGACGTCGAGCCGAGCGCCGGCTTCGTCGACGCGGGCCGCGGCTGCGGCCTCGCGGAGATGGCAGACGCGATCCGTCGCGGGGTCCCGCACCGGGCATCCGGCGAGCTCGCGTTCCACGTGCTCGAGGTCATGGACGCGATCCTCGACCCCGGCGCGACGGGCGAGATCCGGAGCACCGTGGGGCGTCCGGAGGCCGTCCCGCTGGGGCAACCGGGACGCTCGGGGGACTGATCTGAGGGCGTCCGCGAACAGGTAGTGGGCAGCCTTCCACAACCCGACCATCGGACCGTTCCTGGGAGCCGCGGACTACTAGCCTGACGCCGTGACCCGCCACTTCTCGCAATTCCTCTTCGCGCCGTACGGCGACGGGGAGGGGCTGCGCGCGGTGGAGCCGGATGCGGCCGACGCGCAGCTCCTCGGCGCCGATGCGTGCGAGGCGGATGCGGACGACGACCCGCGGGAACGTGAGGCGGACGTCACCGACCCCTCAGTATGGCCTCCGCTCACGGCGGTCGAGTGGCCGCTCACGCACCGGCCGTTCGACGACGACGAGCCGGAGATCGCGGACGGGCACTTCGCTCCGGCGGACGAGGACCCGGACGCCGAGGCGCAGGAGGAGGCCGCGGCGCACGCCGCCCGCGCCGCGCTCCTCGCCGAGGTCTACGGATGGCCGCACCGCGCCATCTGACCCGACCGAGTGCGGTCGCGGATCGCGGCCCGGCTCCGGCTACGCGCCGGCCAGCACCGCCCAGGAGTGCCCGGGCACGCGTCCGTCGCCGGCGACGTCGCCCGCCTCTCGACCGTCGGGCGAGCCCGCGACCTCCACGGGCTCGTCCCCGATGTTGAGCACGAGGCGCAGCGCGCCCGGCGAGCCCGGTGCCACACCGCCGGCCGCGCCCGTGCCCGACGGCCGCAGCGTGATGGTGAGCGCGGTGTTGGTGAGGCCGGATGTCTCCATCCGGGCGTCGACCAGCCAGGCGTGCCGCCGGCGGAGTCCGACGAGCTCCTGGTGCAGGCTGCGGATCCGCGCGGCGTGCTCGTCGTCGCGCAGGTCGTCGGGCGAGGCCGGGTATTCGGGGCGCACGGCGTCGTCTCCGCCCGCGCGGTCCTCCTTCACCCCGGTGAGGCCCCGCTCGTCGCCCGCGTAGATCGAGGGGATGCCGGGGAGCAGCAGCAGGAGGGCGATCGCGTGGCCGAGGTGACGCGGATCCACCGCCGACGCGATGCGCGTCACGTCGTGGTTGCCGATGAAGGTCTGCGGCGTGAACGACGGCAGCAGCTCCGCGTGCCGGGTGAGCGTCCAGTCGAGCTCGAACAGGTTCCCCTCCGCGAAGGAGTTGCGGATGGACTTCCACAGCTCGTAGGCGGTGATCGAGTCGATGGTCGACTCGGCGGCGTAGCCCGCGTAGTCGCCGTGGATCATCTCGCCGACGAACCACGCGTCGGGGTGCCGCTCGCGGACGCGCGGGAGGACCGCGGCCCAGAACGACGCGGGGACGGCGTAGGCGGCGTCGAGGCGCCAGCCGGAGATGCCGCGGTCGAGCCAGTGGATCATCACCTCGGCCACGTGCGCGCGCACGGCCTCGGAGTCGTGGTCGAGCGTGACGAGCGCGCCATGGCCCTCGAAGCCGACGGGCGCGCCGGCGCCGTCCCAGCGGAACCAGGAGGCGGCCTCGGATCCCGGGCCGTCGGCGAGCGCCTGCGCGAACCGCGGGTGGCTGCGTCCCACGTGGTTGAAGACGCCGTCGAGGAGCACCCTCACGCCGCGCGCGGAGGCGTCGGCGAGGAGGGCGTCGAGGTCGGCGTCGTCGCCGAGTCGCGGGTCGAGCGTCAAGTGGTCGCGGGTGTCGTAGCCGTGGGTCTCCGAGTCGAAGACCGGGCCGAGCAGCAGGCCGTTGGCGCCGAGGTCGACGAGGTACGGGAGCCACGCGCGGAGGCGGTCGATGCGGTGGGCGGGCGGCGCGTCGGGATGCGCGGGGGATCCGCCGACGGGTCCGGCGAGGTCGTCGCGGGTCTGCGGCGCGCCCGTGAAGCCGAGCGGGTAGACGTGCCACCAGACGACGTGGTCGGTCCAGGATGCCAAGGGTCGCTCCTCGCGGTTCGGGTCGATCAAGCCTAATGAGCGGGGGTCGAGGCGTCCGTCGGCCGGGCTCCGCCGGACAGCGGGAGGGGCGCGGCGGGGCGGCGGCGGTGCGTCGGCGGCGCGGATTCGCGGGGCGGCCCCGCAGCATGTAGTCTGTCTCCCGGCCTGATCGCCGCTCGCGGGGATCATCGCCGCAGGACTGCGCCCGTAGCTCAACGGATAGAGCATCTGACTACGGATCAGAAGGTTGGGGGTTCGAATCCCTCCGGGCGCACAGCACCTCCGGGTGCATCTCTCTGGTTGAGACAGAATGCCGAACGGCCCGCCACTGGCGGGCCGTTCGCGTATCCGGGGCAGGGAGCGGATCCGGCCCCTCAGCGCGTCGACGCGAGCGGCTCCACCACGCGGTTCTCGTACGCCCAGATCGTGGCATGCAGTCGGTCGCGCACGCCGAGCTTGTCGAGCGTGCGGCTCACGTGGGTCTTCACGGTGGTGGGCGCGAGGAACAGCCGGCCGGCGATCTCCGCGTTCGACAGGCCGCGGGCGACGAGCACGAGGATCTCCCGCTCGCGGGCCGTCAGCCGCGCGAGGTCCGCGCCCATCCCGTGCGCCGCGTGGCCGTGGTCGACGAGGGCGCTCACGGCGTCGGCTCCGGGGTGGGAGTGGGCGAGGGCGTGCCCTCCTCCTGAGTGGATCCGGGCGTCGCGGTCGCGGACGGGGTCGGCGTGGAGGTCGAGCCCTTCAGTGCGGGCAGCGGCAGCGCCTTCGCGAACGGAGGGCGGCCGGACCCCATCTCCTCGACGCTCAGGTGCCCGATCCGCCCGGCGTCGCGGAGCGAGAGCGGGAAGGCGTTCCAGGCGCCCGTGCTCGGCTCGAGCTGCTCGCCCGTACTGGAGTCCACCTCCGCGAGCGCGGGCGGCACCACGCTCAGCGGCTCGCCGTCCTGGTCGAAGAGCTGCACGCGGTCGATGAGGTTCCCCTCGGCGTCGTACGCGAAGACGTTGCTGATGCGCTTGCCGTCGAGGGTGAGCTCCTGCGGTACGTAGGAGCTGCTCGGCGACGACGAGTGGTCGACGTAGTCGCCCCTGCTGGAGCGCTCGATGGCGACCGGGATCAGCACGACGAGCGCGAGGACCGTGACGACGCTCACCGCGGAGCGGAAGCTGCGTAGCGAGGGCCTGGCCGCCCATTCGCCGCGTCCCCACTGGACGCTGACCACCAGGAGCGGGATCAGGAGGATCCAGCCGACGGGGCCGCCGGGAAGCACCACGAACGAGCTGGAGGACCCGAAGAAGATGGAGAGCACGATGACCGCGATCTGGTAGCCCGCCCACGCCCGCAGCAGCCACCACACCGGACGGAAGACGATCAGCAGGTCGAGGATCGCGGAGAGCTCGCGGTTCGCGCAGATCCGCGCGTGCAGCTCCCCGAGGCGCTCGCGGACGGTCTCCCTCAGCTGCGCCAGGGGCGAGGTCGAGGCGGCCGCGACCGCCCGCTCCGGCAGCCCGGCCGAGCTGCGCAGCTCGTCGGCGTAGCGCACCGGGTCGCCGAGCTGGAGGGCGCCGTCGTGATCCGCGGCCTCCTCCTGCAGGTCGGCCTCGAGGCCGCCCGTGAGGTCGTCGACGTCCTCCGGATCGAGGTCGGCGAGGCGGTCGCGCACGGCGGCCGCGAATGCCCGGATGCGGGTGTCGAGCGTGGGATCTGCGGTGTTCACGGCTTCTCTCCGATCGTGCGGACGTTCACGGATGCGGGCACGGGGCCCTCGCCGGTGGCACCGGCCTTCCTGCTGCGGTGGGTCGGCGCCGGGGCCGGCTCGCCGAGGAGCCCGCTCATGGCCGTCGCGAACGCCGCCCAGGTGGCGCGCTGCCCGGCGAGCAGCTCGCGGCCCTCCGGGTTGATCGCGTAGTACTTCCGGTGCGGTCCGCCCTCGGACGGGACGACGTAGCTCGACAGGGCGCCGGCCGCGTAGAGGCGGCGGAGCGTGCCGTAGACGGAGGCGTCGCCGACGTCGCCGAGGCCCGCGTCGCGCAGGCGCCGGACGATGTCGTAGCCGTACCCGTCGTCGTGCTGCACCACGGCGAGCACCGCGGTGTCGAGCGCGCCCTTGAGGAGCTGCGTGGTGTCCATCAGTCGATCTCTCTCATGCGTCGCACAGTATCACGCAATGCGCGGTACCTCGTAGTGCCGTGCACGGCGGTGTCCGCGACGGAGGCGATGAGCGGGCGCGCCGACCCTCGTGCTCGCGCCGGGCCCGGTGCTACCGTCGGGCATGCCCATCGTCCTGGAGGCCCTCGGCCGCGTGCTCGCCCTCGTGGGCGACGTCGTGCTGGGCGGCGCGGGCGTCACGCCCGCGATCCTCCTCGCGGCCCTCCTCGGCGCCGCCTCCGTGGCCGCCGCGATCGCCCTCGTGCGCATCGCCGCCGCGCGCGGGCTCATCGGATCCGCCGCGCCGCCGCTCGGCCCGGACGAGGACGTCGACCTCCCGGTGCTCGTCTCCTCGAGCGACCCGGACGCGGACGGGCACGAGCGCTCCCGGGCGCCGGGCCGCCGGATGCAGGTCGTCGTGCCTGCGCCGCTCCCGGCCGCCTGACCGCGACCAGCAGGGGTCCGCCGCCACCGCGCGGCACGGACCCGGCGCGCGCCCGCATGCGACGACCAGACGGACCCCCTCCGCTCTCGTCGCAAGGAACCCCGTGGACCCCACATCGATCGCCCCCGTCCGAGCCGTGCTCGACGGACTGTCCCAGCTCGTCGTCGGCCTCGCCGACCTGATCCATCCCCTCGCCGGCGCCTCCGCGACCGGCGTCGCCGTCATCCTCCTGACCCTCGGCGTGCGGGCCCTGCTCGTGCCGGTCGGCGTGGCGCAGGTGCGCGCCGAGATCCAGCGCCGCCGGATCGCCCCCGCGCTCGCCGAGCTCCGGCGCCGTCACGCCGGGAAGCCCGAGCAGCTGTCCCGCGCGACGCAGGAGCTGTACGCGCGCGAGGGCGCGTCGCCGCTCGCCGGCTGCCTCCCGACGCTCGCGCAGGCGCCCGTGCTCGCCGCCGTCTACGCCCTGTTCGCCCACGCGCGGATCGGCGGCGAGGCCAATGCGCTGCTGGCGGCGCCGTTCGCGGGGATCCCGCTGGGGTCGAGCGCGCTGTCGGCGGCGGCCATGGGCGTCACGCCGCTCGTCGTCTCCGTCGTCGTGCTCGGGCTGCTCGCGATCGTGATCGAGGTGCGCCGCCGCGCGGACCTGCGGTTCCAGGGGCCGCCCGCACCCGTCGACCCGGCCCTCCCCGGCATGGCGGGCATGACCGCCATGATGCGGGTGCTGCCGTTCGTCACGGTCGTCTTCGCCGGGATCGCCCCGCTCGCCGCGGCCCTGTACCTGCTGTCGAGCGCCGCGTGGACGCTCCTCGAGCGCGCGGCGCTGCGGCGCGTCCTCGGCCGCGCGCCATCCCGGGGGACGGCCGCCGCATGATCCAGCCGGCCGTCCCGCCGCACCCCGTCTGCGAGGATCGAGGCACACCGAGCCGGGAGCCGCCATGACCTCCACCACCGCGGGCGCCGTCGCCCTGCCGCCCACGCGCGTGACCTACCCGGCGGGATCCGTCGCCTCCGAGGGTCAGGTCCTCCGCGTCGACGACCTCGCCGACGGCACGCTCGCCGTCGTGCTCGACGCGACCGCGTGCCACCCCGTCGACGCGGCCTGGCCCGACCAGCCCGCCGACCGCGCTGTGCTGCGGGTGCGCGGCGCGGGGATCGAGGTGCTCGACTGCGTCGTCGGCGCGGCGTCGACGGATCCTGCGGAGGACGCGACGCTCCACGTCGGCGCCGACGTCCCGGTCAAGAAGGGCGCGGACGGCTGGTCGTTCGTCGCCGTGCACGTCGTGGCGGGCGACGCCGACGTCCGCGTGGGCGACGCCGTCGAGGTAGCGGTGGATCCCGAGCACCGTCGGGCGCTGAGCGCCGGCCACACGGGCTGTCACCTCGCCTCCCTCGCCCTCGACCGCGCGCTCGCCGACGCGTGGACCAAGGACGTGCCGACGGACGCGCTCGGCGCCCCCGGGTTCGACGCGCTCGCGATCGCCACCTCGCGCATCGGACCGTGGTCTTCCGTCGACACGTACCGCCTCGGGAAGTCGCTCCGGAAGAAGGGCTTCGTGCCCGCCGCCCTCGTCGAGCGGCTCGACGAGGTGCGCGAGGCGGTCGACGCCACGCTCGCCGGCTGGGTGGCCTCGGGCGCCGCCGCGCGGATCGAGCGCGAGGGCGACCTGCTCACCTCGCGCCGCTCCTGGGTCTGCGAGCTGCCGGGCGGCACCGCGCGGATCCCCTGCGGCGGCACGCACCTCGCGGGCCTCGACGAGCTCGCGTCCATCACGATCGACCTCGAGGTCGAGGAGGCCGACGGCGCCGTCGTGGTGCGGATGCGCACCACCTGCGTCCCCGCCTGATACGCCTGGTCGGGGGACTCCGGTATCCCCGCACCTCCCGCGTCGGGTAGCGTGGACAGGCGCCGTCCGGCCGACCGGCATCCTCGGTCCGGCGACGGCGCGGCGATGGAAAGTGGTATCGAACGTGGCAGCAACCCCCGCGACGAAGTGCTCGGTCTGCGGCAAGGCGAACCCCGTCGGCATGGCCACGGGCAACATCCTCGACCACGGACGGAACCACGAGCGCTGCCCGGGTTCGGGCAAGCCGCCGGCCGTGTCGACCAAGCCCGCCTCGGCGGCCGCGAAGTCGGGCACCGCCCCGTCGCGGAAGCCCGCGAGCGACGCCGCGAAGCGCGAGCCCAGCCGCAAGACCACGCCGGCCAAGGCCGCCGGCCCCACCCGCGGCGTCACCGTGCGCCGCGTCGAGGTCGACACCGAGCGCCTGCGCCTGCGCGAGGAGAAGCTCGAGCGGATCCGCGTGCAGCGCGAGGAGGCGGCCCGCCGCCGCCTCGGCGACTACATCGTGCCGCTCGACGCCGACGGGCAGGAGGCCCCTGAGGCCGACATCACGCTGGAGACCATGGACGACGAGGCGCAGGCCACCGTCGAGCCCGGTGCATCCACCGAGTCCGACGTCGCGACCGCCGACGCCGCCGAGGGTCGCCCCTCCGCCTAGCGCGTAGCGTGGCGCTCATGACAGAGCAGTCCACCGACCAGCCCACCACGTACCTCGGCCGCACCGGCGTGGAGGTCTCGCGCCTCTGCCTCGGCACCATGATGTTCGGCGCCTGGGGCGAGACCGACCACGAGAAGTCCATCCGCGTGATCCACCGCGCCATCGACGCGGGGATCACCTTCATCGACACCGCCGACATCTACGCGTACGGCGAGTCGGAGGAGATCGTCGGCAAGGCGATCGCGCAGTCCGGCCGCCGCGACGACCTGATCCTCGCCACGAAGTTCTTCAACGGGATGAAGCCCGAGGCGAACTTCCGCGGCGGATCGCGCCGCTGGATCATGCGCGCCGTCGAGGACTCCCTGCGCCGCCTCGGCACCGACTACATCGACCTGTACCAGATGCACCGGCCGGACGAGCACACGGACATCGAGGAGACCCTCGGCGCGCTCACCGACCTCGTGCGCGCCGGCAAGGTCCGCTACATCGGCTCGTCGACCTTCCAGCCGAGCCAGGTCGTCGAGGCGCAGTGGGTCGCGCGCGAGCGCGGCACCGCGCGGTTCGTCACCGAGCAGCCGCCGTACTCGATGCTCACCCGCGGCATCGAGGCCGACCTCCTCCCCACCACCCAGCGCCACGGCATGGGCACGCTCGTCTGGAGCCCGCTCGCCGGCGGATGGCTCTCCGGCAAGTACCGCAAGGGCCAGGAGATCCCGAAGACGCACCGCAACGACCGCGACCCGTCGCGCTACGACCCGGCCGACCCGAAGTTCGAGGCGGCCGACAAGCTGGGCGCCCTCGCCGACGAGCTCGGCGTGCCGCTCGTGCACCTCGCGCTCGCGTTCGTGCTGCGCCACCCGGCGGTCTCCAGCGCGATCATCGGCCCGCGCACCATGGAGCAGCTCGAGTCGCAGCTGGATGCCGCGAACCTGGAGCTCGACGCCGCCACGCTCGACCGGATCGACGAGATCGTGCCGCCCGGCCTCAACGTGAACCCGGCCGACACGGGCTTCGCGAACTACTGGCTGGATCCCGCCCGCCGCCGGCGCTGAGTCGATCCGCCCCGAGGTGGCGAGCCGCGAGCCGGGACCGATCCGCGGAGGGTCGGTTCCCGGCCGCCGCCGATCCCGCCCCCGTAGGCTCGGTGCATGAGCCGCCGCACCCGGGAGCCCGTGTACGGGACCGCCGTGATCCTGGGCCGCGCGCTCTTCGGAGCCCTCCGCCTCCGCCTCGTCGCCGATGGCCGCGAGAGGATCCCGGACACCGGCGGCGCGGTCATCGCCATGACCCACTTCGGCTACCTCGAGTTCGCGCTCGTCGAGTGGGCGACGTGGCTGCACGACCGGCGCCGGATCCGCTTCATGGCCAAGAAGGGCGCGTTCGACCAGCCCGGCGTCGGCTGGGTCCTGCGCCGCATGCGCCACATCGAGGTCGACATGACCGCCGGGGCTGCCGCCTACGCCGACGCCGTCGCCGCCCTGCGCGCGGGCGAGCTCATCGGCGTCTTCCCGGAGGCGGGAGTGAGCGCGTCGTTCCGCGTCCGGGAGCTGAAGACCGGCGCGGCCCGGCTCGCGGCGGAGGCCGGCGTCCCGATCGTGCCCGTCGCCGTGTGGGGCGGCCACCGCCTCCTCACGAAGAACCACCGCATCCGGATGCGCGACCGCATCGGGGTGCCCGTGCACCTGCGCGTGGGCGAGCGGATCCCCGTGGCGCCGGACGCGGATCCGCGCGAGGTCACCGAGGCCCTGCGCGTCGAGCTGCAGGAGCTGGTCGACGGGCTGCAGTCCGCCTACCCGGTGGACGGTCGCGGCGCATGGTGGCAGCCGAGGCACCTGGGCGGCACGGCGCCGACGCCGGAGGAGGCCGCCGCGGCCGACGCGGAGCGCGACGCGCGGCGCCGCGCGGAGGGGCGCTGACGCGAGGGCCGTCGACTCTCGGGACCGCCGGGGGAATGAGATCGGCCCGGGCCTTCGAGGCCCGGGCCGATCTGCGCACGTGAACGTCTGTTACCCGCAGACGAACCGGCTGGTGCGGTACCGCTCACCCGAAGAGCCGTACCGGATGACTACACGGTAGCCGCGCATGCTGGGGTTCTCCCCGCAGGCACGGGAATGTACCCCGTATTGGGGGGAAGCGCTTGTGTCCGTCATTTGGGGGACCCGCTACAGTTGCGGGCCCTTTCGGTCGCTCGCGCGGACGGCCTCGCGCGGACGGCCTCTGGCGGAACGGCTCCGGTCAGACCGGCTCGGCCAGCGGGGAGCGCTCGAGCCCGGGCGCGGGCGGCGCGGTGGGGTCGGCGTCCACGGCGCGGATGCGGTTGCCGGCGTCGACGTGCACCACGCGGGGCTCGAGCGCGCGGGCCTCCTCGGTCGTCATCTGGCCGTACGCGATGAGGATCACCACGTCGCCGACGTCGACGAGGTGCGCGGCCGCGCCGTTGATCCCGAGCACGCCGCTGCCGCGCTCGCCCGCGATCGTGTAGGTGTCGAGCCGGGCGCCGTTGGTCACGTCGACGATGCTGACGCGCTCTCCCACGAGGATGTCCGCGGCGTCGAGCAGGTCGCGGTCGACGGTGACGGAGCCGACGTAGTGCAGGTCGGCGTGCGTCACCGTGGCGCGGTGGATCTTCGCGGTCATCATGGTGCGCAGCATGCGTGCTCCTCGGCGGGCGGGTCCGTGCGCGCGGAGGCGGAGCACGACGATCGCGCAGGCGATCACGACAGCCCAACGCGCGGCGGCCCGCGGATGTTCCGGCGGGTGCCGGATCCTCGGCGCGAGGCCCCCGGGCGAGTGTACGAGACGCAGGCGGGCTATGCGCTCCCGCCGGGGCGGGCCACTCTGGGGGGACGGGGACCCGACCCGCAGACAGCACGGAGGCACCAGTGGCACGACGCGACACGGCCGGCACGATCGAGGACCGTCCCGACGAGGACGACGCGCGCAAGCCCGACTCCCCGACGGAGATCGAGAAGCCCTCCTGGAAGTACGTCCTCCGGAAGACCGTGCGCGAGTTCGGCTCGGACCAGTGCACAGACATCGCGGCGTCGCTGACGTACTACGCGGTGCTGTCGCTGTTCCCCGCGCTCATCGCGATCATCTCGCTGCTCGGGGTGTTCGGGCAGGGGCAGCAGACGGTGACGGCGGTCCTCGACCTGCTGCGCGGCTTCGCCCCCGCGGACGCCCTCGCGCTGATCGAGCCGATCCTGACCGGCTTCGTCGAGTCGCCCGCCGCCGGCTTCGCGCTCGTCTCGGGCATCGTTCTCGCGATCTGGTCGGCCTCCGGCTACGTCGGCGCGTTCACCCGGGCGATGAACCGCATCTACGAGATCCCCGAGGGCCGCCCGTTCCTGAAGCTCAAGCCCATGCAGCTCGCCGTCACGCTGATCGGCATCGTGATCCTGCTCGTGTGCGCGCTCATCATCGCGATCTCGGGCCCGGTCACCGACGCCATCGGCGAGGCGCTCGGCCTCGGCCCGACCGTGCAGATCGTGTGGTCCATCGCCAAGTGGCCCGTGCTCGCGTTCGCGATCGTGCTGCTCATCGCGATCCTCTACTACGCGACCCCGAACGCGAAGCAGCCGAAGTTCCGCTGGATGAGCGTGGGCGCCGCCATCGCTCTCGTCGTGCTGGTCGTCGCGAGCGTCGGCTTCGCCTTCTACGTCACCGAGTTCTCCAGCTACGCGAAGAGCTACGGGGCGCTCGCGGGCGTCGTGGTGTTCCTGCTGTGGCTCTGGATCGCGAACCTCGCGCTGCTGTTCGGCGCCGAGTTCGACGCGGAGCTCGAGCGCGGGCGACAGCTCCAGGCCGGCATCGCCGCCGAGGAGACGCTGCAGCTGCCGCCGCGCGACACCGTCGTCAGCGACAAGAAGGCCGCCGCGGAGCGCGAGGACGTGAAGCGCGGACGCGGGATCCGCGAGCGCCACGAGCGCGCCGAGCGCCTCGGACGCGGCGACGACGCGGGCGACGGCGCCTGATCCGCGTGGCGGGCCCGCACGTCGATCGCGCGGGCCCGTCCGTCACCGGTCCTTGATCTCGTCGTAGGCCGCCAGGGCCCGCTGCCGGGACTCCTTCAGGTCGACGATCGGCGCCGGGTACGCCGCGAGCCCGCCGTCGTCCGAGTCGTCCGCGCCGTCCTCCGCGCTCGCGACGAGGTCGCCCATCGCCTTCCACGGCTCGTGCACGACGTCCCGCGGCGCGTGCGCCAGCTCGGGCACGTACGAGCGGATGTACTCGCCCGACGGGTCGAACTTCTGCCCCTGCAGCACGGGGTTGAACACGCGGAAGTAGGGGGCGGCGTCGGCGCCGGATCCCGCGACCCACTGCCAGCTCGCCGCGTTGTTGGCCGCATCCGCGTCCACGAGCGTGTCCCAGAACCACTGCTCGCCGTGGCGCCAGTCGATCAGCAGGTTCTTGATGAGGAAGGACGCCACGACCATGCGCACGCGGTTGTGCAGGTGGCCGTCCTTCCAGAGCGCGCGCATGCCGGCGTCGACGAGCGGCACCCCCGTCTCGCCCCGCTGCCACGCGCCGAGCGTCTCGTCGGTCGGCTCGTCCCACGGGAACGCGTCGAAGCGGGGCACGAAGTTGCGGGTCGCGAGATCCGGCTGGTGGTACAGCAGGTGGTAGCTGAACTCGCGCCAGCCGAGCTCGGAGAGGAACTTGGTGGCATTGACCTCGTCGCCGCCCACCTTCTTCCCGCGCGTGCGCTGGATCCGGTGCCACACCTGGAACGGGCTCACCTCGCCCCAGCGGAGGTACGCCGACAGCCGCGACGTGGTCATCGCCGCGGGCTCGTCGCGCTGGGCGGCGTAGTCCTCGAGCTCGTGGTGGACGAAGTCCTCGAGGCGCTGCAGGCCGGCTGCCTCGCCGGGATCGCACGACTCGCGGAGGCCGGCCGCCCAGTCGGGCTTCGTCGGCAGCAGCCCCCAGCCGTCGAGGTCGTCCGAGCGGGGTGCCTCCCGCGGCGCGTCGAGCTCCTTCGGCGCGGGCAGCGGTTTCCGCGGTTCCTCCCGCTCCTGCGCGGCCTTCCAGAACGGCGTGTACACGCGGAACGGCTCGCCCTGCTTGTTCGTCACCGTCCACGGCTCGACCAGCAGCGATCCCTGGAAGCTGCGGACGTCGAGCCCCCGGTCGCCGAGGTCCTTCTTGATGGCGGTGTCGACCGCGATCTCGGCCCCGCCGTAGCGCCGGTTCCACAGCACCGCGCCCGCGCCGATCTCCCGCACGAGGTCGTCGACGACGTCGGCGGCCTTCCCGCGGCGCAGCACCAGGTCGGATCCGAGCTCCCGCAGCGACTCCGCGAGGCGCGACAGGCTCATGTGCAGCCACCAGCGGGCGGCGCCGCCGAGCGGGCGGATCCCGTCGCTCTCCTCGTCGAGCACGTACAGCACGACGATGGGCTCGCCCCGCTCGACGGCCGCGTGCAGCGCCGGATTGTCGGCCACGCGGAGGTCGTCGCGCAGCCACACGATGCTCGGGCCGTGCGCCTCCTCGGCGCCCTCCCGGTCCGCGGATCCGTGGTCGGGGGCGTCGTCGTCGCTCATGGATCGAGCCTAGGACGGCGCCACGCGGCCGACCGGCGCGAGGTCGCTTCGCGCACGGCGCCCGGCGGCACGTAATATCGCACATGGCAGTGCGCGTCCGTCCGGGTCCGACCGCCCACCCGAGACCCGCCGTCGTCGAGAGGCCCATGGACAACCAGAGCACGCCCCTGCCCCCGCCCGAGCACCCCGGTCGGTCGTCGCGCGACGCCGTCTCGGCGGTCGTGGTGGCCGGCGACGCGGGATCCACCATCGCGGCCACGCTGACGTCGATCCTCGGTCAGACCATGCCGCCGGCGCGCGTGGTCGTCGTGGTCGCGGGCAGCCGCGATGACACCTTCGCCGTGGCGCGGACCTTCAACGGACGCCACGCGCACGCCCTCGCCGACGCGGGTCATGCCGCCACGACGGTCACGGTCATCGACCGCGGCCCGCGCGAGGGCTCGCTCCGGTCCGCCTACGGCTTCGCCCTGCGGCTGGTCGACGACGCGGGGCGCGTGCTGCTCGTCGCGCCCGACGCCGAGCTGAAGCCGGACGTGCTCCAGCTCCTCGCCGCCGCCCTGGAGCGGGATCCGGGTGCCCGCTCGGTGTCCGCCAGCCTCGATCCGCGACCGAGCGGATCCCACGGCCCCCTCGCGGGTGCGCTCCAGCTCCTGCAGCGCCACTGGGCCATGGGCGCCGTCGAGACCGGCATCGACCTCGGCCTCACCGGCCCGGTCCCGCTCGCGCCGGCCACGCTCCTGCGGCTGCCCGCGGCTGACGCGCCGTCCTCGTCGGCCGCCTCGTCGGAGGGGATCCTCACGGATCTCCTGGCCGGGGACGACCGTTCGGCCCTCGTCCCCGGCGCGCGCGCCCGGGTCGACACCGCCGTCACCTGGGGCATGATGCGCGAGCGACGCGACCGGTGGGGAGCGCACGTCGCCCGGCTCGCGCGCGGTGGCTCGCCCGCCGACGTCGGCGACCGGCGTCGCGCACGCCTGGCGTCCCTCCGCATCGGCGTCGGGCCCGTCCTCCGCTTCTTGGCCTACGCCCTGGTGGCGCTGTACCTGGCCGCCGCCGGGATGCAGGGGATGCTGGAGCCCGCGTGGTGGTGGGCCATCCCCGTCGTCGTGCGGCTGCCCCTGCACATCCGCACCCTCCGCCGGATCCGCGAGCGCACCGCCGCCGACGTCCTCTTCGGCGCGACGTTCCTCCCGCTCGAGGCGGCGGAGGCGGCGTACGGCGTCTCCCGGATACGCGACGGCCTGCACCGGATGGCCCACCGTGGCCGCCGGCGCGGACCCGCAGCGGCCGAGACGGTGCCGCCCTTCTCCCGGGTGGACGCCGTCGCCGCCGCAGCGGTGGCCCTGGTCGTCGTCGGAGTGCTCGCCGTCGCCGAGGTCGGCGGCCCCGCCGCGGCCGGCCTCACCACGATGGTCGGCTGGGCCGCGTGCGTCGTGACCGCCGCCGACCTCGTGATGGCCCTGCTGCGTCTGCTCGTCGCCCATGGCGGGCCGTTCGCCCGTCCGAGCGCGGCGGGTGGATCCGAGGCCTAGGCCTCGGCGACGCTCCCGCGGAGCTTGTCGGTCAGCGCGCGCAGCGTGTCCAGCTCGTCCGGCGTGAGCGCCCCGCCCACGGTCGAGGCGATGGACTCCATGTGCACGCGCGCGACCGCGCGGAAGGCCGCGTCGCCGGCATCGGTGAGCCGCACGATCGTGGCCCGCCCGTCGCTCTCGTCGCCGCACTTCACGACGAGGCCCCGCACGACGAGGCGGTCGATGAGGCGGCTCACGCTGGGCTGGGTGAGCAGCACGTGGTGGTTGAGGTCTCGTAGACGGAGGCGCCCCTCGGGCTGCCGCGAGATGTTGAACAGCACGTCGTACTCGTTGAAGGAGAGTTCGCGGCTGGGGAACTCGGCAGTGAGGCGGCGCATGACGCTGACCTGCGCCCGGAACAGCGACTCCCAGGCCCGCACGGCGTCCGCTGTCTCGCCCACCAGGCCTCCTCGTCCCGTGCGCGACGCGATGACGGTCGGGCGCACTCTGTGGTGGCGAGTCTACTGAGCGGCGCCGCGCGGAACGGTCGGGTCGGAACTGTGCCGGACATGACTGAGGGCCGACCCCAGAGGCATGGGGCCGGCCCTCTCCCTTGCACCAGGAGTGTCCTGCAATCACATTCCGTCTCCACCGCCACAGCAAACGGTGGGGACGAGAAGACTGTATAACGATCCCGTAACGCCCCGCTACCCAGAACCAGCCCGATGTGCTGGGAGATCACCGACAGCTCCGCAAGGACGGGCTGAGCGCCGGCGGCCGCCTCAGAACAGGTCGGGCGACTGCGTGCTGGCGTGGTGGACGGCGACGTCCGCGTGCCGGTCGAACCGGTACCCGGCGCCCCGCACCGTGCGGACGATCTCCTCGTAGCGGCCGAGCTTGGAGCGCAGCCGGCGGACGTGCACGTCGATGGTGCGCTCGTTCGGCACGTCGTCCCCGTCCGCGGCGGACCACAGCGAGGCGATGAGCTCGGATCGCTCGATGGTGCGTCCCTCGCGGAGCACCAGGTACTGCAGGAGCTCGAACTCCTTGTAGGTGAGCGGGGCGGTCTCGCCGTCGAGCACGACGCGCTTGCGGGACAGGTCGACCGTCACGCCGCCGTCGACGCGCACGTCGTCCTCGGGCTGCTCGCGGTGCTGGGCGACGGCGGCCGGATCCTGCAGGGCGAGCCGGACCACGTCGATGTCGCGGCCGCCCGCGCCCTCGGGGGCGAGGGCGACGGCGGCGTGGGTCTCGACGCCGGGGGCGAGCTCCGACGCCAGGCGCTTGAGCGCGGCGACGACGGTGCCGAGGTCGGTGCCGGCGGCGGCAGCCTTCAGCTCGTCGAGGCCGACGTAGATGGCGAAGCCGCGTGCCTCGGTGCCCTCGGGCACGGCGCGGAGGCGGGCCGGGCGTGCGGGCGCGGCGGTCGCAGCGGGAGCGGCCGACGTCGTGGCCGGAGCGGGGACGGCCTGCGGCCGGCGGAGCGGCGGGGCGAGGGGGGCGGCCGCCCGGAGCACGGGCGCGGCGGGAGCGGATCGGAGGGAGGTGCGGGCGGGGTCGATGGTCGCGAGCGACATGGCGGAGTCCTTGTGATGATGCGGGTGCGGCGCAACTGGAGTGCGCGGGACCCAGGGGAGTGCGAGACGCCTCAGGGGGCGGATGCGCCGAAGACGGCGGGGAGGGTCGGCGACGGATGCGTCGCGGGACCGCTCAGGCGAAGGCGGCGGGTCAGGCCGACATTCGACAGCACATCGCGACACGGCCGGGCATCATCATGCCGGCGACTCCCGAGGCCTCGGAGGAGGTCAGGACGTGCGCGTTCAGAGTCATGGGGAGAGCTTGCACGGATCCGTGCGCCCGTGTCAACAGGCGCGGCCGGAATCGTGCGGGACGCGCAGGAATCGTGCGTGGTCGGACAGTGGCGCCCGCCCCCCCGAGGGGAGCGGGCGCCGGAGAGCCGAGGCGCGGGTCAGTGCGCGGCGGTGCCGTACAGACGATCGCCGGCGTCGCCGAGGCCGGGGATGATGTAGCCCACCTCGTCGAGCCTCTCGTCGAGCGCGCCCAGGACGATGGTGACCTCGCGGCCCGCGGTCGCCTCCTCGACGGCCTTGAGGCCCTCGGGCGCGGCGATGAGGCAGATGCAGGTGACGTCGACCGCGCCGCGGTCGAAGAGGTACTCGATGGCGGCGATGAGGGATCCGCCGGTCGCCAGCATCGGGTCCACGACGAAGCACTGCCGGTTGGACAGGTCGGTGGGGAGGCGCTCCGCGTAGATGTCCGGCTGCAGCGTCTCCTCGTTGCGCACCATGCCGAGGAAGCCGACCTCGGCGCTGGGCATGAGGCGCATCAGGCCGTCGAGCATGCCGAGGCCGGCGCGGAGGATGGGGACCACGAGCGGCTTCGGGTCGCTGAGGGTGAGGCCCTCTGCCGGCGCGACCGGGGTCTGCACCGTGATGGTCTCGACCCGGACGTCGCGGGTGGCCTCGTAGGCGAGGAGCGTGACGAGCTCGTCGGCCAGGCTGCGGAAGACGGGGGAGGGGGTGGTGCGGTCCCGCAGCGCCGTCAGCTTGTGCGTGATGAGCGGGTGGTCGGCTACGTGGACTCGCATAGGCTCCATTCAACCAGCAAGGGGGATCGCGATTGGACCTGCCCGTCCCCGGCGACTACGAGCGCTGGATGGCCGTCGCGCTCGACGAGGCGCGGGCCTGCGCGGCCACCGGTGACGTGCCCGTGGGCGCGGTCGTGGTGGACGCGGACGGGGTCGTCATCGGGCGCGGGCGGAACCTCCGCGAGGCCCGTCAGGATCCCACCGCGCACGCCGAGGTGGAGGCGCTCCGCGAGGCGGCGGCGGTGACCGGCGACCGGCACCTCGTGGGCACGACGCTCGTCGTCACGCTCGAGCCGTGCGTCATGTGCGCCGGCGCGATCCTCGCGGCCCGGGTGCCGCGCGTCGTGTTCGGCGCATGGGACGAGAAGGCGGGCGCGGCCGGATCCCTCTACGACGTGCTGCGCGACCGGCGGCTGCCGCACCGCGCGGAGGTGTTCGCCGGCGTCGCGGCGGAGGAGTGCGCGGCGCTGCTGGACGGCTTCTTCGCGGGGCGGCGGGGCGGTTCCGCGGGCGCCTGAGGCCGGGGCGGCCGGCTGGCGGCGGGATCAGGCGCTCGATGCCGCCTGACGCGCGCGGTGGGCGCGGACCCGGCCGCGCGAGGCGCACTCCGGCGCAGGGCACCAGTGGCGCCGACCTGACGTGTCGAGGAAGACCCAGCGGCAGTCGGACTCCGCGCACTCGGCGAGCAGGAGCCGGTCGGGGCCGCGGAGGGTGACGAGCGCCTGCGTGGCGATGGCGCGGATGGCCTCCTCGACGGGTGCCGCGGGGGAGTCGAGGGGGTGGGGGTGACCGGCCGCGGCGCGGTGGACCAGGTCTGCGGCGGTGGGTGACGGCTCCGCTCGGGACACAGCCGCCATCGCCAGGTCGCGGAGTGCCTCGCGCAGCGCGACGAGCCGCTCGCGCTGCGTCTCGGTGACGGCGGCCGTCGGTGCCCAGCCCATGAGCGCCAGCCAGCGGTGGGCCGCCTCAGGGTCGGCCAGGCGCTCGACCGGGCGTGCCCCGAAGCTGCGGCCGCGGGTCGCGAGGAGGTTGAGCCAGGTCGCGCCGCCGTCGATGCGGAACTCCCGCTGATCTGCCATGCTCCGAGTGTAACGGATGAGCCGTTACGTCACTGGATCCCGAGGAGCCCGCATGAGCATGCCGTTCGACCCCGAGGCCGGCCGCGCGCGGTTGGCGGAGCTCCAGGATCCCGAGACGACCGCGGCATGGCGGGCGACGGTCGACGCGACCGCGCCGGGCTTCGACGAGTGGATCGTGGGGGCCGTGTTCGGCGGCACCTACCAGCGCGGCGAGCTGTCGGCGCGCGACAGGCAGCTGCTCATCGTGGGGGCGCTGACGGCGCTCGGCGGGGTGGATCCGCAGCTGCGAGGGCACCTCGCGACGTCGATCCGGATCGGCATGAGCCCGGCGGACGTCGCCGAGGCTCTCGTGCACCTGGTGCCGTACGTCGGCCTGCCGCGGGTGATGTCGGCGCTGCGGCTGCTACCGGGCCGGGGCGAGGCGGTCGACGCGCCCGCCGGCGACGACGGCTCGGCGTGAGCGGGCGGATCCGCACCCTGCTCGGGGACATGGAGCCCGACGGCCTCGGGGCGGTCGACGCGCACGATCACCTGTTCCTCTCCTCGCCCGCGCTGCCCGGCGAGGGGCTCGACGACGCGGACGCGGCCGAGCGCGAGCTCCGTGCCTTCCGCCGGGTCGGCGGCGGCACCGTGGTGCAGTGGACGCCGCGGGGGCTCGGGCGGAGCCTGACGGAGCTGGCCCTGATCAGCAGCCGCACCGGCGTGCACGTCGTGGCCGCGACGGGTCGGCATCGGGCTGCGCTCTATGCGCGGGGGTCGTCGACGACGGCGCTGTCCGGTGACGGGCTCGCCGACGCCTTCGTGCGCGATGTACGGGACCGGCGCTGCGGGCTCGTGAAGGTCGGCGTCGCGGTGGTGTCCGGATCCATCCCAGTGGACGAGCGGGACGCGCTCGACCACCGTGCCACCGGCGTCCCCGTCGCTGTGCACCTGGAGGGCGGCGCCGGTGCGCGACCGGTCCTCAGCCGACTGGCCGCGGGCGGCGTCGCGGCCTCCTCGGTCGTGCTCGGGCACCTGGGCCGGAACCCCGACGACCGCGCGGTCCTCGACGCCGCCGGCTGGGGCGCGTGGGTGTGCCTCGACGCGCCGTCCCCGCGGCATACGGATCCGCACGATCGGCTCCCGCGGCTCCTAGGCGCTCTCGCGGCCGACGGGCGCATGGGCAGGGTGCTCCTCGGCGCGGACACGACGACCGCGTCGGCTCGGGCGGAACCGCACGGCTGCGGTCCGGCGGCGCTGCTGACCTCGGTGGTGCCGCCCCTGCACGTCCGGGTCGGCGGCGCGGCGATGCGCGCCGTGCTCCGCGACAACCCCGGTCGCGCCTGGGCCGTCGCCACGGTCATCACCTAGCGGGTCGCGACCCGCACGTCGGGCTCGAGGTAGATGACGCGGGCGACCGGCACGGCCTCGCGGACGCGGCGCTCGATCGCGTCGATGCCCGCGGCCACGTCGCCGAGCGAGCTCGTGGCGGGCATCGCGATCTTGGCGGCGACGAGGAGCTCGTCCGGGCCGAGGTAGAGCGTCTTCATGTGGATGATCGACTCGGCCTCGTGGCCCGCGGTGATGGCGGCGCGGATGGCGGCGAGGTCGGGCTTCGACGCGCCCTCGCCCACGAGGAGGCTGCTCATCTCGACCCCGAGGATCACGGCGACCGCCACCAGCAGCACGCCGATGAGCAGGGTGCCGATGCCGTCGTAGATGCCGTCGCCCGTGACGATCGACGCGGTCACGCCGAGGAGCGCGAACACGAGGCCGGAGAGGGCCGCGGTGTCCTCGAGCAGCAGCACGGGGAGCTCCGGGCTCTTGGCGCGGCGCACGAACTGGACCCACGTCTGCGTGCCGCGCAGCGGGTTCGACTCCTTGATCGCCGTGCGGAGCGAGAACGACTCGAGCCCGATCGCGATGAGCAGCACGACGATCGGCAGCCACGGCACGTCGAGCGGCTCCGGGTGCTCGATCTTGTGGATCCCCTCGTACAGCGAGTACACGCCGCCGACCGAGAACAGGATGATCGAGACGATGAACGCGTAGACGTAGCGCACGCGTCCGTAGCCGAACGGGTGCTCCTCGTCCGCGAGGCGCTTCGCGCGCTTGCCGCCGATGAGCAGCAGGATCTGGTTGCCCGAGTCCGCGAGCGAGTGGACGCCCTCGGCGAGCATCGAGGAAGAGCCCGAGAAGAACGCGGCGACGAACTTCGTGATCGCGATGCCGACGTTGGCGGCGAGGGCGGCGAGGATCGCCTTGCTGCCGTGGGATTCGCTCAAGGCCGGACCTCCTCGACCGGCGAGGCGGCTCGGGCCGCCCGGGCGCGCGTGCCCCGGTCGCCTCAGCCTAGCCACGCGGCCGTCGCCGCCGACCACCCGACCGGGCGGCACCCGGTCCCTAGGATCGAGGCATGCCCGACGCCTCCCGCCCCGCCCCGTCCGCTCCCGCCAGGGCTGTCCGCCTCCCGTCGCTCGCGATGCTCGGCACCGGATCCATGAACGGCGCCATCCTCGGCGGCCTCCTGCAGCCGGGCGTCGAGGTGGACGGCGACGTGCGCGTGACCACGCTGTCGGCCGCCAGCGCGGAGGCGCTCGGCGAGAGGGACGGCGTCGCCGCGTCGAGCGTCGAGGAGGACGCCGACGCCAACCGGCGCGCGGTCCGCGGCGCGCGCGTCGTGGTCGTGGGCGTGAAGCCGCACATGGTGCCCGACCTGCTGCGCGAGATCGCGGACGACCTGGATCCGGGTGCGCTCGTGATCAGCGTCGCCGCCGGCGTCACGATCGCCACCTTCGAGTCGCTGCTGCCCGCGCACGTGGCCGTGCTGCGCTCGATGCCGAACACGCCGTCGCTCGTCGGCCGCGGGGTCACCGGGCTCGCCGCGGGCACGCGCTCCGGCCCCGAGCACCTGGCGCTCGCCCGCGCGGTGTTCGCGACGGTCGGCGACGTGGTCGAGGTGCCCGAGGAGCGCATCGACGCGCTCAGCACGATCTCCGGATCCGGTCCCGCCTACGTCTTCCTCCTCATCGAGGAGCTGACCCGCACCGCCGAGGCCAAGGGCTTCAGCCCGGACGAGGCGCGCGTGCTCGTGCAGGGCACCTTCCGCGGCGCGGTCGAGCTGCTGGCCGTGTCGGACGACGAGCCCGCTGAGCTCCGCCGCCGGGTCACGAGCCCGAAGGGCACGACCGAGCGGGCCGTGGAGGTGCTGCAGGCGGCGGACCTGTCGGGCCTCTTCGACCGCGCCACCGACGCTGCGCTCGCCCGGGCCCGCGAGCTCGCGGCCGGCTGAGCCCTCCGGAGCCGCATCCGCCCGCGCCCGCGCCCGCGCCCGCGGATCAGGACAGCGAGGCGAACCTCTCGATGTCGGCCGAGGTGCCCGACACGATGATGAGGTCGTGGTTCGACACCAGCGTCTCCGAGGTGGCGTAGGTGAAGGGCTTCCCTGGCGTCTTCACGCCGACCACCGTGATCCGGTGCTTCCTCCGCACGGCCGACTCCAGCAGCGTCATGCCGCGGATCGGCTTCGGCGGGTACATCTTGGCGAGCACGAAGTCGTCGTCGAACTCGATGAAGTCGAGCATCCGACCGGACACGAGGTGCGCCACGCGCTCGCCCGCCTCCGCCTCCGGGTAGATGACGTGGTTGGCGCCGATGCGCTCGAGGATCTTGCCGTGGGACTGGCTGATGGCCTTGGCCCAGATCTGCGGGATCTTGAGGTCCACGAGGTTCGCCGTGATGAGCACGCTCGCCTCGATGGACGACCCCACCGCGACGACCGCGATCGAGAAGTCCTTGGCGCCCAGCTGCTGCAGCGCCTCGATGTTGCGCGCGTCGGCCTGCACGGCGTGCGTGACGCGGTCGGACCACTTCTGCACGAGGCCCTCGCTCGCGTCGATGGCGAGCACCTCGCGGTCGAGGCGCGCGAGCTGGCCGGCGGTCGCGGCGCCGAAGCGGCCGAGCCCGATGACGAGCACGGGGGCGTTGTGGGGGATGCGTTCGCCCATGAGGGGCCTCTCTCCTGCGGTGGATGCGGTGAAGGACGGATGCGGATGCGGGGCCGGCCGGCTCAGCCGACGATCGGCCGCTCCTCGGAGCGCTGGAAGAGCTGCCGGCGGGTGCTCGCGGCGAGGGCGGCGGCCAACGTGACGGTGCCGACGCGCCCCAGGAACATGGTGGCCGCGAGCACGTACTTCGCGGGATCCGAGGCCTCGGCCGTGAAGCCCGTGCTGAGCCCCGAGGTGGCGAACGCGCTGATGGCGTCGAAGAGCACGTAGTCGAGGCGCTCGCCGGAGATCTGCAGCAGCACGATGCTGCTGAGCGCCACGGTGGTCGCGCCCCAGAGCACGATGCTCACCGCGAGGCGGAGCACGTCGCTCGGGATGCGGCGCTCGAAGACCTCCATCGACTCGCTGCCGCGGGCCTCGGCGAACGCCGCGAGGAACAGGATCGCGAGGGTGGTGACCTTGATGCCGCCGGCCGTGGACGCGGATCCGCCGCCGATGAACATGAGCATGTCGGTGACCAGCAGGCTCGCGTTCCCGAAGTCGGCCATGTCGAGCGTCGAGAAGCCGCCGGAGCGCGTCATCACGGAGAGGAACAGCGCCTGGAAGCCGTGCTGCACCGGATCCATGAGCGCGAAGGTCTTCTTGTTGTCCCACTCGAGCACGACGTAGGCGAGCGTGCCGAGCACGATGAGGATGAGCGACGTCCAGAGCGTGAGCTTCACGTGCACGGAGAAGCGCCGCGGCTTCCGCCACCCGCGGTAGACGGCGTAGATGACGGGGAAGCCGATGCTGCCGAGGAAGACGCCGATCATGAGCAGGCTGAGGAACCAGTAGTCCTGGTGGTACAGCTCGAAGCCCGCCTCGCTGAAAACGAAGCCCGTGTTCGTGAACGCCATGAGCGAGTAGTAGAAGGCGTCGAGCGCGGCCTGGCCGACGGGGATCCCCTCCAGCAGGATCCGCGGGAACAGCAGCGCCGCGATGGACAGCTCGATGACGAGCGCGCTGATCGCGACCGTGAGCAGCAGCGTGCCGATCTCGCCGAGCTTCACGGCCTGGCCCTCGGCGACCGGTCCGTGGTGGATGCGCAGCGGGTTGCTGTCGCTCGCCGCCATGAGCCGCGCCTTCAGGCCGAGGCGACGCGACACGATGAGCCCCATGATCGACGCGAGCGTGAGCACGCCGATCCCGCCGATCTGCACGCCGAGCGCGATGAAGGCGTGGCCGAGCGGCGTCCAGTACGTCGCCATGTCGACGGTCGCGAGGCCCGTGACGCAGATCGCGGAGACGGCCGTGAAGAGCGCGTCGGCGAAGGGCGCGGTGTCGCCCGTCGAGGTCATGCCGGGGAGCATGAGGATCGTCGTGAGCGTCAGGACGAGCGCCGCGAAGATGAGGATCGCGAAGCGCGCCGGCGTGGAGTGCGCGAAGTAGTCGAGGAAGTCGCGGATGCGCCCGAGGAGGGGACGCCCGTGATCCGGCCTGACGCGCATGGTCCCCTGTCCGCTTCGGAAGGCCGCCTGGCCCGGATCGCCATGGTACTGCGAGCGCGAGACGGAATACCCTTCGGGGATGGCTGACATCTTCGACGTCGTGGCGGATCCGACGCGACGCGACCTCCTCCGCGTGCTGCTCGACCGACGCGCGGTGCCCGAGGCGCCCACCGGCGAGATCAGCGTCTCAGAGCTCGTGCAGACGCTCGGGATCAGCCAGCCGACGGTGTCGAAGCACCTGCGCGTGCTGCGCGACAGCGGCCTCGTCTCCGTCCGCGAGGAGGGCCAGCACCGCTACTACCGCCTGGAGCCGGCCCCGCTCGAGGCGCTGGACGCCTGGGTCGCGCCCTTCGTCGACGACGGCCAGGACGACGCGGGCCCCGACGGCGGGCACGCGGATCCCGAGACGGGGCTGCTCGGCGGCGGCCTGTCCGCGGATCCCGACGGGGAGGACGACGGCGATCCGTCGGGCTACCCGTTCGCCGCATCCCTCGGCCGCATCTGGGCCGACACCCGCTACCAGGCGGCCGCCGCCGTGCACGACGCCACGCGCGTCGCCGGCTCGGCGGGCCAGGCGTCGCTCGGCCGGCTGCGCGCTCGGAAGCAGGGGAACTCGCGGGACGCGTGATGCAGGATGTGACACGATGGACACGCGTCCATCCGGGCCCCTAGAATCGCGCACCAGCGCCCGCATCGCGGGGGCCATGAGGTCCGTGAGCCGGTCACGCAGAACGAGGAGTCGATCCGCCCATGTCGCGTGACCTGTCTGACGTCCGATTCCTCACGGTGGCCGAGGTGGCCGAGATGATGCGCGTCTCCAAGATGACCGTCTACCGCCTCGTGCACTCGGGCGACCTGCCTGCCATCCGCTTCGGCCGCTCGTTCCGCGTGCCCGAGTCCGCCGTGCTCGCCGCGATCGACCCGTCGAACGCGCTGCCCGGCCAGCCCGGCGAGGCGTCGCGTCACTCCGGCATGTCGGATGTCGGCTAGACTCCTCTGAGGCTATTTTCCGCGGGTCACCAGAACCCGCGTGTTCCGTCCGGCAACAGATGAGGTGCCCCTATGGGTTCAGTGATCAAGAAGCGTCGCAAGCGCATGGCGAAGAAGAAGCACCGCAAGCTGCTTCGCAAGACGCGCCACCAGCGTCGCAACAAGAAGTAGAGCGGACGCGTCCACGAGGGCGCAGCACGTGATGGAGAGGACGCCGACCCGGTGACGGGGCGGCGTCCTCTTCGTCGGTAGAGGGGTGCCCCGCCCTGCCGGCGTCGGGCGCGGTGCGGCCTGCGGATCAGCGCCCGGCGGACCCGTCGGTCTGCGCGGCCTCGCGGCGCACGCGCCTGCGGGCGTCGCGGATGCTCTGGCGCCGCAGTCGCATCGACGGCCAGCCGGATCCGCGCGCGTGCGCCGCGAGCGCCTGGTCCGGGTTCACCACCACCGGGTGCCCGACGAGCGTGAGCAGCGGGATGTCGTGCCGGGAGTCGGAGTACGCCCAGCACTCGCGGGCGTCCGCGCCCGTCCGCGCGAGGAGCCCCCGTGCCGCGGCGGCCTTGTGCGCGCCGTGCAGGAACTCGCCGTCGAGGCGGCCCGTGTACGCGCCGTCGCGCACCTCGAGCGCGCTGCCGAGCGCGCCGGTGAGGCCGAGCCGGCGGGCGATCACGTCGGCGAGGAACGACGGCGACGCCGTGACCAGCCAGACCTGGTGGCCCTTCGCGAGGTGCTCCTGCGCGAGGCCGAGCGTCTCGGGCCAGACCATGGGCGCGGTGTGCCGCTCGTAGATCTCGTCGGCCAGCCGGGCCATGTCGGCCACCGTGACGCCGGTCACGACCTCGAGGCCGCGGGCGCGCGCCGACGCGAGGTGCCGGTCGTTCTCGCCGCGCGCCTTGAAGCGCGCGTGCTTCCATCCGGCGCCGACGATGTCGCGCGTCGTGAGGAGGCCGGCCGCGCGGAGCCCGCGCACCAGGTGGAACACGCTCGCGCCGTGGATCAGGGTGTTGTCCACGTCGAAGAACGCGAGGATCGGGGTGCCCGCCTGCTCGACCATGATCGGGCCAGCGTAGGCGACGCTCCTGGGCCCGGATCCCGCGCGGAGCGGCGCGCGGCCTCGCATACGCTGGGCGGATGAGCGCAACGGTCCTCACCCTCGTCGGCAAGCCCGGCTGCCACCTCTGCGACGACGCGCGCGAGGTCGTGACGCAGGTGCTCGGCGGCCTCGACGCGGCGCGCGCCGGCGAGGTGACGCTCGAGGAGCGCAGCATCCTCGACGACCGGGCGCTGGCCGACCGGTTCGCCGAGGAGATCCCGGTGCTCCTCATCGACGGGCGCGTGCACAACTACTGGCGCATCGACGCCGACCGGCTCCGCGCCGCGCTCGACGCGCGCTGAGCCCGGAGGCGGCGGCCACGGATAGGGTCGTCGCATGACCCTCCGCCACGTCGTCTCCTGGAAGCTCGCCGACCGCGATCCCGCCGCCCTGGACCGCGACTCCGCCCGCATCACCGAGGCGCTCGGCACGCTGCCCGGCCTCGTGCCCGGCATCCGGTCGTTCCAGCTGGGGCGCGACGTGGTCGGATCCGCGCGCAGCCACGACGTCGTGCTCATCGCCGACTTCGACGACCGCGCCGCGCTCGACGCGTACGACGTGCACCCGGAGCACCAGCGCGTCGCCGCGTTCGTGCGGAGCCTCGTCGGATCCGCGGCGTCGGTCGACTTCGAGGTCTGACGTCAGCGGAGACGACCGCGCGTCCCGCGGAGCCGCGGCGGTGCCCGCGCCCAGGCGGCGCGTGACGCTCGCGCAGGTGGCGGAGCGCGCCGGGGTCTCGCGTTCCGCGGTGTCCTTCGCGCTCACCGGGCGGACGGACCAGCGGCTCTCGACGGAGACGATCGCGCGGATCCGGGACGCGGCCGACGAGCTCGGCTACCGCCCGAACATGACGGCCAGGACGCTGCGCACCGGCCGCTCGGGCACGGTGGCGCTCGTCTCGGACTTCGTCAGCAGCACCTCGCACGCGAACTCGATGGTGCGCGGGGCGCTCGACGCGCTGCGGGAGCGCGACACGATCCTCTTCACCGTCGACACGCAGGGCGACGACCGGCAGGAGGAGCAGCTGCTCGAGAGCCTGCTCGGGCGCACCATCGACGGGGTCCTCTACGCGTCGATGTTCACGCGCGTCGTGCGGACGCCCGCGCTGCTCGACCAGGTGCCGCACGTGCTGCTCAACTGCGTGCCCGAGTCGGGCGCCGCCCATGCCGTGGTGCCCGACGAGGAGGCCGCGGGATACGACGCCGCCCGGGCGCTCTTCGACCTCGGCCACCTCGACCGGATCTGGTTCGTCGGCAGCCTCCCCGACGGCGTCACCGGCGGACCCGCCTGGCGCGGCTGGGCGCCGGTCGCGCTCGCCGAGCGGCTGGCCGGCGTCCGACGCGCGCTCGCCGACGCGGGGGTCGAGCTGGCCGGCGTCCAGGAGGTGGAGCGCGACTGGGACACGGACGACGGGCGGGACGCGGTCGCCCGGCTGCTCGCGACCGGCGCCCGCCCGACGGCGCTGGTCTGCGCCAACGACGCCGTGGCCGCCGGTGCCTACCAGGCGCTGCACCGCGCGGGCCTCCGCGTGCCCGAGGACGTCTCGGTCGTCGCGTTCGACGGGAGCGCGATCAGCCGCGCGCTGGATCCGCCGCTCGCCTCCGTCGCGCTGCCCCAGCTCGAGCTCGGCCGCCTCGCCGTGGAGCTGCTCTTCGACCGCGCGGCGGAGCCCGCCGTGCACCGCGTGCCGATGGCGCTCGTGCCGGGCGGATCGATCGGGCCGGTGCGGTGACCTGGCGTCCGGGACCCGGGGTGCGCTTTCCAGCTAGATCGTTGTAGCATCCTGTCCGCGCGCCTGGTACCCGACCGGTCGCGATCTCACGACGCATACGAAGGAGTATGGGATGACTGCTGTCGATGGTGCCCTCAGGGGCCCGAACGCCTGGTGGGTGGGCTTCGTGTGCGGGATGGCGACGTTCGTCGACGCCGCCGCGACGACGGGCGTGGGCATCGCGCTCGTGCTCTTCCTGGCGCCGCCCACGGGAGGGCCCGGACTCTCGGGCGCGGAGGTCGGCTACCTCACGGCCGTGCTCACCGCGGGCGTCGCGGCCGGCTCCCTCCTCGGCGGGTGGGCGGGTGACCGGTTCGGCCGGCGCCGCGTGTTCCTCGTCACGATGACGCTCATCGTCATCGGCTCGGCCACGCCGTTCCTCGGCGTCTCGTCCGCGGTGCTGCTCCCGGGGATCGCGCTCATCGGCCTCGGCGTCGGCGCGGACCTGCCTGTCGCGCTCGCGACGATCTCGGAGGCGGCGACCGATCGGAACCGCGGCAAGATCCTCGTGTTCTCCAACCTGCTCGGCGGGTTCGGGATCCTCCTGGCCGTCGTCATCGGGATCCTCTTCGGCCAGGCCGGCCCCACCGGCGGCCACGTGATGTTCGGTGCCTTCGGGATCGTCGGCCTCGTCGTGCTGCTGATGCGCGCGACCATCCCCGAGTCGGCGTCGTGGCTCGTCGCGCGGGCCGAGCGCGCGCACGGCACGCGCACGGTGCGGGCGCAGCGCGGGCGGATCCGGGACCTCGGCCGGCCCGCCTACCGCCGGCCCTTCGTGACTCTGCTCGTGTACTACACGCTCGCCTCGCTCGCGATCAGCGTGGCGGGGAGCTTCGGGACGTACGTCGCCGTGAGCGTCGCCGGCGTCGCGGTCGACGAGTACCAGTCGTGGACGATCCTCGCGATGCCGGCCGCGGTGCTCGGCGCCCTGTGGTTCATGTCGGTCGCGGACACGCGGTTCCGGATGCCGTACTTCGTGATCGGATCCGTCGTGGTCGTGGCGTCGAACCTCATCCCGGTCGTGCTGGGCTTCAGCCTGCCGACGCTCGTCGTGTCCGTCGTGCTCTCGACCTTCGCGGGCGCGTTCTGCTTCGAGACGATCATGAAGGTCTGGACGCAGGAGTCCTTCCCGACCCTCATCCGGTCGACCGCGCAGGGCACCGTCTACGGGGTGGCGCGCTTCGCGACGGCGGGGCTCAACGCCGTGACGCCCGCGCTCCTCGCGCTCAACCCGCAGGGGGTCTACGTCGGGGTGACGGTGGTCGCGGCAGCGGGGTTCCTGGTCGGCTGGATCGGGTTCCGCCGGGCGACGGGGACCGCCTTCGACGTGGAGGACGAGCAGGTGCCGGCGACCGCGTCGGTGCGGACCGTGGAGGCGGCCGCGTGAGCGGCACGGGCGGGTCGGGGACCATGCGGATCCGGCCGTTCGAGGCGCGCGTGCGCGGGCTGGCGCTCCGGGGATCGCAGCACCTCGCGGAGGGTCCCGGCCCGCGACCCACCGCGGTGCTGATGCACGGGTTCGGCGGGTCGCGCATGGAGACGACGGGCGTGTTCGTGGCCCTCGCCCGGCGGCTCGCGGCGGCGGGGATCGGCGTCGTCGCCTACGACCGCGCCGGCCACGGCGAGAGCGACGGCGAGTTCCTCGACACGACCGTCATGGGCGACGTCGCGGACGCCCGGCACGCGCTCGACGCCGTCCGCGCGCTGCCCGAGGTGGACGCCGGCGACGTGCACCTCGTCGGCATGAGCCTCGGCGCGGTCGTGGCCTCGGTGGTCGCGGCGGAGGAGAGCCGCGCGGCCGAGGGCGGGGCGGGGTCGGGGATCCGGTCGCTCGCGATGTGGTCGACGGCGGCCGTGTTCGTCGACGACATCCGCGCGGGCACGATCCAGGGCCGCTCGCTCGCGTCGCTCGACGCCGACGGCTGGTTCGACTTCGCCGGGCAGCGGATGGGCCCGGCGATGCGCGACGACGCGCTCGGCTTCGACCCGTACGCGCGCGCTTCCGGCTATCGGGGTCCCGCGCTGCTGCTCCACGGCACGGACGACTTTGTGCCCGTCGACTACGCCAGGCGCTACCTCGAGCCGGAGGCGTTCGGCGAGCGTGCCGAGCTGGTGGTCGTGCAGGGCGCGGATCACGGCTGGGCGCAGCTGCCGCAGCGCGACGAGGTCATCGAGCGGACGGTCGCCTTCGTGCGGGCGCACGCGAGGGGCGGGGAGGCGTGAGCGGGATCGGCGCGTCCGCGCGCGACGGCGCGGTCGTCGAGCTCGACGGCGGGTCCGTCCGCGTCCACGGGCACCTCGGGCTGATGGCGGTGCCGGGCGGCGTGCGACCGATCCGGCTGCCCGAGGCCAGGTGGCGCGACTTCCCGCCTGCGGGCGAGCTCCTGCGGGCGCAGGTGTCGACGGCGGCCGGGGTGCGGATCCGGTTCACGACCCGGGCGGACGAGGTGCGGCTGCGGGTGCGCTGCACGCGCATCCGCTTCGACGAGCTGCCGGGGCCGCGCAACACGTTCGTCGCGGAGGTCGACGGCGTGGACCTGCCGCCGGTCGCGGCGCCGGTCGACGTCGTCCGCCGGATCCCTCCGTCGGGCGACGCGGCGGAGGAGACGGCGGTCGGGTCCGGGGATCCGTCCGTCGTCGTGCTCCGCGGGCTCGGGCACGGGCCGTCGACCGTGACCGTCTGGCTGCCGCAGGGGATGCTCGTGGACCTCGTCGGCGTCACGGCCGAAGAGCCCGTGCGGGCCGCGGATCCGCTCGGGCTGCCGCGCTGGATCCACCACGGCAGCTCCATCAGCCACTGCGTGGAGGCCCCGGATCCGACGGGCGCGTGGCCCGTCGTCGCCGCGCGGCAGGCGGGACTCGACCTCGTGGGCCTGGGTTTCGGCGGCCAGTGCATGCTCGACCCGTTCGTCGCGGACGCCATCGCCGACGAGCCCGCCGACGTGATCTCGCTGAGCGTCGGCATCAACATCGTGGGCGCCCGGTCGATGGACCAGCGCACCTTCGTGCCCGCGCTGCACGGCTTCCTCGACCGCGTGCGGCGCGGCCACCCGGACACGCCGATCGTGCTCGCGTCCTCGATCCTCTGGCCGGGCAGCGAGCACGTGCCCGGGCCGCCCGGGGTCGAGTTCCGCGACGACGGATCCGTGCGCTGCTTCGCGGCGGGTGACCCCGCCGACGTCCCGCGCGGGGCGCTCACGCTGGCGGAGTCGCGCCGGCATGTGGCGCACGTCGCGCGCGTGCGGCGGGAGGCGGGCGAGCGGATCGCGCCCCTCGACGGCCTCGCGCTCTACGGACCGGACGACGTCGAGCGGTACGCGCTGCCCGACGGGCTCCATCCGGACGCCGAGCTCTACGCGGAGATGGGCGGGCGGTGGGTGGCGCGCGTCTTCGCGGACGGCGGCCTGGTGCCGCGGGGAGGGCTCCGGGCCGGCGGGCGGCCAGCGGCGGATCGCCCCTAGCCGCGCGGCGGAGCCGGCGACGCGTCCACCTGTGTCCGACGCCCCCGCAGCGCCGCCGCCGCGAGTAAGCCGACGGCGAGGACGATCTCGAGGGTCCAGTAGACCGGGCTGGTGGTCTCGGCGACGACCGTGAGGCCGAAGATCCCCTCGGCGACGAGCACGGCGCTGAGCACCGCGACGCCGGCGATCGTCCACCGACGCGACGCGTGCCGCACGAGGGCAGCCGCGAGGCCGATGAACGGGCCCGCGACCAGGCCGATCGGGATCCACATGGACGAGAACGGGTCCGCGAGGAAGTACCCGCGCCAGAGGCTCACCACGCCGTACGCCTCCACCATCGCGACGAAGGAGACCGCGCCCAGCACGGCGCCGAGGAGCGGGCGGGCACGGGAGAGCCACACTCCGAGGAAGGCGAGCATGCTCCAGCCGCCGGCGGAGTTGGCGAGCGAGCTCATCCACTCCGGGAGGAAGCCCTGCGCGGGGCTGGTGAGGCCGCCCACCAGGAGGCTGAGGGCGAGGACGACCACGGTGGCGCCGAGCCCGGCCAGGAGGGTCGCGCGGGCGGGTGACCGCGAGGACGAGCGGGGCGGTCGGGCGGCGGTGCGTGCGGCAGACGCGTCGGGTCGGGTCATGGCCCCACCCTCGCAGCCGGTCGGCGCCGGGTCGTCGGTCGAGCGGTGCATCCGCGTACGCGCCGGGATGCAGATGACGTCAGCCGCGCGGCCGGGCCTCGTCGAGGATCCGCACGGCCTCGTCGGCGGGCACGGTCCACGTGATCGTCGCCGTCACGCGCGCGACGCTGTCGTCGGAGACGCTGGTGCTCGCGAAGTCGACCTGCACGTCGCGCACCTCCCGGCCGAGGACGGTCGCGGACTCGGCGGCGGCGATGATCGCCTCGTCGTCGTACGGCAGGTTCGTGAGGGCCATGGGCGTCCTTGGGGTGCGGGGGCGGGCGTGGTCGGGTGGGGCGCGGGCGTGGACGCGGGGAGCGTCCGGGCGCACGGAGTCACTCGGCGGGAGGCTCGGCGTGCGCGGCCGAGCCGTAGGGCGGCTCCGGCACCAGGTGCAGCCCGGATCCGGTGTTCGCGCTGTCCATGAGCAGGTCCACCCAGGCGGGGTTGATGGCGGGGACCCGGCTGCCCGAGAAGCGGAAGTGCAGCGGGAGCTCGGGGGCGACCCACACCGTGCTGCGCCCGTCGCCCTCCGACGCCGGGTACTTCCACGAGAACGCGAAGCTCTCCCGGCGGCGGAGCTTGTTCAGCATCACGATCTGCAGGTGCGCGAGCGCGCGGTCGTCGATGGTGGTGCGGGTGGTGCTGTCGAAGATCAGCTGGCCCATGCCCTGCCCTCCTCCGTGTCCCGTCCTGGGTCCCCGTCGAGGGCGCGGATCCTGCGGATCCCGCAGCGTCGACGTCTCGGCGACCCGCGGGTGAGGACATCGAGTGATGGTGCAGATATTACGGCAACAGAGGAAACGCGGATCTGCCGGGTGGTGGATCGGTCTCCACGCGGATGCCTACCCGATGCCCGCGTCCAGCCAGGCGAGCGCGGCGCGCGCGACCTGCCGCGGGGTGCGGTCGTCGGTCGCGATCGCCGCCCCGTCGAGGGCGGACGCCTGGAGCCGCGCGGCGGGATCCGCGTGGCGGGCCAGGTGCCAGTCGCGCGCGGCACGCCGGTCGTCGTCGTCGCGGGAGCGCAGGCGCGCCTCGACGACCGTGGGCGACGCCGTCAGGAGCACGCACCGCACGTCGATCCCGAGCGCGTCCCGGTACCGGTCGAGGTCGGCGCGATCCGCGACCACCCCGCTGACCACGAGCTGCCGCGGGCCCGCCTCCTGGAAGAGCGCCCACGTGGCGGACATGGCCCGCGCCTCGACGACGACGTAGGTGCCGTCGAGGAGGAGGGCGGGTGGGCTCCCGTCAGCCATTCGAGCAGGTCTCCTCCGACGCCGTCTGCCCGGTGACGCCCTCGGGGAGCACGGCCGGGGCCGACGGATCCGCGGAGGGTGCGGCGCCCGCGTCGGGTGTCGGCGTGGTCGGCACCCCGGCCGCGGGCTCCGGCGCCGCGACGCCCTGGCCGGTGCTGCCCGGTGCGAGGGAGAAGTCGACGTCGGCGGCGATGAGGCGGATCATCTCGTCGCCCTTCGCGACGTCCTGCGCCACGCGCTGGTTCTCGAGGCGGATGCTCGGGTACTGGACGAAGGTGAAGCGGTCCAGCGGGATGTCCTTGACGGTGAGGGCGAGCGACGCGATCGCGGCCGGGGTGTCGAGCGACGTGGACAGCACCATGTTGTCGACCGCGGCGCGCGCGATCCCGTACACCTCGGCCGGGTTCGTCAATGTGTCCGTCGCCGTGATGGTGCGCAGGAGGGCGCTGAGGAACACCTGCTGGTTGCTGATCCGGTCGATGTCGCTCCCGTCGCCCACGCCGTAGCGGGTGCGGAGGAACTGGACGGCTTCGCGCCCCTGGAGCGGGTGGATCCCGGGCTGGAGGTCGAGGTCCGTCTTGGGGTCGTGGAGCCGCTTCGCGATGCACACGGGCACCCCGCCGACCGCGTTCGACATCGCGACGACCCCGTTGAACTGGATGACGCCGCCGTAGGGGACCTCGAGGCCGGTGATCGCCTCCACGGCCCGCACGACGCAGGGCAGCCCGCCGCGCTTGAGGGCCACGTTGATCTGCACGCCCGAGGACGCGGGCTCCTCCGAGCCGTCCGAACGGGTGCAGGCGGGCATGTCGACGAGCATGTCGCGCGGGAAGGAGACGACGGTCGCGCGCGTGTGGTCCTCGCTGATGTGCAGGAGCATCGTGACGTCGTTGAGGTTGCCGGTCTGGACGTCCTTGCCCGTGCCGTAGCCATCGCCCTGTCCCTCGCGGGTGTCGCCGCCGACCAGCAGGATGTCGGCGCCCCCGTCGATCCCGCCGATGGAGGGCGGCGCTGCCCTCCCGTCCCCGATGTCCACGGCGTTCGCCTGCACGGTGCGGGCGAGGTCCCATGCGGCGAACGCGGCGACGGATCCGGTGCTCGCGATCACCACGGCCGTCACCGCCGCCAGGGCCTTCACCGCGGTGCGCACGCCGCTCGGCCTCCGCAGCCGGCCTTGCCTGGCGATGCCGCGCGCGAGGCGCCGGTCGTGTCGCGTCTCCTGGGACATGCGGGCTCCTCGACGTCGGGCATGCGGCCGTCCCGGTCGGATCGGCGGTGCCCGCCACGCTACGGAACGCGGGCCGCTGGCGGTTCCCCCGAGCGATGTACATCCGCACGCCCGAACGGGTCGCGGGACGGCCCGACCCCCGCCGAGGGGATCGGGCCGTCCGGTGGAGCAGGACCTACGGGGCGAGCCGGTTCGGCCCGCGGAACAGGTACGTGACCTCGCGCAGGTTCGACTGGTGCAGCAGCAGCATGAGCACGCGGTTGAGGCCCATGCCGAAGCCGCCGTGCGGCGGCACGCCGTAGCGGAAGAAGTCGAGGTACGAGCCGAGCTCCTCGGGGTCGAGGCCCTTCTCGCGGGCCTGGGCCTCGAGCACGTCGACGCGGTGCTCGCGCTGCGCTCCCGTGGTGATCTCGACGCCGTTCCAGATGAGGTCGTAGCTGTTCGTGATCGACGGGTCCTCGGCGTTCCGCATGTGGTAGAACGGCCGGATCGTCGACGGGTAGTCGGTGAGGAACACGAACTCGTGGCCGAACTCCTCCATGACGTGCGCCGCGATCTGGCGCTCGCCCTCGGGGTCGAGGTCGTCGTCCGCCCGGTCGATCACGTGGCCGCGCTTCGCGACGATGTCCTTGGCCTCGAGCAGCGGGATCCGCGGGAACGGGATGCTCGGCACGGTCACCTCCACGTCGAACAGCTCGCGGATCTCGTCGCCGTGCTTCTCCTTCACCGCGGTGAGCGCGGCGACGATGAGCTCCTCCTGGAGGCGGGCGACGTCCTCGTGGCTCTCGATCCAGCTGATCTCCGCGTCCACCGAGGTGAACTCGGTCGCGTGGCGCGAGGTGAACGACGGGTCGGCGCGGAACGCCGGGCCGACCTCGAACATCTTGCCGAAGCCGGCGGACTGCGCCATCTGCTTGAAGAACTGCGGGCTCTGCGCGAGGTACGCGACGCCGTCGAAGTAGTCGACCTTGAACAGCTCGGCGTTCGACTCGGAGGGCGTGGCCATGAGCTTGGGGGAGAAGACCTCGATGAAGTCGTGCTCGACCCAGTAGGTGCGCAGCGCGTGGACCAGCGTGGTCTGCACGCGGAAGATGAGGGAGTTGCGGGGCGCGCGCAGGTCGATGAAGCGCCAGTCGAGGCGCTTGTCGATGGAGGAGTCGGCCGCGATGGGCGTCTCCGGGATGGCCGCGCCCGCGACCTCGATGCCGGACAGCCCGATCTCCAGGCCGCCGAGCTTCACGCGCTCGTCGTGCTTGAGCGTGCCCGTGGCGGTGAGGAAGGTGCCGGCCGCGAGTCCCGAGATGGTGTCGGCGGTCGCGTCCTCGTCGCCCTGGCGCTTGTAGGTGAGCTGCACCGCGCCGGACTCGTCGCGGAGGATCACGAACTGGATCTTCTTCTGATCCCGGACGGTCTCGACCCAGCCGGAGACGGCCACGTCCCCGTCGTCGAGGGCGGCCAGGTTCTTGATGAGGGTTCGGGTGGTCACGGTCGTCGAGTCTATCCGCGGCGCTGTCGGGCCGGTCGCCCCGCGGGCCGCCTAGCCTGGTGGGGACGGCCCCGCGGCGAGCGGCGGCCGCGCCCGGTGCAGGGGAGACGCCATGCAGATCGACCTCAACAGCGACCTGGCCGAGTCGTTCGGCCGCTGGAACCTCGGCGACGACGACGCGATGCTCGACGTCGTCTCGAGCGCGAACGTGGCCTGTGGCTTCCACGCGGGGGATCCCCTCGTCATGCTGCACGCGCTCGAGCGCGCGGCCCGGAACGGCGTCGCCGTCGGCGCGCACGTCGCCTACCGCGACCTCGCGGGCTTCGGCCGGCGCGACCTCGGCGCGTCGCCCGCCGAGCTCACGGGCGACGTGCTCTACCAGCTGGCGGCGATCAGCGGCATGGCCCGCACGGTCGGTGCCCGCGTCTCGTACATCAAGCCGCACGGCGCGCTCTACAACCGCATCGCGCACGATCCGGTGCAGGCGCAGGCCGTGGTGGACGCGGTCGTGGCGCTGGATCCGACGCTCCCCGTGCTCGGGTTGCCGGGCTCGGAGATCCTCCGGCTGGCGGCGGCGGCTGGCCTGCCGACGCGTGTCGAGGCGTTCACCGACCGGGCGTACACGCCCGAGGGCGCCCTCGTGTCGCGGCGACAGGAGGGCTCGGTGATCCACGACCCGGCCGAGGTCGCGGCCCGCTCGGTGCGCATGGCGACGGAGGGCACGGTCGTCGCGATCGACGGATCCGTCGTGCGGCTCGACCCCGACTCCCTCTGCCTGCACAGCGACACCCCCGGCGCCGTGGGGCTGGCCCGCGCGGTGCGCGACGCGCTCGAGGCGGCGGGTGTGGAGATCCGCCCGGTGCCGGATGCGGAGGATGACGCCGTCGCTCCCGCCTCCTCCCCGGAGCACCGCGTCCTCCCGGCCCGCGACCGGCGCGCCCTGTGACCCTCCGGCTCCTGCCGTGCGGCGACGCCGCCGTCATGCTCGACCTCGACTCCCTCGACGAGGTGCTCCGCCTCCAGCCCGTGCTCGACGCGACGCGGCCCCGCGGCGTCGTCGACATCGTGCCGGGCGCGCGCAGCATCCTCGTCACGGTGGATCCGCACGTGCTCCCGCTCGCTGCCGCCCGCTCCTGGGCGCTCGCCGCCCGACCCTCCGACGAGGCCGGCACCCGCGGCGGCGCGCCCGTCGAGATCGACGTGGTCTACGACGGCGAGGACCTCGCCGACGTGGCCGCGCTCCTCGGCATCGGCGTGCGCGAGGTCGTCGAGCGCCACACCTCCGGCACCTGGACGGTCGCGTTCGGCGGCTTCGCCCCCGGCTTCGGCTACCTCGCGGGCGTCCCGGGCCTCGAGGTGCCGCGCCGCACGTCGCCTCGGCCGCGCGTCCCGGCCGGCGCCGTCGCGCTCGCGGGCGAGTTCAGCGGGATCTACCCGCGCGTCTCGCCGGGCGGCTGGCAGCTCATCGGCACGACGCGGGCGGTGCTGTGGGATCCGGAGCGCGAGCCGGCGGCCCTGCTGCAACCCGGATCCGCTGTGCGCTTCCGCGAGGTCGAGGCGTGAGCGGCGCGACCGCCCCTCGCCGCGGACGCCGGGCGGTGGCGACCGCGGCGGCCGGCCTCGTGGTCGAGCGCACCGGCCCGCTCATGCTCGTCCAGGACGCGGGCCGACCCGGCCACGGCGGCATCGGCGTCTCGCCCTCCGGCGCCCTGGATCCCCGCGCCCTCGCCGACGCGAACCTCCTCGTCGGCAACGATCCGGGCACGGCCGGCCTCGAGATCGTGCTCGGCGACGCGGTGCTGCGCGCGACGGCCGCCGTGTGGGTCGCCGTGACGGGCGCGGTCGGACCGCTCGTGCGCACGGCGGGCCGGGGGTCGCGGCCCGCGCCGTACGCCGCGGCCGTGCTGCTCGACGCCGGCGACGCGCTCGAGATCGGCGTGGCCGACGCGGGGATCCGCTGGTACGTCGCGGTGCGTGGCGGGATCGACGTCGCGCGCGTGCTCGGCTCGCGCGCCACCGACCTGCTCTCCCGCGTGGGGCCCGCGCCCGTCGCGGTCGGCGACGTGCTGCCCGTCGGATCCGCGCCCGCCCGACCCGTGCCCCCGGTCGACTCGCTCGCCGTCTCCGCGCCCGCCGACGGGGAGGTGCTCCTCCGCGCGTCGCCCGGTCCGCGCCTCGACTGGTTCATCGACGGATCCTGGTCCGCGCTCCTCGGCCGAGCGTGGAAGGTCACCGCCGAGGCCGACCGGGTGGGCGTCCGCCTCGACGGCGAACCGCTCGAGCGACGGATCCCCGGAGAGCTCCCCAGCGAGGGCGTCGTCACGGGCGCGCTCCAGGTGCCGCCGTCGGGCCGGCCGATCCTGTTCCTCGCCGACCACCCGATGACGGGTGGCTACCCGGTGATCGGCGTGGTCGCGCGCGACGACGTGCGCCTCGCCGCGCAGCTGCGCCCCGGCCAGCGCGTCCGCTTCGTGTGAGCGGACGCGCCGACCGGGGCGCTGGACGTGCGGCGGCGGGTGCCTCGCGGATCAGTAGCGGCCGGTGCCGTACATCTGCATCGTCGAGCTGACGAGCTCGAAGCCCTTCACGAGGGCGACGAACGCGATGATGACGTTCAGGCCGACCCAGAGCCAGACGGGGGAGAGCGCGCTGGCCGGCGCCCCCTCGATGCGGCGGCGGACGATGATCGACCTGCCGATGAGGTAGACGCCCCCGGCGACGGGGATGAAGGCCCAGGCCCAGTGGAACGGGCGCGCGATGCCCCGGCGCGTGAGGGTGCGCCAGTCGAAGTACGCGAGGACGACCGTCCCGGCGTAGACGAGGAACTGGACGAGGTTGGTGAGCGCGGACGCGATCGCGACGTCGGCGCGAGGTCCACGGGGGCCCATGTCGAGGAAGCTCCGGTAATCGAGGCTCAGGGCGATGATGAGCGAGATGACCGGCAGGGCCGCGAGGGCCCAGATCTGCCAGGTGAAGGGGGACGTGCCCGCCGCCAGCGTGGGAGGCGGGGTCGGGGTCGCGTACCCGGCCTGCGCGTACGGCTGCTGCGAGTAGGGCTGCTGCACGTACTGCTGCTGACCGTACGGCTGCCCGGGCGCCTGCCGGCCGTAGGCGGGCGGCACCGCGGCGGCGGCGGCCTCCGGGGCGACGTGGCCCGACGCCGGAGCCTCGGCGTGCTGCTCCGCGGAACCGTGCGCGCCCTGCTGGCCCGTGGGCGTCGACGCGGCGCTCGCCGCCGGCGCGTCCGTCAGGTGGTCGGTCCAGCGCGTGCCGTCCCACCAGCGCAGGCGGTCGGATCCCGCGGGGTCCGCGTACCAGCCCGCGGGCGTGGAGGGTGTACCGGTCGAGTCATTCACGAGGTGCTCCTAGGAAGAGGTGCGGGATGCCGGAGGGCGTCGGAGGCGCCGGGGCGCGACCGCCAAGACGTCAGACTACCCACGTCGCGCTGGGCCCGCGCCGTCCCGGGCGCACGGCCTCATGAGGCGTCGAGCCGCCGCGCGAGGTACGGCGCCGTGCGGCTGCCGGCCGTGTCGGCGACCTCGCGCGGGGTGCCCTGCGCGACGATCCGCCCGCCCTGGTCGCCGCCGGACGGGCCCAGGTCGATCACGCGGTCGGCGTCCGCCACCACGTCCATCTCGTGCTCCACCACGACGACCGTGTTGCCCGCGTCGACGAGCCCCTGCAGCTGGCGGAGGAGGAGCACGACGTCCGCCGGGTGGAGTCCGGTGGTCGGCTCGTCGAGGAGGTAGAGCGTGTGGCCGCGCGGCGCCCGCTGCAGCTCGGTGGCCAGCTTGATCCGCTGCGCCTCCCCGCCCGACAGCTCGGTCGCCGGCTGGCCGAGCCGCAGGTAGCCGAGCCCGACGTCGCGGAGCGTCGCGAGGGCCCGCGCGGCGAGCGGCACGTCCTGGAGGAATCCGTGCGCCTCGTCCACCGTCATCGCCAGCACGTCGGCGATCGAGCGCCCGTGGTGCTCGATCTCGAGCGTCCCGGGCTCGTACCTCGCGCCGTGGCATGTGGGGCACGGCCCGTAGGAGCCCGGGAGGAAGAGGAGCTCGACGGTCACGGATCCCTCGCCCTGGCACGTCTCGCAGCGCCCGCCCGCGACGTTGAACGAGAACCGCCCGGCGCCGTAGCCGCGGGCGCGGGCCTCGTCGGTGGACGCGTACGTGCGCCGCACCGCGTCGAAGAGCCCGGTGTAGGTCGCGAGCGTCGAGCGCGGCGTGCGGCCGATGGGGCGCTGGTCGACGGAGACCAGCCGATCCACCGCATCGGCGCCCTCCACCCGGGCGATGCGCGCCGGCCCGGATGCGTCGTCGACCTCGTCCGCGTCGTCCGCTTGCTCGACCACCACGCGGTCGGGCGCGAGCGAGGCCCGCAGCAGGTCCGGGAGCACGCGGCTCACGAGCGTCGACTTGCCGGATCCGGAGACGCCCGTCACCGCGACCATGACGCCGAGCGGGATCTCCACGTCGAGGTCCACGAGGTTGTGCAGCGTCACGCCCGTCGCCCGGATGCTCCCGGTCGGCGTCCGCGGCGTGCGCTCCGCCCGGGCGGGCGCGAGGTCGGGGAAGAGGTGCGGCCGGGTCGCCGAGGCCACCACCTCGCGGAGCCCGTCGACGGGACCGCTGTAGACGACGGATCCGCCCGCCTGCCCCGCGCCCGGCCCCACGTCCACGATCCAGTCGGCCCGCCGCACGACGTCCATGTCGTGCTCGACCACGAAGACGGAGTTGCCGGAGTCGCGCAGCTGCTCGAGCACCTCGAGCAGCGGCTCGGCGTCGGCAGGGTGCAGCCCCGCCGACGGCTCGTCGAGCACGTACACCACGCCGAACAGCCCCGACCGCAGCTGCGTCGCGAGCCGGAGCCGCTGCATCTCGCCGGGCGACAGCGTCGTGGTGACGCGGCCGAGGCTGAGGTAGCCCAGTCCGAGGTCCACGAGCACGGCGAGGCGCGCGACGAGGTCGGTCGTGATGGTCACGGCCACGTCGCCCATGCCGTCCGTCGGCGCGATGGCCGTCGCGAGGTCCGCGAGCGTCAGCGCGTTGAGCTCCTGGATGCTGCGGCCCGCGAAGGTCACGGCCAGCGCCTCGGGCGTCAGCCCGCTGCCGCCGCACCGCTCGCACGTGCCCGAGACCATGTGCGCGAGCGCCGCCTCCCGGAGCCGGGGGCTCGCCGAGTCGGCGAGCGTGTGCAGCACGTAGGAGCGCGCGCTCCAGAACCGCCCGTTGTAGGGCTTCGCCACGCGGTCGCGCTGCGGGGTGATCTGCACCACCGGCTGCTCCTCGGTGAACAGGATCCAGTCGCGCGCCTCCTGCGGCAGCTCGCGCCACGGTACGTCCACGTCGTACCCGAGCGCGATGACGATGTCGCGCAGGTTCTTGCCCTGCCAGGCGCCCGGCCATGCCGCGATGGCGCCCTCGCGGATCGTGAGCGACGGATCAGGGACGAGCGAGCCCTCGGTCACGGTGTGCGCGACGCCGAGGCCGTGGCAGACCGGGCAGGCGCCCGCGGCGGTGTTGGGCGAGAACGCGTCGGAGTCGAGCCGGCCCTGGCCCGCGGGGTAGGTCCCGGCCCGGGACATCAGCATCCGCAGCGAGTTGGAGAGCGTCGTCACGGTGCCGACGGTCGAGCGCGTGCTCGGCGCACCGCGGCGCTGCTGCAGCGCGACGGCGGGCGGCAGCCCGGTGATGCTCTCGACGTGCGGCGTCTGCTCCTGCCGGATCAGCCGGCGCGCGTACGGCGCGACCGATTCGAAGAACCGCCGCTGCGCCTCGGCGTAGACGGTGCCGAACGCGAGCGACGACTTGCCGGATCCCGAGACCCCCGTGAAGGCGACGATCCGGTCGCGGGGGATGTCGACGTCCACGTCGCGCAGCGTGTTCTCGGACGCACCCCGCACGCGGACGAAGCCGTCGGCCCGGTCGTCGGGGGATTCAGCGGGAGGGTGGATCTCGGAGGAAGGCACCTGCTCGACCCTAGGCCTGCGCGCGCGGCATCGTCGATCCCGTGCGCGCGCACCCGCGAGGTGCTACGGGTCCCGGGCCGGCGGGTCCGCCGCCGCCCGGGGGCGGGTCAGCCCAGCGCGCCGCGCGCCTCCTGCAGCGTCGGGAAGTCCCCGACGTCGCGGCCGAGGCGGTCGGTGACGTGGAAGCCCGCGCCCCACCTCTCCTCGGAGAGCCCGGCGAACTCGTCGCCGCGTCGGGCGACCCAGAGCCCCGCCGCGACGGGGGACCAGCTGATCCCGGGGATGTCGGTCTGGCCGGGTGCGGTCTGCGTGAGAGCCATCGCTCCTCCTTCTCCGCGGCTCGTCGTCGAGCCGCGTGCTGTCGCCGGGACGGGGATGCGCGTCCGGCGCCTGTCGTTCGGTGGAACTCGACTGTATGCGCACTAACGACTAGTGGGCGTTCTTCCGGGCGGATCCGGAGGATCGCGGGGCGCCCGCGGACATCCGCCCCGTCCGCGCACGACGGAGGGCCGCCCGCGCTCACGCTGACGGCCCTCCCGTGACGCGGCGGTTCAGCCGCGGATGTACGTCTCCAGCTCCGGGATGCGGAGCTTCGCGAGCACCTTCTTCTCGATCTGGCGCACGCGCTCGCGCGTCACGCCGAGCTGCTGGCTCACGAAGGCGAGCGAGCGCGGCTCGAGGCCGGCGAGGCCGAAGCGCATCCGCACGACCTCGGCGTCGCGCTCGGCGAGCCCGTCGATGAGGCGCATGACGTGCGCGGCCATGAGCTGCTGCGTCACCACGTCGATGGGCTGCGTGACGTCGGCGTCCTCGATGAGGTCCGCCATCTCGGTGTCGCCGTCGCCGCCGCTGCCGCCGACGAGGACCTGCAGCGACATGGGCTCCTGCGCGCGGTCGAGCAGGTAGCGCACCTTGGTGACGGGCGTGTCCGACTCGCGGGCGATCTCCTCCATGGAGGGGTCGCGCCCGAGCTCCACCGCGAGCTCGCGCTGCACGGCGTTGATCCGGTTGATGTGCTCGACGGTGTGCACGGGGATCCGGATGGTGCGGCTCGTGTCGGCCATGCCGCGGGTGATGGACTGCTTGATCCACCACGAGGCGTAGGTCGAGAACTTGAAGCCGGCCTGGTAGTCGAACTTCTCGACCGCGCGGACGAGGCCCATGTTCCCCTCCTGGATGAGGTCCAGGAACGGCAGGCCGCGGCCCGTGTAGCGCTTGGCGATGCTGACGACGAGGCGCAGGTTGGCGTTCACGAGGTGCTGCTTCGCGCGCATCCCGTCCTGGGCGAGCGTCTGGTACTCGCGGCGCTCGGCGGGCGTGAGGTCGGTGCGGGTGTCGATGACCTCCTGCGACAGGACGCCCACCTCGATGCGGCGGGCCACGGTCACCTCCTGCTCGGCGGTGAGCAGCGGCACGCGGCCGATCTGGCGGAGGTAGTCCTTGACGGCGTCGGTGCTGGCGCCCGGGGTGACGAGCGACGGCTCGGGGAGGTCGGAGTCCGCGTACGGATCGACGGGACGGACGGACTCGACCTGGTCGAGCTCGGTGTCGGAGGTGGTCTCGGCGGCCGTGGGCCTGGTCGGTGTCATCGTCATGGTGCCCGTTCCTTCCGTGCCGTCGCGGACGGCATCGTCATGCGGGCCCGCGTCCGTTCGACGGGGGTCTCTGCGAGGTCCCGTGCTCCACGGGGCTCCCGCCCGAGGCCGGATCACGACCTCGAGCGCCTAACTTAGCGCGCGATTCCTTTGGGGCCCAAACGTTCGTATACGCACGTAACATCCGGTCGGCACCGGTCCCGAGAGGCCGGCCCCCACCGGTGTACCCGATCGTATTGGGGACGAATGATTAGCGCAGGGGGTTGCGCCCGATCCTCGGCGGTTGTACATCTCCTCGCCACCTACACTTGACGGGTGGTCGCCTCACGAATCCATCTCGTCCGTCACGGCGAGGTGCACAACCCGCACGGAGTCCTCTACGGACGGATCCCGGGTTACGGCCTCTCCGAGCTCGGCCACCGCATGGCGGACGCCGCGGCGCGCGCGCTCGAGGAGGAGGGTGCTCCGGTCAACCGGGTCATCGCGTCCCCGCTGCAGCGCGCGCAGGAGTCCGCCGCCCCCTGGGCCGAGCGCTTCGCCCTCGAGGTCGCCATCGACGAGCGCGTCATCGAGCCCACCAACCGCTTCGAGGGATCCAAGTTCCCGTCGCCCGCGCGCATCGCGCGCTCGCCGCGCCTCTGGCCGCTGGTCGTCGACCCCGTGAAGCCCAGCTGGGGCGAGTCCTACCGCTCCATCGCCGCGCGCATGGCGGAGGCAGTGAAGGCCGCGTACCGCTCCGTGCCCGACGGCGACGTCGTCATCGTGAGCCACCAGCTGCCCATATGGATGGTGCACCTCTCCCTCGCGGGCGAGCGCCTCTTCCACGACCCGCGCCAGCGCCGCTGCGCCCTGTCGAGCATCACCACGGTCGAGCGCGTCGGCGACCGCTTCGTCGAGACGGGCTACATCGACGCGGCCGCGGGGCTCGCCGCGGACGCCGTCGACCAGGGGGCGGTCTGATGCCCGGCGTCAGCCGTCGCAGCATCCTGGCCGCCGCCGCATCGTCCTTGCTGGCCGCGGTCGCCCTCTCGGGCTGCACCGAGGATCCGCTGGCCGCCGAGTTCAAGGCCGGCGACAACAAGCGCTACATCGCCGGCGACGGCACCTTCACGGAGATCCCGCTCGCCGAGCGCGCGGCCCCCGTCGACTTCTCCGGCACGCTGTCGGACGGCACGGAGATCAGCTCCGCCGACTACCGCGGATCCGTCACGGTCCTCAACTTCTGGTACGCCGAGTGCCCGCCCTGCCGCCTCGAGGCGAAGGACCTGCAGGCCGCGAGCGAGGAGCACGCGGCGGACGGCGTGAGGTTCCTCGGCGTCAACACCCGCGACCAGCGCCCGAACGTCGACTCCTTCGACAAGACGTACGGCATCACCTACCCGTCCGTCCTCGACGTCGAGGACACCTCCATGCAGCTCGCGTTCGCCGGCACCATCGCGCCGAACGCCGTGCCCGCCACCATCGTCCTCGACCGCCAGGGCCGCGTGGCGTCCCGCGTGCTCGGGCAGATCGACCCCGGCGTGCTCCGCACGCTGGTGAAGGACACCGTCGCCGAGGCGGCGGGGTAGGTGGACCAGATCCAGGGGGTCCTCTCCGGCCAGCTCCTCGTCGCGGTGCCGCTCGCGCTCCTCGCGGGCCTGGTCTCGTTCGCGTCGCCGTGCGTGCTGCCGCTCGTGCCCGGCTACCTCGGGTACATCGGCGGCATGGCGGAGGCGAAGGGCGGATCCGCGACGCGTCGGCGGCTGCTCCTCGGCACGGCCCTGTTCGTGCTCGGCTTCTCGGCGGTCTTCATCGTCACGACTCTCGTCTCGGCCACGGCCGGCTTCTGGCTCATGCGCTGGCAGGACGTCATCACGCGGATCCTCGGGGTCGTCCTCATCGTGATGGGCCTCGTGTTCACCGGCCGGCTCGGGTTCCTGCAGCGGCAGGTGAAGAGCTCGTGGCGCCCCGCGACCGGGCTCGCGGGCGCTCCGCTGCTCGGGATCGTCTTCGGCATCGGCTGGGCGCCCTGCATCGGCCCGACGCTCGCGGTCGTCATCTCCATGAGCCTCACGTCGGCCGACGCGGGCCGCGGCGTGCTGCTCGGCGTCGCCTATTGCATCGGGCTCGGCGTGCCGTTCCTCCTCGTGGCCCTCGGCCTCGGGTGGATGACGCGCACCGTCGGGTTCCTCCGCCGCCACATCCGCACCGTCAACCTCGTCGGGGGAGCCCTGCTGGTCATCACCGGCGTGCTCATGGTCTCCGGGCTCTGGTCGGCGTGGATGCTCCAGCTCCAGGGGGTGATCGCCTCGTATGTCCCGGCCATCTGACCACGTCGACTCCCCACGGCAGGCGCCGCGCGAGGGGGCGCCCATCGCGCAGCCGAAGCTCGGCTTCCTGGGCACGCTGCGCTGGTTCTGGCGGCAGCTCACGAGCATGCGCACGGCGCTGTTCCTGCTGCTCCTGCTCGCGTTCGCGGCGATCCCCGGATCCCTCGTGCCGCAGCGCAGCTCCGACCCGAACGGCGTCACGCAGTTCCGCGCCGACAACCCGGACCTCTACCCGGTGCTCGACAAGCTCCAGGTGTTCGACACCTACAGCTCGGTGTGGTTCTCCTCCATCTACCTGCTGCTGTTCATCAGCCTCATCGGCTGCGTCGTGCCGCGCGCCAAGCACCACTTCGACGCGCTGCGCCAGGCACCGCCCAAGACGCCGGCCCGGCTCTCCCGCCTCGCCGGGTACACGACGCGGACCACCACCGCTGATCCGGTCGACGCGATCCGCCAGGCTCGGGCGCTGCTCAAGCGCCAGCGCTACCGGACGGTCCTCGTCGACGACGCGTCGGCCGAGGGCGGCGTGCTCTCGGTCTCGGCCGAGCGCGGCTACCTGCGCGAGACCGGCAACCTCGTCTTCCACTCCGCGCTCGTCGGGATCCTCATCACGGTCGGCATCGGCGGCGGCTTCGGCTACTCCGGGCAGAAGGTGCTCGTGGAGGGCCAGTCGTTCGTCAACACGCTCTCCACCTTCGACTCGTTCAACCCGGGCCGGTTCTTCGACGACTCGTCGCTCACCCCCTACCGGGTGAAGCTCAACGCGCTGCACGTGCAGTACGAGCAGCAGAACCCGAACGCCATCGGCCAGCCGCTCGACTTCACGGCCGACGTGACGGCCGACGTGCCGGGCGGCCAGCCGCAGGAGCGCGAGGTCAAGGTCAACGACCCGCTCGCCATCGGCGGCACCGACATGTACCTGCTCGGCAACGGCTACGCGCCGCACGTGACGGTGCGGGATCCCGCGGGCACGGTCGTCTACAGCGCCGACGTGCCGTTCCTCCCGCAGGACGCGAAGCTCACCTCGCTCGGCGTCGTCAAGGTGCCGGACGGCCTGCGCGAGCAGGTCGGCATGCTCGGCTTCTTCTACCCGACGCAGGGCGCGGAGAAGGCGCCGTTCTTCTCCTCCTACCCGGACCTCGACAACCCGCTGCTGACGCTCAACGTCTACACGGGCGACCTCGGGATCGACGGCGGCGTGCCCACCTCGGTGTACACGCTCGACACGGGGGACCTCACGCAGCTCACCGGCGGCAAGACGGGCGTCCAGTCCATCGAGCTCGCCCCCGGCCAGACGATGGACCTGCCCGACGGCCTCGGCAGCGTGAGCCTCGACTCCGTGCCGCGCTTCGTCTCGTTCGACGTGCACCACGACCCGACGCAGCGCTGGGTGCTGCTGTTCGCGATCCTCGTGCTCGGCGGCCTGCTCACGTCCCTCTTCGTGCCGCGCCGGCGCGTGTGGGTCAAGGCCGTGCCGCAGGCCGACGGATCCACGACCCTCGAGTACGCGGGCCTCGCCCGCGGCGAGGACCCCACGCTGGAGGCCGCGGTCGCGGCCCTGGCGGACAAGCACGTGGCCGGCCTCGCGCCGGGCGCGGTGTCAGATGCAGAAGTTAGGCTCCACTCGTGAACACGGCCATGCTCGACGACGTCTCCCTCATCGCGCTCCTCGTCGCGATGGGGCTCTACGCGGCCGCGTTCATCGCGTTCGCCCTCGACCTCGCGCGGCGGTCCGCGCTCGTGGCGGACGCGGCCACCGCCGCGGCACGCCAGCCCTCCGCCGTCGGCGCCACCGCCGCCCGCCGCGGCGGCACCGCCACCATCGAGCGCGAGCCCGCGTCGTCTGGTCGCGACGGCGTCGTCTCCGGTCCGGACGCTCCCGTCGCCGCCGGCCGCTCGATCAGCCTCAACGTCGCCATGGTGCTGCTCGGCATCGGGTTCGTCGCGCACGCGGTCGCCACGGTGCTCAGGGGCCTCGCCGCCTCGCGTGTGCCGTGGGCCAACATGTACGAGTTCGCGATGACGGGCACGCTGCTCATCCTCAGCGTCTACCTCATCGTGCTCACGCGCCGCGACCTGCGCTTCCTCGGCACCTTCGTCACCGGCCTCATCCTCATCCTGCTCGGCATCGCCGTGGTGCAGTACCGCGTCGAGGTGGCGCCGCTGCCGCCGTCGCTGCAGTCGTACTGGCTCGTGATCCACGTCTTCGTCGCGGCGCTCGGCACGGGATTCTTCGCCCTGGCCTTCGCGCTGTCCGGCGTGCAGCTCCTGCAGTTCCGGCGGGAGTCGCTGGCCGCCGACGCGCGGGCCGCGAAGATGCGCTTCCTCGCCACGCTGCCCGACTCCGTCACGCTCGAGTCGATGGCCTACCGCCTCAACATCGTGGGCTTCATCTTCTGGACCTTCACGCTCATGGCCGGCGCCATCTGGGCCGAGCGCGCGTGGGGCCGCTACTGGGGGTGGGACACCAAGGAGGTCTGGACCTTCATCATCTGGGTGCTCTACGCCGGGTACATCCACGCGCGGGCCACGCGCGGCTGGCGCGGGTCGCGGTCGGCGTGGCTCGCCATCATCGGGTTCTCGGCCGTCATGTTCAACTTCGGCGTCGTGAACGTGTTCTTCAAGGGCCTGCACACCTACAGCGGCCTGTAGTCCGCTCCGGCCGGCTGACGTCCACCGCGTCAGGCGCCGGCGAGCACGGCGTGCGTGCGGCGGATCCGGTCGAGCCACCACTCGCGGCGGTCCGCGTCGACAGCGTGGGCGTCCAGGAGGCGCGCGTCGGGCGAGACGCGGCGCACGGCGATCTTGCCGTCTACGGGCACGAGCGGCTCGGCCACGACGTCCTCGACGAAGAGCGAGACCGTGCCGAGGCCGCAGTCGTGCGGCAGCTCGGGGATCGCCGCCGCGAGGTGCGCGGCCATGGAGATGCCCACGCTCGTGTCGAGCGCGCTCGAGACGACGACGGGCAGGCCCGCCTCCCGCGTGATGCGCAGCGCGCGGTGGATCCCGCCGAGCGGCTGCGCCTTGATCACGAGCAGGTCGGCGGCTCCGGCGCGAGCGACCCGCAGCGGGTCCTCGGCCTTGCGCACGCTCTCGTCGGCGGCGAGCGGCACGCCCAGGTGGCGGATCCGCCCGCGCAGCTCGGCGAGCTCCTCCACCGACGCGCATGGCTGCTCCACGTACTCGAGGTCGTGCGCGGCGAGGGCGTGGATCGCGTGCTCGGCCTCGTCCACGTTCCAGGCCGCGTTCGCGTCGATCCGCACCCGGCCCTCGGGCCCGAGGAGGCGGCGGACCTCGGCGACGCGGGCCACGTCGTCCACGAGCGTCGTGCCGCGCTCGGCGACCTTGACCTTCGCGGTGCGGCAGCCGGGGAACCGGGCCAGCACCTCGGCGACGCGAGCGGCCTCGACGGCCGGGATCGTCGCGTTCACGAGCACGTGGTCGCGCAAGGGCGCGGGCGGCTCCGTCCAGCCGAAGTCGATGGCGGCGGCGAGCCAGGCCGCGGACTCCGCGTCGTCGTACTCGACGAACGGCGAGAACTCCGTCCAGCCGAGCGGGCCCTCGATGAGCACGGCCTCGCGCACGTCGAGGCCGCGGAAGCGCGTGCGGAGCGGGAGGGCGACGACGCGGGCGGTGGCGAGCAGGTCGTCCAGGGCGGGGAGCATGGATCCAGCCTCGCACCCGCGGGCACCCGCCGGGGCGCCTGACGCTAGCGTCGGGCGTGCTGGATAGCATGATCACATGCTCGAACCTCGAAATGTCACGCCGATCGCGTCCGCCCGGCCGAAGGTCATGGAGTTCTTCGCTGGCGTCGGCCTCGCTCGCATGGGACTGGAGAGCGCAGGGTTCCAGGTGACGTGGGCGAACGACTATGAGCCTGACAAGCATGCCCTCTACGAGCGCAATTTTCGTGATCGGGAAGCAGGGCGCGACCACATCTACCGCGTGGGTGACGTTTTCGGGCTTGACCACGACGAGCTACCGCGCGACGCCGCGCTCGCGTGGGGCTCGTCTCCTTGTACTGATCTGTCGCTCGCGGGCACGCGAGGTGGCTTGCGATCCGGTGAGTCAAATGCATTCTGGGGTTTCGTCGACGCGCTTGCGGCTCTCGGTGAGGAGCGACCGCCGGTCGTTGTCTTGGAGAACGTCGTCGGACTCGCCACGAGCCATGGAGGCGATGACTTGACCGCCGCCATCAGGGCTTTCAATGATCTTGGATACTCGATCGACGTCCTGTCGATCGACGCGCGTCGATTCTTGCCGCAGTCGAGACCCAGGATGTTTCTCGTCGGTGCCCTAGTACCCCCAGCGGATGCAGGCGAACAGGTGTCCGCGCTTCGGCCGGCGCAGTTCTCGTGGGTATTCAATGATCCGACGCTTCGAACTCACAGGGCCGCACTCCCGGATCCACCGGCACCGAGAACGTCGGGCCTAGAAAGCATTATGGAGAAAATGAGCGGCAATGATTCGCGCTGGTGGGAGGCGGAGCGTACCGAATCATTTATGGCGTCCCTCTCTTCTGTCCAACGAGATCGCGTGGCGCTGCTTCGCAAGTCATCTCATGTCTCGTATCGGACGGCATACCGAAGGACTCGAAACGGTGTGGCGACTTGGGAAGTGCGCCCCGATGAGATTGCTGGATGCCTTCGCACTGCGCGCGGAGGCTCATCTAAGCAGGCCGTTGTAAAGATCGAGAAAGGGGTTGTCAGTGTCCGCTGGATGACGCCGTTGGAATACGCGCGCCTCATGGGTGCTGAGGATTACAACATTCAGGGTACGCCCGCAAGTAAGGTGCTCTTCGCCTTTGGGGATGCTGTCGCCGTTCCGGCGGTGGAATGGCTCGGTAGCAACTACCTGATGCCCCTGCTCAAGGGGCACTTGGCTGAGCTCGAGAGCGCGGCGTCCATTGCGCGATGAAACTGCGGCTTCCGCACCCTCGGCTAAGCCCATAAAGAAATCATTGCCAGCTCACGATGTCCGCGACTTTCGCGAATCACTTGAGCGGTTCATCAGTGCGCGAGATTACCACGGGCGACGGTGGCTCGATGCGCGTTGGGGGGTCTACGCTTTCTACGATTACGATGGCGAGCCGATCTATGTCGGTCAGACCAACGAACGCCTGCGGACTCGCATCCGGCGGCACCTGACGAATCAGCGGACCGATGCCGTGGCCATGCGAATACTCGATGTGTTTGAAGTCGCTGCGGTGGAGGTGTGGCCGATCTGGGATCTCGAGACCATTCCCGGCAGCAATTCAGAGGCAAAGGTTCGATTGAACTCCTACGAGTACTCGGCGTACCTCAGCGCCATCGAGAAGTCCAGATTCAACGCGATTCTTAATGAGAAAATACCACCGGTATCCCCACGAGTGGACATGCCCGAGTCTCTCCGGTGGGAACTTATCGACGCACGGACGCGAGCCGAGCGGGGGCACCCAGACATTCGACTTGCGCGTCGGGCTGAGACTATCTCGCGCCTTGCAGCCGTCGCGCGCGAGCGAGGGGAGGTCACCGAAGGCCTGCGCCGTGTCATCGTCGTCCAGGCGGTCCGGCTCGCTTACATCGCGGCGACGAGGCTCGCCGAAGCCGAAGGGAGAGTCGCTCCTCGCGCCGATGCCATCGACATCGCCGCCCTCGTCGGAAATGTGCTGTTCGAGTCGAGTAGTCAAGCGGCTGGCGATGCGAGCGAAGAAGAAGCCGATTGACCGACGCTTAGACAGGTCGACGGCTTTGGTTTGTTAGTCGCACCCGCGGGCACCCGCCGGAGCGCCGCCTAGGCTGGACGCATGGTGAAGCAGGTCTCCGACATCCACGATCCCACCCGCTGGCGCGACGTCCCCCTCGCGGAGGGCTTCACCGACATCACGTACCACCACGACCTCACGGGCCGCATCGCGCGCATCGCGTTCGACCGGCCGGAGGTGCGCAACGCCTTCCGCCCGCGCACGGTCGACGAGCTGTACCAGGCGCTCGACGACGCCCGGCAGGATCCGCGCATCGGCGTCGTGCTCCTCACCGGCAACGGCCCGAGCCCGAAGGACGGCGGCTGGGCGTTCTGCAGCGGCGGCGACCAGCGGATCCGCGGGCGAGACGGCTACAAGTACGCCGAGGGCGAGACGGCCGAGGGCGTCGACCCGGCGCGTGCCGGCCGTCTCCACATCCTCGAGGTGCAGCGCCTCATCCGCTTCATGCCCAAGGTCGTCATCGCGGTCGTCCCCGGTTGGGCGGCCGGCGGCGGGCACTCGCTGCACGTCGTGTGCGACCTCACGATCGCGTCGGCCGAGCACGGGCGCTTCAAGCAGACCGACGCGGACGTCGGCTCGTTCGACGGCGGGTACGGATCCGCGTACTTCGCCCGCCAGGTCGGCCAGAAGGCCGCGCGCGAGGTGTTCTTCCTCGCCGAGGAGCACAGCGCCCAGCGCATGTACGAGATGGGCGCCGTGAACCGCGTCGTGCCGCACGCCGAGCTCGAGGCGACGGCGCTCGGATGGGCCGAGACGATCCTCGGGAAGTCGCCCACCGCGATCCGCATGCTCAAGTTCGCCTTCAACGCGGTGGACGACGGCATGGTCGGCCAGCAGGTGTTCGCGGGCGAGGCCACGCGCCTCGCCTACGGGACCGACGAGGCCGTCGAGGGCCGCGACTCCTTCCTCGAGAAGCGGGCGCCCGACTGGTCGCCGTTCCCGTGGCAGTTCTGATCCGCGCGATCCCGCTCCCGCTCCCGTGAGGCGCCTCGAACGGCTGACCGCGTCCGGCGCCGACGTGGTGCCGCTCCTCCGCGCGGCGCTCGCGGGCGACGGCCCGGCCCTCCTCGCGCGGCCGGTGGACGCTCCCGTCGCCGCCGGGGATCCGCCGCCGCCCGCCGAGGTCGAGCGCCGCGTGGCGCTCGTGGTCGAGACGAGCGGCACCACCTCCCGGCCCAAGCGCGTCGCGCTGTCGTCGGACGCGCTGCTGGCGAGCGCCGCCGCGTCGCAGGCGGCGCTCGGGGCGCCCGGGCAGTGGATCCTGGCGCTCCCCACCCACTACATCGCCGGACTCCAGGTGCTCGTGCGCTCGATCGCCGCGGGCACGACGCCCGCGGTCCTCGCGCCCGGGAGCTTCGACCCGCGCGCGTTCGCGGAGCTGGCCGCGTCGATGGACGCGCGCGTCGCCCGCTACACCTCGCTCGTGCCGACGCAGCTGCACCGGCTCGTGGAGGCGGCGGAGGACGTCGCAACGGGGGATGACGCCCGCCGCATCCGCGACGCGGTCCGACGCGTCGAGGCGATCCTCGTCGGCGGCCAGGCGACGCCCCCGCACCTGGTCGACCGCGCGGCCGCGCTGGGGTGGCGCGTCGTGCGCACCTACGGATCCAGCGAGACCGCGGGCGGCTGCGTCTACGACGGCGTGCCGGTCGCGACGGCCGAGGTCGCCGTCGTCGACGGCCAGGTGGAGCTCGCCGGCCCGATGCTCGCGGAGGGCTACCTGGGCGACCCGAGAGCGACGGACGCGGCGTTCGGCGAGCACGACGGCCGGCGCTGGTACCGCACGGGCGACGGCGGCGAGCTGGTCGACGGCGTGCTGCGCATCACCGGGCGGCTCGACGACGTCGTGATCTCCGGCGGCGAGAAGCTGCGGCTGGCCGCGGTCGAGGAGGCGGTGCGGTCGCTCGGGGCATGGGAGGCGCGCCTCGCCGAGGCCGTCGCGGTGCCCGGCGAGCACGCGGGCTGGGGGCAGCGGCCGGTCGTCTTCGTGCCGGGACCCGTCGATCCGGAGCTCGCCGAGCGCGTGCGCCGCGAGCTGGCCGCGCGCCTCGGCCGCGTCGCGGGATCCGCCGTCGTCCGCGGCATCGACGCCATGCCGACGCTTCCGTCAGGCAAGCCCGACCGCCGGGCGCTGAAGGCGCTGGCCGACGCGGATCCGCGCGGCTGACGCCGGGACCCGCGCCGTCGCCCGCGCGCCACGGCACCGCCCGGATCAGCGGGTGACGACGACGAGCTTCCCGACGCGCGCGCCGTCCTCCATGTCCTGGTGGGCCTGCACGATCTCGTCGAGGGCGTACGTCCGGGCGAGGGGCACGGTCGCGGTGCCGGCCGCGACGGCGTCGAGGAACCCCTGCAGCACGGACGCCGGCAGGTCGCTCGCCTCCCCGGAGTAGGCGGTGAGGCGCACGCCGTTGGGGATCACGTCCATCGGGTAGAAGTCCGGGATGGTCCACACGTCGGCGAGCATCCCGCTGAAGCAGACGGTGCCGTGCACGGCGGTGGCGCGGAGGGTGTCGGGCAGCGTGTCCGTGCCGATCAGCTCGATGGCACCGGAGACTCCGCCGGGGACAATCGCGCGCACCTGCTCGGCGATGCGGCCGGTGTCGACGACCACGTGGTCGGCGCCGGTGACCCGCAGCAGGTCGGCTCGGTCGGGGTTGCGGGTGGTGGCGATGACGGTGGCGCCGTGCATCTTGGCGAGGACGATGCTCGCGAGCCCCACGGACGAGGTGCCGCCGCGGATCAGCAGCGTGTCGCCGGGCCGGACGCCGACCCCCGTGGTGAGGGAGCCGTGCGCGGTCTGCAGCATCTCCGGGACGGCTCCGAGCACGGCCCAGTCGAGGGCGCTGGTGAACGGCACGACGCTCGTGGCCGGCACGAGCGCGTGCTCGGCGTAGCCGCCGTCGAAGGTGCGGCCCATCCCGCCCATGAGCGCGGCGACCTGGGTCCCGGGCTCGTGCTCGCCGCCGGGTGCGGACTCGACGGTGCCGACGGCCTCGATGCCGGGCACGCGCGGGAAGCTCCCGAAGTCGCCGACGCCCCGTCGGAAGTGCAGCTCCGACCGGTTCAGCCCGAACGCCTCCACGCGGATGAGGACCTCGCCGGCCCGGGGGACGGGCACCGGGATCTCGCGGAGCCGCAGGACCTCGGGGTCGCCGGGGGCGTCGATCACGACCGCGCGCATCGTGCGGCTCATCGGCCCGCCTCCAGCGCCCGCTGCATGCGCTCGAGCGCGGCGATGCCCGCGGAGATCGCTGCGGCGTCGGCGTGGCCCAGGACGGTGTCCAGCGCCTCGACGAAGCGTCCGTCCGACGTGGCGAGCGCGGCCTCGCCGGCGGGGGAGAGGCGGCTGCGGACGCTCCGCCGGTCCGTGGGATGGGGTGCGCGGAGGAGGAGGCCGTCGGCGTCGAGGCGGTCCAGCAGCCTGCTGGCCGCGGCGATGGAGCCGCCGACGCCGGTCGCGACGTCCTGCACGCGGGCGCCGTCGGGCACGGCCGCGACGACCCGCAGCACCTCGAGGCGCGCGAGGCTCACGGCGCCGTCGCTGCGCATCCGCCTCTCCACGGCGTTCCAGAGGTCGGTCTCGTGCCGCACCAGCGCGGCGAAGTACTCCTGGGCGCTCATCCGCGCACCTCCCTCGACGCCGGCAGCGGGCGCCGGCACCGTCAGGCTAGCGCTGATGCTTGCTATGTAAAGTATCTGCCGCGGGTGCCGACCTGGCGCCCCGACGAGATCGGAGTGACATGACCCACGACCTGCGCGCCACGATGCAGCGGTTCCTCGAGTTCATCAACAGCGGCGACGAGGCGATCGGCCGCGAGGTGATCCACCCGGATGCGGCGTTCATGACGCCGTTCTCGCCCGAGCCCCTGGTCGGGCTCGACGGGTACCTCCAGATCCTCGCGATCATGCGCGGAGCAATCTCGGATGTCCGGTGGACCGTCCAGCAGCTCGTCGTCGAGGGCGATCAGGTGGCTGCTCGCTTCGAGCTCCGTGGCACGCACGACGGCGAGTTCTTGGGCGTCCCGGCGACGGGGAGGCCGATCGCCGTCGGCGCGAGCGCCTTCTACCGCTTCGCGGACGGCAGGATCATCGACGAGGTCGGGCAGCCCGACCTCCTCGCGCTGCTCGGTCAGATCGGCGCGCTCCCGCCCGCCCTCCGATGAGGACGGCCAGGGATCCGGCGGCGGAGGCGGCGCGGGCATGACGAAGGGCCGGATGCTCGGCACCCGGCCCCTCGCCTCTCAGGAGGGACGTCCCTCCGGAAGTCCTACTTCCTGAAGACGTCCTTCACGTTCTCGCCGGCCTGCTTGGCGCTTGCCCCGGCCTGCTTCGCTTCGCCCTCGGCGACCTTGCTGTCGTCGCCGGTCAGCTTCCCGAAGGCCTCCTCGGCCTTCCCCGCGAGCTTCTCGCCGGTGTTCTGGGCCTTGTCATCCGCACTCATATGCGCTCCTTCGTTCGGTGGATGGGACGCCTTCGACGCTACGCCCGCCGGCCTCGGCCGTCACCCCCTCCCACCGGACGCACGGGTCGGCGCCGCCGGGGGATCCCCCGCCGCCCATGGGAGGATGGGCGCATGGCCACCCGCACGCCCGACGCCCGCGCCAAGGGCCTGCTCTCCTGGCTGATCCTCGCCGTCGGGCTCGTCATCGCCGCGTTCACCGTCGCGATCCTCGTGACCGCCGTGCAGGTCGACGGCGTCGGCGAGGTGACCGGCACGCTCGTCGCGGGCGGCATCGCGACCCTGGTGGCCGCCGTCGCGTTCGTCGACCAGCGCCGCAAGGTCCGCGGGACCCGAGCGGTCGAGCTGGCCGCCGGATCCCGCGCGCCCGGCGACGACGCCGTGGCCCCGGCCGACGCCGCGACCCCCGGGGACGACGCCGTCAGTCGATGAGCCGAAGCGCCACGAGGCGCTCCAGCGCGGCCTGCCCGGCGGGCGGGCAGCGGTCCGCGTCCGCGGATCCGACGAGCTCCACCTCCGCCACCTCGCCGGACGGCACCGGCTCCTGCCGCGTGCCCTCGCGCGGTTCCGCGCGATAGACGGTCATGCTCACGAGGCGTCCCGCGTGCACGCCGTGCGCGTCGGCCAGGACGGTGAAGAGGTCCTCGATCGTGGCGGGGTCGATGTCGAGCCCCACCTCCTCGGCGGCCTCGCGCACGAGCGCCTGCCGCGCGCCCTCGCCGGGCTCGATCTTGCCGCCGGGCAGGTAGAGCACGTCGTGCCCCTGGACGCGCACCATCAGCACTCGGCGGTCGCGGATGAGGGCGAGCGCGGCCACCCGGAGCGGCCGGTCGTCGGGATCGCGCCGTCGGGCGGCGTCCCCGGGCCCGTCGAAGTCGAGCTCGTCCAGCTCGTCGAGGTCGTCGTCATCGTCGTCGTCGATGACCGGGACGACGGGGCGTCCTGCCGGGTCGGGGGTCGATGTCACGCGGTCCTCCTACAGTCCGTCGAGGCTCGTGCGAGCCGCCCACTCCACGTCGAGCAGGGCGACGACAACGGTATCGGCCCACGCTCCGCCGACCCACCGGTCGTGCACCAGGAGCCCCTCGCGCCGCATGCCGAGGCGCCCGGCCAGCCCGAGCGCGGTCGCGTCCGCCGCGTCGACCCGGCAGGCGACGCGGTGCACGCCCACCTCGGCGAAGGCGAGCTCGAGGATCCGGTCCGCCGCCTCCACCGCGACGCCAGCGCCCCGCACGTCCTCGTGCAGGACCACGCCGAGCTCCGCCTGCCGTGCCCCGGGATCGCGCAGCAGCAGGTGCACCTCGCCGACCACGCGCGACCACCGCTGGCCCTGGGCGGGCAGCTCGATCGCGAGGGCGAGCCGGTCGCCCACCTCCGCCAGCCGGGTCCAGCCGAGGCGGTCGGCGAGCATACGCGCGGGGTCGGCCGCGGATCCGGCGAGGTGCGGCCGCGCGCCGGGGGACTCCGCGTACGCCTCGATCGCGACCACGTCGTCCGGCGTGAACGGCCGCAGCACGAGCCGATCAGTGCGGACGGGACCGCGCACCTCGACCGGGTCGAGCGCGGGCAGGTCGCCGTCCACGGGGATCCGCCGGTCAGGTGGCGGCGGGCGTCGTCGTCGCCCACTCGTCGGCCAGCACGGCGTAGTAGAGGCTGTCGACCCACTCGCCCTTCACGAGGTGCTCCTCGCGGAAGTGCCCCTCCCGGCGCATGCCGAGGCGCTCGGCCATGCGGGCGGACGAGGTGTTGCGGGCGTCGAGCTGCGCGAGGACGCGGTGGGCGCCCGCGCGCTGGAAGGCGATGTCGAGCATGGCGCGGCTGGCCTCGGTGGCGTAGCCGCGGCCGGCGAAGTCCGGGTTCATGACCCAGCCGATCTCGAGCTGGCGCGAGGCCGCGTTGCGGAGGAGGAGGGACACGTCGCCGACGACGCGGCCGGATCCCGCGCGCGGGTTGAGGCTCGGCTCGTCTGGCAGCTCGACGGCGAGCCCGAGGAAGTCGTTCGACTGCTCGAGCCGGGTCTTCCGGCGGCGGGCGGCCAGGTGGCGCTTGGACGCCTCGCGGTCGCGGAGCGGCCAGAACATGTACTCGACCACGTCGGGTCGGCGCTGGATGTCGGCGTAGTCGTCGAGGTCGTCGGCCGTGTAGGGCCGGATCACCAGGCGCTCGGTGCGCACGGGCTCCGTCATCCTGAGCGGCGCGTCGAGGCGCGGGCCGCGGAGGATGCGGGGCCTCACGACGCCTGGCCCGCCTCGGCCGTGCGCGAGAGCGCGACGGCGACGGGGGAGGACACCGCGGCGGGCATCTCCACGTCGAGGCCGAAGAGCGCCTGGACGGCGTCCACCACGCGCGCGCCCTCGCCCTGGCGCGCGAGCTCGCGGGCGCGCACGGAGGGCTGGTGGACGAGGACGCTCACCAGGTGGCGGAGCGCCTTCTCGGTGGCGTGGGAGGAGTCGCCGCGCTTGCGCACGCGCTCCAGCTCGCCCTCGAGGACGTCGAAGATGTGCGTGCGGAGCGCCACCACGGCGGGGGCCACCTCGTCCTCGGCGCTCGCCGCGCGGAACTCGGCCGCGGCGGTGCTGACGATCTCGCGCGCGTCGTCCGTGGCGGTGAGGTCGCGCAGCGGCGCGTGCAGGCTGATGGTCTCGAGGTCGAGCAGCTCGACGCCATCGACCGTGACGACGTCGGGATCCACGTTGCGGGGGAGGCCGAGGTCGATGACGAGGCGGCGGCGCCCGTCGCCCGACACCGCTGCCGCGCCCTGCATGTGGTGCGCGGCGAGCACGGCGGTGGGCGCGGTGCTGCAGGTGACGACCATGTCGGAGGCCGCGAGCGCCCGGAGGAGGTCACGGCCCTCGACGGCGGGGATGCCGTGCGGGCCCGCGAACTTCTGCGCGCGGCCCGAGGGGGAGTAGACGTGCACGTCGACGACGCCGCGGTCGCGGAGCGCGGCGAGGCTCGCGCCCGCGTAGGCGCCCGTGCCGACGAGGAGGACGCGGGTGGCCGACCAGTCGGCGATGCGGCTCTCGGCGAGGTCCAGCGCGAGCCGGACCATGGACCGTCCGGCGCTCTGCAGGCCCGTGCGGGTCTTGACGCCGCGCGACGTGTTGGACGCGGTCTGGAAGAGGCGCTCGAGGCCGGTGCTCGTGGTGCCGCCGGTGCGGGCGCCCTCGAGCGCCCGGCGGACCTGGCCCGCGATCTCGCCCTCGCCGACGACGACGGACTCGAGGCCGGAGGAGACGGCGAAGAGGTGCTCGGCGACCGCGTCGCCGCACTTCACGTCGACGCTGCCGCGGACGTCGTCGCGGGCGATGCCGCTGGCGCCGCTGACCACGTCGACCGTGGCCTCGACGGCCAGCGCGCGGGCCGCTGTGAGGGGCTCCTCCACGTCGAGGTAGGCCTCGAACCGGTTGCAGGTGGCGAGGACGACGGCCCCCGCGATGAAGTCGTTCTGCTCCATGAGCGCGCCGGCGACGGAGGGTGCGGCCACGGACAGCTTCTCGAGGACCTCGAAGCTGGCGTTGTGATGACTCGCCGTCAGACATATGAGCACGCTCCATGGTAAACCTCCCCGCCGTGTGCTCCGGGTCGGTGAGGGCACCCTGACTACGTGCGGCCAGCCTCCCCAGCCGAGCGGGCGCGCAGGCGGGGGATGCGATGATCTCCTCCGTGATCACGCCCAGCTCCTCCGCCGCCTCAGCGCCCTCGTCCGCCGTCGTCCCGCTCCCTGCGGAGCATCCGCTCAACACGCGCACCGCGTCGTCGCTCCTCGTCGAGGCGTACCGCGGTCGTCGCGGCGAGCGCGCCCCCGTGTGGTTCATGCGCCAGGCCGGCCGGTCTCTGCCCGAGTACCGCGAGCTGCGCGTGGGCACGCGCATGCTCGACGCGTGCCTCGACCCGGAGATGGCCAGCGAGATCACGCTGCAGCCGGTGCGCCGCCACCACGTGGACGCGGGCATCTTCTTCAGCGACATCGTCATCCCGCTGAAGCTCGCGGGCGTGGGGGTCGACATCGTCGCGGGCCGCGGCCCGGTGCTGGAGAAGCCCGTGCGCACCGCGGCCGACGTCGCCGCGCTGCCGTCGCTGGACCCGGCCGCCCTCGAACCCATCCGCCAGGCGGTCGCGCGCACGGTCGCCGAGCTGGGCGACACCCCGCTAATCGGCTTCGCGGGCGCCCCGTTCACGCTCGCCGCGTACCTCGTGGAGGGCGGACCGAGCAAGGACCACATCGCGGCGCGCGGCCTCATGCACGCGGATCCCGACGCCTGGGACGCCCTCATGCGCTGGTGCGCCGAGATCACGGGCCTCTTCCTGCACGCGCAGGTCATGGCCGGCGCCAGCGCCGCGCAGCTCTTCGACTCGTGGGCCGGCGGCCTCTCGCTCGCCGACTACACGCAGCGCGTCGCCCCGGCGTCCGCCCTCGCGCTCGACCACGTCCGCACCATCACGGCCGCGGACGGCCGCACGGTGCCGCTCGTCCACTTCGGCGTCGGCACGGGGGAGCTGCTCGGCGCGATGCACGACGTGGGCGTCGACGCGGTGGGCGTCGACTGGCGCATCCCGCTCGACGAGGCGTCGCGGCGGCTCGGCGGATCCGTGCCCGTCCAGGGCAACGTCGACCCGGCGCTCCTCGCCGCCCCGTGGCCGATCCTCGAGGCGCACGTCCGCGACGTGCTCGAGCGCGGGAAGGCGGCGCCTGCGCACATCCTGAACCTCGGCCACGGCGTCCCGCCCGAGACCGACCCGACCGTGCTCACCCGCATCGTGGACCTCGTCCGTGAGTAGCGACCCGCGGCAGGCAGCCGGCGAGGTCGACCCGACCGACGTCGTCGTGATCGGCGGCGGCGTGGGCGGCCTCATCGCCGCGCGCGCCTGCGCCCTCGCCGGGAAGCGCGTGATCCTCGTGGAGGCGTCGCCCTCGCTCGGCGGCACCGTCGGATCCCACGTGGTGGACGGCCTCCGCCTCGACAGCGGCGCCGAGAGCTTCGCCACCCGCCGCGGCACCGTCGCCACGTTCCTGGGGGAGCTGGGCCTCGCGGACCTGATCGTGCAGCCGAACCCGGACGGGGCGTGGGTGCAGCTCGCCGAACGCGCCATCCAGCTGCCGCGCACGGGCCTGCTCGGGATCCCCGCGCACCCGTTCGACGCCACCATCGCGACCGCGATCGGCCGGGCCGGCGTCGCCCGCGCCAAGGCCGACCTCCTCCTCCCCGCCGCCGTCGGCGCGAAGGAGCGCACGCTCGGCGGCCTCGTCCGCGCCCGCATGGGCGACCGCGTGGTCGACCGGCTGGTCGCCCCCATCGTCTCCGGCGTGCACAGCGCCCACCCCGACGAGGTCGACGCCGACGCGGTCGCGCCCGGCCTCCGCGCCGGGCTCGCCGAGCAGGGGTCGCTGGGGCGCGCGGTCGCGTCGATGCGCGCCGCTTCTCCCGCGGGATCCGCCGTCAGCGGCATCGTCGGCGGCGTGCACCTGCTGGTGGACGCGCTGGTCGCCGACCTCGCGCGCCTCGGCGTCGACGTCCGCACGTCGCTCGCGGTCGAGGCCGTGCACCGGCACCGCTCCCACGAGGGCGCCGCCGCGTACGACGACTGGCACGTCGAGCTCGCCGACGGCCGGGGCGTCGACGCGGCGGGCGTCATCCTCGCCATCCCCGCGGCGGGCCTCATCCACCTCTTCCAGGGACTCGCGCCGCGCGCGGTCACGGAGGGCTGGCCCGCGCCGTCCTCCGTCGAGCTGGTCACGCTCGTCGTGCGCGCGCCCGAGCTCGACGCCGCTCCGCGCGGCACCGGCGTGCTGGTCGCGGCCGACGCCCCGGGGATCCGCGCCAAGGCCCTCACGCACGCCACCGCCAAGTGGCCGTGGCTGAAGGAGCAGGCGGGCGACCGCCACGTGCTCCGCCTCTCCTACGGGCGCGCGGGCGGTGACGACGACACCGCGGGCGTCCCCGACGACGAGCTCACCGCGATCGCCGTCCACGACGCGTCGGCGCTGCTCGGCGTCGACCTCGCCGGCCGCGTCACCGGATCCGCCCGCGTGCGCTGGACCAACGCCCTCCCGTTCGCCGCGTCCGGCCACCGCGAGCGCGTGCAGGCCGTGCGCGACGAGGCGGCCGAGCATCCGGGGCTCGAGATCACCGGGTCCGCCGTCGCGGGCACCGGGCTCGCCTCCGTGGTGGCGGACGCGCAGGCCGCCGCGGCGCGCCTCCTGGCGCGCTGATGGGCGATCGCGGCCCCGGCTGGCCGGCCGCCGACCGCCCCGTCGCCCCCGACCACGCGGCGGCGGCGGAGGGATACGCTGGACCGACGTGTGCTGCACGTGCCCCCTCAACGATCGGAGATCTCCCATGAAAGGCAAGCTTCTCTTCGTCGCCGGAGCCGGTGTCGGCTACGTCCTCGGCGCCCGCGCCGGTCGCAAGCGCTACGAGCAGATCCGCACGAACGCCAAGAAGGTCTGGGACGACCCGAAGGTCCAGCGCCAGGTCGACAACGCGGCCGGCTTCGTGAAGGACCACACCCCCGACGTCGCGCACGCGGTCGTCGGCGGCGCCAAGAAGGTCGTCGGCACCGTCACCGGCGGCAAGAAGGACACCGCGAGCGGCTCCACCCCCTCGAGCGCCTCGGGCACGCACTACCCGACCATGGACCCCGCCTCGCCCGAGCCGAACGGCTCCGGCACCTCCCGCTGACCCGCCCGCCCATCCCCAGGAGGGAACCCCGCATGACGGATCAGGATCTCAATCCGAAGAGCAAGCGCTCGCTCGTCCGGCTCGTCGCCGACCTGCCGACGCTCATCGTCCAGCTGATCAAGGACGAGATCGAGTCGTTCAAGAACGAGCTCGTCAGCAAGCTCAAGCACGCGGGGATCGGTGCCGGCTTCCTCGTCGTGGCGCTGTTCTTCGCGTTCATCGCGTTCCTGGTGCTCGTCGCCGCCGCGATCCTCGGCCTGTCCGAGGCGTTCTCGCCGTGGCTCTCCGCGCTCATCGTCGCGGGCGTCTTCCTCCTCATCACGGTGGTGCTGGCGCTGCTCGGCATCCGGTGGATCAAGAAGGGCGTCCCGCCGACGCCCGAGGAGACGGTGGACAGCCTCAAGGAGGACGTCGACGCGGTGAAGGGGACCGGCAAGTATGACCACTGACCGCCCCCGCCCCACGGGACCCCGGTCCCGCACCGAGCTGAAGCTCGACATCCAGCACACGCGCGAGGAGATCTCCGCGACGCTCGACGCGCTCGAGGCCAAGCTGAACGTCCGCCGCCGGGCGGAGGACGGCATCGCCGACCTGCGCCGGCGCATCCGCCGCACGGCCGACGAGGACCCGCTGCTCCTCGTGGCCGTCGGGGTGGGCGCGGTCGTCGTGGTCGGCGGCGTGGTCTGGGCCATGGCCCGCGCCGCGCGCCGCTGACCCGACGGTCGAGCGTCCGTCATGGCCGAGGGGGATCCCGTGCGTCCGCGCCGCCGCGAGGCGCGTGATCCGGGATCCCTGGGGGCGCATCCGCTGCTGCTGCCGGGGATCGTCGGGTTGGTCGGCTCGCTGCTCCTCCTCGCGGCGTCCTTCGTCGTCGGCCACGCGCCTGCCGAGTCGGAGCTGTCCCGCACCCCGGTGATCGGCGCGCTCCGCGTCTCGCCCCTCGGGACGAGCGTCGGGTCCGTCGCTGTCGTGGTGGGCGGGCTCATGCTCACGTCCGCGTGGCTCCTCCTCGGCGCGCTGCTCCCGCGGCTCGGGCCGGCGGGCCTGCGCGCCACGCTGCGGCTCGCGGTCATCTGGACCGTCCCGCTCCTGTTCAGCGCGCCGCTGTTCAGCCGCGACATCTACTCGTACATCGCCCAGGGCCGCGTGCTCGGCGCCGGCCTCTCGCCCTACGAGCACGGGCCCGCCGTGCTGCCCGACTGGCGGAGCACGGGCGTCGATCCGCTCTGGGCGCACACCCCCGCGCCCTACGGCCCGCTGTTCCTCGCCATCGAGCGCGTCATCGGCGGGATCGACGACGCCCTCGGCGTCGAGGTCGCGGTCCTCGCGGCGCGCGGCGTCGCGGTGGTCGGCGTCGTCCTGATGGTCGCGTGCGGCCTCCGCATCGCCCGCCGGCGCCGGATCGACCCCGTGCGCACCGCGTGGTTCCTCGCCGCCAGCCCGCTCGTCAGCTTCAACTTCGTGGTGGCCGCGCACAACGACGCGCTGATGATGGGCCTGCTGGTCGCCGGCCTCCTCGCCGCCATCGACTCGAGGCCCGTGCTCGGCGTCCTGCTCGTGACGGGCGCGGTGGCGGTCAAGCCCATCGCGCTCCTCGCCCTGCCCATCGTCGCGATCGTGCACGCGGAGATGCGCGCCCGTCGCGTGGACGACCGTGCGCCGGAGGGCGTGGCGGTCGACGGGTCGGCCGGCGGGGTCGTCGGCCTCCGCCCGCCCACGCGCGACCCGCGGGTCTGGGCGGCGTGGACCGCGTCCGGCCTCGCCGCCATGGGCCTCCTCGCGCTCGGCGGCCAGCTGCTCGGCGTCGGCCTCGGCTGGATCTCCGCGCTGTCGAGCCCCGTCTCCGTCGTCTCGTGGTTCATGCCGTTCGGCGTGGCGGCGGGCGCGTTCGGCCCGCTGGTCGATGCGCTCGGCGGGCCGGGGGACGCGGTCGAGGGCGGCATCAAGACCGCGGGCATCCTGCTCGGCTTCGCGGGCGCCGCCTGGTGCATCCTCACGACCCGCACGCTCTCCGGCGAGGCCCGCCTCGCGCTGGCGTTCGCGTGCATCGTCGCGATGTCGCCCGTCGTCTACCCCTGGTACGGCCTGTGGGTGCTGGTGATCCTCGCCGTCGTCGGCATCGCGGACGGCGCGGCCATGGCGCTCGCGGTCTCGGCGACCGTGTTCCTCGTCGGCGTCAACCTGCTGGAGCCCATGGCCGTCGTGCACTCCGTCGCGTCCGGCTGGCCGCGCCTGCTGGTCGTCGTCGTGGCGGTCGTGGGGGTCCTCGGGATCCTCGCGTCGGGGCTGCAGGGGCTCGCGGGCACGGATCCGTTCCGGGCGCTCCGCGCGCCCCGCCACCAGTTCTCGGCCGCCCGGCAGCCCCCGGTCTGACCCTCGCGCCCGCGTCGCCGAGGCACGCGGGAATGCGCGCGACCGCCGCCGACGTTCCCCGAGCACACCACCGACGGGAGCTCGACCATGGACACCGACCTCGACTGGCACGACCTGATCCGCCGGGCCCACGGCGGCTTCGCCGACCGCCTCGCCGCCGTCACCGACTGGACGGCGCCCACGCCCGACGTCGAGTGGGACGTCCGCGAGCTCGTGGCGCACGTCATCGAGGAGCAGCAGTGGGTGCCGCTCCTCCTCGCCGGCCACACCGTCGAGACCGGCCAGCCGCTCATCCGCGACCTCGACGACGACCTCGTGGCCGAGTGGGGCCGCTACTCCCGCGAGGCGCTCGCGGCGTGGGAGGGCGTCGACCCGGAGCGTCCCGTCCTGCTGTCGAGCGACCGCGTGCCCGCCCGGGAGTACCTGCGCGAGCAGCTGTCCGACGTCGTGATCCACGGCTGGGACCTCGCGCGCGCGGTCGGCGCCGACGAGCGCATCGACGACGAGCTCGTGCGCGCCACGTGGACGGTGTTCGCCCCGCAGAAGGACACGCTCGAGGCCAGCGGGCTGTTCGCGTCGCCCGTGCCGGTCGCCGAGGACGCGCCGCTGCAGGTGCGGCTGCTCGCGCTCACGGGCCGCGACGCCCGGTAGCCCGCGAATGATCTGACGGCCGCCCGTCCGATGCAGGGGCGGGGTCCCCGCGAGACGTACCATGGAGATCATGAGCATCCCGGCTGCCGAGTCGGCGGCATCTCAGGTCCCCCCGATCGAGTCCCCCGGAGAGGCCCGTCCTGACGACGGGCCCGCCCCCGAGGCATCCCCCAGCGGCTACGCCCTCTGGGCCGTCCTCCGCCGCGATCCCGCCCGCCCCGACGACCTCGACGGTCGCGAGGTCCCCGGGGCCGTCGACGAGCTCGACGGCATCGTCCACATCGTGGAGGCGGAGGGCGTCGCCGTCCGCGGCTTCTACGACGTCTCGGGCATGCGCGCCGACGCCGACCTCATGGTCTGGATCCACGGCCCCCAGATGGAGACCCTCCAGTGGGCCTTCCGCGAGATCCGCCGCGCGCGCCTCATCCGCGCGCTCATCCCGTCGTGGAGCGCCGCGGGCGTCCACCGCGACGCCGAGTTCAACCGCAGCCACGTGCCCGGCTTCCTCCGGGGCGAGGAGCCGCGCGACTGGCTCTGCGTCTACCCCTTCGTCCGCTCCTACGAGTGGTACCTGCTGCCGCCCGAGGAGCGCGGGCGCATGCTCGCCCAGCACGGCCGCCAGGGCGCGGCCTTCCGCAGCGTCGTCGCCAACACGGTCTCGTCGTTCGGCCTCGGCGACTACGAGTGGATCCTGCCGCTCGAGTCGAACGAGCTCGTCGACCTGGTCGACATGATGCGCGACCTGCGCAACACCGACGCGCGCCGTCATGTGCGCGAGGAGGTCCCGTTCTACACGGGCCGCCGCATCACCACCGCCGAGCTCGTGGAGGTCCTCCAGTAATGGCCGCAGTGAACCTGGGTCGCAAGCCCGCCCCCGCCACCGACGCCCCCCGGGCGCCCGGCGCCCTCGTCTCCGCCGCGAGCGAGGCCGCGAAGATGGGCCCCGCCCACGTGGAGGAGCCCGTCGCGTACGACGCGATCCTGCTCGCGTCCTTCGGCGGCCCCGAGGGCCAGGACGACGTCATCCCGTTCCTCCGCAACGTCACCGCCGGTCGCGGGATCCCCGAGGAGCGCCTCGAGGAGGTCGCCCACCACTACCGCGCGTTCGGCGGCATCAGCCCCATCAACGAGCAGAACCGCGAGCTGAAGGCCGCCCTCGAGGCGCGCCTCGCCGAGCGCGGCATCGACCTGCCCGTGCTGTGGGGCAACCGCAACTGGGGCCCGTACCTCAACGACGCGCTGCGCGAGGCCGAGGAGAAGGGCTACCGCCAGCTCATCGCCGTCGCCACGAGCGCGTACAGCTCGTACTCCTCCTGCCGTCAGTACCGCGAGGACTTCGCGGACGCGCTCGAGGACACGCGGCTGCAGGGCGTCGTGCGCATCGACAAGGTGCGCCAGTTCTTCGACCACCCGGGCTTCGTCACGCCGTTCATCGAGGGCACGCGCGACGGGATCCGTGACGTCGTCGCCCACTTCGAGGCCGAGGGCGCCCCCGTCGACCTGTCGACGGACGTCGAGATCCTCTTCTCCACGCACTCCATCCCGTCGTCGGACGCCTCCAGGTCCGGACCCGCCGAGCGCGGATTCGACGAGGACGGCGCGTACGCCGCGCAGCATCTGGCCGTCGCCGAGGTCGTGATGCACGAGGTCACGAAGGAGCTCGGCATCGACCAGGACGTGCCGTGGCAGCTCGTCTACCAGTCGCGCTCCGGCCCGCCCTCGATGCCGTGGCTCGAGCCCGACGTGAACGACGCCATCGGCGAGCTGCCCGCGCAGGGCCGCCGAGCCGTCGTGATCGTGCCGCTCGGCTTCGTGAGCGACCACATGGAGGTCAAGTGGGACCTCGACAACGAGGCCACCGAGTCCGCCGCCGAGAACGGCCTCTACTCGGTGCGCGTGCCCACGCCGGGCGTGCACGCCGCGTACGTGGACGGCCTCATCGACCTCGTGCTGGAGCGCCGCGACGGCATGAAGGCGGAGGACCGCCCGCACATGACCGACCTCGGACCCTGGTACGACGTGTGCCGGCCCGGCTGCTGCGAGAACGTGCGACTGGGCTTCAAGCCCGCCGTCTCCGGGCTCGCACCGTGACGGACGGTCCCACGACGTCGGCTCCGACGACGACGCTCCGCATCGGGACCCGGGGGAGCGCGCTCGCCCTGGCCCAGACGCGGGCGATCGCCGCGGAGATCACCGGCGCGTCGGGACTCGAGGTCGAGCTCGTGCCCGTGACCACGCACGGCGACACGTCGCGCGAGTCCCTGTCGAGCCTCGGCGGCACGGGCGTGTTCGCCAGCGCGCTCCGCGAGTCGCTGCTCCGCGGCGAGTGCGACCTCGTGGTGCACTCGCTCAAGGACCTCCCGACCGCGCCGTACGCCGGTCTCACCGTGGCGTCCGTGCCGGTGCGCGAGGATCCGCGCGACGTGCTCTGCGCACGCGACGGCCTCACGCTCGCGACCCTGCCGCGCGGCGCCCGCGTCGGCACCGGATCCCCGCGCCGCCGCGCGCAGATCCTCGCCGAGCGCCCGGACCTCGACGTGGTCGACATCCGGGGCAACATCGACACCCGCCTCTCCCGCGTGACCGCGGGCGACCTCGACGCCGTCGTGCTCGCGGCGGCCGGCCTCGAGCGCATCGGCCGCATCGACGCCGCCACCGAGCACCTCGAGCTCGACCGCTGGCCCACCGCGCCCGGCCAGGGCGCGCTGGCCCTCGAGATCCGCACGGAGGACGCCGAGACGCACTCGGTCGTCGGCCGCGCCGTCGAGGCCGTCGACGACCCGTTCACGCACGCCGCCGTCCTCGCGGAGCGCGGCGTGCTCGCCGCCCTCGAGGCCGGCTGCGCCGCGCCCATCGGCGCCTGGGCCACCGTCACGAGCGCCCGCCTCGCCCTCACCGCCGTGGTCTACCGGCCCGACGGCACGCAGCGCATGGCCGCGAGCCACGAGCTCGACACGGCGGGGCTCGACCTCGCGCAGCTGGGCGCATCCGCCTCCGCGCTCTCGGGGCCCGTGTCCCGCGAGCTCCTCGACGCCGGAGCGGCCGATCTCGCGCCGCTGGGAGGGACCCGATGACCTCGACAGACCAGAAGCCCCTGAAGGGCTGGCGCGTCCTCGTGCCCCGCGGCGGACCGTGGGGCGACGGCGTCGCGTACGACCTCCGCGCGCAGGGCGCCACGCCCGTCGTCGCGCCCATGATCAACTTCGCCGCCACGCAGGACGCGCAGGCGCTGGAGTCGGCCCTCGCCGACCTGGCCGCGGGATCCTTCGACTGGCTCACCGTGACGAGCGCCACCACGGTCGACGTGCTCGCATCGCACCGCGCCGTCGTGCCCGAGGGCACGCGCATCGCGGCCGTCGGCGAGACCACGGCCGCCGCGCTCGTCGCCGCGGGCTACACCGTCGACTTCGTGCCCTCCATCGACTCGTCGGCCACCGCGCTCCTGGAGGAGTGGACCGAGATGGCCGCCGGATCCCCGCGCCGCCGGGTGCTCACGCTCCGGTCCGAGATCGCGAAGCCGACGCTCACCGACGGCCTCATCGCGCGCGGGCACGACGTGCGCTCGGTCGTCGCGTACCGCACGGTCGGCGTGCTCGTCAGCGACCGGATCCGCGAGGACGTCTCCTCCGGCCGCGTCCGCGCCATCCTCGTCACCTCGGGCAGCGTCGCGGAGCAGGTGCACGAGCAGCTCGGCGACGTGCCCGACGGCGTGCTCATCGCCTGCATCGGCCCGCGCACCGCGAAGGACGCCCGCCGCTCCGGCGTGCGCGTGGACGTCGTCGCCTCCGAGCGCTCGGCCGCGTCGCTCATCCAGGCCCTGGTCGAGATCGCCCGTCACGAGGAGCCGCGTCCCGACACGGCGGGGCTGACCGGCCTCGCCGACCTCCTCGATCGGAGCACCACCGAATGACCTCCCCCTACTACCGTCCGCGCCGCCTCCGCACGTCCCCGGCGATGCGTCGGCTCACGGCGGAGACGCGCCTGCACGCCGCCGACCTGGTGCTGCCGATGTTCGTGCGCGAGGGCCTCACGGAGGCCTCGCCCATCACCTCCATGCCCGGCGTCTCCCAGCACTCGCTCGACAGCCTGCGCCGCGCGCTCGTCGAGGCGGCCGAGGCGGGGATCGGCGGCGTGATGCTGTTCGGCGTCCCGTCCGTCCGCGACGCCGAGGGCTCCGGCGCGAGCGACCCCGACGGCATCCTCAACGTCGCCACGCGCGTCGCGGTCGAGGAGGTCGGCGACGCGCTCGTCGTCCAGACCGACCTGTGCCTCGACGAGTTCACCGACCACGGCCACTGCGGCGTCGTCGACGCCGATGGCGTGGTCGACAACGACCGCACCCTCGACCGCTACCGCGCCATGGGGCTCGCGCAGGCGGAGGCGGGATCCCACCTGCTCGGCCTCAGCGGCATGATGGACGGCCAGGTCGGCGCCGTGCGCGAGGCCCTCGACGACGCAGGGCACCACGACGTCGCGATCCTCGCCTACGCCGCCAAGTACGCATCCGCGTTCTACGGCCCGTTCCGCGAGGCCGTCGACTCGCAGCTCCAGGGCGACCGCCGCACGTACCAGATGGACAACGGCAACCGCCGCGAGGCCCTCCGCGAGGTGGAGCTCGACATCGAGGAGGGCGCCGACGTCGTCATGGTGAAGCCCGCCATGAGCTACCTCGACATCCTCGCCGACGTCGCCGCGACCAGCAGCGTGCCGGTCTGGGCGTACCAGATCTCCGGCGAGTACGCGATGATCGAGGCCGCCGCGCAGAACGGCTGGATCGACCGCGAGCGCGCCATCGAGGAGAGCGTCCTCGGGATCAAGCGGGCCGGCGCCGACGCGATCCTCACCTACTGGGCCGTCGAGCTCGCCGAGCGCCTCGCCCGGCGCTGAGCCGCCCACCTCCCTCCTCCTCGCCGGACGCGTCCGGCCCACCCTCCGAGCGGATCCCCGCCCGGCACCGAAGGACATCATCGTGACCCACTCCCAGGACCTCTTCGACCGCGCCCGCGACGTCATCCCCGGGGGCGTGAACTCGCCCGTCCGCGCGTTCGGCTCCGTCGGCGGCACGCCGCGCATGATGGTGAAGGCCGCGGGCCCGTACGTGACCGACGCCGACGGCGTGGAGTACGTCGACCTCGTCAACTCGTGGGGCCCCGCGATCCTCGGCCACGCCCGCCCCGAGGTCGTCAAGGCCGTGCAGGACGCCGCCGCCCTCGGCCTCGGCTTCGGCGCGACCACGCCCGCGGAGACGGAGCTCGCCGAGCTCGTCACGGATCGCGTCCGCGTCGCGGGCGTCGACGGATCCCCGGACCGCCGCCCGATCGAGAAGCTGCGCCTCGTGTCCACCGGCACCGAGGCCACCATGACCGCGATCCGCCTCGCCCGCGGGTTCACGGGCCGCGACCTCCTGGTGAAGTTCGCCGGCCACTACCACGGCCACTCCGACAGCCTCCTCGCCGAGGCGGGCTCGGGCGTCGCGACGCTCGCCCTGCCCGGCTCCGCGGGGATCCCCGAGGCCATCGCCGCGCAGACCATCGTCGTGCCCTACAACGACCTCGACGCCGTGCGCGCCGTCATCGCCGAGCACGGGCCGCGGATCGCCGCCGTGATCACCGAGGCCGCGGCCGCGAACATGGGCGTCGTGCCGCCGCTGCCCGGCTTCACCGCCGAGCTCGCCCGCATCGCCCACGACAACGGATCCCTCTTCATCTCCGACGAGGTCCTCACGGGCTTCCGCGTGCACCCGGCCGGCTACTGGGGCCTCGACAACGCCGGCCTCGCGGCCGACCACCCCGACGCCTGGACGCCCGACCTCGTCACGTACGGCAAGGTCATCGGCGGCGGCCTGCCCGTCGCCGCGCTCGGCGGCCGGGCCGACGTGATGGACCACCTCGCGCCCCTCGGCCCCGTCTACCAGGCGGGCACGCTCTCGGGGAACCCGGTCGCGGTCGCGGCGGGCCTCACGACCCTCCGCCTCGCGGACGCCGGCGTGTACCGCGCGCTCGACATCGCTGCCGACATCCTGATCTACGCGGTCGAGCTCGCCTTCGACCGCGCCGGCCTCGCCTACTCGGTGCAGCGCGCCGGCAGCCTCTTCAGCTTCACGTTCGGCACGCCGCCCGAGCACGGGATCACCGACTACGCCACGGTGCAGGCGCAGGAGACCTGGCGCTACCCGGCCTTCTTCCACTCCATGCTCGACCAGGGCGTCAGCCTGCCGCCGTCGGTGTTCGAGGCGTGGTTCGTCTCGGCCGCCATGGACGAGGCATCGCTCGACCGCGTGATCCGCGCCCTCCCGGCCGCCGCGCGCGCTGCCGCGGCGGCGACCCCGCCCGCGTAGCCGCGGCACGCATGAGGACGGGCCCGGCCGGTCGGCCGGGCCCGTCGTCGAACGCGCCTCAGAGCGTGATCGCCGCGAACCGCTCCAGCTCGACCCAGCCGTCGCGGCCGTCCTCGGGGGTGCCGGGCCGCGCGGTCGCGGGCACGCCGAGCCGGTCGGCGGCGGCGAGCTGCGCCACCCCGTAGCCCGTCAGCGCTCCGATCTCCGACACGGCGACCTGGTAGGTGCGGTACGGCCCGAGCTCGGGAGCGTCCGCGGTCGCCGACCGCCGGTCGAGGTCGCCGAGCTCCGGCGCCTGGTCGAGCAGGTAGGCGGTGGCCGCGAGCCGGTCGCCGGAGACCCAGGCGGCGATCTTCCAGAACATGAGCGGGATCCGCACGCCGCGGTACACGGGGTCGTCGTCCGAGAACACGGGGCCGGTGAACACCGTCATGCGCCGGTCGCCGAGGTCGGCGTTGTCGAGCACGTAGTCCTCGAGGCCGAGCCACAGCTCCTTGGACTGGTTGAACTCCGCCGCCTGCGGGGCCGCGTTCGTGTACGCGAAGGTGTCGGCGCTGGCGCGGGCGGCCTCCGCGATGCCGCCCCACACCGGATCCCGCCGCCGCACCAGGTGCCCGCGGTCGATGTCGTTGCGCGCGTACAGCTCGGGGCCGCACTGCTGCTCGGCCGGGAGGCGCGGATCCAGGTGCCAGTCGTCGGAGCGCTCCACGTCCACGAGGCGCGCGCCGTCGATGTTCACGGCCGTGACGGCGGCGAGGCGCCGGTCGGTGTCCATGAGGACCGTGAAGTGCAGGTAGTCGAGCCGCACGGGCCGCGCGTCGGCCGGAGCCTCCGGCAGCGGGAGGGCGATGGGCAGGAAGTCGAGGTCGTAGCCGTCCATGTCCGGAGCCTATGCCCGGCCTCGGACGCGCGACCGGGGCCCGGGTGGACGCGCAGCGGACGGCGGGCGACGGGAGGGTCGGCTCAGGCCAGGCGGAGAGGAGCCGTGGCGCGGCCGCGCGCGAGCTCGGCGAAGACGTCCGTGGTGAGCCGGTACGCGTTCTCGACCTCGGCGACGACCCGGGCCCGCTCGTCGTCGTCCCACGGCGCCTGGTCGAGTGCCTCGCGGTACGTGCTGCAGAACCGCCGGGGCTCGGCGATCTCCGCGAAGAGGTAGAGGCCGACGCCGTTCGTGTCGAACCCGAACTGGCGCTGCAGGAGCGAGCGCAGGAGCCGCCCGCCGGACAGGTCGCCGAGGTAGCGCGTGTAGTGGTGCGCGATGAAGCCGCCGACCCAGACCGAGCCGACCTGCTCGATCCGCTCCACGTACGCGGCCGTGCTCGCGAGCGGCCGGACGACCTCGCGCCAGTCGTGTCCGACGAGGTAGTCGAGGTCTGCCTCGATGGCGGGGAGGCGCGTGAGGCGGGGGCTGATGAAGCGCGCGGCGACGGGATCCGCTGCCATGCGCTCGGTCGCCTGCTCGATGGCGCGGTAGACGAAGTAGTGCTGGGCGACGAGGGCCACGTAGTCGTCGCGGCAGCCGCGGCCCGTGACGAGCGCCGTCATGAACTCGTCCGCGTCCTGCGCCTCGGCACGCGGTCGTGCCCGGTCGCGGAGGGCCTCGGTGAGGGGGACGACGTTCATGATGTAGGTGAGCCTAACCTCATCTGCCTGTCCCGCGGAAGAGGGCTGCGGCCCTCATGGCAGTCCGTCGGCGACGGCTCAGGAGGCGGCGGCGAAGAAGACGAGGCCGAGCAGCGGCGGCACGCCCTGGATCAGCGCGGGGACGAGGTACTTCTTGCCGGTGCTCGCGATGATGATCGAGGCCAGCACCATGCACGCGGTCGTGAACAGCACGAGCGTGAGGCCGGCGGGCGCGTTGCCGACGAAGTAGAGGATCAGCCCGAGGCCCGCGCCGAGCGCGAGGAAGAGGTTGTAGAAGCCCTGGTTGTAGGCCCACGGCTTGATGATGAGGGCCTTCTCCTGGTCGGCCACGCCGAAGCGCTTCCAGGCGAACGGCTTCTCGAACCAGACGCTCTCCAGGAGGAAGAAGAACACGTGCAGCAGCGCCGCGAGTCCGACGAAGGTTGTGCCGGTGGCGGCGACTGCGGTCATGATCCCTCACTCCGGCGGCACGGTGCCGCGTCGCGCCAAGGGTAGCGCGAGGCATTCGCCCGCTGCGTGCGCCCGCGGCGGGTGCTAGGCGCGGACGTCGACCACTACCCGGCCGCTCGAGGCGCCCGCGAGGATCCGCTCGCCCGCGGCGATCGCGCCGTCGAGCGGCACGGTGGTGGTGATCGCGTCGAGGAGCGCGGGGTCGAGGTCGGTCGCGAGCCGCGCCCACGCCTCCTCGCGCAGCGCGGCGGGCGCCTCGACGGAGTTGATGCCCGCGAGCGTGACGGCCCGGAGGATGAAGGGGAGCACGGTGCCCGGGAGGTCGGGGCCCTGCGCCAGCCCCGCCGCCGTGACGACGCCGCCCCACCGGGTCTGCGCCAGCACGTTGACGAGCGTCGCGCTGCCGACGCTGTCGACCGCGCCCGCCCAGCGGATGCGCTGCAGCGGCTTCCCGGGTCCACCGAGCTCGGAGCGGTCGATCACGTCGGCGGCGCCGAGCGCGCGCAGCCGGTCCCCGAGCTCGTCGACGCGGCCGGTGGAGGCGACCACGCGGTGGCCGAGGCGGGCGAGGAGCGCGACGGCGATGGATCCGACCCCGCCGCCCGCGCCCGTGACGAGCACGTCGCCGGATCCGGGCTCCACGCCGCCGCGCTCCAGCGCGAGCACCGAGAGCATCGCCGTGAAGCCGGCGGTGCCGACGGCGGCGGCGCGCGCGGCGGAGAACCCGGCGGGCACGCGCACGAGCGACGCGGCCGGCACCCGCACGCGCTCGGCCAGCCCGCCGTCGCGGCTCTCGCCGAGGCCCGCGCCGTTGAGGACGACCAGGTCGCCGGGGGCGAAGGCGTCGGATCCGCTCGCGGCGACCGTGCCCACCGCGTCGATGCCGGCGACGAGCGGGCTGGTGCGCGCGATGCCGGGCCGGCCGCCGAGCAGCATGCCGTCCTTGTAGTTGACGCTCGAGTAGAGGACGTCGAGCGCGACCTCGCCGTCGCCCGGTCCGTCGGGGCCGCCCGTCGCCCGCTCGTCGGGAAGATCGCGCAGCGCGACCTCGATGCCTGTCGTGCCGTCGTCGGCGACGGTCTGCTCGGCCACGAGCGCGCGGTATGTCATGCCGTCACGCTACGCCCGGGGTCCGGCGCGACCTAGCCGAAGAGGATCGCGGCCTCGTCGTAGCGCTGCTGCGGCACGGTCTTGAGGCGGCCGAGCGCCTCCTCGAAGCCCACGTGCACGATGTCGGTCCCGCGGAGCGCGACCATGCGGCCCCAGTGGCCGTCGCGCACGCTGTCGACCGCGGCGAGGCCGAGGCGGGTGGCGAGCACGCGGTCGTAGGACGACGGTGTGCCGCCGCGCTGGATGTGGCCGAGGGTCGTCGCGCGGGTCTCGATGCCCGTGCGCTCCTCGATGATGGGCGCGATCTGCTCGCCGATGCCGCCGAGCCGCGGGCGGCCGAAGGCGTCGAGCCCGCGCTCGCCGTGCGCGTCGGACGCGTGCTCGGGGATGAAGCCCTCCGCGACGACGACGAGCGGCGCGCGCCCGCGGTCGTAGGCCGAGCGGACCCAGCCGATGATCTCGTCCATGCTCGTCTTCTGCTCGGGGATGAGGATCGCGTGCGCGCCCGCGGCCATGCCGGAGTGCAGCGCGATCCAGCCGACGTGCCTGCCCATGACCTCGGCCACCATGCAGCGGCTGTGCGAGTCGCCCGTGGTGCGGAGGCGGTCCATGGCGTCGGTCGCGATCTGCACCGCGGTGTCGAAGCCGAACGTGTAGTCGGTGGCGTCGAGGTCGTTGTCGACGGTCTTGGGGACTCCGACGATCTTGAGGCCCGCGTCGGTGAGGCGCTTGGCTGCCGCGAGCGTGCCCTCGCCGCCGATTGCGAGGATCGCGTCGATGCCGAGGCGGTCGAGGTTCTCCTGGATCCGCTCCACGCCTCCGTCGCCCTCGAACGGGTTCGTGCGGCTGGTGCCGAGGATCGTGCCGCCCTGCTTGCCGATGCCCTGGATGTCGCGGCGCGCGAGCGGCATGACGTCGCCGTCGACGACGCCCCGCCAGCCGTCGCGGAAGCCCACGAACTCCTGCTTGTGGATGGTCGTTCCCTTGAGCACCGCCCCGCGGATGACCGCGTTGAGTCCGGGGCAGTCTCCGCCTGAGGTGAGGATTCCGATGCGCACACGTCCATCATGGGGCACCGGTCCGCGAGACTGGGCGGATGGACTCCGGACCCGACCGCCGCCCGCATCCCGCATCGCCCGCGACGGGCGACCTCGACGCCCTCGCGCGCCGCGCCATCGGCCTCGTGCAGGAGGGGCGACGGGCGATCCTCGCCATCGCGGGCAGCCCCGGCGCCGGCAAGACGACCCTCGCGCGGGCGCTCGTGGCGCGCGTCGACGAGCTGTCCGGCGACGGCACCGCGGCCTGCGTGCCCATGGACGGCTTCCACCTCGCCAACGCGACGCTCGACCGGCTGGGCCGCCACGACCGCAAGGGCGCGATCGACACGTTCGACGGCTGGGGCGTGCTCGCCCTGGTGCGGCGCCTCCGCGTCGAGACGGACCACGTCGTCTACGCGCCGTCCTTCGACCGGTCCGTCGACGAGGGCGTCGCGGGTGCCGTCGCGGTGGATCCCGGCACCCGCCTCGTCGTGCTCGAGGGCAACTACCTGCTCGTCGACGAGGATCCGTGGGGGCAGCTCGCCGCGGAGCTCGACGAGGCGTGGTTCTGCGCGACGCCCGGCGCGGAGCGCTTCGCCCGGCTGGTGGACCGGCACACGGCCGGGGGACGCGCGCCGAGCGCGGCCGAGGCCTGGGCCCGCGAGGTGGACGGCGCCAACGCGGCGCTCATCGAGGCGACCCGCGGCCGCGCCGACCTCGTGGTGGACGGCACGGCCGCAGGGGTGCCGGGGGCGATCGGCGGGTAGCGCGCGCGGGTCAGAGCTCGACGGTGCCGTGCTCCCCGACGTCCTCCGGGCGCTCGCCCGTGATGGCGGCCTTGGCGTACTTGATCAGCGCGATCGGCTTCGGGGTGTCCTGGTACCAGTACTCGGCGGCGTCGGCGTGCACGCGGATCAGCGCGACCGTCGGGTCGTCCTTCCCGCCCTCGAACCAGGCCTCGGCGCCGGCCGACCACAGCTCGTCGATGCGCGCGCGGTCGCGGGTGATCTCCGCGGTGCCCGCGATGGAGAGGAACCCGTCGCCGGACTGCAGCGACACGTTCACCTGGTCGTCGGCGCGGATCTCGGCGGTCTTGTCGCTCGGATCCTGGGTGAAGAACCAGAGGTCGCCGTCGAAGTCGCGCTCCTGGCTGGCGAGCGGGCGGCTGACGAGCTGCCCATGGGCGTTGACGGTGGTGAGGAGCGCGATGCGGGCGCTCTTCACGAGCTCGGCGACGCGCTCGCGGTCGTCTTGGTGGTCGTTCGTTGTGTCGGTCATGCGGGCGACGCTACGCGCGCGGTGGACGGCCGGGCGGGGTCGGCGGCCGTGCGTACCCTGAGGGGATGGACCAGGGCGGCGCGGAGGTGACGGCCCCCGACGCGGGCACCACGTACCTGCCCGACCGCGAGGTGGACCTCCGGCTGGTGCTGCGTCCGCTGTTCCGCGGCGTCGTGGATCCGACCTGCCGCTGGGACCCGGTCACGCCCGGATCCCGCCGCGTCGGCGTCTGGCGCACGGCCCGCACGCCGCTCGGGGACGCGTCGCTCCGGCTGGATCCGCGCGCGGACGGCGGCGTAGACGCGCGTGCCTGGGGCCCCGGCGCCGAGTGGGCCATCGCCGGCGTGCCGGAGCTGCTGGGCGAGGGCGACGACTGGTCCGACCTCGACGTCTCCGCGCATCCGCTGCTCCGCGACGCGCATCGTCGGCTGTCCGCGCTGCGCCTCATGCGCACCAACCACGTCTTCGAGGCGATGGCCTCCGCGGTGCTCGAGCAGAAGGTCACCGGGCTCGAGGCCAGGCGGGCGTGGCGGCAGCTGATCCTCGCGCACGGCGAGCCCGCGCCCGGGCCGGTGCCGGCCGGCATGCGCGTGCTGCCGTCGCCCGAGCGCTGGCGCCTCATCCCGTCGTGGGAGTGGCACCGCGCCGGCGTGGACCCGAAGCGGTCGCGCACGCTCATCGCGGTCGCGACCTCGGCGGCCGGCCTCGAGCGCACCCTCGCGCTCGGGCGCGGGAGCGAGGAGATCACGCGGCGGCTGCGCTCGATCCCGGGCGTGGGGATCTGGACGGCGGCGGAGACCACGCAGCGCGCCCACGGGGATCCGGACTCGGTGAGCGTCGGCGACTACCACGTGCACGACATGGTCGGGTGGGCGCTCGCCGGCCACGCGGTCGACGACGACGGGATGCTCGAGCTGCTGGAGCCGTGGCGCGGCCAGCGTCAGCGGGTGATGCGGCTCATCGAGGCGAGCGGGTTCCGGAAGCCGCGGTTCGGCCCGCGCATGACGGTGCAGGACCACCGGGCGCACTGAGCGCCGCGCGGCGGCGAGGCCCGATGGCCCGTCGGATCGGTGCGCGACGGATCAGCTGTCGGCCGCGATGCCGTCGGGCAGCTGCGCGCCCGCCTTCGTGAGCGCGTCCACGAGGTCCTGGCCGGCGACGGTCGTGATGATGTCGCCCTGGATGCGCAGCGTCGGCGTGCCCGTGACGCCCGCGGAGGTCGCGTCGGAGGTGTTGCTCGTGATCCACGACGAGTACTTCCCCTCGGCCACGCACGTGCGCGCCGCGTCCGCCGTGACGCCCTGGGTGGTGAGCCAGGTGACGAAGTCGGCGTGGGTCCACGAGTCGGTGATGGTGGAGTGGTTGTCGAACAGGGCCGAGTGCACGGCCGGCCACTTGTCGGGCTCCTCGGCGAGCACGCACGCGGCGGCGCTGCCCGCGACGACCCCGTACTTCGTGACGATCTGGATGGGGTGGTAGACGATGCGCACCTGGCCAGTGGCGGCGATCCGGTCGAGCAGCGGGCCGGTCTCGGCCTCGTACTGCGCGCAGTGGGGGCACGAGTAGTCCTCGTACACGTCCATGGTGACGGGGGCGTCCGCCGCTCCCACGCTGACGCCCGTGGGCTCGGTCGCGATGCGCACCTGGTCGCCCGTGGACAGCGCCGCGGTGGTGTCCTGGACGGGGCCCGCGGCGCTCGCCGCCTGGGACTGCCCGAGGAGATAGACGCCGCCGGCGATGGCCGCGATGACGATGACGAGGCCGCCCGCGACGGAGAACTGGGCGATGAGGCGGCGGCGCTTGCGGCGCCGGTCGTCGAGGGCCCTCTCGATGCGTGCCTTCTCGCGGATCGCGCGTACCTTCTCGTTCTCATGCCGGGCCATGGCCATGATCCTAGGGATCCGCATGCCCGCGCCCCTGGGAGGCGCCACAGCGCCGCGTATGGATAGGCTCGGCGCGTGCCCGACGACGTGACGTACGTACCCCGCCTCCCCACCGGCCAGCAGCACGAGCTCACCGCGGAGGTGGACGGCCGCTCCCAGCGCATCGTGATCGCGGAGGTCGGGGCGGCGCTCCGGGTCCTCCAGGTCGACGGGACCGACCTCGTCCAGTCCTACCCGGATCACGCGCGGCCCCCCTTCTGCAGCGGGATCGTGCTCGCGCCCTGGCCCAACCGGATCCGCGACGGCATCTGGGAGCATGGCGGCGTCACGCACCAGCTCGACATCACCGAGGTCGACCGCGAGAACGCGATCCACGGGCTGCTCCAGCACTCGCCGTACCGCCTCGCGGAGCGCGACGACGTCTCCGTGACGCTCGCCGCCGACGTCCACCCGCAGCGCGGCTACCCCTTCGCCCTCGAGACGAGCGTGCGCTACGAGCTCACGGGCTCCGGCGTCCGCGTCACGCACCTGATCCGCAACGTCGGCTCGGCCGACGCGCCCGTCGCCGTCGGCACGCACCCCTTCCTCCGCGTGGGCGACGTGCCCACCGAGGACCTCGAGGTCGTCATCGACGCGCCCACCCACATCGAGGTGGATCCCGTGCGCCTCAACCCCACGGGCGTCCAGGCCCCGGTCGACGGCACCCGCTACGACCTGCGCCAGGGCGTGCGCGTCCGCGACGCGCAGCTCGACGACGCGTGGGCCGACGCCCGCGTGGTCGACGGCGTCAGCCGCCACGGCGTGCAGGCGCCCGACGGCCGACGCACCGAGATCTGGGCCGACGGCGAGTTCACGTACTGGCAGGTCTTCGTCACGCCGTGGTACCCGGTCGCCGACGGGCACGTGTGGGCGGTCGCGGTGGAGCCGATGACGGCGCCGGCCGACGCGTTCAACTCGGGCGACGGCCTCATCACGCTCGCGCCCGGATCCGAGTGGTCGGGCACCTGGGGCATCGACCTGCACGACTGAGCCCGCGCGGCGCCGACCGTCTGGATGCCCGCTGGGAGCCGTGGTCGGAAACCGAAGCGACCCGGGACGCCCGGCGCGGACCGTCCTAGCGTCGGAGCATGACCGACACCAGCGCGACCACCGCAGCCCTCGACTCCATCACCGGCGTGCACCACGTGCGCCTCTCCGTCACCGACCTCGGCCGTTCGCGTGCCTTCTACGAGGGCGTGCTGGGCCTCACCCCCGCCATCGAGAGCGAGGGTGACGCGAGCGACCCCGCCGTGCGCGAGGATCCCGCCCAGTACTTCGGCGGCGTGATCTACGGCGTCGGCTCGCAGCTGCTCGGCCTCCGCCCCATCGCGGACGGTGACGCCTCGGGCGACGACGCCGCGTTCGACCCCGCCACCCGCGGCCTCGACCACGTGAGCCTCCAGGTCGGGTCGCGCGACGACCTCGTGCGCGCGGCCGCCCTGTTCGAGGAGCGCGGCATCGCCCACGGCGAGGTCATCGACTTCCCCACGGGCATGTCGATCCTCTCCGTGCAGGACCCGGACGACATCAACGTGGAGCTCGTCGTCGCGGGCTGATCCGCGAGCCGGGCGGCGGCGGTGCGCACGAGCGTGCCGCCGCCGTTCGCGTGCGTAGCATTTCCCCTAGTGCCGAGCAGAGCACGACCCGGTCGAGGAGGACGCGATGACGATGACGGACCCCCTGGCGCTCGAGAGCCAGGTCTGCTTCCAGGCGGTGGTGGCCGCCCGCACCGTGGTGGCCGTCTACCGGCCGATCCTCGAGCCGCTCGGGCTGACGCACACGCAGTACCTCGTGATGCTCGCGCTGTGGGAGCGGGACGACCGCTCGGTGTCCGACCTCGGATCCACCCTGCAGCTGGAGCCCGCCACGCTGACGCCGCTGCTCAAGCGCCTGCAGGCCGCCGGCTTCGTCGACCGGGCCAGGAGCGCCGTGGACGAGCGCGTCGTCGTGGTCTCCCTCACGGAGGCCGGCCGTGAGCTCCGCGGCCGCGCCGTGGACGTGCCCGCGCAGGCGGCCGCGCGCACCGGCCTGACCGTCGCCGAGCTCGAGGCGCTGCGCGACGCGCTCGACGACGTGGTGGGGCGGCTCACGGGCGCGCTCCCGGACGGCGGGGCGGCCTGATCCGCTGCTCCCGTCCGCGGATCAGCCCGTGCCGACGGTCGCCGGGCCCTGGCGGGTGAAACTGAAGACGTCGCCGGAGGACGCGACGAGGTCGGCCTCCACCGAGGCCGGGGCGGCGGGATCGACCGAGACGCTGACGCGGTCGCGGGTGATGTCGACGCCCCATCCCGTGAGCCAGCCCGCGCGTCCCGCCGGGGTCGCGTCGAGGGCGGCGCCGATGTCCATGAGCTGCTGCTCGGTGCGCTCCGCGGTCGTGACCCGCAGCGGGTCCGCGCCCGCGATCTCCGCGATCGTCTCCCGGACGTCGGGCCCGACCTCGCCGACGATCGCCACGACCATCACCTGCGGCTCGGCGACCGGGTTCTCGACCCACACGCCGCCGGACGCGCCGAGCGGGGCGAGGATCGCGCGCATCTCCTCGAGCTTCGCCGGCAGCGTCTCCTGGCGCGCGAACTCGGCGGCCTCGGCCGGCGTGAGGCGGAGGCCCGTCCAGTCGCTGGACACGGTGTCGGATGCGGCGGCCACCTTCTCGACGTAGGCGCGATCGGAGCGCAGGGCGAAGATCCGGCGCTTGTCGATCTGCCGGTCGATCGCGTCGGGCTCGGCGGAGGGGGTCGCGGTCGGCGCGTCGGCGGTGGCCTCCCCGGCCGCCGGGCGCCCCTCCGGCCGCATGGCCGTCGCGACGGCGAGGGTGCCCGTCGCGATGACGGCGGCGGCCGCGACGACGACGACGACGGCACGGGTCCGGCGCGCGGGCGTGCGGGGCATGGCGGGCGACCTCTCCGCGGAGGGCGCTTCCGCAGGGCGATCCTCCCGCGCGGTCGCGCCCGCGGGCAAGGGCGTCGGCAGGGTCTGTCCGCTCAGCGGCCGCCGTCGAACGGCGCCCAGCTCGCGTCGGTCACGCGCGTGGTGCCGTCGACGGCCTCCACGGAGAGGCCGGCGCCGTCGAGGGTCCCGACCGTCGCGCTCGTGAGGACGGCGGCGTCGCCGTCGACGAAGGCCTCGATCGTGCGGTCGTCGAGGACGAGGTCGAGCGTCACCGTGTCCCCGGGTGCCGCGTCGGGCAGCGGCGCGGTCGCGGGTCGGTCGTACGCGTCCGGCATGATCCCGTCCGGGTCGTCGTCGCGCACGACGAACGCCTGCCGCCTGGCCGCGTCGTAGCCGACCGTGACGGTGCCGCCCTCCGGGGAGGCGAGCCGCACGCGGGTCTCGCGCGCGGGATCCGCCGGGTCGGGCGTGAGCGTGAGCCGGAGGCGCGAGGGGCCGCGGGGTGCGTCGGCGAGCGGGGTCGCGGCAGCGATGCGCGCGTCCGGGATGGCCCGGGCATCGCCCTCGCGACCGGTCAGCGCATCGAGGGGAGCCGAGCGCAGGGCCCAGCCGGCGCCGTCGGGCACGAGCCGCAGCTCGCGCACGAGCGACTGGCCGCCGCCCGCGCCGCCGTCCCGCAGCGGCAGCCGCCCCGCGTAGGCCCAACTGCTCGTCCAGCCCATCGCGTAGCGGCGGGTGGGCGCGGTGCCGTCGGCCGGATCCGCCCAGGTGACCCCCGCGTAGAGGTCGGCGCCCTGGTCGAGCCAGCGCGGGGCGTCGTCGTCGGTCGTGAAGCGCTCGCCGTCGAAGTCGCCGACCCAGTACGCGTAGCCCGTGCCGCGGCCCTCGGCGGCGCCGTCCGCGCCGACCCCGAGGACCCAGCGGACGCGGCTGGGATCGTCCGCGCTCGCGATGGGGAAGACGTCGGGCGTCTCCATCGTGCCGAGGTCGTCGCGCGCGAAGTCGGAGCGGTAGGTCCAGTGGATGAGGTCGGGCGACGTGTAGAAGCCGATGCGCCTGCCCTCCGCGAGCGCCATGCTCCACCGCCCGTGCTCGCCGTCCCACACCACCTTCGGGTCGCGGAAGTCGGGGCCGCCCGGGTTCTCCATGACGGGGTTGCCCGCGTAGGGCCGGAAGCGGTAGCCGCCGTCGGTCGAGTAGTAGAGGGACTGCCGCTGCACGCCCTCGGACTGCTGCGTGAGGATCGCGATGACCGTGCCGCCGCCGAGCCCGGACGTGTTCCCGGTGTCGACCACGACGCTGCCGGTCTCCGCGTCGCCGAGCGGGGTGTCGTACTTGTCGATCGCGATGCCCTCGTCGTGCCACGTGACCATGTCGGTCGACGTGTAGTGCCGCCACGAGGATCCGTTGCCCGTGGGGTGGTCGGCGTTGACGAGCGCGTAGGCGTGCCAGACGCCGTCGAGCAGGAAGGGGCGCTGCGGGTCGTTCATGAACTCGCCCGAGGGGCGGATGTGGATGCCGTCGTCGGCGGCGCGGGGCGCGGGCGGCGGGGGCGCGACGGGCCCGCGGTCTGCGCCCGTGACGCCGCGCACGGCGACGACGAGCGCGGCGACGACGAGCGCGGCGACCAGGAGGATCGCGACGGCCACGACGAGGGCGCGGCGATGGCGGTGGGCGAGCGGCCGGATCCGGTCGCGCGCGCGTCTCGCGAGCCCGGCGGCGGGCGGGCGTGACGGGGATGCGGTCATGTCGTCGGTCTCCTCGCGGTGGGCGATCGGGGGCAGACGGGTGGCGGAGCGGAGCGGGAGAGCATGCACCGCCGCACGACCGATCCGGCGACCGTACAGGTCGAGCCGGGCCACGTCCACCCCGTTCGGGGGACACGCCCGGGATCCGGCCGCGACCCCGCCCGGGGGCGCGCCGGGCCCCGATCACCTCCTAGGCTCCCCGACCGGGGGAGCGTGCACCGCGCGACGCGATCGGACTCATCGACACGAGAACGAGAGTGAGAACAGGTGACCAAGAGAATCAGGCGCGGGCTGTCCGCGTCCGCTGCGGCGACCCTGGTGGTGGCGTCCGCGCTGCTCGCCGGCGGATCCGCCCAGGCCGCGGGCACGACGCCGCCGCGGCCCACCGTGCACACCCAGAAGGCGTACGCGCCGGAGGACGACTTCACGGCCCACTGGACCCGCGCGGACGCCAAGCAGATCGCGAAGCTGTCCGACCCGACCGCGGCGCCCCGGACGAACTCCATGCCCGAGGCGCTCACCATGCCGCAGGTGCCGCAGGACTTCCCGACGATGACCGACCAGGCGTACGTCTGGGACACCTGGCCGCTCACGGACTCGTCGGGCCAGACCTACAGCGTCGACGGCTACGACGTGATCTTCGCGCTCACCGCCCCGCGCACCCTGTCGTTCGACGACCGGCACACATACGCCAAGATCGGCTACTTCACGCGGCCCACGGGGACCCCGACGAAGGAGCGCCCGGACAACGGCGGCTGGACCTACCAGGGCAACGTGTTCGAGGACGGCGTCACGGACGGGATCTTCCCCGACCAGTCGTTCACGCAGCAGGCCGAGTGGTCGGGATCCGCGCGGATCATGGCCGACGGCACGGTCAAGCTGTTCTTCACCGACGTGGCGTTCTACCGCGACGCGAAGGGGCAGGACGTGAAGCCCGCCGACCCGGTGATCTCGCTCAGCCAGGGGCGCGTCGAGAAGGTCGACGGCGCGGTCGCGCTGAAGGGCTTCGAGACGGTGACCCCGCTGATGCGCCCGGACGGGAAGAGGTACCAGACCAACGAGCAGAACTGGTCCACCAACTTCCGCGACCCGTTCACGTTCACGGATCCCGACCACCCGGGCAAGACGTACATGGTGTTCGAGGCGAACGTCGCCGGGAAGCGCGGCGAGCAGGAGTGCGACGCGACCGACCTCGGCTACCGGAAGGGCGACCCCGCGGCGGAGGACCCGAAGGAGGTGACCGCGAGGGGCGCGAACTACCAGATGGCCTCCATCGGCCTCGCGGTCGCGGACGACGCGGACCTCACGAAGTGGCACTACCTGGATCCGCTGCTCGAGTCGGCCTGCGTCACCGACCAGACCGAGCGGCCCGAGGTGATGATCGAGAACGGCAAGCACTACCTGTTCACCATCAGCCACCGGTCGACGTTCGCGGCCGGCATCGACGGCCCCGAGGGCGTCTACGGCTTCGTGGGCAACGGCCTGCGCAGCGACTACAAGCCGATGAACGGCGGATCCGGTCTCGTGCTCGGCAACCCGACGAACCTCAACTACGCGGGCGGCACCGCGTACGCGCCCGACTACAACCAGACGCCGGGCGCGTTCCAGGCGTACTCGAGCTACATCCTCCCGGGCGGGCTTGTGGAGTCGTTCATCGACGCCGTCGGCTCGAAGGAGTCCTTCCGCCGCGGAGGGACGCTCGGGCCGACGGTGAAGCTGGAGTTCGACGGCGACACCTCGGAGCTCGACCGCGGCTACGGCGAGGGCGGGCTCGGCGGGTACGCCGACATCCCGACGACCCGGGTGTTCGACCCGGCGCACCCGCCGCAGTAGGGCCAGGCGCGGCGGCGGCGGTCATCCCGTCGTCGCCGCGTCCTCCCGGGCCGCTCATCTACACTCGCAGTCGATGCCCGCCCCGTCCCCGACCCCGATCCCGCCGCGCGTCCAGCGCGTGATCCGGGGGCTCGCCGCATCCACCACCGCCACGTTCGTGGCCGCCCTATTCCACGAGGCGGGCGGCGGTGCCGCCCCGTCGTGGGCCGTCGTGGCGTTCGGGCTCGCGCTCGCGTCGCTCGCGGCCATCGCGCTCGCCGGCGCGCGCACGTCGCTGTGGCGCCTGGTCGCCGCGGTGGGCGTCAGCCAGCTCCTCTTCCACGGCCTGTTCACCGCGGCGGGCGACGCGAACGGCGCCTCCCTCGCGGCGGATCCGCACGCGGGCATGGGGCACGGCGCGTCGCCGGTCGCGCTCCCGGGCCTCGACGCCGCGGCCGGCGGATCCGCCGCGCTCGACCCCGGCATGCTGCTCTCGCACGGCGCGGCCCTCGTCGTCACCGTGCTCGCGCTGCGGCACGGCGAGGCCGCCATCCGCGCGCTCGTCGACGCCTCCGCGGTCCGCGTCGTGCGCGCCCTCGCGATCCCGTTCCTCCGGCCGGAGGGGCGGCGTGACACCGCGCTCGCCCTGGCCGTCCGCGCGCCCCTGGCGCTGCGCGACCTCTGCGCCCGGCTCGGCCGCCTGCGTCACCGCGGACCGCCGCGCGCCCGCGCGCTCGCCGCAGCCTGACGCGCCGGCCGGATCCCGCGACCCGCGGATCCCGGCCCACCGCGCGAGCCCGCTCGCGCCGCGGACGCGATGCCCCGCATCGCCCGCCCCCTCTCCTCCCTCATCGGACGCCGGCACCGCCGCGTCCGCTCCCGGGGCCGCCCCGCGCGGCCCGGAACAGGACACCAGCACATGACCACCTCATCCCCCTCCGCTCCCCGCCGCCGGATCCTCCGCTCGGCGACCGCGCTCGTCGGCGGCGTCGCGCTCGCCGTCGCCGTGCCGCTCGCGGCTTCCGCGCACGTGCGCGTCTCGCCCGACCAGGCCGCCGCCGGCAGCTACAGCACGCTGACCTTCAAGGTCCCGACGGAGTCCGCGACCGCGACGACCACGAGCGTCACCGTCGACCTGCCGAAGGACGCCCCCTTCTCGAGCCTCTCCACCGAGCCCGTGCCCGGCTGGACCGCCAAGGTCACGACCGAGAAGCTCGACACCCCCGTGAAGACGGACGACGCGACCATCACGGACGCGCCCGTCGAGGTCACCTGGACGGCCGACGACGGCGTGGGCATCAAGGCCGGCGAGTTCCAGCGCTTCACGGTCTCGGTCGGACCCGTGCCCGACACCGGCAGCATCATGCTCCCCGCGCACCAGGGCTACTCGGACGGATCCGTCGTCGACTGGGACCAGGCGACGCCGGCGTCCGGCGAGGAGCCGGAGCACCCCGCGCCCACGCTCTACGTGGACGACGCCCCGCCCGCCGACTCCATGAGCGCGATGACGACCACGGCGGCGCCCGACACGACCGTCACGACGGCGGCGTCCGACACGAGCGCGACGAGCAGCGCGGTCGCGGTGGGCCTCGGCGTGGGCGGGCTCGCCCTCGGCGCGGTGGCCCTCGTGGTCGCGGTCTTCGCGCTCACCCGCGTGCGCCGCGAGGGCGGCGGCCAGGCGTGACGCCCGGAGACCGGATCCCGGCCCGCACCGGCAGGCGCCCGCTCTGGCGGCTCGCCGCGGCGGTCGCCGGTGCCGCGCTCGCGACCGGGGCGCTCGCGCTCGTCGGGCTCGCGCAGGGGAGCGGGCCCGACGGCGCGCTGTCGGCGTCCGCGCACAACTACCTCGTGTCGAGCTCGCCCGCGGCCGGTTCCACGGTCGACGCGCCGCCGTCGGAGGTCACGCTCACGTTCAACGACGTGATCCTCGACCTCGCCGCGGCGGGCGGGGGCGGCGGCGACGCGTCGACCGGGTCCGCGCCCGCCTCGGGCGGCTCGTCCGTGGTGCAGGTGACGGGACCCGACGGGCAGGGCACGCACTTCGAGACCGGCTGCGCGACGGACTCCGGACGCACGGTCTCGGTGCCGGTCGCGCTCGGCGGATCCGGGCAGTACACGGTCACGTGGCGCGTGGTCTCCGCGGACGGGCACCCGGTCTCCGACTCGATCGCGTTCACGTACCAGGCGCCCGCGGGCGCGACGGCATCGGCGGGCACGCCCGACGGGCCGGGGTGCGCGGCGGCGCAGGAGGGGGCGACCGGATCCGGTGCGACCTCGTCGGGCGGCGCCGGGTCGTCCGCCGCCGATCCGGGCACCGCGGCCGGCCAGGAGCAGGGCGTCGCGCCGTACCTCGGCGTCATCGTCGGCGTGGGCATCGGGATCGTCGTGCTCGCTGCGGCCGCCGTCGTCCTCATCGTGGTGACCGGTCGGCGGAAGCCGGCCGCGGCGGCCGCGACGGGTGACGCCGGTGGCGACGCCCCGCGCGACGGCGGCCCGCCCGCCGCCTGACCGCGTGCGCCCCGCGACGACGGGCCCGGACCCCTGCGGATCCGGGCCCGTCGTCGTCCGCGCGGGGAGTCGGGTCAGCCCCCGCCTGGCCCCATCACCTCGACGGCGCGCGCGAGGGCGTCGCGGCAGGCGCGGATCCCCGGCCGGTCGAGGCTGCCCACGCGCGACGACGTGAACACCGTGCGCCGCGGCGAGCCCGGCAGGCCGATGAGCCGCACGTCGGGCTCGCGGCCGGCCCACACGAGGTCCGGCAGCACGGAGGCCGCATGCCCGCCGCGCACCAGGTCGATGTGCGCCTGCAGGTCGGCCGTCACGTACCGCACGTCCGGCTCGAAGCCCGCGACCCGGCACACCTGCTCGGCGAAGTGGCGGGACGCCGTGCCCGCGGGCTCCATCACCCACGGCAGGCGACGCGCGTCGGAGATCGAGCGCACGTCGTCGCGGCCGGGTGGGAGGCCGAGGCGGAGCGGATCCACGCACAGCTCCTCGCGGTCGAGGTCGGCCGGCCGCGGCGCCGCGTGCGCCGGGTACTGCTCGGCGATGACGAGGTCGTGGTCGCGCGCCCACACGTCGTGCAGGCCGGACTCGGGCTCGCGCATCGTGATCTCGACGCGCAGGTCGGGGTAGTCGTCGCGGAGGATCGTGAGCGCCGGCGGCACGAGCGCGAGCAGCGCCGACTGGAACGCCGCCACGCGGATGGTGCCGGACACGTTCGCGAGCGACGCGTTCACCTCGGTCTCGGCCCGCTCCAGCCGTTCCAGCAGCGCGGTCGTGTGCTCCACGAGGATCTCGGCCTGCGGCGTGAGCACCACCCGCCGGCCGACGCGGCGCAGGAGCGGGACGCCGGCCTCGCGCTCCAGCTGCGCGAGCTGCTGCGACACCGACGACGGGCTGAACGACAGCGCGTCAGCGACCGCGCCGATCGTGCCGCGGAGCTTGAGCTCGCGCAGGAGCCGCAGCCGTCGCATCTCGAGCACGTGCGCCTCCCCGTGATCTCAGGCGAGCGTGGAATCATCGGCAGGACCGCACGATGATCATCGGAAACGTTCAGCGCATCCGATGAGAGCATGGTCGCACACTGGGAGGACGCGCCCGCAGCGCGGCCGACGCCGGGGCACATCGCCCGACCCGAGACGAAGAGGTTCCCGCATGACCGCCGAGACCGCATCCGCCCCCGAGACCGCGCAGATCCCGACGATGGACGGCGCCCCCGACGCACCGGACCGCGAGGCGCTCGCCGACCGGTCCGTCGCGCTCGTGCGCACCTGGCTCGCCGAGGCGGCCCAGCACCCCGCGGATCCCTCCGCCGAGCGCCTCGCCGGCGTCCTCAAGGACGAGAACGGCCTCGACTTCACCATCGGCTTCGTCGACCGCGTCGTCCGCCCCGAGGACCTGCCTGTCGCCGGCAACAGCCTCGCCGCGCTCACGGCCAAGACCCCGGGCTTCCTGCCCTGGTACATGCAGGGCGCGATCCGCGCGGGCGGCATCCTCGGCCCCGTCCTCCCGCAGGTGGTCGTGCCCGTCGCGCGCCGCGTGCTGCGCGAGATGGTCGGCCACCTCATCGTCGACGCGACGAGCGAGAAGCTCGGCCCGGCGATCGCCAAGCTGCGCGAGGGCGGATCCCGCCTCAACCTCAACCTGCTCGGCGAGGCCGTCCTCGGCGAGAAGGAGGCCGCGCGCCGCCTCGCGGGCACGCGCGAGCTGCTCGCGCGCGACGACGTGGACTACGTCTCCATCAAGGTGTCGAGCGTCGTCTCGCAGCTGTCGATGTGGGCGTTCGACGAGGCCGTCGACAAGGTCGTCGAGCGCCTGACCCCGCTGTACGAGCTGGCGTCGAAGGCGGCGACCCCCAAGTTCATCAACCTCGACATGGAGGAGTACAAGGACCTCGACCTCACGATCGAGGTGTTCACGCGCGTGCTCGACCAGCCGCAGCTGAAGGACCTCGAGGCCGGGATCGTGCTGCAGGCGTACCTCCCCGACGCGCTCGCCGGCCTCCAGCGGCTGACGGCGTGGGCGCAGGAGCGGCGCGCGGCGGGCGGCGCGCCCATCAAGGTCCGCATCGTGAAGGGCGCGAACCTCGCGATGGAGCAGGTCGACGGCCGCATGCACGACTGGCCCGTCGCCACCTGGGCCACCAAGGAGCAGACCGACACGCACTACAAGCGGATGCTCGAGCACGCGCTCCAGCCCGCCGCGGCCGACGCCGTGAAGGTCGGCGTCGCCGGGCACAACCTCTTCGACGTCGCGTACGCGTGGCTGCTCGCGGAGGAGCGCGGCGTCACCGACCGGATCGAGTTCGAGATGCTGCTCGGCATGGCGACCGGCCAGGCCGAGGCCGTGAAGCGCGCGGTCGGAGGGCTCCTGCTCTACACGCCCGTCGTGCACCCGACCGAGTTCGACGTGGCCATCTCGTACCTCATCCGCCGCCTGGAGGAGAACGCGAGCCAGGAGAACTTCATGTCGGCGGTGTTCGAGCTGAGCACGTCGTCCGAGCTGTTCGCCCGGGAGGAGTCGCGGTTCCGCGCGTCGCTGGAGGGCGTCGACGACGTGATCCCCGCGCCGAACCGCACGCAGGACCGCCGCTTCCCGCCGGAGCTCGACGACGTGGATCCGCTCGCCGAGCCCGAGACGCCGGAGGAGCCCGAGGAGGAGGTCGACCCGCAGCTCACGAGCGTGGTCCAGGGCTTCACGCGCGGATCCCTGCTGACGCCCGACGCGCTCGTCGACCCCGCCGCCTCCGCGACCCCGTTCCACAACGCGGCGGACACGGATCCGGCGCTGCCGACGAACCGCGCCTGGGGCCGCGAGATCCTGTCGCGCGTCGAGGCCTCGCAGCTCGGCGTCGCGACCATCGAGGCCGCGCGCATCGACTCCACCGAGCAGCTGGACGACATCATCGACGGCGTCCGCACGGCCGCCGCGTCCTGGGGCGCCCGCCCCGGCGACCAACGCGCGGCGCTCCTGCACCGCGTCGGCGTCGCGATCGAGCGCAACCGCGCGCGCCTCATCGAGGTGATGGCGTCGGAGACCGGCAAGACCATCGCCGAGGCCGATCCCGAGGTCAGCGAGGCCGTGGACTTCGCGCACTACTACGCCGAGCGCGCGCGCGACCTCGACCGCGTGCAGGGCGCCCGGTTCGTGCCGTCGCGCGTGACAGTGGTCGCACCGCCGTGGAACTTCCCCGTCGCGATCCCCGCGGGCAGCATGCTCGCGGCCCTCGCCTCCGGCAGCGGCGTGGTCGTCAAGCCCGCAGGCCAGGCCCGACGCTCCGGTGCCGTGCTGGTCGAGGCGCTCCGCGAGGCGGGCGTGCCGCGCGAGCTGCTCGCGCTCGTCGACGCGGGCGAGGCCGAGTTCGGCGAGCACCTCATCTCCCACAAGGCGGTCGACCGCGTGATCCTCACGGGCGGCTACGAGACCGCCGAGGTCTTCCGCTCCTGGCGCTCGGACCTCCCGCTCCTCGCGGAGACCAGCGGCAAGAACGCCATCATCGTGACCCCGAGCGCCGACCTCGACCTGGCCGCCGCCGACGTCGTGAAGAGCGCGTTCGGCCACGCCGGCCAGAAGTGCTCGGCGGCGAGCCTCGTGATCCTCGTGGGCTCGGTCGGGAAGTCCCGCCGGTTCCTCACGCAGCTCACCGACGCCGTGTCGTCGCTGCGCGTGGGCTACCCGTCGGACCCGACCACGCAGATGGGCCCGATCATCGAGCCGGCCGCCGGCAAGCTCAAGCACGCGCTCACGCAGCTCGGCGTCGGCGAGAAGTGGCTCGTGGAGCCGGAGGCCAAGGACGAGACCGGCCGCCTCTGGTCGCCCGGCGTCCGCGACGGCGTGAAGCCCGGGTCGTACTTCCACCTCACCGAGTTCTTCGGACCGGTGCTCGGCGTGATGCGCGCCCGCACGCTCGAGGAGGCCATCCGCTTCCAGAACGCGATCCCCTACGGACTCACCGCGGGCCTGCACAGCCTCGACGCGCGCGAGCTCGAGCAGTGGCTCGAGACCGTCGAGGCGGGCAACCTCTACGTCAACCGCGGGATCACGGGCGCGATCGTGCAGCGCCAGCCGTTCGGCGGCTGGAAGCGCTCCTCGGTCGGATCCGGCACCAAGGCCGGCGGCCCGAACTACCTCATGGGCCTCGGATCCTGGGTCGCCGACGCGGGCCGGCACTCGAGCTCGCTGCACCTGCGCGGGCTGTCGCCGCGGGTCACGGAGCTCATCGAGTCGGCGCAGCCCGCCATCCGGTACGAGGACTTCGACCTCGTCCGCCGCTCCGCGCTGAGCGACGCGGTCGCGTGGCACGACGAGTTCGGCCAGGTGAAGGACCCGAGCGGCCTCGGCGTCGAGCGGAACCTGTTCCGCTACCGCCCGCTGCCCGTCACGGTGCGGCTCACGGAGTCGGGCGCGCTCGCCGACCTGCTGCGCGTGCTCGCGGCCGGGCGGCTGGCGCGCGCGGAGATGCACGTGTCGGTCCCGGGGATCCTCCCGGCCGGCCTCGGCCAGGTGCTCGAGGACCTGCCGAGCGTGCACGTGACCATCGAGACGGACGAGGCGTGGCTCGCCCGCGTCGCCGCGGACGGGATCGCGACCGAGCGCGTGCGCCTCGTAGCCGCGCGCGACTCGCGGCTCGTCGAGGCGCGCGCCCTGTCCGACGCGCTCCGCGGCACGCCCGACGTCGCGGTCTTCGCCGACGAGATCACCGCGGCCGGCCGCGTCGAGATGCTCACGTTCCTGCGCGAGCAGGCGATCAGCATCACGGCCCACCGCTTCGGCAACCCGGACGACTGGAGCGAGGCGGTCATCTAGGCGACCGCGATCGAGGTCCGCGTGCTCGCGGCCTCAGAGGTCGGGCGGCTCGAGCAGCAGGAGCCGCCCGCCCGCGGCATCGTGCGCGCGATGTGGGCGGCGCAGGCGACGGCGTCGGAGACGGACGAGGTGCTGGTGCAGCACGGGGGATGATCCGCTCGCGGCCCGCGGGGATCCGCGACGCTGGGCGGATGCAGCGCTCCGAGACCGTCGACCGCGCCCGCGCGCTCTGGGACGGCGGCCGGCGGAGGGACGCGATCGTCGAGCTGCGGACGCGCGTGCGGAAGGAGCCGGGCGACGCGGTCGCGCGACTGCTCCTCGCGTCCTGGTACCGCGAGGTGCGCGCGCCCGACCAGGCCGGACGCTGGGGGATCGCCCTGCCCGGCTGGACCACCCCGCGCGAGCGCGAGCTGCTGGCGCGCCTGATCGCGTCGTCCGGCGTGCCAGACGACCGCCTCGGCCGCTTCCTCGCGCTGCCCGCGGGCGAGCGGCCCGCGGAGCTCGACGAGGTCATGGCCATCGTGGACGGACTGCGCGCCCCCGACGGCTGGCGCGGCGCGAAGCCGCTGCGACCGTGCGACCTGCGGAGCCGGATCGCGCACGCCGTCCACATGCTCGGCTGGCTGCTGCTCGCCGGCGCCCTCCTGACATCCGGGCTCGTGGCGCTGACCGGCGACGACGCCACGTCCCCCGCGCGCGGCGGCGTCGCGGTGGGGCTCGTCCTGCTCGCCGTGGCCGCGGTCGTGGAGGGCACGCGGGCTCGCCGTGGCTGGTGGTGGATCGCTCCGTCGGCGGTGCTGCTCGCCGTGGCCCTGATGGCGGCCGCCGTGGCGCTCGCGCGCATGGCCGTCTGACCGCCGCCTAGGGTCGACACGTGATCCCCGCCCCCGCCGTCGTGCACGTCGCGGTGGTGCGGGGGCCCGAGACCGCCGACCGCGCGACACGCACCGCCGCCGGCCGCGTCGCGCTGCGGGCGCTCGCCGCGGAGCTCGTGGGCGCGGATCCCGCCGACGTCACGGTCCGCGCGCGCTGCGCGACATGCGGCGGCGCGCACGGACGCCCGGTGCTCGGCGGATCCCGCGCGCTCGACGGGCTGCACGCGAGCGTCGCGCACGCGGGCGGCCTCGTCGTCGTCGCGGTCAGCCCCGACGGCCCGATCGGCATCGACGCCGAGCCGCGCGGCCGGGAGGCGCCGCCCGGGACGACGCTCGCCGAGTGGGTGCGGGTCGAGGCGGTGCTGAAGACCGACGGGCGCGGGCTGCTCGTGGATCCGTCGCTGGTCCGCGTCGAGGGCGACGCGACCGGGATGACCGCCTGGATCGAGGGCGAGGCCGCGCGCTACCGGCTGGTCGACGTGAGTCTCGGAAGCGACCTCGTCGTCGCGATCGCGCGGCGCGGTCTCGGCGAGCTCGATGCGCGGATCCAGGACCCGGCCGGGCCTGGATCCGACATCTGACCCCTCAGCGCCGCCGCACCCGCGGCAGCGAAGGCAGCGGCGCGTCCGCGAGCCACGCGCGCAGCAGCGCGCCCGCGTCGCCGGCAGCGCCCACGAGATCGGCCGTGGTGCGCGGCCCAGTCCACGCCGGATCCGTCCAGCGCAGCAGCAGCTGCCGCCACGCCGCGTCGCCGAGCGTCAGCCGCAGCGCGTGCACCGCGAGGGCGCCGCGCTTGTAGACGACGTCGTCGAACATCGAATCGGGCCCGGGATCCCCGATGCCCAGCTGCGTGCCGTAGCGGTCGAGGCGCGCGTGGTGCTGCCGCGCGAGCTGGTCCGCGGTGGGCCCGCCGGACTCCTCCGACCACAGCCACTCGGCGTAGCAGGCGAAGCCCTCGTTGAGCCAGATGTGCTGCCACGACGCGAGGCCCACGGAGTTGCCGAACCACTGGTGCGCGAGCTCGTGGGCGACGAGCCGCTCGGATCCACCCGTGCCGTCCGCGTGGTTCGAGCCGAGCACGGCCATCGCCTGCGCCTCGAGCGGGATCTCCAGCTCGTCGTCCGTGACCACGACCCGGTACTCGTCGAACGGGTACGGCCCGAACAGCGTCTCGAAGAACGCCATCATGCGGGGCACGGGCGCGAGGTCCTGCAGCACGCGGGCCTCGCGCGGCTTCGGGTACGCGAAGACCGCCTCGGTGGATCCCGCGGGCACGCGCCGCTCGGAGTACCGGCCGATCTGCACGGTCGCGAGGTAGGGCGCGGTGCGCGCGTCCTGCTCGTACGTCCAGGTCGCGCGGCCCGAGCGCTCGACGCGCGAGACGAGCCGGCCGCTCGCGATCACGGTGTAGTCGACCTCGCACGCGATGCGGATCCGGAACGCGGCCCGGTCGTCCGGCCGGTCGTTGCAGGGGAACCAGGTGGACGCGCCGCTCGGCTGCGACGCGACCAGCACGCCGTCGCCGAGCTCCTCCCAGCCCAGGTCGCCCCAGACCGTGCGGCGGGGGCCGGGTTCGCCGGAGTAGGCGACGTCGACCGTGAACGTCGTGCCCGCGGGGATCGGCGCCGCGGGCGTGACGACGAGCCGTCCGCCGCGCTGCACGTGCCGGGTCTCGCGGCGGCCGTCGACGCGCACGTCGCCCGCGCGCAGACCCGTGAGGTCGAGCTCGAAGCGGGGGAGCGGCTCGCGCGCGACCGCGGTGATGACGGCGCGCGCCTTGAGCCGGTTGCGGGCCACGCGGTAGTCGAGGTCGAGGTCGTAGCGCTCCACCTGGAAGGCCGTGGATCCGACCTCGGGGGTGTACGCGTCGCCGGAGGACGGACCTGCGGCGGCCCTCACCGGTGCCCGGCGGTCGCGTGCGCGGCGGTGGCGTCGGCGTCGGTGTGGCCGTCGGCCGGAGCGTTCGTGGCAGCGCTCGCGGATCCCGCCGCGGCGTCAGCGGGCAGGTAGCGGCCGGTCTTCACCTCGCGCCACGGGCCGATCGGGTTGCCGCTCCAGCGGCTCGCCTCGGGCACGAGCTCCCCACGCATCACGAGGCTCGCGGGCCCCACGGTGGCCTGCGGGCCGATGCGCGCCGCGGGGAGGATGACGCTGTGCGGCCCGAGGGTCGCACCGGCGTCGAGGGTGACGGTGTCCATGCTCATGATCCGATCATGGAACAGATGCGTCTGGACGACACATCCGCGGTTGATCGTGGATGCGTCGCCGAGGGTCACGAGGTCGGCCTCGGGCAGCCAGTGCGAGTCGCACCAGACGCCGGATCCGATGCGTGCCCCGAGGCTCCGCAGCCACCACACGAGCGCGGGCGTGCCCGCCGCCGACGACGCGAACCAGGGCGCCGCGACCATCTCGGTGAACACGTCCGACACCTCGCTGCGCCACACGAACGACGACCACAGCGGGTGCTCCTCGGCGCGGATGCGGCCGATGAGGATCCACTTGGCCGCCGTCGAGATGCCCGCCGCCACCGCGCCGGCGACCAGCAGAACGACGCCGCCGAGCAGGAACGCGACGAACGGACCCCAGGCCTCGGTGAGCGCGGCGAGCGTCACGAGGACGGCGAGGCCGAGGGCGCAGGTGACGAAGACGGGCACGACGCGCAGCAGCTCCCAGAGGATCCGCGCCACGCGCAGCCGCGTCGGCGGCCGGAACGTGCGCGAGTCGTCGGCGGCGGCGACCGTGCGCCGGAGCCGGACGGGCGGGGAGCCGAGCCACGAGGACCCGGCCTTCGACTTCGTGGGCGCCGCCGAGAGCACCGCCACGAGGCCGTCCTTCGGCACCTTGTGGCCGGGCCCCGCCATGCCGGAGTTGCCGAGGAACGCGCGCTGGCCGATCTCGGCGCGCGCGACGCGCATCCACCCGCCGCCGAGCTCGTAGCCGGCCACGAGCGTGTCGTCGGCGAGGAAGGCGCCGTCGCGGATGGTGGTCATGGCGGGGATGAGGAGCACGGTCGACGCCTCCACGTCCTTGCCCACGCGCGCGCCGAGGAGGCGCAGCCACACGGGCGTGAAGAGGCCCGCGTAGAGCGGGAAGAGCACGGTGCGCGCGAGGTCGAGCAGGCGCTCGGTGGTCCACAGCTGCCACCCGACGCGGCTGCGCACGGCGTGGATGCCCTCGGTCACGCCGAGGCCGAGGAGGCGCACGGATCCGACGACGAGGAGCGCGAGCACGAGGCCGGTCATGAGCACGGCGGGCACGAGGGCGCCGAGGCCGCGCCACCACACGTCGCCGAGGTCGGCGGATCCGCGGATGGCTGCCGCGAGGATCCCGCCGCCCGCGACGAAGCCGACCACCGGCACGAGGGCGGTCGCGACGGAGGCGGCGCCGTACGCCGTGACCCATCGCGTGTTGCGCGGCGGCCGGTGGTCGGGCCACCAGACGCGGGCCTTGCCCTCGCGCGCCGCGGGGGATCCGGCCCAGCGCTGGCCCGCCGGCACGCGCCCGAACACGGCCGAGCCCGGCGCGATCTCCGCGCCCTTGCCGATGCGGGTGCCCGGCAGCAGCGTCGAGCGCGTGCCGACCGTGGATCCCGCCCCGATGCGGACTGCGCCGACGCGCACGGTGTCGCCGTCGATCCAGTACCCGGAGAGGTCGACCTCGGGCTCGACCGAGGCGCCGCGCCCGATGCGGAGCATGCCCGTGACGGGCGGCAGCGTGTGCAGGTCGACGTCGTCGGCGATGCGCGCGCCGAGCGCCCGCGCGTAGTAGGTGATCCACGGCGCGCCCGCGAGCCCGACCGCGCCGATCTGCTGCGCGATCTGCTCCGCCAGCCAGATCCGCAGGTGCCAGCGGCCGCCGCGCGGGTGGTCGCCCGGCTCGAGGCCGCGGAGGAGCAGGCGCGCGGCGACCGCGGAGATCGCCATGCGGCCGAACGGCGTCGCGAAGAGGAGGAGGCCGGGGACGAGCAGCCAGAGCGGCACGGACGGCAGCGCGTCGAAGCCGCCGAGCGGGCGGAGCAGCGCGCTCGCGGTGAGGAGCAGCGCGAGCCAGCGGAGGCTCTGCAGGGCGAGGAGCGGCGCGCCGAGCAGGGTCTGGATCCACTGGGTGCGACGCGGCGTCGGCCTCACGTCGACGCGCGGCCCGCTACGCTCCGCCCGCGGCGCGCGTCCCGCGATGGCGGCCTGCATCGCGCCGAGGCGCGGGTGCGCGTAGACGTCGGCGACCGTGAACTCGGGGTCGACGGTGCGGATCCGGGCCACGAGCTGCGCCGCCGACAGGGATCCGCCGCCCAGGTCGAAGAAGTTGGCGTCGGCGCTCGCGACGGGCGTGCCGAGCGCGGCCGACCACATCTCGGCGAGCGGGCGCAGCTCGGCGTCGAGGTCGGCGCCGTCGTCGCCCGCGGCACCCGGGAGAGGCCAGGGCAGCGCGGCCTTGTCGACCTTGCCGGACGTGCGTGTCGGCAGCGACTCGACCACGCCGATGAGCGGCACGAGCGCGGCCGGCAGCGCGACGCGGAGGCGCTGCACGGCGTCCTCGCGGGAGAAGGCCGCGGGATCCCGGGGCACGAGGTAGCCGACGAGCACCTGGTTGCCCGCGCCCGTGGTCTGCACGGCGACGGCCGCGCCCTGCACGTCGTCGAGGTCCTGCAGCGCCGCCTCGATCTCGCCCAGCTCGATGCGCCGCCCGCCGACCTTCACCTGGTCGTCGGCGCGGCCCTGGAACACGAGACCCTCGGCCTCGAAGCGCACGAGGTCGCCCGAGCGGTAGGCGCGGTCCCAGCCGAGCGCGGGGAAGGGGGCGTACTTCTCGGCGTCCTTGGCGGGATCCAGGTAGCGCGCGAGCCCGACCCCGCCGATGATCAGCTCGCCGACGCCGCCCTCGGGGACGCGCGCGCCCTCGGGATCGACGACCGCGAGGTCCCAGCCGTCGAGCGGCAGGCCGATGCGCACGGGACCGGGGCCGCCGAGCGGGGCGGCGCACGCGACGACGGTCGCCTCGGTGGGGCCGTACGTGTTCCAGACCTCGCGCCCGTCGGTGGCGAGCCGCTGGCCGAGCTCGGGCGGGCAGGCCTCGCCGCCGAAGATGAGCAGGCGCACGTTCTCGAGCGACTCCGCGGGCCACAGCGCCGCGAGCGTCGGCACGGTGGACACGATCGTGACGCCGTGCGTCGTGAGCCACGGCCCGAGGTCCATGCCGCTGCGGACCAGGCTGCGCGGCGCCGGCACGAGGCACGCGCCGTGGCGCCACGCGAGCCACATCTCCTCGCAGCTGGCGTCGAACGCGACCGAGAGGCCCGCGAGCACGCGGTCGCCCGGCCCGATCGGCTCCTCCTGGAGGAAGAGGCGCGCCTCGGCGTCGACGAAGGCCGCGGCCGAGCGGTGCGAGACGGCGACGCCCTTGGGGGTGCCGGTGGATCCGGAGGTGAAGATGACCCACGCGTCGTCCTCGGGCGCGGGCGGCGCCACGAGCGGCAGCGCGGAGGTGGAGGCGTGCGCGGCGGCGGCGGGGAGGATGCAGAGGGCCTCGGCCGCCGCGGCCTCGGCGTCGCCGGCCGCCCCGGTGCCCGCGGCCCGCGGCGTGAACTCGCCCGTGCCGGTCACGACACCCGCCACGCGCGCCTCGCCGAACACGAGCCGCGCGCGCTCCTCGGGGTCGTCGGCGTCCACCGGCACGTAGGCGGCGCCGGCCGCGAGCACGCCGAGCACGGTGACGTAGAGGTCGCGGGATCCCGACGGCATGCGGATCCCGACCCGGTCGCCCTTGCCGACGCCCGCGTCCCGCAGCGACGCGGCGACCTGCACCACGCGCGCCATGAGCTCGCGGTAGCTGAGCGCGCCGTCGCCGTCCTCGATGGCGGACGCGTCGGGGTGCGCGGCGACCGTCGCGCGGAGCACGTCGACCAGGGTGCGCGGGGGAGTGACGGCGTCCGCCCGATCGAGCACGCGCTGGGCGTCGTCGGCGTGGGCCTGGGCGGTGCCGGTGGACCCGGCGGGAGCGCTCGCGGGCCGGGCGTCGTCGTGCGGCGTCGCCGCCTCCGGGGAGGACTCGGGCATGTGGTCTCCGTTCGGATCGTGCGGCGTGTGCACTGTCGGGCCTCCGGGTGAACGGGAGGTGGATTCGCCGCGACCCGGCGTCGCCGCCCCGCCCGACGGATCCGTCATCCGGCCGCGAGCGCCTCGTCGACCAGGCGGCGGGCCTCCCCGTCGGCGACGCCGAGCCGTCCCGCGAGCTGCGCGTAGGCGACGGCCGCCGCCCGCAGCGGAGCGGGCACGTCGTCCTGCGCGGCGACGAAGGACCCGGCGCGGCCGCGGGTCTCGATCACGCCGTCGGCCTCGAGCTCCTTGTACGCGCGGGCCACCGTGTTGACGGCGACGCCGGTCTGCTCGGCGAGCGCGCGCACGGTCGGCAGCCGCGCGCCGACCGGCAGCTCGCCCTCGGACGCCCGGCGCGCGATCTCCGCGCGGAGCTGCTCGTAGGGCGGGGTGCCGGAGCCCGGGGCGATGCGGTAGCCGGGCGCGGGATCCATCCGTCGAGGCTATCGATCCGGGGAGCGACGGCAGCCGCGACATGCACGGCGGCGGGCGCTGCCGGGGCCCGCGGCGGGGCAGGATGGGAGGGCGGCGCATCGGCCGCCGACGGGAGGATCCGCATGTCCGAGCTCGAGCTGATCACGATGTGGTCGCGCGCCCGCAAGCAGATGATCACGAGCCAGCTCGGCCCGATCTTCCTGCTCACGTCCACGGTGGTCCTGCTCCGCACGGGCCTCGCCGACGCCGACCTCGGCACGCGCCTCGCGGCCGCGCTCATCCTGCTCGCCACGGGCGCGCTCGGATCCGTCGTCCAGTTCTCCGTCAGCTCGCAGGCCATCGCCATCGCGCGCGACCTCCGCGACGCGGGCGCCACCTCGCACGCGGCCCGCACGGTCATCGCCGCCGAGGGCCTCACGAACCTGACCCGCTACGCGATCCCGGCGCTCTTCGTGGTCATCTACGTCGTGATCCTGGTGGCGCTGTTCTCCTAGCGCCCGTCCCTACTCGAGCGTCCGGTTCACCAGCCGGGACAGCACGATCGCGCTGCGCGTGTGGTCGACGTTCGGAGCCAGGCGCACCTTCTCGAGGGCGTCCTCGAGGCTCGGGATGTCGCGGGAGCGGATCCGCACGATGGCGTCCGCGTCGCCCGTGACGGTGCCCGCGTCGACGACCTCGGGGACGCCCTGGAGGATCCGGCGCAGCTCGTCGGGCGCGACCGTCCCGCGGCAGAACAGCTCCACGTAGGCCTCCGTGCTGAGTCCGTCGACCGCGGGGTCGACCTGGATGGTGAAGCCGCGGATCACGCCGTCGGCCACCAGCCGGTCGACCCGCCGCTTCACCGCGCTGGCCGAGAGGCCCACCGTCCCGCCGATGTCGCCGTAGCCGGCCCGCCCGTTCTGGCGGAGGAGGTCGATGATCCGGTGGTCCAGGTTGTCCATGCTCCGAGCCTACGGCGGGATCGTGCGTGGGACCGGGCCCCCACGCGCGGAATCCGCGTGGCCACCGGGTGAACGAGCGTGATCCGCGTGCCAGGCTGTGCGGAAGGCGTCCCCTCGGGGCTCTGGGACATCGTCCGCCTCCACGACCGCGCCACCCGGCGCGCCGCACGAAGCAGGAGCACCATGCCCTCCACCCTCTCCCGATCCGCGGACACGACCGCCGGCCGCACGCCGGTCGCGAAGCGCGTGCTCATGTGCCGGCCCGACCACTTCGACGTGGTCTACAAGATCAACCCGTGGATGGATCCCGCCGTCCCGACCGACACGTCCCTCGCGGTCCGCCAGTGGCAGACCCTGTACGACGCGTACGTGGGCCTCGGCTTCCAGGTGGACCTCATCGACGGGATCGCCGGCCTGCCCGACATGGTCTACGCGGCCAACGGCGGCTTCACGCTCGACGGCATCGCGTACGGCGCCGCGTTCCAGCACCCGGAGCGCCAGCCCGAGGGCCCTGCGTACATGGACTGGTTCCGCGAGGCGGGCTTCGACGTGCGCGTGCCCGAGCAGGTCAACGAGGGCGAGGGCGACATCCTCCTCGTCGGCGACACGATCCTCGCGGGCACCGGCTTCCGCAGCGACAGCACCAGCCACGCCGAGGTGGCCCGGATCTTCGACCGCGAGGTCGTGACCCTCCGCCTCGTGAACCCGTCGTTCTACCACCTGGACACCGCGATCGCCGTGCTCGACGACACCAACATCGCCTACCTCCCGAGCGCGTTCGACGCGGACAGCCTCGACGAGATCGAGCGCCGCTTCCCCGACGCCGTCGAGGTGAGCGAGCAGGACGCCTCGATCCTCGGCCTCAACTCCTACAGCGACGGCGTCAACGTCGTCATCGCCGAGAAGGCGGTCGGCTTCGAGGCGTCGCTCCGGGAGCGCGGCTACAACCCCATCGGCGTCGACCTGTCCGAGCTGCTGCTCGGCGGCGGCGGCGTGAAGTGCTGCACGCTCGAGCTGCGCCAGTGATCGACGAGACAGCGACCGACGAGACGAAGGGCACGACCATGACCGACACCATCGACCGCCCCGCCGCATCCGACGCCGGCGCACTCGCGATCCACGCCGAGGAGGCGCACGCCGCGCACAACTACCACCCGCTGCCCGTCGTGGTCGCGTCCGGCCAGGGCGCGTGGGTCACCGACCTCGACGGCCGCCGCCTGCTCGACTGCCTCGCCGCCTACTCGGCCGTGAACTTCGGGCACTCGCACCCGGAGCTCGTGCGGGTCGCGACCGAGCAGCTCGGCCGGATCACGCTCACCAGCCGCGCGTTCCACAACGACAAGCTGGGCCCGTTCGTCACGGCGCTCGCCGAGCTCGCGGGCAAGGACATGGTCCTGCCGATGAACACGGGCGCCGAGGCCGTGGAGTCCGGGATCAAGGTGGCGCGCGCGTGGGGCTACCGCGTGAAGGGCGTGGCCGCGGGCCGGGCGAAGATCATCGTGATGGCCGGCAACTTCCACGGCCGCACCACCACCATCGTGAGCTTCAGCGACGACGAGGAGGCGCGCGCCGACTTCGGCCCGTTCACGCCCGGCTTCGTCACCGTGCCGTACGGCGACGCCTCGGCGCTCGAGGCCGCGATCGACGCGGACACGGTCGCGGTGCTCGTCGAGCCGATCCAGGGCGAGGCCGGCATCGTCGTGCCGCCCGAGGGGTACCTCGCCGACGTGCGGCGGATCTGCTCGCGCGAGCGTGTTCTGATGATCGCCGACGAGATCCAGTCCGGCCTCGGCCGCACGGGCGCGACCTTCGAGTGCGACAACTCCGACGTCGTGCCGGACCTCTACCTGCTCGGCAAGGCGCTCGGCGGCGGCATCGTGCCCGTGTCCGCCGTGGTCGGGGACGCGGACGTGCTCGGCGTCATCCAGCCGGGGCAGCACGGATCCACGTTCGGCGGCAACCCGCTCGCCGCGGCCGTGGGCCACGCGGTGGTCGACATGCTCGCGACGGGCGAGCCGCAGGAGCGCGCGCGTCGCCTCGGCGCCGTGCTGCACGCCCGGCTGGCGGATCTGGTGGGCCACGGCGTCCTCGAGGTGCGCGGCCGCGGGCTGTGGGCCGGCATCGACATCGACCCGGCGCTCGCCACGGGCCGCGCGGTCTGCGAGCGGCTGGCCGAGCGCGGCGTGCTCGCGAAGGACACGCACGGCTCGACGATCCGGCTCGCGCCGCCCATCGTGGTGGAGGAGGAGGACCTCGTCTGGGCCGTCGGCCAGCTCGCCGAGGTGCTCGCGGAGCTCGCCGGCCGCTGAAACGACCGCGGTCGCGACGTCGTCGTTGGGGACGGAGTCGGAGGGTGGACGTGACTCGTCCGTATGCTTGCCCGACCCGGCCCTCGTGGCCGCCCCTCCCCTGATCGAAGGTCGAGAGCCATGTCCGCCATCGCGTCTGCCCTCATTCCCGTCGCACGTCGCTCGCGAGGGCGGCGTCCACTCCTCGTGATCTCGTGCCTGACCCTCACCGGTCTCGCTGCGCTCGCCCCGGCCACACCGCCCTCCGCGAGCGCCGAGGTGCTCGTCCCGGCGGGTTCCGCGACGGTCGACTCCGCCCCCCACGAGGGCGCCTGGGACGGAGTCGACGTGTTCGTCAGCGGTGGCTCGGTCCGGGCCGTGCAGGTGCGCACCTACGCGCACGGGCACATCTACTGCGTCCCGCTGCAGAAGGGCTGGAACGCCGTGGGGATCGAGCACGCGACCGCCGCCGGGTCCGGCGCGGAGCTCTCCGGCGCGACCGGATGCGAGGGCGGCTCCACCGGAGCGAGCGTCCCGAACACGGTGTTCTCGGTCAAGCCCGGCGAGCACTGGCACATCGACGGCGACGTCGTCCGATGCGTCGTCCATGCCGGTGGGCCGACCGGCCAATGCCACTAGCGCCAGCTCCGCCGCTCCCCGTGGGCGTCCGTGCGACGGGCGATCCGTGGAGCGCGCCTCCCGAGGGATGCTCCCGGTGGCGACGGACACGGACACGGCCACGATGACGCGCAGCTGAGCGGCTGCGAGCGTCTCCGGGACAGGCCGCGCCGGGCTGTGGACGGAGCGGTCGGCTGCGTCGGCGGGCTCGATATCGTGTCCGGATCCCGATCGACGCGTCCGCCGCGCGGACCCGCTACCCGAAGTGAGACATCCCATGCCCGGACGCCTGTACCCCCGCCCGGCGCGCCGCCGTCCTGCCGCCCTGGCGGCCGCTGCCGCGGTGATCGCCGTCGTCTGCTTCGGGGTCGCCCAGCCCGCCGGGGCCCGGCCCGAGCCCTTGCCGCACAGCGGCGACTGGGATGGCTTCGACCTCTACGTCAATCCCCTCATCGAGGGCAAGCACGGTCTGCGCGTTCAGACGTTCTCCCACGGGGCCGACTACTGCATCCCCCTCTCCCACGGGTGGAATGCCATCCCCCTGCAGCACTGGACGAGGAGCGGCTCCGGCGCGAAGCTGATCGTCGTCAACAACTGCCGACAGGGGTACCTCCTCCCGAAGCTGACCTGGCAGGCGAGCCCGGGCGAGGTCTGGTACCTCGAGGGCGCCGGCGTGTACGAGGGGCACCGCGCCTCCTGAGCCATCGGTCGAGCGCCTCAGCGCTCCTCGGAACGGCGCGGCGCCGGTGTGGGCGCGCGCGTCGCGATGGCCACGCCCGCGGCGACGCACACGACCACGATCGCGCCGAGCTGCACGGGCGACAGCGTCTCGCCCAGCACGATCACGCCGAGGATCGCCGCGACCACCGGGCTGAGGCTCGTGAGCACGGCGAACAGGCGCGGGGTGATGCGGCGGAGGATCACGGTGTCGAGCGAGTACGGCACGGCGGACGACAGCAGGCCGATCGCCACGAGCAGGCCGAGGATGCGCCCGTCGAGTGCGCCGACGTCGAGCGTGAGGAGCGCCCACGGCACCAGCACGACCAGGCTCACGATGCTGGCGACCGCGATCCCCTGGAAGCCCGGCAGCCGCTCGGCGACCCGCCGCGTGAAGACGATGTAGCCGGCCCAGGTGACGGCCGCGGTGGCGCCGCAGACGAGGCCGAACAGGTCGATCCGGCCCTCGAGTCCCGTCAGCACGACGACGCCCGCGGCCGCCACGAGCGCGCACGCCGCGTCGAGCAGCCGGCGGGACGCGAGCAGCGCGATCGACAGCGGGCCGAGGAACTCGATGGTCGCGGCGATGCCGAGGCCCAGCCGGTCGACGGCCGCGTAGTAGGAGAGGTTCATCAGCGACAGCGCGAGGCCGAGCATCACGGCGGGCACGAGCTGCGCGCGCGTCATGCGGTGGATGCGGGGGCGGGCCACGGGCAGCACGAGCGCCGCCATCATGATCTGTCGCGCGGCGACGACGAGGACGGGGCCGACCGCGGGGATCACGAGCCCGGCGAGCGACGACCCGAGGCTGACGCTCACGATCGTGCCGACCTGGAGCGCGGCGCCCGCGGCGGTGGCGCGGGCGCCCGGCGCGGCGGCCTCAGCGGATCCCGTCGCGTCGACGACCGCGGCCTCGACGCCGGCCGGGGTGCTGCCGGTACCGGATCCCGGGTGCGCGCCCGCGGGGTCGGCGGGGTCCCCGGGGCTGGTCACCTCGCGAGCGTACCGACGCGGGGGCGCGGCGGCCGGGCCGGGGGCGCGGCGGCCGCGCGGCGGATCAGCGGACGAGATCGCCGAAAGGCTCGCGCGGCGGCGGCAGCTGGCCCGCGGCGAGGAGGACCGCCTCCTCCAGGGAGTCGGCCACGTCCTCCCACCGGTCGTCGCACGCGTCGCAGCCGCACTGCGGGAACGCCTCGGCGATGCGCCCGCCGCTGTGCAGCAGCACGCCGGGGAACGCCGTGTACTCCAGCGTGAGCGTCCGGCCGTTCACGTCCCGCGGCGCGAGCCGGACGGAGCGGACGGCCACCGCGTGCAGCGGCGCGAACCGCTCGAGGCGCGACACGCGAGTGTAGGCGTCCTCGGCCGGGGTGCCGGTGGCGTCCCGACGCGATCCGTACGGGACGCCGTCGTCGGCGATCGCGGGCGGCGCGTCGATGGCGGGGCGGACGTAGGCGGGCATCCCCGGAGGCTAGCGACCGGCCGTCCGGAGGCGCACGCCCCCGAACGGCCGACCGCGGGTCCGTCGCTCAGCGGGAGGCGGATCCGCCTAGCGGGGCAGCGCGTTCCCGTCGGCGTCGAGATGGTCGCGCCAGCTGCGCTTCGGCTCCCAGCCGAGGAGGCGGCGGGCCTTCGCGGTCGAGATGCCCGAGGAGTCCACGCGCTCGATCGCGCGCAGCTCGATGGCGTCGCCGTAGTGTCGCCTGAGCTCCGCGGCGAAGTCGTGCCCGCCCGCGTTGTCGGCGGCCGCGATGTAGAAGACCTCGTGGCCGGGCAGGTCGGAGGCGACCGAGAGCACGATCGCGTCGGCCAGGTCGTCCGCGTCGATGTAGCTCCAGAGGTTCGCCGTGAGCACCGAGGCGTCCCGCACCTGCTCGCCGAGGTTCGACGCGTAGTTGTCGTCGTTGTGCACGGTGCTCGGGCGCAGCGAGATCACGCGGATGTCGGAGCGGCGCACGGCCGCGTCCATCAGCTGCTCGCCGAAGGCCTTGGAGAGGGCGTACGGATCCTGCGGGCGGAGCGGGTGCTCCTCGTCGACGGGCGCGTAGTCCGGGAGGAAGGGCCGCTCCGGGAAGAAGTTGCCGACGATGCTCTCGCTCGAGATGTTCACGAAGCGCGGGACGCCGAAGCGCACGGCTGCCTCGATCATGTGGAAGGTCGACATGAGGTTGGTCTGCAGCACGACGTGCGCGGGGTTGCCGGTGGGCTGCGGGATCGCGGCGACGTGCACGACCGCGTCCATGCCGGCGACGAGCGCGAAGGCGGATCCGGCGTCGGTGAGGTCGGCCATCACGTAGCGGCCGGGCACCACGACGCCGGCGTCGAAGACGGGACGGACGAGGTCGACGCCCGTGACATCGTGGCCGGCGGCGACGAGCGCCTCGACGGCGGCGCGGCCGACCTTGCCGCGGGATCCGGTGACGAGGACCTTCACGACACGGCCCCGTCCTCGGCGACGTCGGCGGGCGCCTTCATCACGACGGGGACGAACGGGTCGTCCTCCAGCCGCTCGGCGAACCACGTCTCGTCGACGTAGCCCTCCGACCACAGCTTCAGCGGCGTCGCGACCGTCGGCGTGAACAGCTCCCACCGGGTCCAGAGGCGCGCCTCCTCGGTCATCATGCGGCCGACCTCGCGCGTCCAGCGGACGACGACGTGGTCGGCGGGCAGCAGGCGCTCGAACGCCGCCTGCGCCTCGGCCAGGCGGGCGGACCTCGTGCCGTCGCCCGAGACCTGCTCGGCGCTCAGGGCGAGCACCAGCGTCCAGGTCGTGCTCTGCAGCTCGGGGTCGCGGGGCGCGACGGCGGCGTCGGCTCCGGGTGATGCGGGGGTGGTGTCGTGGCTCATGCGGCGTCGCGCTCCTCGTGTCGATCGAGTCTGTCACTCCGGGTCGCGCGCCTCCGGAGCGCGAGGTGCACCAGGACGCCGGCCACGAGCGCGCAGAACGCGGCGCCGAGCCCGCCGACCGTGATGCCGGACGCCGCCACCACGAACGTCGCGATCGCGGGCAGGTGCGCCCCCGGCTCCCGCATGGCGGACGCCAGGCTCGACGCGAGCGACGGCGCGAGCGCGAGCCCGGCGGCCGCCGCGACCACGCCCGCCGGACCCGCGACGATCACGGCCGCGAGCGCCGCCGACGCCAGCCCGAGCACGAGGTTGGTCCACCCCGCCGCGCTGGCGGCGCGCCACCGCTCGTCCGGATCCGGATGCGCGGAGGGCGCGGCGGAGAGCGCGGCCGACAGGGCGGCGAGGTTCACGGCGTGCCCGCCGAACGGCGCGCTCACGAGCGTGGCCGCCGCGGTCGTCGTCATCGCCGCGCGCCACGGCGTCTCGTAGCCGAAGCTCGCGAGCACAGCGACACCCGGCAGGTTCTGCGAGGCCATCGTCACGACGAAGAGGGGGATCCCGAGCGCGACCGCCGCCGCCACCGTGAAGACGGGCGCCGTCAGCTCGATCCGCGGCACGAGGTGGGCGAGGTCGAGCGACGCCCCGGGTGCGGGCCCCGCGACCGCGAGCGAGATCCCGACCACCACGAGCGCGGCGGCCAACGCGGTCGGGGCCGCCCAGCGCGGAGCGAGGCGGGCGGCGACGAGCCAGGCGAGGACCACGGGCAGCACGACGAGAGGGGAGGCGACCGCCGCCGTCACGGTCGCGACGCAGAGGGGGAGGAGCACGCCCGCGAGCATCGCGGCGGCCACGCTCGGCGGGATCAGGCGCACGAGCCGGCCGAGCAGCGGCCAGAGCGCGGTGGCGAGCACGAGGATCCCGCAGACGAGGAACGCCCCCACCGCGGCGGCCCACCCGCCCTCGACCGCGCCGGATCCGATGAGCAGCGCCGCCCCGGGCGTCGACCAGGAGAGCGTGATCGGACGGCGGAAGCGGTGCGCGAGGAGCACGGTGCCGAGCCCCTGCGTGACGCACAGCGCGAGCAGCCCGGACGCGGCCTGGGACGGCGACGCCCCCACCGCGGTGAGGCCGGTGAGCACGACGGCCGACGTGCCGGCGAACCCGACGACGGCGGTGGCGATCCCGGCTCCGCGCGCCTGCGCCCGGCCGCCGGGCACCTCGATGGCCGTCATGCGCGCTCCCGACCGGACGCCGGTCGTCCTGCCGCCCGATCCTAGGGTCGCCTCCGCGCCGGTCCGTCATCGCCCAGTGGATCTCCTCACCCGCAGAAATAGAAGGGAATGGTGATGTTCGACTGCATTTCGGCTACCGTCGAAAGATCCGCGCTCCACCGACCTCGACGAGGCCCGCCATCTCCCGCACCGCACGCACCTCCCGCCCCGTCCCCGGACGCCCGCGGAACGCGACCGCGCCGCGCCTGCGACTGGCCGCCGTGCTGGCCGCATGCGCCCTCCTGCTCGGCCTCGGCGTCCCGTCCGCGCAGGCCGCGGAGGAATACCCCACCTGGTCCGAGGTGCAGGCCGCGCGCTCGAGCGAGCAGGCCACCGCCGACCAGGTCACGCGCATCACCTCCCTCATCTCCGGCCTCTCCGCCGAGGTCGAGGCCGCCACGGCCCTCGCCCTCCAGCGCGCCGACGAGCACGCCGCCGCGGTGGATGCGCTCGACGAGGCCACCGGCGAGCTCCAGGCCCTCGAGTCCAAGGCGGAGAGGGCGCAGGCCGACGCGGACGAGGCGAAGCGCCAGGTCGGCCAGCTCGTCGCGCAGCTCGCCCGCAGCGGCGGAGGCGGCGACGTCTCCCTGCGCCTCTTCACGAGCGGCGGCGAGGACGCGGACGCCCTCCTCGCCCGCATGGGCACGGCCACCAAGCTCGCCGACCGGCAGGACACCGCGTTCACCGCCGCCGTCACCTCGGCCCGCACGGCCGCGTCGCTCGGCAAGCAGGCGTCCGTCGCGAAGGAGGCGCTCGCCGTCCTCGCCGCCGACGCCGAGGCCAAGCTGCAGGAGGCGTCCGC